>JAPPFC010000017.1 GCA_028824015.1 bacterium
ATCTCACCCGACGGAGTAGCCTCCTCACCACCCGGCCCCTGAGTAACCGGCGCCATCGGCGCGGACTCACCGAGTGCTTCCATGACTTCTGCGGGTGGGTCGGTGGCGAGTGACCGCCGGTAGGCGTCCACGATGTTGTCGGCGGTGACCTTGATAGCCGGCACCACCGTGAACGCAGGCGCGTCCTTGCCCAACAGCCCGTAAGCGCCTTCCAGCGCCATGGTCCGTCCCAGCTCGTAGGCCTCATCCGCCGCGATACCCACGACGTTCCCGCCTTCCACCAGGTCCAGCGAGACATTGGTGTCCAGATCCAGGGTCACCACCGCCACATCCGAAGCGCCCGCCGCCCGCAAGGCAGCCAACACCCCGTCAGCCGGACCAGCCGACCACGGCGCATAGATCCCATCCAGATCAGGATTCCGGGTCAACAACGCCGAAGCGATCTCCTCAGCAGCAGCCGGATCAGCCAACCCCTGCTCAGAGACAATCTCAATACCCGGATAACGCTCCGCTATCCAAGTCTTGAACGCCTGATCACGCTGGTTCGTCACGTAATAGGCAGCGTCATGGAAGATGAAACCCACCTTCCCCGAGCCACCCAACGCATCAGCCAACAGATCAGCAGCCGCCATACCCATCGCAGCCAGATCATCGGTCACCACCCCCACATAGTCAACACCATGCACATAACCCTCGGGCACATTGCTCAAGAACACCAACTGCACACCGGCATCAACCGCAGGACGGAACGCCTCCGCGCCCGACACCGGATCGATCACCAAACTGACAATGATGTCAGGATCCTGCGCCAACACAGTCTCCACATCATTGGCCTGCTGAGCAGCATCGAACTGCGCATTGGTCTCAGCGATCACCTCAACACCCAACTCCGCGAAAGCATCCCGAGCGCCCTGGCTCACCGCATCAGTGAACGCACCCGCCGTATGCCACAACAAAGCCGCCGTGTACCCCCCAGACTGCACCTCCGCAATCTCATCACCACTCAAACCAATCTCACCCGACGGAGTAGCCTCCTCACCACCCGGCCCCTGAGTAACCGGCGCCACGGGTTCAGTTGGAGCTTGTGTCGTAGCAGGCGCCTGGGTAGTGGTGGCTGCGGCTGATGCCTGGGTAGTGGTGGTTTCCTCCTCGGCGTCGCCGCAAGCCGCCGCAACCAGGCTGAGCACTGCCACCAGACCGGTGACGAGCCACAGGGCGGACGTATTGCGTCTGAGGTTCATGGTTCTTTTTTTCATGGTTCCTCCTTTTCTGTTGGTTCCTCGATCCCGCACCACGCCGCAATGAAGTACGCCAGGGTCCGGGTTACAGAGACGAATTGGTCGATCGGCAGTCGTTCGAAAGGCGTATGGCAGGTGGCGATGTCGCCTGCCGCGAAGTAGACGCCCGGAATGCCGGCTGCACGGAGAAGCGGCTTCTCCGACCAGTAGGGAGCCCCTTCGATCCGGGGAGGGCGGCCGGTGATCCGCCGGACGGCGCTCGCCAACTCGGACACCGCCGGATGATCGGCTGGGATCTCGTCCGGCGTGCCTCCCACGGGATGGTCCCTCGACGCGGAGAAGACCACCTCGCGCTTGACCCCGAACTGCTCGGAGACCCGCTCTGTGATGTCGCCGAGAGCCGCAGTGTCAAGGTCGTCGCCGGGCAGAAGCTTCTGGATGAGCGACAGCCGGATTTGGCCGGGCACCGCGATGTTGCCGCCCGACTCCACACCGGTGACCAGGAGAAACCGCTCCCCCAGCAGTGGATGGGGCTCTCCCGCCCGCAGCGTCCGGTCGTGATCCCACAAGTCGCTCAACAAGGCGTGTCCGGCCCTGAGCGCGTCCACCCCCAGTTCCGGAGTGCCGAAATAGGCCGACTTTCCCACCAGGGTGAGATCGGCGATCAAAAAACCCATCTGTGCCGTGTAGATCGCGCCGGTTGTGGGCTCGGTGTAGATCGCAAAGTCAGGCGCTCTCCGGTTCGCTTCCGACAACTCCTTCACCGCTGCCCGCATCCCTAGGGACAGTCCGCTCCCGGGCTGGCCGGACTCCTCGTCGCAGACGAACAATCCGGTCACCGACCCCGCCAGCCGGTATCCCGCTCGCTGGACCGCGCGGAGCGCTTCGATGGCCGAACAGATCCCTCCCTTCTGGTCGGTCACTCCCCGGCCCCATATCTCCCCGTCGATGACGTGCGCCCCGAACGGATCGGCCCGGTCGGTGCCTGCCCACTCCTGGGTCCAGTCATCCGCATGGACCGTGTCGAGGTGCCCCGCCACCACCAACGACCGGCCTCCACCGTCGGGATTTCCGGCGCGGGCATGGACATTGGGCCGTCCAGGCTCCACCTCTACCAGGCTGACTTCGTTCCATCCGCCTTCTTCCAGCCGGTCCCTCACCCACTCTGCGATGGCCGCCTCGCCGGGCGTGATGCTGGGAATCCTCACCGCCTCCCTGACCAGGCTCACCAGGGCGTTCTCGTCGACCGCCGCAGCCACGGAGGCGGCATGTTCTGTCATCGTTCGCTCCGCCGTCCCAGCCGCTTCACAACCAGCGAACTGCGCACCTTGGCGAGCGCGGTGGAGATAGCGCCCAGAAACGCGGCCCGGCCCCCCAAGGTGGAGGGCGCCATCTCGGGTATGACGGTCAGGTAGCGGCCGATCCGGGCGCGCACCGCATCGACGAATATGGGATTCGATCCCACCCCTCCGCCGAACACCACCAGGGTTGGATCGTTCACCCAGCAGAAATAGGAGGTGGCGAAGGCAACGGCGTCGGCCGCGATGTCGAGGGCCGCGGTGGCCGCCTCGTCCCCTCGGGCCGCGGCGGAGAATATGGCCGGAACGTCGGCGTCTCCTTCCAGGCCGGTACGCCACCCCGCCTCCACCGAACGGTGAAACAGCTTTCTGATGGCAGGCGCCGAAGCGACGTCCTCCAGGGTGAGGGCGTGAAACACCTCGCCGCCCACCCGAGGCAGCTTGACCGATCCGATCTCGCCCGCCGCTCCGTGGGCGCCCCGGTACAGCGCGCCTTCCATCACCATCCCCATACCGATTCCCGTGCCGATGGAGATGGCCGCGAAATCCTTTGTTCCTTTACCGGCCATCTCGTTGGCCTCCCCGACCGTGGCCAGGTTCACGTCGTTCTCTATGGTCACCTCTACCCCGAGCCGGTCCGACAGTTCCGCCCTGATCGGCAGGTCGACGAACCCGGGGAGGTTGGGGGCCATTTCCACCCGGTCGTGGGTGGGTCGATAGACGCCGGGAACTCCCATGCAGGCTGCTTCCAGCCTCGATCCCCGCTCGCCCAAGCTTTCCAGCAGACCCCGGGTGGCGTTCACCACTGCGTTCACCGCCGCCACCGCGTCAGCCGGAGTCCGGATCTGCTCGGCGGCTATCACCTCCCCCAGCAGGTCGGCGACCCCGATGATCGTCTTGGTAGCGCCCATATCGACTCCCACCACGAGCGCTGCATCGGCCACCAGTTCGTAGGAAGCAGCCGGCCGGCCGATCCGACCCTGGGGCTGGGCCGAGGGATTGCACCTGACCACCCCGGCATCTTCGAGGTCCAGCACCAACGTGTTCACCGTGGGTTTGGACAACCCGGTGAGGCGGGCGATCTCTGCGCGGGAGATGGGTTTGGTCCCGGCTTCCACGAACCGGTCGAACACCACTTGGCCGTTACGCAGCCGGAGCATCCCGGATCCCGACTCCTCAAGCATCTGCGGATGTCTCCTTCGTTTCCATTCGCCGGTTCCCTGCACTCGCTGCAACTGGCTCCCGCCTGGTCTGGAAAGGAGTGTATGTGCGCTAGCCCCTATTTGTCAAACACTTTTACTAAATACTTTTGCCACTCTTTCATTCGCCAAATGGGACACCGACTCACCCCGGCAGGAGCGCAGTCGGGGGCCACCGGGAGCCGGGGCGTTCATCGTGCGGTCGGTCCCGGAGTGCGCCTAGAATTTGCCCTACGGATCCAAGACCCAAGGAGAAAATCATGACGACATCCGGACGCGGCGGGCGGGTTCTGGTCGGGCTGGCTCTGGTGATCATCGGAGGGGCCTTCCTGGTCGGAAACCTCACCGACTGGGAGATCCCCTGGGCAAGCTGGTGGCCGGTGTTCATCATCGCCGCGGGCATCTGGAACTTGAGGCCGAAATCCTGGCTTTCGGGACTGTTCATAACCGCCCTGGGGGTGTTCTTCCTTCTGAGCACATTGGACGTCTGGGATTACTCCATCGGGGACATCTGGAGGTTCTGGCCGGTCATCCTGATCCTGGTCGGAGCGCGAATCCTCTTCTGGCGCAGGAAGAAGCGCTCCCGGCGTGATCCACAATACGTCAGCGACGAATCCGTCCCCGGAGAAGTGAACGTCACCTCCGTTTTCGGATCGGCCAGCCGTAAAGTGACCGATCGGAACGTGTCGGGGGGTCAGATAGTCTCGATATTCGGCTCCACAAAGATCAATCTGGCCGACGCAGGCCTGGCGGATGGCGGGGCCACCCTGGACGTGTCAGCGGTGTTCGGCGGCGCCGAGTTCCGCGTCCCTCCCAACTGGGACGTCGCCATACAGACCACGAACTTCCTGGGCGGGGTGGAGGACAAGCGGTCCAGGCCTCCGGCCGGCGCTTCCGGCGATCGCCTGACGCTTACCGGGGTGTGCCTGTTCGGCGGTATCGAGGTGGAGTCCTGAGCCTCAGGCTCTCCCGATCCCCAGCTTGTTGAGGAAGGCGCTGTTGTCGGGCTCTCGGCCCAAGAAAGCGCGGAGCGTCTCGATGGCGTCGCGGGAGCCGCCCACCTCGAGCACCTCGCGGCGGTAGTCCATTCCCACCTCCGGGTTGGCGATGCCTTCTTCCTCGAAACGCCGCCACATGTCGTCGCCGAAGACCTCCGACCACAGGTACCCGTAATAGCCCGCGTCGTACCCGGCCATGAGGTGGCCGAAACTGGCCGGCGAGAAGGTCCCCTCCTGCAGGGGGAATAGGGAGACCTCATTGGAACGCGCCAGTATCTCGTCGATGTCCTTTTCGGGTTCGGGACCATGCAGAGCCATGTCCAGCAAACCGAAGCTGGCCTGGCGAAGCTTGGAGATGGCGATGTTCAGCAGCTTGGCGCCCGTCAGTTTCTCCAACAGGTCGGCGGGGAGGGGCTCTCCACTCTGGTGATGGAACGCGAACCGGGCCAGGATCTCGGGTTGCCAGGTCCAGTTCTCCATGATCTGGCTCGCTGCCTCCACGAAATCCCACTCCGTGGTCGATCCGGAGAAGCGGCCGGATTCGGCGCGGGTGAGGACCTGGTGGAGTATGTGGCCGAACTCATGAAAGAGGGTCAGCACCTCCGAATGCTGCAGAAGGGCGGGGTTTCCCTCCGACGGCGGCGTGAAGTTGGCCACTATCGCCGAACGGGGTCTCTGATAGGAGCCGTCGGGTCGGCGGCGGCCCTTCACCAGGGTGAAGGCGGCGGCATGGCTGAACTTCCCCTCCCTGGGGAACAGGTCCATGTGGAAGTTGGACATGTGCTCTCCGGACGCCTTGTCGAAGACCGCGTAGGTGATCACGTCCTCGTGCCACACGGGCGCCTCCACCCGTTGGTACTCGACGCCGAACATCTCTCCGGTCAGATCCAGCATCCCCTCTAACACCCGGTCGAGCGGGAAGTACCCGGCCACTTCCATCTGGTCGACCCCGTACTCGGTCCGGCGAATCCGATTGTCGTAGTACCTCCAGTCCCAAGACTGCACGGGACCCTGCTCGCCATCCGACTCCAGCATCTCCGCTATGCGGGCCACTTCTCGGCGCCCCGCCTCCTGGAGCGGTTCCAGTAGCAGGTCATAGAAGCCCTCCACCGTCTCGGGAGTCTTGGCCATCCGCTCGGAGAGTCGGTGATGGGCCCAGGAGGGCTCGCCGAACAGCGTGGCGATCTCCATCCGGATGGCCACCGCCTCCTCGAGGATCGGTCGATTGCTCTCCACCGCCCGATTGCTGAATTTCTTCGCCAAGCATTGCCGCAGGTCTCTTCGACTGGCGTTCTCCATGAACGGGACCACATGGGGATAGGCCATCGTCACCCGGAGCCTTCCCTCCTCATCGGCGGGGGGCAACGAGTCGATGTAGATGTCAGGCAGGCCCTCCAGGTCCTCACGGGTGACCTCCAGGGCGTCTTCGTACTCGGCGATGTTCCGGGCGAAGGCCACTCCCAGCTCGATCATTCGGGCGGACAACTCCTTTACGCGAGCCTGTGAGTCGGCAGGTAGGTGGTGTCCCGCCTTCTTGAGATCGCGGCGCACGAAGTCGAGATAGCGGGCGTGCTCGCCGGTGAGCTTCCCGGCCTGCTCGGTGGACCGAAACGCCTCCACCGCCTGATGCAGCCCGGGGTCGAAGGCCAGGTCGGTGTGCCACTTGGAGATTCTCTCCGAACAGGCGTGCCCCGCTGCCCTGACTTCGGGGTCGGTGTGCACGTACCCCATGAAACCGGCTTCGCCAAAGGCCCGGGAGAGCACCTCCTCCACCTCTTCCAGGGGAGCCAGGGTGTTGCCGTAGGTCCGGGGAGAGCCGGCATTCAACACCTCCGACCGCAACCGTTCCGCTTCGTCGATGGCGCGCGACGCGGTCTCCTCTATGACCGGAACGGTGATCGCCGTGTAGTCGAATATCTCTTCTGCGTGATTACCCATAACTTCTCCAAGAGTCGTTCAGCCGACCGCTCCGGCCAGCACCTTGCCAAACTGTTCATGAACCGACCCGTTGGTGGCTATCACCAGGGATCCGTCCAAGGGGACCCTCCCTCCGTCCAGGCCGGTTACCTTTCCCCCCGCCTCCTCGACCATGAGAATCCCCGCAGCCATGTCCCAGACCGCCAGTCCCTGCTCCCAGAAGGCGTCGAATCGGCCCGCCGCCACGTAGCAGAAATCCAACGCCGCCGAACCCCGCCGCCGAATTCCCTGGCACTCGGCCAGCACCGCCCCCACCAACGCCGCATATTCCCCGGCGCGTTCTCGGCGGTCGTAGGGAAACCCGGTTCCCACCAGGGCCTGGGAGAGCACAGCCTGGGAGCTGACCGATATCGGCTGGGAGTTGAGCCAGGCTCCCTCCCCGCGCACCGCGGTGAACTCCTCACCGTGTACGGCTTCGATGACCACTCCCACCAGGGGGTCCCCATCCTCCCAGAGCGCCAGGGAGACGCTCACCGGCGCCAATCCGTGTATGAAATTAACCGTCCCGTCCAGGGGATCGATTATCCACGCCCGACCTCGGGGCGGGAGGACCCCACCCTCTTCCTCTCCCACCACCTCGTCGCAGGGACGGTGCGTCGTGAGCATCCGCCGGACTTCGGCTTCCACCCGACGATCGACTTCGGTAACCGGATCCACCTCTCCCTTGAACTCGACCTCGGCGCTCTTTCCCAAGGCTTCCCTCAACAGGGTCGCAGCGCGGCGAGCCGCGGCCATGGCCAGGTCCAGATCGCTCGAACCGCGGCCATCGTATTTCACCCGGCACAGAATACCTTCGCCAGGTACGGGGTAGCCTCTCCGGTAGGTGGACCCCCTGATAAAACGCGTCGCCCCGGTTCTGCTCTCAGCTCTCGCCGGCGCGGGTCTGTCCCTGGCCTTCCCGCCTCGCGGCTGGTGGTGGATCACCGTACCCGCCATTGGCCTGTTCCTGCTGCAGACCCGGCGCTCCGCAGGCGTCTTCAGCGCTGCGATGACCGGCTTTGTCTTCGGCCTCTCCTTCTTCGGGTTCCTGATGCCCTGGCTCTCCGAACTGGGGCTCATCGCCTTCATCCCGCCGGTGATCGTGCTCTCTGTATTCCCGGCCCTCTACGCGGTGTTGATGGTCAAAAGCGCCTCCCTTCCCCCGTCCCGCTGGTGGGTCCGGGCCGTGGGAGGATGGGCTGTCATGGAGTGGGTCAGGGTGCGATGGCCACTGGGCGGATTGGAGTGGGGGATGTCCGGGTATGCGCTGAGCGAGTGGGCGCCCCCCCGGAGCGCGGCTCGCTGGATCGGCGCCTCCGGCTGGACGGTGCTGGTGGTGGCCGCAGCCGCAGCCCTGACGCTCCTGGTGCTCCGCCAGACCCGCCTATGGCCATCCTTTCGGGTGGCGGGCGCGGTGACCCTGTTGTTGGTCCTTCTGTTGGTGGGAGGTTCGCTCTGGCCACCACACACCGAGGGGGAGGTGGTCCGGGTTGCGGTGGTGCAGGGCAACAACCCGTGTCCGGGGGACCACTGTCCCAACGAGCGTTACCAGATCTACCAGAACCACCTTCGGCTGACCCGTACCCTGGCGCCGGGCAACGTCGACCTGGTGATCTGGCCGGAGGGCTCCACCGGTTCATGGACGGCCGATCCGATCAACGCTCCGGAGGTGGGTGAGGCCATGGGCGCCGAGGCGGCCCGCATCGGGGCGGTGCTGCTGGCAGGAGGCGATCGGCCCCTCAATGACACCCACTGGGTGAACGCCAACGTCGTGTTCGACCGGACGGGGAGGATCGTCAGCGAGTACCACAAACAGCATCCCGTTCCATACGGCGAGTACATTCCCGCCCGCTCTCTTTTCAAGTGGGTGGAGAACCTCCATGCGGACCTGCCCAGCCGCGACATGCTGCGGGGGGACGGCCCGGTCCTGTGGGACCTGGGATTCGGGCGGTTCGGGTCGGTGATCTCCTTCGAAGGGTCGTTCGCCCGCTATGGCAGGGAGAACGCTCAGGGAGGCGCCGGGTTGCTGATCCTGGCCACCAGCCAGGAGAGCTATCCATACTCGGTGGCTTCCGACCAGTTCATCGGCATCACCCGCATGCGCGCCGCGGAACTGGGCATGCCCCTGATCCACACTGCCGTGACCGGCCGTTCCACACTGATCTCGCCCACCGGGGAGACCGGTCCCCACACAGCCCTGGCGGAAGATGCTCTCCTGATCGGGGAAGTGCGAGCCCGGGCGCCCGGCCAGGGTCCCACCCTCTACGTTCGCCTGGGAGACTGGGTGCAAACCCTGGCCATTGCATCCCTGGCGTGGGAAATACTGCACGGCTTGTATCGCCGCCGCTACCCCAGCCGCCGCCGCTACTCCCGTTAGCGCTACCCGGGGGATCGCCCTGGTGAACCCCGCAAGGTGGGTTTGTCCGGCAAGCGCTGGGAAGGGATGGATCACCTACCATGTTCTTATCAGACTGTCACCGGCTTGAGGAACATCCAGCCTCCCTATATTCGGGGGCAATTCCCAGATCGACGAAGGAGCGCAGCATGGCGGAAACCCTGGAGAACCTGCTGATCGAGGAGAGGACCTTTGCTCCCTCCGCCGAATTCGCCGCCCAGGCCAATGCCCGCGGGGGCATACACACCGGAGCGGAAGAGGACTGGCTGGAGTTCTGGAGAACCCAGGCCGTCGAGCGGATCGACTGGTTCACCGAGCCCACGCGGGTACTCAACGACGACAACCCTCCTTTCTTCAAGTGGTTCGAGGACGGGGAACTCAACCTCTCCTACAACTGTTTGGACCGCCACCTTGCGGAGCATGGCGACCAGGTCGCATATCACTGGATCGGAGAGCCCGGAGACACCCTCACCATCAGTTACCGGGACCTCCACACCCAGGTCTGCCGGTTCGCCAACGCCTTGGTGGGGCTGGGGGTCAAGAAGGGAGACCGGGTCGCCATCTACATGGGCATGATCCCCGAACTGCCGGTGGCCATGCTCGCCTGTGCGCGGATCGGCGCGGTTCACTCGGTGGTGTTCGGTGGGTTCTCCTCCGATTCCCTGGCGGATCGGATCCTGGACGCCGATGCACGGGTGGTCATAACCCAGGACGGGTCGTGGAGAGGCGGTGGCGTGGTGCCGCTCAAGGAGAACACCGACGTGGCCCTGGAGCGTTGTCCCGATGTGGCCTCGGTGGTGGTTGTGAAGAGGACGGACACGGCGGTGACGATGGAAGAGGGGCGAGACCACTGGTGGCACGACGTGACGGAGGGTCAACCCGACGAATTCGAACCCGCTCGCCTCGAGGCGGAGCATCCCCTCTACATCCTTTACACATCGGGCACCACCGGACGTCCCAAGGGAATCGTTCACACCCAGGGGGGATATCTCACCTCCGTGATGACCACCCATTCCTACGTCTTCGACCTGAAGCCGGACGCCGACACCTATTGGTGCGCGGCGGACATCGGCTGGGTCACGGGACACTCCTACATCGTCTACGGGCCCCTCGCCAACCGGGCCACCAGCGTCATGTACGAGGGGGCGCCCAACCATCCCGATCTCGACAGGCTGTGGTCGATCGTGGCGGAGTACGGGGTAACCATCTTCTACACCGCTCCCACCGCCATCCGCTCCTTCATGAAGTGGGGAGACGAATTCCCGGCCCGCCACGACCTGTCATCGCTGCGGGTCCTGGGCACGGTGGGGGAACCCATCAACCCCGAGGCGTGGATGTGGTACCACGAGAACATCGGCGGGGAGAGCTGTCCCATCGTCGACACCTGGTGGCAGACCGAGACCGGCGCCATCATGATCACTCCTCTGCCGGGGGTGGTCACCACCAAGCCCGGTTCGGCCACCTTCCCCTTCCCGGGCATCTCCGCCGACGTGGTGGACGATGACGGAAACCCGGTTCCCTTGGGCGGAGGCGGCTACCTGGTGATCAACCGGCCCTGGCCATCCATGGCGCGCACCATCTACGGGGACCCCCAGCGCTACATCGACACCTACTGGTCCCGGTTCCCGGGCCGTTACTTTCCCGGGGACGGCTGCAAGCGGGACGACGACGGCTATTACTGGTTGCTGGGCCGGGTGGACGACATCATGCTGGTTTCGGGACACAACATCTCCACCACCGAGGTGGAATCGGCGCTGGTCTCCCACGAGGCCGTGGCCGAGGCAGCGGTGGTGGGCCGCAAGGACGAGATAACCGGACAGGCGATCGCCGCCTTCGTCACTCTCCGGGGAACCCGCAGTGGGGACAGCCAACTGCTGGAGGAGTTGCGGAACCATGTGAGGAGGGTGATCGGCCCGATTGCCCGGCCCAAGTCGATCGTCTTCACCGACGACCTACCCAAGACCCGCTCAGGGAAGATCATGCGCAGATTGCTCCAGGACATCTCCGAACAGCGGCAACTGGGAGACGTCACCACTCTCGCCAATGCGGACGTGGTGGCGGAGATCGCCGCAAAAGCAACGGCGGGCAGCGACGAGTAGCAGCCTGTCGAAATAGCCGAGGGCGGCCCCGGGTGGATCGGGGCCACCCTCGCGCTATCTGAGTTGGAACGGTTCAGGCGTTCTCGGGAAGAACCCTTCCCCGGACCCTCGGGTAACGGATGGGGGCGTGGTTGTAGCAGTACTCGCGACGGTTGTAGCGATTCAGCTTCACATTGCACCCCTTCTGGATGCAAACCCGCCCGGTCGGATAGGCTTTGGGGGCCCGCTTCTTCCCGCGGACCATGTAACCCTTGATCGGCTCGCTCATCTCCTCCCCTCTCTCGTAGTCGGCTTTCGTCTCACTCCGCCTCCTAGCTTTACAAAATGTACAGTCTACAGCGCCTGGGATCATAGCGTCTTCCGGTTTTGTCTCCCCGGCTCTGTGGGAACAGCTTTTCAAGGGTGTGATAAAAACCCCATAAAGCCCGCCCCCTCTTGCCGACACCCCGACCCGGCGTGGGAGGGGCGGTGCCGTAAGCGGGTAGAGGGGTTGACCGATTCTCAGACTGTGAAAAAATGGGGAGTAAGAAGATTGTTTTTTGTCCCAGGGGGGTGTCATATTGTTGGGAGCCAAGCACTTGAGGCGGTTCGTTCCGGCGTCGTTCGGACCCCAACGAAGGATCAAACCCGGTCTGCTCAACAGCCCTGTTCTGGGCTGTCCGGGCTTGTTGGACCCTGGATAGGTGGTGGTGGGGGAGGGAAACCCGTAGGGGGACCTTCGTTTTCGCGAGTTCCAACCTGGGCCGCTGCATTCCCCTACGGTTCAGGCGTTGCGCCTTAGCGGAAGGGTTTAGTGTTAGTTTTACCAACTTCATGATATGTGGGGGTGGTTTGTCACACCCCCTGGGCATACTAGTAGAGACATGAACAAAGCAGATGTGAACGGACAAGCACGGAACCAAGCCGTGATCCTGGCGCCCACCGTGCCGGTATGCGACGCTACGGTGGCAGAGCTTCGGGACCGAGTGCAGTCCACTATCCGTGGGGAGAACCAACTGGCGGGGATCCGCGCCGAGGCCCTGGCCGAGTTGCAGCGTCGGGCGGGAACCGCCCTCACCGAAGTGGAACTGCGGGAGAAGGGCAAGAAACCCCGGCGGCGAGCCAGGTCGGAAGTGGAAACGGCTCGGGAACTGGAGAAGCTACCCGAGACGTCGAAGGGCCTCCGAGACGGGGACATCCCATACGACAACGCCCGTATCCTGGCCGACGCCAACCAACGGGCCCCGATAGACGAAAAAGAACTGTTGGACGACGCCCGTACCCAGTCTCCAGATAAGTTCGCGGCGACGGTCCGCAAACACGAACAACAACGTTCCGCAGACGACGGGGTCTCGAAGTTGGAGCATCAGAAGTCGCGGCGGTACGCCAAGATCCGCACCAGCATCGAAGATGGGATGACCGTTCTGTATGGGAGGTTCGATCCGATCACAGGAGCGCGGATAGAGACCGCTCTGTCCCGCAAGATGAACGAGCTCTGGCAGGAAGAAGACCCGAACAACCGGGCCACACCGGCCCAGAGAATGGCCGACGCCCTTGCTCTGTTGCTCACCCGCCCCGGAGGCGACAAGGACGGAGCGTCCCAGGACGTGAAACTGTTGGTGATCGCCGACTATGACGTGGTGAGCCAACAGTTGCGCAATGCCCGTTTGGAGAACGGGACTCCCATCCCGGCGGGGGAACTACGCCGGTTGGCATGCGACGCGCAGATCCTCCCCGCCATCTTCGGGGGACCGTCGGTACCGATGGACATGGGCATGGCCCGGCGGAAAGCCAGTCCCACCCAACGCGCGGCTCTCATCGCCCGCGACCGGGCATGCATAGGGTGCGGCGCCAAAGCAGCATGGTGCCAGTCGCACCATATTGTTCACTGGCAGGACGGAGGGCCCACCAACGTGGACAACATGTGCCTGCTCTGCTCCCGATGCCACCACAACGTCCACGACCGCAACTGGCAGGTCGAACGAACCCCCACCGGCGCCTACCGACTACACCCACCACCCAACCGACAGGAACACCCACCCACAACCAACCAACACCAGCCACGCCGCAGGGCGCTCCACCCAACCAAACAAAGAAAATAGGCCGTGCTCTCTCCCTCCCCTCGCTCACAAAGCAACTAAGAGACAGCCTCGGGAGCAACTGAAGTGGTCAGGAGTTGTAGCCGCATGCGGGTGACGTCTGGCTTGGAGGACGGAACGTAACCGGTCTCTGCATCACCGTCAACCGCCCGCACCAACGGATGAGCAAGCATGTCCAGCAGACCTTGTATCTCATCCTTGGAGCTTCCCTCGGCTAGCTCACCACGCTCAAGCATTATCAGCCAAAGGTCTCGAGCTCGGAGAGGTCCCACAATCATGCACCGGTCAGAAAGAACTTTCACAATGGCAGCAGCCACGCTCCTCATCCTTGGCCCCTCGCTAGCCGCTTCGTCCAAATCCGACGTGTCGACTTTGCCGCCCCGCCGTTTCCATGTTCCATCCCCCGCCAGTGTCGCGAACAGAGAGCGATAGTCCGCTAGCCCCAGTGGCGCCTCCGCATGTTGGAGGCAGAGGCCTGCCAGCAAACTGGCGGACAACACAGCGATCTCGTTCGCTTCAGCACGCTCAATGAGACGAACGCCTGACGGTTCGGGTCCAACCAGCACCGCATAGTCTGCCTGGTGCTTCATGCGGTGATCTTTCAAGGTCAACCAATCAACCTGATGGTCACCGAGATTCCCTGCTCCCACCGTCTTAGCGTCGACGGTCACTCTGTAGGCCAGACCCTTTCCCAAGGGTGCGTTTAGTAGGACATCCGTCTTGCCCGCACCCCCTAATTGGCGGGCGTCGAAACCGAGAAAGGCAAAACCGGCCCTAACCGCCAACTCGAAGCGTTTGGGGTTCTTGCTGTCGGTAGAGGCCTTTTCGATTTCGGCAGCCAGCCCTTCAGCATTGATGAGCGACTCCTTGGGAAAACTCTGTGGCTTCTGATGGTCAACCTTCCCTGGATTGATTGGGCCAACCCTGTAAAGTTCAAGGCTCGCTGCTAAAGCCCGTCCAGCCGTGGTGGCCACGAGACGGCCACCCTCTGTAACTTCAATCAGGCGGGATGACTGTAACCAACCCCTTCGATTGTCTATTTGGGTATTGGTCGCCCACCTCAATCCGTATCGACCAGCAGCGGAACGCGTCTCTTCAGTTGACAAGGGCTCGGCCAATTCGGCGATCATTTCCCCGATAAAGCGACACCGGCTGTGAATAACAGCCACAAGAGCGTCAACCCTATCATTCTCAAGCCACTGCTTTGCCTCTTGGCTGAGAATGCAAAGGCCGTCTTCCACTCGTAACACGCCAGCGCTTCGCAGGAAGGACTCTTTGCCGCCTGCAGCCTTCTTGGTGACCCCTAAGCGTTTGCTTATCTCCTCCGTTAGTTCAGCGGAGGTCGGGTGACGATCTTCCACGACTTCACACACTTTCCGCAGAGAGTCCAGGTACCCCTCGTAACCACCTGTCATAGGGGCTACGGCGCTGCGTCGCTCCTCCCAGGGGGCAGGGCTGGGATATTCAGAGCAGGAATTCAATGACTGAGTATCTGGCTCAGGAACATCTTGGTGCGGGGATGGCGGGGGTTGGCGAAGAATTCCGAGGGTGGGCCCTCTTCGACTATCTGCCCCTCGTCGAACAACACGATGCGGTTGGCGACTTCCCGGGCGAAGCCCATCTCGTGGGTGACGGCCACAATGGTCATCCCGGTCCCGGCAAGCTCCTGCATTACCTCCAACACCTCTTTGATCATCTCCGGATCGAGCGCCGACGTCGGCTCGTCGAACAGCATGATCTGGGGGTCCATGGCCAGGGAACGTGCGATAGCCACCCGCTGCTGCTGGCCGCCCGACAGCTGGCCGGGATACTTGGCAGCCTGTTCCGGGATCCCCACCCGCTCCAGCAGCGCCATGGCGCGTTCTTCGGCATCCGACCTGGAACGCTTGCGAACCCACACCTGCGCCAGGGTGATGTTCTGCATAACGGTGAGGTGCGGGAACAGGTTGAACTGCTGGAAGACCATCCCGACCTCCGACCGGATCCGCTCGATGTTGCGTACATCGGAGGTGAGTTCAATTCCGGCCACCACGATCCGGCCCTCCTGGTGCTGCTCCAGGCGATTGATGCACCGTATGAATGTCGACTTGCCCGAGCCCGACGGACCGATGACCACCACCACCTCCCCTTCCGCGACGGAGGTGGTGACTCCCCGCAGGGCCTGGAAGTCCCCGAACCACTTCTTCACGTTTTCACAAACGATGATCGGATTGGCTGCTCCGTTGTCCATCTACAACTCCCTTTCGATTACCGGGTGCCCACGCCCAATCGTTTCTCCAGTCGCAGGCTGGCCCGACTGAAGCTAAAAGCAAAAATCCAATACACCAACGCCGCCAGGAGCAGGTTCTCCAGAATGCTCCCCAGCGAATCAGGCTGGTTGGGCACGATGTCGCGCGCCACCCTCAAGAAGTCCGCCAACCCGATGATGGCCACCAGTGAGGTGTCCTTGAAGAGAGCGATGGCCTGGCCGACCAGCGCTGGAATAACCACCCGCAGGGCCTGCGGGAGCGTGATGAGCATGGTCATCTGGGCCGTGGTCATACCCAAAGCCCGGGAGGCCTCCGTTTGGCCCTTCGAGACGGCTTGGAGCCCTCCCCTGACGTTCTCGGCAAGGTAGGCCGCGGAGAATGCGGTAATCGCCAGGAGCGCCTTAGCCTCGCCTGCGAAGTCGAGTCCCGGCGGCAGGAACCGGGGAATCACCTTGTCCCCGAAGAAGAGCACGGTTATGAGGGGAACGCCCCTCACCACCTCTATGTAGACAATGGAGAGAATCCGGAAGATCGGCATGGACGAGGTGCGCCCCAGGGCCAGCATCACCCCGAGAGGGAAGGAGAGCGCCGTGCCCCCCACGGCCAGCAGGATGGTGAGGTTGATCCCGCCCAGGAAGTGCCCGCGGGTAGCCAGGTCGGTCGAGCCGATGCCCATCAGGAAGAAGTACAGCGTGCACAGCCCTCCTGCCAGCCACGTCCAATAGAAGGCTCTTCGCGCCCTGGGACTGGCCGCAAAAGTGGGGGTGGCCAGGGAAAACAGCGTCAGCAGCAGAAACAGGACCCGAATAGCCATCGGCCATTGGATGACCCAGGAATAGATCGCGACCGCACCCAGGAGGAAGTTCACGCCGGCCGCCTGTTCCCGTCCCGCCCGGCTCACCACCCAGATCACCACCGGCCCGACCGCGATCAGAAGGCCCGCCCAAGGCAACCAGGGCGTCACCTCCGCCCAGACCAAGGAGGGATTGCGCTGAATGTGAAGGTAGATAACGGGGAAGGACAGCACCCACAGAACAGTGATCACCCTCTTCATCAACTGGGCGGACAGCCACTGCCCCACCAGTTTCCCGACCCAGTGAAACGCCACCACCACCAATGCGGTGATGGTCAGGGGCCAGGTGGTGCCGGACTCGAGCGGCATGTACCACACCAAACCCACCAGCAAGGCTCCCACAATCGCCAGCACCCTCGCCACCGAGACCTCTCTTTCCTCCCGCACCAGACGCATGGCCCCCGCTCCCAACCCGAACAGAACCACCCCTCCCCACACCAGAACCGTCTGGGTGGCGCTGCCGGCGGGAGACCACAACGAAAGCACCCCCACCACCAACGCAGTGGCGCCTATCGCTCTCACTGCCGCCACCACCTTGATCACCGACACTTGTCCCCCCATCCCCCATGAGGCGGTGGAGACTCCCGCCAACGCGGCGATGATCCACAGCGACAACCACATGTTGAACAGGTCGTCCCGCGGGTAGGCCTCCACCACGTAGTTGGCGGCGTTCGGGGGCATCACTTCCCATCGGCGATCGGGACTGAATACGAAACGCAGTACCCCCAGGATCAGCAGCAACATTCCCGCGGTCAGAATTACCGTCAGGGTGCCGTTGAACACCGAGTTGAAGAGGTTGTTGCGCGCCCAGTCCAGCCACCCGATCCGGAGAGCCTTGGGTGGAGGCTCCGGCGGCAGGGGAAGATCGAAGGATTCGGAGTTCATCTACCTCTCCACCAGTTGGGTACGCCGGTTGTAGTAGTTGATCAGCACCGAAATCAGCAGGCTGATGCTCAGATAGAAGGCCATCCAGATCAGGATCACCTGGATGGTGTCCCCGGTCTGGTTGAACATGGTCTGTCCCACCTGGACCATCTCCGGGAAGGCCACCGCTATCCCGAGGGAGGTGTTCTTCGAGAGGTTCAGGTACTGGTTGCCCAGCGGCGGGAGTATCACCCGGAAGGCCTGGGGCAGGATCACCATGCGCAGGAGTTGTCCCCGCCGCAGGCCCAGGGCATAACCGGCTTCGCTCTGACCCTTTGGCACCGACAGTATCCCCCCGCGCACGATCTCGGCGATGAACGATGCGGTGTAGAGAGTCACCCCCATCCAGATCCCGAAGAAGGAGGGAGTCATGGTCAAACCGGTGCTGGCGATCTGCGGAAAACGGCCCGGCACGTCGACCGAGGGAGTGCCTATGGCCAACGGCGCCCCGGACCGGAGGAATTCGAACTTCTGATCGCAGAACTCCAGCAAGTACTGAACCACGTTGGTCCCCACCTCGGTTGCGGCCGGAAGCAGCATCAGAACAGCCGCGCCCCCCGCGCCCAGCGCTCCGGCCAGGATCATCCGGAAGTAGTCGTCATCGGTGAGTTTGGCCAGTCCCGCCGGACTTCGCCGGGAATCGAGGAAGCGATTGATCCACCGCCATCCCAGGTATAGGGAGATCAACGCCAGGATGACCTGGTAGGCCAACACCGGGATGGCTCCCACCGAGGCAGCCAACAACATGAACAACCATCCGATGGCCCCGGCCAGGGGATGGGCAAACCAGCCCACCACCGCCCATGCCAGGAAGGCCAACAATGCCCAGGTTCCCGGACGGGTGTCCTCTCCCAACTCCTCCGCTCGTCGCATCCGGGTGCGATAGGCCCAGCGGGCGGTCAGCAGACCGGCCACCAGAAAGGCTCCCCACTGCCAGAAGGTCTCCTGCGGGAAGGGCCAAGCGAAGGACACTCCCTTCCGACTTACCAGGAGGACTCCGGGAATGGGCCCTGAACTGTCTTCTTCCAGGACGGGAAAGAAGGTCGAGGCGAAGAAGAACCAGAACACGACCTGCACCAGAACCGGGATGTTCCGGAAACTCTCCACGAACACCGAGGCCAGTCTCGAAGCCAGCCAGTTGGAGGAGAGCCTGGCGATTCCCACTATTACTCCCACCACGGTGGCGGCCACGATCCCGGACAGGGCGACCCGCAGCATATTGACCGCCCCGGTGTAAAACGCCTCCAGCCCGGTGCTCGGCTTGATGAATATGCCTTCACCCAGTTGGATGCCGGGGGGATCCGTCAGGAGGTCCCAGTCAAGTGCCAGCCCCTGGGCTCTCATGTTGGCCATGGCCTCGCCGACCAACACCGACCCCAGGGCAAGCACTCCGAACAGCACTCCGATCTGCGCGGCCCACTTGAGAAAGGTGGCGTTCCGCCAGAGCGGCGGTCGGGTCGGTGAGGCAAGACTGGGTCGGTTCGCCAAGATATCCCTTTACTCGAGTTAGGGCCAGGGTTCTATCGGGTGGCGCCGAGTCTAGGTTTGGAGACCCCGTGTTCAACGGTTTGGAGTCCCCTGGGTTTTACACCTGGATGTCTATTGGGGGTCTACGACTCCCCGCCGGAGAGCTCACCGCGGAGTTCGCAAATCTGGGCGGCCACGCTTTCGGGGCTCCCTGCCCCGGGGGTGGCCCTCCGGCTGACGGAGACGGCCGGGTCCAGGAGGTCCAGGTCGGACGGCTCGAAACCGGGATGCGCCCGGGCAAGGTCGGAGAAGCTGAGGGACGAGAACTCCCGGTTGTCCGCAGCCAGCCGGGCCGCCATCGCTCCGGTGACCCGGTGCGCTTCCCGGAAGGGCACTCCTCTCCCCACCAGCGCCTCGGCCAGATCCAGAGCCGCCGTCTCCGAAGCGGGCGCCGGCGGGTGAAACCGGGCGGTAGCCAGCAACCCGGCCAGGGCGGATGTGCCGCCGGCCAGGTCGTCGTCAACCCGGAAGAGGTGTTCCTTGTCCTCCTGCAAATCCCGGTTGTACGACATGGGCAGGCCCTTTTCCAGGGCCAGCATCGCCGTGAGGGCTCCGATCGCGCCGGCCGCCTTGCCCCGCACCAACTCCGCGATGTCGGGATTCTTCTTCTGCGGCAGCGCCGAGGATCCGGTGGCGAACTCATCCGCCAGGGTGACCCAGCCGAACTCCCGGGTGGACCACAGGACCAGGTCCTCTCCCAGTCGGGAAAGGGAAACCAGGGCGCGGGCGCAGCACCAGACGTACTCGGCCGCCCGATCCCTGGAACCGACCGCTTCCAGCGAGTTGGCGAAAGCTCCGGACATGCCGAGCAGGGATGCGCTAATCCCCGGCGACAGGGGCAGCGACGACCCCGCCGCCGCTCCCGCGCCGAGCGGAGAGCAATCCAGCCGGGCGCCCAGGTCCAGGAAGCGGCGCCGGTCCCGTGCCGCCATCTGGCCGTATGCGAGGAGATGGTGTGCGAACAGGGTCGGTTGAGCCTGCTGGAGATGGGTATAGGAGGGGACCACAACCTCGGGGCCCAACCGCTCCGCCACGTCCACCAGGACCAGGGCAAGCCTGGCCAGTCCGTCGGCGTGGCGCGCCGCTCCCCGCCGCATGTAGAGAATCAGATCCAGGGCCACCTGGTCATTGCGGGACCGGCCGGTGTGGAGCTTGCCCCCCACCGGTCCCACCAGTTCAACCAGCCGGCGCTCCACTGCCGAGTGAACGTCCTCGTCGCTGTCTTTGAAGATGAACGCGCCCGAACCGGCCTCCTCGGACAGGGTCCGCAGGCCTGCGGTGATTTCCTCGGTCTCCCGCTCGGACAGGATCCCCACTTCTCCGAGCATGGCCACATGGGCCATGGAACCCTCGATGTCATCCGCCAGGAGGCGGCGGTCGGCCGTCGAGACGGTGAAGTCCCACATTTCCGAGGCGGGAACGCCTTCCAACCTCCCTTCCCACAGGGTCACCTTCTCACCCCTCCCCGGAGCCTGTCGGTGGGCGGACTCGCAGGGAGTTGATCCTTATGAAGCCGCCGGCGTCCGCCTGGTCGTAGACCTTGTCCTCCTCGAAGGTGGCACGGTCGGGGTCGTACAGGCTGAAGGGAGCCCGCCGGCCCAAGACCGTGGCCGTGCCCTTGTACAGCGAAAGACGCGCCTCGCCGGTCACCGACTCGGCCATCTCGTCAAAGAGCGTCTGCAGGGCGTACCGCTCCGGAGCGAACCAGAACCCGTTGTAGACCATTTCCGAATACCGGGGAGCCAACTCATCCCGGAGATGGGCCACCTGCCGGTCCAGGGTGATGGACTCGATCGCCCGCAGGGCGTGAAACAGGATCGTCCCTCCAGGGGTCTCGTACACGCCCCGGCTCTTGATCCCGACAAAGCGGTTCTCCACTATGTCGACCCTGCCAATCCCGTGGCGACCACCATGGCGGTTGAGTTCCTCCAACAGGGCCACCGGCTCCAAGCGCTCTCCGTTCACCGCCACCGGGTTGCCCTTCTCGATGGAAACGACTATCTCCTCGGGTTCCTCAGGCGCCAGGCGGGGATCGGTGGTAATGGTGAACATGTCATCGGGCGGGGAAGCCCAGGGATCCTCCAGTATTCCGCCCTCATAGGAGATGTGCAGCAGGTTGGCGTCGGTCGAATAAGGCTTTTCGGGAGAGACCGGAACGGGAATCCCCCGCGTGCGGGCGTATTCCACCAGATCAGCCCGCCCCTTCAAGTCCCACTCCCGCCAGGGAGCTATGACCTCTATGTCGGGTTGCAGAGCGTAGGCGGAAAGCTCGAATCGGACCTGGTCGTTGCCCTTGCCGGTGGCGCCGTGCGAAATGGCGTCCGCCCCGAAGCGCCGGGCCACTTCAATCATTCCCTGGGTGATTATCGGCCGAGCCAGGGAAGTGCCGAGGAGGTAATACCCCTCATAGAGGGCGCCGGCCCGAAAGGCAGGGAACACGGCCTCGGTTACGAATTCCCGGCGCAGGTCGGACACCACCGCTTCAACCGCCCCGGTGTCGAGCGCCTTTTGGCGAGCCTCGTCTACCTCCTCACCCTGGCCGACGTCGGCCGTGAAGGTAATGACCTCGGCTTCGTAGACCTCTCGGAGCCACGCCAGGATCACCGAGGTGTCCAGGCCCCCTGAATAGGCAAGAACCACCTTTGTCATGTCATCTCTCCGATCTGTTCCAGTCGCTCCTTCACGCTCCGGCCGCCCGACGGTCGAGCGGCCACCACCAGGATGGTGTCGTCACCTGCCAAGGTTCCCAGGACATTCCCAACCTCTCCGGTCTCCAAGGAAGCGTCCAGGGCCGATGCCACCACCGAGGCGGCGCCCGGAAAGGTCCTCATGACCACCAGGTTGGCGGAGGCTTCTATCGACAGTGCGTAGGAGTTGATCATCCTTCCCAGTTTTCGCTCCGGGTCCATGGGCTCGTCCGCTTCGCTGTTGCGGGAGTTCAGCCGATAGAGGCCCTCCTGGTCTTTCACCACCCCGAGGAACCGAAGGTCCCGCGACACGGTGGATTGGCTGACCGGAAACCCCTCCTCTGCCAGGCCTCTCGCCAACTCTGCCTGCTCGGCGGCCCCTCCCCGAGCAAGCAACCCGCGCAATGCCCGCCTCCGGGCCCCGGCTGAACTCACTTCAACCCCCCGCGGCGATCGAATCCGCCAGCGCCGCGCCGAACCGGGAAATCGCTTCGGCGGTCTCATCAGGAGTGATGGTGAGAGGTGGGGCGAAGCGGACCGCATCGGGTCGTACGTTGTTGACCACCAGCCCGAGTTCCAATGCCCGCCGGGTGGCACCCGCCGCCCAATCTCCTTCCAGCACGGCCGCCAGCAGCAAACCCCGCCCCCGTACTTCCATCACGCCATCCAGGGCTCCCAGGCCCTCCGAGAACTGGCGGGAGCGCGCCCGGCAGTTGGCCAGCAGGTCGCGCTCGGCGATCTCGTCGAGGACCGCCAAGGCCGCCGCGCAGGGAACCGGGCCCCCGCCGAAGGTGGTGCCATGGTCGCCGGGACCGAAGGCGGTGGCCACCTCCTCCCGGGCCATGCAGGCGCCGATCGCCAGACCGTTGGCCAGGGCCTTGGCAACCGTGGCGATGTCCGGCTCGAAACCCAGGCCCTGCCAGGAGAACATGTGCCCGGTGCGCCCCATGCCTGCCTGGACGTCGTCGATGATCAACAGGACTCCTCTCCGGTTGCACATCTCCCGGACCTCTTGAAGGAAGTCGGCGGCCAGCGGAATCACTCCCCCTTCGCCCTGGGTGGTCTCGATCATCACCGCCGCGGTGCGATCCGACACCGCGCGTTCCAGCGCGGCGATGTCTCCGGGAGGCACCTGGAAGAAACCGGGTGGGAGGGGCTCGAAGGTCTCCTGTTTGGCGGGTTGGCCGGTGGCGGCCAGGGTGGCCAGGGTGCGCCCGTGGAAGGAGTCCAGGAGGGAGATCACTTCGTAGCGGTGCGCGCCGTGCCGTTTCTGGGCGTACCTCCGCGCCAGCTTGATGGCTGTCTCATTGACGGTGGCCCCGCAGTTGGCGAAGAACACCCGGTCCAGCCCGGATAGATCCGACAGTCGTCCGGCCAGGCTCACCATCGGCTCGGTGTAGAAGATGTTCGAGACGTGGACCAGTTCCGACAACTGGTTGCGGGCGGCCTCCGCCACCCGCGGGTTGGCGTGTCCGACGGCCACCACCGCCAGGCCGGTCAGACAGTCCAGGTAGGACCGACCCTCCCGGTCGAACAGCCAGACGCCCTGGCCCCGGGTGAACACCACCGGCGTCCGACCGTAGGCCGGGATGAGCTTGCTTTCGGCCCTTTCGATCCAAGCCGTGACTTCTGAGTTCACTGTTCCTCTCCTTCGTGATGGATGACCATGGTCCCTATCCCCTCGGGGGTAAACATTTCCAGCAGCAGAGCGTGTTGGATCCGACCGTCCAGAACATGCGCCTGCGAGACGCCGCCTTTCATGGCTTCCACCACCGCCCGCAACTTGGGAAGCATCCCTCCCCGGAACCGATCGACCACCATCACCAACTCGGGCAGGGTCATCTTGGAGATGAGCGTGGAGGCGTCGTTGGGATTGCGATAAACCCCCTCCACATTGGTGAGGAACACCAGCTTCTGCGCTCCCAGAGCGGCGGCCAGGGCGCCCGCTACGGTGTCGGCGTTCAGGTTGTAGACCTCGCCGTCCAAGCCCAGTCCCAACGGCGCCACCACCGGGGTCATCCCCCCCTCCAGGAGGAATTCGATCAGAGCCGGATTCACATCGACCAGATCACCCACCCTCCCCAGGCGGTCATCCAGCCGGCGACAGCGGAACAGGCCCGCGTCCACGCCGTTCAAGCCCACAGCCTTCGCTCCGCTGGTCTCCAGAAGGCGGGCTATCTCCCCGTTGACCTCTCCTCCCAACACCCTCCGGACCAAATCCATGGTGCGGGTATTCGTGACTCTCAACCCGTCCACCCAGGTGGGGGCGATTCCCTCCCTCTTCATGGCTGCGGTGATCTGCGGCCCGCCCCCGTGAACCACCACCATCTTTATCCCTACCTGGGAGAGAAGAGCCACGTCCCGGGCGAAGGACTGCGCGAAAGTCGGGTCATCCATCGCCGAGCCGCCGTACTTCACCACCACGACGGTCCCGGAGAATCGCCGGATGTAAGGCAATGCCTCCATGAGGATGGCCGCCTTACCCATCGAAGAGGCGATGCGGGGCTTGAGGCGGGTGGGCGGGCTGTGGCCGGTGGTCATGACGGCTCCCCGTTGAAGATGACGTATCCGGGAGTGAGGTCGCTGGTGAGGATCCGGGCGGTGCCCGGCCCTTCCCCCACCGCCACCTCGACCTGGAAGTCTCCCGCCAACAGCGGCTCGACCGCCGACAGGTCCACACCGGTGTGGGTCCCTCCCCTTGCCACCGGTGTTCCCTGGTAGGTGATGTCTATGCGGGAGGCGTCCAGCGGCTCGCCACAGGCGCCGAGGGCGGCCACCAGCCTGCCCCAGTTGGGGTCTCCTCCGTAAAAGGAACAGCGCACCAGGTCCGAGTCGGCTATCGCCATCCCCATCCGATGAGCTGAAGCGTCGTCCCGGGCGCCGCTCACCCGGATGGTCACCACCCGGGTGCAGTCCTCTGCGTCCGCCACGATGTCATGGGCCAGCCGGGCGCACACCGTTCGCACCCCCTTGGTCAACTCCTCCGGTGACGGTTCGATCCCCGATCGGCCCGAAGCCATGAGGATCACCGTGTCGTTGGTGGACTCGCATCCGTCGATGTTGATGCTGTTGAAGGTCTCTTCCACCGCTTCGGCCAGCACCCCCCGCAGCCGGCGGGCCGAGGCGACGGCGTCGGTGGTGATGACAGCCAGCATGGTGGCCATGCTGGGGCGGATCATCGCCGCCCCCTTGGCCATCCCTCCCACCCGGAACCCCCCGGTGCCGGAGACCGCCGCCTCCTTTATGAAGGTGTCGGTAGTCATGAGCCCGGCCGCGGCTTCCCGTCCCGCCGACGGGCTCGAAGCCGCCCGGGCCACGAGAAGCTGCATGGCGGGAAGGATCTTCTCCATGGGTAACTGCGGGCCGATCGGCCCGGTGGAGCAGACCAGCACCTCGGTGACCTGGCCCCCCACCTCGCCGGCGACCGCGGCGGCCATGTCGTAGGCGGCCCGGTCGCCGGGTTCGCCCGTGGCTGCGTTGGCGCAACCGGAGTTGAGCGTTACCCCTCGGATCGCTCCTCCCGAGACCTCCATGTGACGGCGGGAGAGTCGCACCGGTGCGGCGGCCGCACCGTTCCGGGTGAACACCGCCGCGGCCGGAACCGGCTCTTCGGCGATCACCACACTCAGGTCGAGAGCGCCGGAGGGCTTGATCCCCGCCGCCAGGCCCGACGCCCGAAATCCCCTGGGAAATGTGACGCTCACGGCATCCACCCGGTGGTGTCCAGGCCGGTTGCTTCCTCCAGGCCGAACACCAGGTTGGCGGCCTGGACGGCCTGGCCGGCCGCGCCCTTCAGGAGATTGTCCAGGGCGGCCTGGGCGATCACCGTCCGAGTGTGGGAATCGAAGAACGCCGTGACCAGCGCACGGTTGGATCCCGCCACCCATCGGGTTTGGGGGGGACGATCAATGACATCCACCAGCGGACGACCCTCGTACGCCTTTCCGAGGACTCCGAGAAGGTCCTCCCGGTCTCCCGGAGGATCGGCGGCGGGCATGGTCACCGTGGCCAGCAGGCCTCGCTGGATGGGAAGCAGATGGGGGGTGAAAGTAACCCGGGCGGGAACCCCGGCCATCTCCATGCCCATCTCGATCTCGGGCCGATGCCGGTGGGTCGCCACCGCGTAGGCCTGTGCTCCTTCCGCAACCTGTCCGAACATCAGGTCCGGTCGGAGTGACCTACCCGCGCCCGAGACACCCGACAGGCAGTCGGCGACCACCGGGCCCGAGGTCAACCCGCCGGCCAGCAGCGGGACGGATGCAAGCAGCACGGCGGTCGGGTAGCAACCCGGCAGGGCGACCCGCCGAGCCCCTTCCAAGCTGAACAATTCCGGCAGGCCGTATCGCCATTCGCCGAGCCGCTCGGGGGCCGGATGGGGAGCGCCATAGGCGGTCTCATAGCGCTCCCGGGCGTCAAACCGGTAGTCGGACCCCAGGTCGAACACCGCTGTGCCTCGCTCCGCCAACTCGTGCCCCAACTCATAGGATGCCCCGTGGGGCAGGGCCAGGAACGCTGCATCCACCGAGGGAATCTCCCCGGCGGTCGTGGACGACAGCCGCCGATCGCCCTCGGAGAGGTGAGGATGCACCTCCCCCAGCGCCGCGCCGGCCCGGCTATGGGCACCGAGCCACACCGGGTCGAAGACCGGGTGAGCATCCAGCAGGCGGATCAACTCCCCACCGGCATACCCGGACGCGCCGATCACGGCGGTAGATAGTTTCACTTGAAGTCAGTCCCTTGCATCAGGACAACTATATACGAATATGCGCATAGCGCCAAAGCCGGTTACCGGCTCGGGGAATTCTCCTCATGCCCGAGTGGAAACAGGTCCCGTCCAGGCATGGGAGGCGGCAGCGGATCGTAGAGCCAGGATTCCACCAGTTCCCGCGCCGGGGTTCCCCCGGTTTCCTCCACCAGCGACAGAAAGCCGGAGGTCGTTGCGTTCCCGTAGCGATGGGTTTCGTGCCAGGTCCTGAGCATCGCGAAGAAGGACGAGTCTCCCAGGTAGTCGCGGAGCGCAACCAGGGTTAGCGCTCCCCGTCCATAGACGGAATAGTTGAAGAGATCATCGGCGGGAGGCAGTCCGGGGGGATAGAACTCGCGGAGGGCTATGGCGGTCGCTCTTTCGATGGCGGCCGTCGTGTCGCCCGACAGGAAGAACTCCCCGGAGAACAGCCGGTAATTGTTGGCCACCTCCCGGTCGTAGTCGGTCACCCCCAGGATTTCCTCCGTCCAGAGCCACTCCGACAGGGTGGCGGGGCCCTCGTTGAGCCAGATGTCGCTCCAATCCGCCACCGACACCGAGTTGCCGAACCACTGGTGAGCGAGTTCGTGTACTACAACTGTCTCAAGCACAGCCGAAAGGTCGTAGGTGGGGAGAGTCTGGTGCTCCAGGGCCAGCCCCACTCCGGCGTCGACCACCATGGCGCCCAGGGTCTCGAACGGATAGGGCCCGAAGAGCCCCGACAGGAAGCGCACCATCTGATGCTGGTCGGTGAAGGGATCGAGCAACTCGGGGTCCAGGTCCTCGGGATACCAGGTGGTGATCTCCAGGCCCAGGGGATCGGGCTCGGAACGAGATGCAAACTGCCCGATGCCGAGGGGGATCAGATAGGGGGCCACGGGGTGTTGCATGGACCACCGGAAGACCGTGGTCTGCTCCTCCTCCCGCACCTCCTCCAGAACTCCACCCGACACAACCGTCCACCCCTCTGGGACCTCGACCTCCACGGTCACCGACGCCTTGTCCAGGGGGTGGTCGTTGAAGGGCGCCAAGGCGGCGGACCCGTCCGGCTCGTTCATCATGAAAAAGATGTCCTCGTCTGTGGTCCAACGGCCGCCGGAGGTGAAGCCCCGAATCGCTCGGGCCGGCCGGGGCCACCACCCCCTGGTAGGTGACTACCACTGTCATCGGCTCTCCGTCTCCGAGCCCTTCCGAAGGTACGATGATCAACTCTTCGGAGACCTGCTCGTAGTCGGCCGCCGCGCCGTTGACCGTCACCGCCTCGGTCTCCATTCCGAAGAAGTCCAGGCTGAACAACTCGAGATCGGCGGTAGCCACGGCCGCGATGGTGGAGGACCCCGAAAGCCGGCCCGTCTCGGGATCGAAGCTGAACTCGATCAGATAACTGTCCACGTCGTACCCGGAGGCGCCCAGGGTCGGATAGAGCGTGTCGCCGATTCCCTCCCGTCCCAATGCCTGCAGGCGCTCCCACAGAGTGGGCTCCGGCGGAATGGTGGTCGTGGTGCTGGTGGTCGGTGGAGAGGCGGTGGTGGTGGTGGTGACGGGCGGGGACGATGTGGTGGTGGTTGTCGGGCCGGCCGCGGTGGCAGGAGCCGCGGTGGTGGTGGACCGGGTCGTGGTGGTGGCGGCGCGAGTTGTCGACGTGGTGGTAACGGGCGACTCCCCATCGACCCGGGTCTCGGTTGTGGTGTCCGGAGGGGCGACGGCAGGGCCCTCACCGCAGGAGCCGACCGCCAGCAGGCCTGCCAGCAGTGCTCCGACCGCGATCCGTCTCCTCATGCCGGAGGAGGGGGGCCAGGGTCTTCCCAGCCCTCGGCTATCGCCCATTCACGGGCGATAGCCAGCGCCTCGTGCTCCGAATAGGGGCCCTCCTCTATGCGCTTGTCCAGGAGGATTCCCATGATCTCGCCCACCTTCGGACCCGGAGATATCCCCAGATAGGACATGATCCGGTAACCGTTGACCGGCGGGCGAAGACGCTCCAGGTCCTCCTTCTCCTTGAGTTCCGCGATACGCTGCTCCAGCTGATCGATCCGGTTCTGAATAGCAGCGGCTCGTCGCTGGTTGACGGTGGTCACATCGCAGCGAACCAGTTCGTTCAAGTCCTCCAAGAGCGGTCCGGCATCCCGTACGTAACGACGCACCGCCGAGTCCGACCAACCCATCCTGAGCGTGTGAGGACGTAGATGCAATTCCACGAGGCGGGTTACCTTATCTATCACTGCCCGGGGATATCTCAGCTCCTCCAATCGACGGCGGGCCAACCGGGCGCCTACCACCTCGTGATGGTGGAAGCTGGCGCCCTTGGATCCGTAGGTGCGGGTGTCGGGCTTGCCGATGTCGTGGAGCAGGCAGGCCAGCCGCAACACCAGTCGCGGAGAGGACTTCTCCACCACCGCCAAGCTGTGGGCCAAGACGTCCTTGTGGCGATGGCGGGGATCCTGTTCCATCTCCAGGGAGGAGAGTTCGGGCAGGAAGTGCTCGGCCAACCCCGATCTCACCAGGCCCAACAAGGCATCGGAAGGATGGGGGGCGGTGAGCAGCTTGCTGAGTTCGTCCCTGATCCTCTCGGCCGACACTATCTGGAGACGACCCGCCATCTCGGCCACGGCCTGCAGGGTGGGCGCGGCGGGTTGGAACTCAAGCGTCGCCCAGAAGCGAAAGAGCCGGAGCATCCGCAGCGGATCGTCGGAAAAGGTCTTCTCCGGCGAGGTGGGGGTGGTGAGGACCCGCCGGGCAAGATCGGCAAGTCCCCCGAAGGGATCGACCATCTGGGCGTCGGGCACCTTGATGGCCAGGGCGTTCACCGTGAAGTCCCTCCGTTCGAGGTCATCTTCTATGGTGTTGGAGAATGAGACCTCCGGATGGCGGCTGTTGGTGCGATACACGTCTCTCCGGAAGGTGGTTATCTCGAGCGTGCTTCCCTCCTTGATGCCCGCCACTGTCCCGAAGGCCTCACCGGTGGTATAGACCTTCTCGGCCCAGCCTTCCAGGATTGCTTTGATCCGGGGCGGACGGGCGTCGGTGGCGAAGTCGTATTCACCGCCGGAGCCAGGTCTGTCCTGGGCCAGGAAGGCGTCCCGCACCGTGCCTCCCACAAGATAGAGTTGGTGCCCGAACTCGGCGAAGCGGCGGCCCAGCAGACCGGGGGTCTGCCCGGCGTCCAGCAGCCATGTCAGTCTTTCGGGTATCACCGGCTCAATGTTGGTAGGCGTCGACCCGCATTGGCTCAGGGTTTTGGCCCCGACACCCGGTCGTGGATGTCCGCCAGTCTCTCCAGCGCGCGATGGCTGCCGGCAGGGGACAACTGGGTAGGAGTCGAACTCCGATAGGGCCGGCCGGCCACTCCCAGGAGCATCGCCTGGGTGGACCCGGCAATGGCGTCCAGGTCATAGCCACCTTCGAGGAAGATCAGGATCCGGCTGGAGGGAACCACTTCCAGGCACTGTTCAGCCATGAAGTGGTAGTCGCCTTCGGCTAATCGGAGTCCTGCCAGGGGGTCCAGGTGATGAGCGTCGAATCCACAACTAACCAGAACCCAATCGGGGGCGTAACGGCGCAGGCGTGGGATCACCATCTCCCGGAACAGCCTCCTGTACACGTCGCCACCCGTCCCGGCCGGTAGAGCCGCGTTGATCGTGTATCCCTCCCCCGGCCCCGCACCCACCCGGTCGAGAGCCCCCGTGCCCGGGTAGTAGGGCCATTGATGGGCGCTGATGTAGAACACATCGGGATCGTGTTCGAACTCCGCATCCGTTCCGTTGCCGTGATGCACATCCCAGTCGATGATTGCCACGCGGTCCCCCCGGCCCTGGAGATACCGAGCCGTTATCGCGGCGTTGTTGAACAAACAGAACCCCATCGCCCGGTCTCGAAGAGCATGGTGACCGGGGGGGCGCACCGCCAACAGGGCCACCGAGTCCGGTTCTCCTTCGAGGATTCCGACGGCATGCGGTCCCGATCCTGCCGCGCGAACGGCCGCTTCCCACGAGTCGGGTCCCGCCGCGGTGTCAGGATCGAACCGGCCGCCTCCTGCTTCGATCACGTCACGGACAAGAGAGATATAAGCGGGAGAATGGGCCAGTTCCAAGAGGTGATCATCGGCCTCGGGCGGTTCCACCCGCTCGATCTCGAGACCTGAGGCCTCCACCCCTCGCTCGACGGCGCCCAGACGGGCCGGTCGTTCCGGGTGATGACGTCCGGCCTGGTGCCGGTAGAAAACGGGATGGGTCAAGTAAAGGACTCTCACGGTCGCTCCAGATAGTCTGGCGCGGCGCCCCTCCCCTTTGGAACCTTCGGGTCGATAATCTTCGAGTAGAACCGATGCCACCCCCCCTACCCGATCGTTATCGCCTTGAGGTTCGCCTGGGCAGAATCGAGGGCGTCGAAGAGTGGCTGGCCACCGACACCGTGTTGGACCGGCCCGTGCAACTGCGGGTGCTCGGGCCCGAGACGGCCCCCGGTCTGCGGGAGGAGTACCTGCAAGCGGTGCGCCTCTCGACGGGGGCGGCTCACCCCAACCTGCTTTCCGTCTACGATGCGGGATCCGTCCCGGGGGGAGTGTTCGCCGCCTACGAGTGGACCGGGGGGGCGGCCCTGTCACACCGACTGTCGGCCGGCGCCAAGCCCAGCCCTTCCGAGTTCCAACCGAACGCCGCCGGCCTGGCGGGGGCTCTTGCAACCCTGCACGAGGCCGGGATCGTTCACGCCCGCATCAGTCCCAACACGATCTATTACTCGGTGGATCATCCGGCCAAGCTGGGAGGAGTGGGGCCGCCCAACGAGGAAAGCACCTTCACCACCGATGTAGCGCAACTGGTCGACACGCTGGAGCATTGGGCAATCGGCAAGAGCCCGCGCGGATTGCCTCTCTCCGAGTTGGTGGACGGCATTGCCCCCGCCATTGACGACATACTCTCCGACGCCGCCGCCGGACAGCTCACCTCTTCGGAGTTGGCCGCCCTCCTGGCGGCGGCGCCTGCCACCACCGCCGCCTCCTCCGAGGCTCCCGGCGCTTCCCGGGTCGGGGTGTGGCTGACCACTGCACTGATAGTGACTGCGGTAGGGCTGGTTGGCATGGGCACCCTCCTGTCGGGCGATTCTGTTTCGCCTCCTCCTCCCCAGGAGTCAACCACCTCCCTGACAACCACCCCGCAAACGCCCACCGTAACCGCCGCAGCCCCTCCCTCGACCGTCCCCTCTCCCGAGCCGGTTACTCCTCCCGCCCCGGTACTCTCCGCACCGCCGCCCACCCTGCTGGACGTCCCGGTGGTGTTCACCCTCGACCCCTATGGGGGCGGCGGGGAAATGGACCACCGCCTGGGGTTCCTGGTGGATGGTGATCGTGACACCACCTGGCGAACCGAGCGTTACTACGATCCCCTTTCCCTGATCAAGGCGGGCGTCGGACTGGTGATGACGCCTCCTGCCGGAGCTCGACAGCTCGAGCTGTGGGGCATCACCCCGGGAACCGTCTACACCCTGTCCTGGGCGGAGTCCGCCAATGCCCCGCTGGGCGAATGGAGTCCGGTGGCCACCGGACAAACCACCTCGGGCGCCTTCTTTCTCACCTTGCCCCATCAGCCGGACGGCTCCTGGTTGTTGTGGTTCACAGAGCTGCCTTATGTGGGTCCCGAGAACTATTCCACTTCGATTGCTGAAGTCCGGTTCTGGGGATGATAAGCTATGGTACCGATGGTTAACATAGGTCGGCATTGGTTAGGATGGGCCTCCGCCGGCTTGGTGTCCGCATGCGACTGCGGTGAAGCCCGCTAGCCTCTTTCTCGCTGTGCAATTGGAAGATCTGCCCACTCGATTCGCCGATGCCCTCGAGTCGGCGGCCAGCCGGGTACGGGCCATGACCGCCGATCGGATGGAAGGCTGGATCCGGACCGCCATGTTCCTCGGGGTAGCGGCCGTGATCGGTGCGACCGGCCTGGTCTTCCTTCTGATCACCGCTCACCGGGCGCTGGCGATCGGCCTGGGAACGGCAGGCTCCCTGGCCACCCTGGGGGGACTATTTCTGGTCGCCGGACTGTTGATATGGAACAGGGGATCATCCCATACACGAGGTCGAGAATGAACGACGTTCACAAAGTGCTGATTATCGGAGGCGGTCCGGCCGGCTACACCGCCGCGCTGTACGCGGCCCGAGCCGAGTTGGCGCCGATGGTGCTGGAAGGCAGCACACCCGGCGGCCAACTGATGATCACCACCGACGTGGAGAACTACCCCGGCTTTCCCGAGGGAGTGCTTGGTCCCGAGATCATGGAGAAGTTCAGGGCGCAGGCTGAACGGTTCGGCGCCCAGTTGCTCACCGAGGACGCCACCGCCGTCGACTTCTCGTCCACGCCTCTGAAAGTCGTCACCAATGGCAAGACCCACCTTTCCCACACCGTGATAATCGCTACCGGAGCCAGCGCCAAGTGGCTGGGCGTGCCAGGCGAGGAGCGGCTCACGGGACGGGGAGTCTCTGCCTGTGCAACCTGTGACGGGTTCTTCTTCAAGGACAAAGAGCTGTTGGTGGTGGGTGGAGGCGACTCCGCAATGGAGGAATCCCTGTTCCTCACCAAGTTCGCCTCCTCCGTCACGATCGCCCACCGCCGAGACGAATTCCGCGCGTCCGCCATAATGGCGCGCCGCGCTCTGGCAAACCCCAAGATCAGGGTGACGTGGAACACCGTCGTCGAGGAGATCCACGGCGAGGACCAGGTGAACGGCGTCACCCTGGTCGACACTCTCAGTGGGGAAACCAGACAGCAGCCGATCAATGGAGTTTTCGTAGCGATCGGCCATAGGCCCAACACCGAATTGTTCAGGGATTGGGTAGCATTGGACGAGCGCGGCTACATCACTCTCGCTGATGCAGGAGGCACGGCCACCTCCGTGCCGGGAGTATTCGCCGCGGGGGATGTGGCTGATCCGGTATACCGTCAAGCCGTCACCGCGGCTGGGACCGGGTGCCAGGCCGCTCTTGACGCCGATCATTATCTTCAAAACACCCTCGGGCTGTAGTCGGCCCGGTCAAGAAAGGAATCAACAACCGATGGCGGACAACCTTCTCACTATCACCGACCAGAATTTCCAGGACGTCATCTCGGGCGACCGGCCTGTGCTGGTCGACTTCTGGGCCGAATGGTGCGGCCCCTGCCGATTGATCGCTCCCCACCTCGAGGCGCTCGCCACAGAACATCCCGACCGGTTGGCTGTCGCCAAGCTGAACATAGACGAGAACCCTCAATCGCCCGCCAGCTATGGCGTCATGAGTATCCCCACCCTCATCTTGTTCAAGAACGGGGCAGAAGCGCAGCGCATAGTGGGCGCGCGTCCCAAAGAGTGGCTCTATAAGAACATAAAAGAGCATCTCTGAGCCGCATCTGGGGGCCTGCCGCCGACCCGAGCGGCTCCGCTCTATCCTGATGAGGCAGGGCAGTATTCTGCGATCACCAGGTAACTGATGCGCCGCTATCAGCTAGGCAACTCCGGGGAGGGCGTCAGGGAGATACAGGAACGCCTCTCAGCTCTTGGTCACAATTGCGACCTGGACAGGCCGGGAGAGTTCGGAGAGGCCACCCTGGAAGCGGTGAAGGCCTTCCAGCTGACCCGAGGCCTGCCCACCACGGGAGTGGTGGGCCAGGAGTCCTGGAGGGCGCTTTATGAAGCCGGTTACCGGCTGGGCGACCGTCTGCTCTTCCTGCGGCGGCCCATGCTGCGCGGGGACGACGTGGCTGAACTCCAGAGCCGGTTGGATGCGTTGGGGTTCGACACCGGCAAACCCGACGGCATTTTCGGTCCCCAGACGGAGCGGGGTCTGCGGGACTTCCAGTTCAACCGGGGCCTGGCGATCGATGGAATCTCCGGACCGGAGGTTATAACCGAATTGCGGTTGGTGGCGCGCGGGGAGATGCGAGCGGGTCGAGTGACCCTCCGGGAGCGGGAATGGCTCCGCTCGCGGCCATCCACCCTGGTCGGCGCCCGAATCTACTTCGACCCGGCCTGTCGGACCCAACAGGAAGCCTCGGTGAGCTGGGAGGCGGCCACCGCTGCATCGATCGCGCTTCAGCAGGGAGGCGGCACCCCCATCCTCTCCCGGGGGGTGGACAGCACCTTCCCGGAGCGGGTGCGGGCACGGCGAGCCAACCGCATGGGGGCGGACCTGATCATCTCCTTCCAACTCTCGGGGCGCCCAACCGGCGTGATCAGCTACTTCGCCACCTCGCGGAGCCACAGCGTCGCCGGCAAATTGATCGCCTCCTGCCTGGCCAGGGCCATGGAGTTGGAAGTGGCGGGCCAGGCCACGGCCATCCTCAAGGACACGCGATCGCCGGCCGTGGTGATAGCCGTTCCCGACCTGGGCGCCGCCACCGGGGCGGCCGCGGTGGTGGGCCTCAAGCTCTTCTTCGAGACCTCGATCTCCTAAATCCCCCTCGCTTCGGCCGTGTCGTTTGCGGCGGCTAAATTACAACGGTGTTATTCTATGGCTTCCCTTTCCTACCGCCGTTTTGTTTCACGTGAAACATCCGCTGAGATGGCTCCCCGGGAACCGCGCCCTGCCTCTTCCGGGAATGTTCCACGTGAAACCGTGACCCAGTGACCGACAATCCCGGGATCGCGACTGTCAGGAGAGCTGCCCGCTGGGCAGGGCTCGCCCTGGAAGCCCGCCAACTGGATCTCCTGGAAGAACTTGCGGATTGGCTCGTCGCAGAGGCGATCCCAGCGGGTGGCCTGGGGCCGGCGGAAGGGTCGATCGTGTTTTCCCGACACCTCGCCGACTCTCTTCTATTCGCCGCTCCCTGGCCCTCCGAGCAGGGGTTCCCGTCCACCATCCTTGACATAGGCGCCGGCGTGGGCCTTCCTGGCCTGCCTCTGGCCATTTCATGGCCCTCCAGCCGCGTGACCCTGCTGGAAAGGTCGCTTCGGCGAACGGACCTGGCCCGCAGGGCAGTTCGCATCCTTGGTTTGGACAACGTCGAGGTGGCCGCGACCCAACTGGGTGACTGGAAAACTCCAGCTGACCTATTGGTCTGCCGAGGGGTGACCACTCCCGACCGACTGAGGGGGGACCTGCAACGGCTCCTCTCCCCCGCAGGAGTGGCCGTGGTCGGCGGATCGCATAGCTCCGCCCCCACCTATCAGGGGTTCTCAACCCGCCAGGTCCCATCCAATATCCTTGGAAAGCCGGTTTGGCTCCTTATCATGGACAAATTATGACCTCTGCCTTGATCGCCATCACCAACCAAAAGGGCGGCGTAGGCAAGACCACTACGTCAGTAAACCTCGGCGCCGCTTTGGCCGGCCTGGGCGAACCCGTTCTGGTACTGGATCTGGACCCCCAATCCAACGCCACCTCCGGACTGGGCATCAACCACGAAGAGGTAGCCGTCTCCATTTACGACGTGCTGCTCAAGGACACGCCTGTCGAGGACGCTATCGAACCGACCGCGGTGAGAAACCTCTATCTCTTGCCTTCTACCCGTCATCTTGTGGACGCCAACATAGAACTGGTGCCCATGATGGCCAGAGAGCAAAGGTTGCGCAATTGCCTGAGAGAAGTCGACGGTCAGTATTCCTATGTCTTGATCGACTGTCCCCCTTCCCTGGGCCTTCTAACGGTGAATGCCCTCACTGCCGCTCGATACGTGATGATCCCCATGCAGTGCGAGCAATATGCCCTGGACGGCCTGGTGGAGTTGAGTCGCACCATCGAGATGGTCCGCTCGGCTCTCAATCCCTCCCTGGAACTCCTCGGTGTCCTCCTGACCATGATGGATGGCAGGACACGCCTCTCCAGGGAGGTATCCCAGCAGGTAAAGGACCACTTCGGCGACCGGGTCTTCCGCAGTTATATTCCTCGTAGGGTTCGACTGGCCGAGGCGGCATCCTATGGGGAGCCCATCGATGTCTTCGATCACATGAACCGGGGCGCCATCGCCTACAGGAGACTGGCCGAGGAACTCCGGGACCGTCTCAAAGCAAAGGGGGCACTGTCACAATGACCAGCCGTCGAGGAGGCCTTGGACGGGGTTTGAGCGCCTTGATTCCAACCGGCGAGCCCGCCTCCGCGTCACCCTACCGTGAAATCCCCATCAACCAGATCCGTCCCAACCCTTCTCAGCCCCGCTCGCGTCATGACGAGGAGACGCTCCGGGGCCTGGCTCGCTCCATCATTGAGGTCGGCCTGCTGCAACCCGTAGTGGTCCAGGAGACCGCCGGCGGCTACACCCTCATCTCCGGAGAACGTCGCTGGCGGGCGGCTCAACTGGCAGGCCTCCAGAGTATCCCCGCCATACTTCGCCAGGCTGACGAGACAGGCGCCCTCACGCAGGCGCTAATCGAGAATCTCCAACGAGAGGACTTGACGCCGTTGGAGGAGGCCTCTGCCTACCGGAACCTCATCGACCAACACGGTCTCACTCAGCAGGAGGTAGCCCACCGGGTTGGGAAAGGACGGGCAACGGTGGCCAATAGCATCCGGCTCCTGCGCCTGCCGCCGCCCATTCTCGAGTTGCTGGAAACCGGGCAACTCACCGCCGGGCATGCGCGGGCTCTCCTCTCGGTGTCGGACCCGAAATACGCCACCCACATCGCGAAACGGGCGGTGGCGGAGGGATGGACGGTCCGCCAGGTTGAAGAGGCGGTCCATGCGCGGTCCCCGCGCAAACGAACCTCCCGCGCCGCCAGGGCCCCCCGGCCCGCTCAGATCGTCGAGTTGGAGACCAGGCTCGCCGACCAGTTGGGTCTCCCCGTCTCCATCAGCTACGGGAACCAGAAGGGGAGCGTTAAGGTCGGGTACAACTCGATTGACGACTTGCAACGGGTCTTCGCCAAGCTGATCGCCCCCTGATCTCGGGAGAGAAGCCGCCGCCTTCAATCGCAACGCTGGTTGGTCTAGCCCGCGTTATCCTCTACATAGGCTATTACCACATAACGTTGCGGCGCTTCACCCTCTGAAAACGAGCGTACATTATCGTGTTTGCCCACGGTGTCGTGAATGACCTTGCGGTCAGCGGCATTCATCGGCTCGAGCATCAGTTCCCCACCCTCGGCGTTTACCTGCTCTATGAGGCCTGCCGCGTAGATCGCCAGAGCCTCTCGCCGACGCGTCCCGTAGCCGGCAATGTCCACGCGGAGTCGGGCCGATCCGCTGGTCTTGCGCTTCATGACCGACTTGGCCACGGTGTGAAGAGCCTCGATTCCGCTGCCTCGCGGGCCCACCAAGGGCTCGGTCTCCTCACCCCTGACCTCCAAGGTGATCAGGTCGTCATCCTTTCTGGTCTTCACCTCCCCATCCATCTCCACCGCCTCCAATAGGCCCGACACGAAGCTCTTGGCCACTTCAGCCTGCTCGTCCAAGGAGGCAGCAGCCTTCTTCCTGGCGGGTTGGCTGCGTCCTCCGGCCGCCTTCTTGGCCTGCCTGCTCTTAGAACCTCGCGCCGGAGCCTGCTTCTGCCGCTTCTGCCGCCGGTCCGGTTCGCGCCCCGACTTGGGCTTCTCGCTCCGTCCTCCTCGTCCCCGTCGTCGCTTGGCCGGCTTGCGCTTGGCGCGCACGATGGCGTCCTGGCGGCCGACTCCCAGGAATCCCCGGGCAGGCTCCTGCAGTATCTCCCATTCCACACGGTTCCGGTCCTTGAGGCCCAACTCTTCCAAGGCAGCCTGTTCGGCCAACTCCACTGTTCGGGCTCGTACTTCTATCAGTTCCATTTTCAGTTCCTCCTCTTCCTCCTCCTCGATTTCCTGGCCGAATGCGAGTGTGGCTGGGGAGAGGACGGGGGATCTCCCTCATCCGGCTTCTCCTCCGCACCCAGCCCCGGTGGGGGCTCCGGCCGTCCGTCCATCCAGTTGATAGCGATCTGCTGGCTCAAGCGAACCAGGTTGGAGGTTGTCCAGTAAAGCAACAGTCCCGCCGGGAAGTTCCATGAGATGAAGCCCAGGAAGAGCGGCATGATGCGGGTGAACATCTGCATTTGCCGCCTCTGCCGGTCCCCAGCCACAGAGACCTGGTCTCGCTGGGTGTACCACTGCTGGATGTACTGGATGGTGATCATCAGGACCATGGTTGCCAGGTAGGGGAGCGCCGCCACCAGACCTGTGGTGGTGGCCTGGGCGGGGCTCAACGCCAGGTCCATACCCACGAAGATCGCATCCTCTGCCCGGATGGCCTCCCACAAGGCGCTCCCGGGAGGGACGGGGGAGAAATCGGTGTGCAGACCGGTGGGATCGTTCAATACCCGAAAGATGGCAAACAAGATCGGGGACTGGACCAGCAGCGGACCCAAACACCCGAGCGGTGAAGCTCCGTGCTCGCGTTGCAACTCGGTCATGCGACGCTGCATCTCTTCGCGTTGGTCCCGATAGTCCCGGCGAATGCGCTGCAACTCGGGCTGGATCTGCATCATCGCCCGGCTCGACCGGGTCTGCTTCAAGGTGAGGGGAAACAGCAGGGTGTTGATGACCACCGTTACCAGGATGATCGCTATGCCGAAGCTGGGAATGAAGTCGTATGAGATGGCAAAAGACCAACCCAACCCCTCCTTGATCCAATCCCACAGAGTCCACCAGGGATCTAGCACGGTTCCGCCCTTCCGGCCGGAGCCGGCACCGGGTCGAATCCGCTCGACCCGAAGGGTTGACAGCGCAACAACCGACGCCCCGTCAGGAGCACGCCCTTCCCTACGCCATATCTCTCAATGGCTGTTCTGGCGTAAGCCGAACAGGTGGGGAGGTACCGGCAGCGGCGCCCCAAAGCCGGGCTTATGCGCTCCTGATAGAGCCTCAGGGTCCCCAACAAGACCCTTGCGGCCCGACCGCCTGCCTTTTGCTCAGATTGTGCTCTCATCATCCATCACCGTTCCAGTGCGTCTCTCAGCCACTCCACCAATGTTCGGAAGGGGACCTCCGCCACTTGCCGGGTGGCCACGATTACATAATCACGGCCCGGCGGCGCACCGACTTCCGCCAAAGCGGCGCGTAGGCGTCGCTTCGCGCGATTGCGGACAACGGCCGTTCCAACCCGGCGACCGGCTACCAGGCCAATCCCTGTCCGATCTGTGGCATTCGGCGCCGAGACTACGGTTAGGCCGCCCACCCGGCATCGCTTACCTCGCGAGAATACCAAGCGAAAATGCCTGGAAGTCCGCAGCGGCTGGTAACGCGGGCCTGTCTTCAGGCGGCCAGCCGCCTGCGGCCCTTGTGTCTCCGGGCTCGAATTACAGCCCGACCCCCGCGGGTGCGCATCCGATGACGAAATCCGTGCCGCCGCTTGCGACGGCGAACCTTTGGTTGATAGGTCCTTTTCATTTACCGAACCTTGCAGAGTGTCGACAGCCCTGACAAGGCTATCGCACCAGCCCTCGGAAGTCAAAGACGATACGGGTCGGCCCAGCATCACAGGGCAAGGAACATGACCTATTTCGGCGGGACTGGGGCCAACATCCCGCGCCCATCGCGTAATTACATCGATGTAACTTTTTTGAGGGCCCAACCCCCAACTCCGTGACAGACCGGCTTGCTCCTAGTCTGACGATGACCAGGTCGAACATCTCCCCAAAGCTCGAAAAGGCGACCCTACCGTGACGAGACACCTCACGCTGGCGGAGGCCAGCAGACGGATCCGGCCCGCTGACCGAGGCGCCATGCTGCGAGCCCGATCGCGCCAGTCGACTCTCACCAAGCCGGAGGGATCCCTCGGCCGTCTGGAGGACATCTCCATCCGGCTGGCCGGCATGTTCGGCACCGAACGGCCCTCGATCCGCGGGAAGACGGTGATTGTGGCTGCCGGCGATCACGGTGTGACTGCCCAGGGCGTCACCGGGTATCCGCAGGCGGTGACTGCCCAGATGGCTCACAATTTCCTCTCGGGAGGAGCTGCCGTAAGCGTCATGGCCAACCTGTTGGGAGTGCGCCAGATTGTGGTGGACGCCGGGATCGCCGGCCCTGCGTTACCGCGCCACCCGGACTTGCGCTCTGTTCGGGTAGGAAGAGGCACCGGGGACATGAGTCTCGGACCTGCCATGTCCCGTGACCAAGGAATCCGCTGCGTGGAAGCGGGCATGGCCCTGGCGGTCGAAGCGGCCGCCCGGGAGGGCTCCCACCTGATAGCAACCGGCGATATGGGGATCGGGAACACCACCTCCTCGAGTGCGGTGACCGCCGCCATCACCGGCCGTCCACCGGAGGAGACGACCGGCGCGGGGACGGGACGGACTCCCGAGGAACTCCTCCACAAGACCGACGTGGTTCGAAGGGCTCTGCGAGTGAACGGCCCTGACCCCTCCGATCCATTGGACGTGCTTGCCAAGGTCGGTGGGTTCGAGATCGGTGTGCTGGCCGGCGTCATCCTGGGCGGCGCCGTCATGCGCTGTGCCGTGCTGTTGGATGGCTTCATCTCCGGGGCTTCCGCCCTCATAGCCCAAGGCCTGTGCGGTGCTGCGCGCGACTACATGATTGCATCCCACCGGTCGGCCGAGCAGGGACATGAAGCGGTGTTGTCTCACCTGGACCTAAAGCCCCTCCTGGAGTTCAACATGCGTCTGGGAGAGGGAACAGGGGCGGTGCTCGCCATCCCGATCGTGGAGGCGGCAGCGGCCTGTCTGGCGCGAATGGCCACTTTCGAACAGGCCGGAGTCTCCAACCTCCCGGATGGCCCGCAATCGTGAGAGGGTTTCTCTCTGCTTTGGGTTTCCTGACCATTCTCCCGGTCGGGTCCGCTAAGCGGGCAGACGGTCGGGGGCTGTCTTCGGCGCGTGCCTGGTTCCCTGCCGTCGGGCTGTTGCTCGGTACGGCCCTGGCGGCCATCGACCTCTTGTTGCGCCGGCTATACGCGGTGGGACCCTCCAACGGCGCCGACGTCCCGGTTGCCGCTCCGTTTCTTACCGGCGCGGTCCTGGTGGTGGCGCTGGTCGCCATGACCCGCGCGCTCCACCTGGATGGGTTCATGGATACATGTGACGCCCTCCTGGGCGGCTCCAGCCCGGAGGGACGCCGCCGGATTCTCAAGGATCCCAGGGTGGGAGCCTTCGCGGTGGCGGGGGTGGTGTGTTTGCTGCTCCTCAAGCTCGTTGCGGTCTCGGCCGTCCCGGACCAGGTCCGTCCGTGGATACTCATCGTGGTTCCATGCATATCCCGAGGCGCCATGCTGCTGGTGATGGAACTGTTTCCCTACGTCGGGGAAAATGGCCTGGGGAAGGCATTCCTCGAGCGGACCGGCAGGGGACAGTTGATCTCCGGAACGACCCTCACGTTGCTGGCCGCCGTCGTGCTGGCGGGACCATGGAGCCTCGTCATACTTGCCCTGGCGGGCCTCTCGGCGTGGTCGATCGGAGCCATTGCCACCAGGCTGTTGGGAGGCGCAACCGGTGACGTCTACGGAGCCGTCAACGAGTCCGTGGAGGCTGTCGCCTTCCTTTGCGCCGCTCTGCTGACCCTGGGGGCGCCGAATGTTTCGATAGCGCCGTTCTTCATGGTGGTGGGTCCGTGGCACCCATGAAAGGGGGCGTCACCTTCATACTGGGAGGCGCTCGTTCGGGAAAGAGCACCGCCGCCGAACGGATGGCCCGCCGCGGAGACCGGGTCCTGTTCGTTGCCACTGCCGAGGCTCTGGACGAAGAGATGGACGGGCGCATCCGGGACCATCGCCGGAGCCGACCCACCGCCTGGGACACCGTGGAGGAGCCCCGGGAGCTCGTCTCGGTCCTGCAACCGCGAATCCCCCACTACGACGTTGTTCTGGTCGATTGCATAACCATGTGGGTAAGCAATCTGTTGTTGGCGATGGAAGGTCACAACGACGCCGAGCGCTGCGTGGCGGATGAGGCCCACCGGCTGCTCGACCTGATGCAGGACTCCCACGCCTCCTGGATTCTGGTTAGCAACGAGGTGGGTTCGGGCATCGTCCCGGCCTCGCCCCTCGGCAGGGCATTCCGCGATGCCCTGGGACGAGTCAACCAGATCATCGCCGCCCGTTCCGACCGGGTACTCCTGATGGTGGCGGGGTTGGCGTTCGAAGCGCCGCGCTCTTCTGGATGACGAACCGGGCCGACGCGCCTGCTCAGGGCGGTCGATGCCAGGGCACTGCATCCCGCCCCTCTCGAGACAGGTTCGCGACCACCGTGCAACCGCGCTATGAGAAGTAGTGAAAAATTGCCTGTTTTGTGGCAAAAAAGAACCCGGAAATCGCGAATAAAACTACCGATAATCCCACCGATGTCGTTCGGGCAGGTAAACCCACATGTCCAGGAAGGCGGAATCCGGGATGCCTGGAAGCGTTTCCCCAGGTCAACATAGGTATTTGACCTCAATTTGACCGAAGCGTGACATCTCGCGGACCGGGCGGCTCTCCAGTCTTACACTTGCCATACCGGTGGGATATTCTCCTCCCGGCCGCCCCCGCAAGCCCTCTACGCCGCCCCCAGCCCCCCGCAACCAAAAGCCTGCGGCTCGATGATCGGTACTGCCCACAGTTTCGTCCCGATTCCGCAGGCGCCGGAGACTCGCCTGCCTTGAACCTGCCCTCCACCCGTTTCGATCACAACGTCTTCCGTAAAGTCCTAACCGCCAGTACATCAATCGACAGCTGGTCCCGCTGGTTCAAGGACCTGCTGGTGTCCCCGAACACCTCGGAGATTGTCGTGGAAGCTCCCAGCCGATTCGTGGCCAACCAGGTTAAGACCCGGTTCCTTCGGGAGGTGGAGGAGGCTGCCCGCAGCGCAGGCGCCGGGACATCTCCTCTCGGCGTGCGCGTCACCGTCAACAAGACCGACGCCGCGCGGCCCTCCAACGGCCGGGCCTCCACCGCCCCGGTGGAGTCGGTGAAAAAGCCCCAGGAGTCTCCGGCCAAGCGGCATCCTTCCAACTTCCACCGCTTCGACACCTTTGAAGTCGGTCCGTCCAACCGGTTCGCCCACGCGGCTGCTTGGACCGTGGCCGAGGACCCTGGCGTCTACAACCCCTTGTTCATCTACGGCGCGTCGGGCGTCGGCAAGAGTCACCTGCTGTATGCCATTGCGAATCATGCCAGAAGACGTCATCCATCCCTAGTGGTCCGCTACTGCACCTCCGAAGCCTTCGTGCAGAGTTTCATCCAGTGCGTCGGCAGGAGGCAAATGGACGACTTCCGCCGTCGCTTCCGCCAAGTGGACATGCTTCTTTTGGACGACTTCCAGTTCCTGGAGGGAAAAGAGCAGACCTTGGAAGAGTTCTTCTGGACCTTCAACAGCCTCCATCAGGACGGTAAGCAGATTGTGCTCGGTTGCGACCGCCCACCCCGAGACCTGACAGCCATGGAGGAGCGGATAAGGAGCCGGGTAACCGGAGGCCTGCTGGCGGATGTAGCTCTACCTTGCCTCGAAACCCGGCTGGCCATCCTTCGCCGCCTGAACGCCGACTACCCCCAATCTCTTCCTCCTGAAGTCCTCTCGATCGTCGCGGAGCGTATCACCGACAACATCCGGGATCTGCAGAGTGCGTTGCACCGGCTTTCCGCTTACTCCAAGCTGGTCAACCAGCCCCTGACCCCCCAGCGCGCCTCCGAACTGCTCGCCCCTCTCACGGGATTCTCGCGGTCCGCTCCCACGCCCGAGCGGATCATCGCCTCTTGCGCAAAGGCCTTCGACACCTCGGTTGCCGAGATCCTCGACCGCAATCGCCGCCCGATCCCCTCCGCTGCGCGCCGGGTAGCCATGTACCTGACCCGCGAACTCACCGATCTCTCCTACCCGCGCATCGGCAAGGCCTTCGGCCGCGATCATTCCACCGTCATCTCCGCGTACCGGGGCACCCTCTCCCAGATGTCCACCAACAAGGGATTCGCCGACCGGGTGTCAGCTATCCACAGCTCACTCCACACCTATTAGATGTTTCTCCACCGATCCTCGGCCCGCTCCAGGCCCCGTTGGGGAGAACACCCCTCACCGGTATACAAACAGGCTTGTAATACTCCCAGGTCCGGCTTGAATTCCCGTCGTTGTCCACAGACAACATCCCTTACCGACATAACGAGTAGTTTTAAAATACAATTTCAAAGAAAGGGGAACCTCTGTGAAGATCCGAGCTAACCGGGAACAGCTGGCAGACGCCTTGGGACGCGCCCAGAGGGCGGTCGGCTCACGCAGCTCTCTTCCGGTCTTGCAAGGGCTCTTGTGTGAAGCCTCCGATGGGAAGCTGGCGGTAACCGGTACCGATCTCGAGGTGACGGTACGAAGCGAGATCGAAGCCGACGTGGAGGAGTGGGGTAAGGCGGTCGTTCCGGGAAGGTTGTTCACTCAAGCGGTGCGGCGTATGCCTCCGGGTGTCGTGACGTTGCGGGCGGGAGATCAATCCGAGTTGGAGATCTCGGGAGAGGCTCCGCAGCCGGTTTACACGCTCAGGCAACTCTCGGAGGACTTTCCAAAGCTCGTCTCGGCAGGCAGTGGCGGGATCGAGGTGGAAGGCGAGGGTCTGACCACCGCCATCAAGCAGGTGACGCCGGCCGCTTCGACAGACCTCGGGCGAGCCGTTTTGACCGGAGTTCTGATGGAATCGACTCCCGAACGGCTACGTATGGTTGCCACCGACTCCTATCGCCTGGCGCTCAGGGACCTACCCGCCATCGGACTGGAGGCCACGGGACTGCTTCCGGCGAGGGGATTGCGGGAGTTGCCCAACACGGTGGGCGCCAGCAAAGTGAACGTGGGGTTTACCGAACGGGAGGGGGTGTTCAACTCCACTGCCGGCACCCTGCGGTTGCGCATGATTGAGGGCAACTTCCCCAAGTATGAGACGCTCCTTCCCAGCGAGTACCCGAACCAACTGGTATGTGACCGGGAGGCATTGTTGGAGACGATTCGACGCATGGAGTTGGTCGCCGAGGACCACTATCCCATCAGGCTCACCATCAGCGAGGGGGGAGCGGAGGTGAACGTCATACGCCAGGACGTGGGGCGCGCCACCGACCATGTGCAAGGGGAATTCCAAGGAGAGAGCAGCAGTTTGACGGTGGCTTTCAACCCGAGGTACCTGGCTGACGGGGTAGTTGCCGCCGGTGCTGAGAAGGTGCGGTTGCGCATAATCGACGGTATGAAGCCGAGCGTGATAGACGACCCCGACCGAAAAGAGTTTCTCTACCTTTTGATGCCGGTCAACGTGTAGATGGCGCTGGCCTGGCTGGCGTTAGCGGGGTTTCGGTCCTACCGGGAGTTACAGTGGACGCCGTCGGCGGGGGTCAATCTCGTGGTCGGCGGCAACGGGGTGGGCAAGACAAACCTGCTGGAGGCGGTGGGGATGTTGTTCACGGGCGCCTCCTTCCGGGGGGCGCCGGATCGGGCGCTGGTCGCAGTCGGCCGGGACATGGCGGCAGTCAGAGGAGGGACCGATGACGCCGCGCCGCACACGATCGAGTTGGTCGTGCACCGGACGGAGCGGCGACGCCTTCTCCTCAACGGATCACGTCCTGCCCGGTTGAGCGATTTGGCGGGGGCCGGGAGAGTGCTGGTGTTCATCCCCGAGCATCTCGATCTGGTGAAGGGCGGTCCCACGAGGCGGAGGGAGTGGCTGGACGAGACCGCCGGTTTGCTGTGGCCCTTGGCCCGAGCTGACCAGGCTGAGTACCAGAAGACCCTGCGTCACCGCAATGCCTTCTTGAAGACGGGGGATAGGGAGGATCGGGTGACACTGGAGGTTTGGGACCAGCGGCTTGCGATCTCCGGGGCGAGGGTGATGGCTGCCCGGGCCCGCGCCTTCCACCAGGTGGAGAGACCGGTGACCCGGGCGGTGTCGGATATTGCCGGGATGAACGAGCGGATGTCGATCGACTATCGGTCCGACTGGGGCGGCGGACTCGATCCGACCGTGGCCACGGCCGATTGGGAGCGGTGTTTGCAGGAGTCGTTGGAGGGGCGCCGCAACCGCGACTTTCTGGTTGGCTCAACCACTGTGGGCCTACACCGGGACGATCCCATCCTGACCCTGAACGACCACGATGCGCGCCTCTACGCCAGTCAGGGTGAACAGCGTACCTTGGCCCTGGCCCTGCGCCTGGGCGTCTTCCAGTCCGTGGAGGAGGCCGCCGGCGCCCGCCCCATCCTGGTGCTGGATGATGTGTTCAGCGAACTGGACCGGGACCGGGCGGAGGCATTGGTGGAGTGGCTGCCCGCCACCCAGACCTTCATCTCGGCCGTGGAGGAGGAGAAGACGCCGATCGCGGGGGATGTGTGGCGAGTTACCCCGGGGTCCGTCAGGTGAACCGTTCGTCCTCGGAACCGATCCCCGCGGGATATCAGGTGGAGGAGGCCCTGGCAATGATGGGGGTCCCCCGGGTTGCGGCCAGTCTGCGCATTCGCCGGGAGTGGAGGGACCTCGTCTCGGGAGACTGGCGCGACAAGGCCCGGCCCATGGTTTTGGAGGAGGGATGCCTGGTGGTGGAGGTCCGTTCACAGATGGACGCAGCCCTGCTCCGGTATGGAACCGCCGCCCTGGCAGAGCAGGTGAACGCCGGGCTGGGCTCGCGGGTGGTGACGAGTGTGAAAATAACTATTCCTCGTACTTGAGGGAATGAAACCCCAGGTCAGAGGCGGTTTGGAGTCATGCGAACAGGAGAGAAAATGCAAAGATTGTCACAGGGTTCTGCTAAAATAATGTCAGTGTTGCCAGGGGTCGCCGACCCGCCTTTTCAGGCGACCCGTCCCGCCCGTTTCGCGAGAGAAAGCATTGAGCAGACAGTGACCATCACAGAGCGTTACTCCGCCAAGGACATCGTTGTCCTGGAGGGACTGGAAGCGGTACGGCGCCGACCCAGCATGTACATCGGCTCGACCGGTCCGAGAGGGCTTCACCACCTGGTGTGGGAGGTGGTGGACAACGCCATCGACGAGGCGATGGCCGGGCACTGCACTCTCATTGACGTGACCCTTCAGAAGGATGGTTCGGTACGGGTCTCCGACAACGGGCGAGGTATCCCGGTGGGCCTTCACACCCAGACGAGGATGTCGGCTCTGACCACCGTGCTCACCGTGCTGCACGCCGGTGGCAAATTCGAGAAGGGATCCTATCAAGTGTCCGGCGGCCTGCACGGGGTGGGCGTGTCGGTGGTCAACGCCCTTTCGGAGCGCCTTGACGCCGAGGTTCGGCGGGAGGGCCGGATATGGACCCAGAGTTTCGAGAAAGGCTTGCCGATGGGGAAAGTGGAGAAGGGGCGGAAGGTGGCCCGTACGGGCACCACTATCACCTTTCTTCCGGACACCGAGATCTTCCGGGAGACGCGGACCTTCTCCCGGGCCACGGTGGCCTCCCGGTTGCGGGAGTTGGCTTATCTGAACCGGAACCTCCGGATCCGGTTGACCGATGGGCGGGAGAGTCCTGCCCATACCGAGTCCTTCCAGTACAAGGGGGGGATCCGGGATTTCGTTGCTCATCTGAACCGCAAGAACGATGTCGTGAACGCCCGTCAGATCGTGGTGGAAGATCAGGACGAGGATGCCGAAATGGAGTTGGCCCTGCAGTGGACCACGGGCTACCAGGAGAACGTGCTCTCGTTCGTCAACAACATCAGGACCGCCGAGGGGGGGACCCACGAGGAGGGATTCCGTCGAGCCCTGACCAAGGTCGCCAACGAGTTCGGCAGGGCCAAGAACCTCATCAAGGAGAGGGAGTCCAACCTGACCGGGGAGGACGCCCGGGAAGGGCTGACCGCGGTCCTGTCGGTGAGGGTGAAGAACCCGCAGTTCGAGGGACAGACCAAGACCAAGCTGGGCAACACCGAGATCCGCTCCTACGTGGAGAAGGCTCTGAACAAAGCCCTCCCGGAGTGGTTGGAGAAGCACTCGCCCGAGGCCCGGGCGATAATTACCAAGGCGCTCGGAGCGGCCAAGGCCCGGGAAGCAGCCCGCAAGGCCCGGGAGTTGACTCGGCGAAAGTCACTCCTCGAGTCCACCAGCCTGCCGGGCAAACTGGTGGACTGCTCCAGCCGGGATCCCTCCGAGAGCGAGTTGTTCATCGTCGAGGGGAACTCGGCGGCCGGGCCGGCCAAGCAGGCTCGCGACTCCCGGATCCAAGCCATCCTGCCCATTCGGGGGAAGATCCTCAACGTGGAGCGGGCCCGATTGGGGAAGGCCCTCATGAACAAAGAGGTGCGGTCGATCATCACCGCGGTGGGGACCGGCATCGGGGAGGAATTCGATATCGAGAAGTGCCGTTACCACAAGATCGTGCTGCTCACCGACGCCGACGTGGACGGCTCCCATATCCGCACCTTGCTGCTCACCCTGTTCTTCCGGAACATGCGAGGACTGCTGGAAACCGGCTACATCTACATCGCCCAGCCTCCCCTCTACCGGGTCAAGCGGGGCGCCAAGGTGATCTACCTGAAGAACGATGCCGAGTTGGAGGCATTGCGGCAAAAGCACCCCAGGATCAACCCCACCCGCTTCAAGGGCCTGGGAGAGATGAACCCCGATGAGTTGTGGGACACCACCATGAACCCCGGGACGCGCACCCTCCTGAAGGTGCAGACCAACAACCTGGCCGCGGTGATGGAGGAGAATGAATTGTTCCGGACCCTGATGGGCGATGACGTCCCAGCCCGGCGGGAGTACATCCGAACTCACGCCTCGGACATCCGCTTTCTCGACGTATGACCGAGGAGACGCCTCCCCTGAATCCCACCCTCTACATGGGCCCGGAGATCGGCCTGACCGAGGAGATGTCCCAGTCCTTCATGGACTACGCCATGTCGGTGATAGTCGCCCGAGCCTTGCCCGACGTGCGGGACGGGTTGAAGCCGGTGCAGCGGAGGATCATCTACTCCATGAGCCAGGCCAACCTGGTCCCGAATGGCCGGCACCGCAAGTGCGCCACGGTGGTGGGAGACGTGATGGCCCGCTTCCATCCCCACGGCGACCAGGCGATCTACGACGCCCTGGTGCGCCTGGGCCAGGATTTCAGCCTGGGCCACCCCCTGGTGGACCCGCAGGGTAACTTCGGCAGCGTCGAGGACCCGCCGGGCCAGATGCGCTACACCGAGTGCCGGCTGTCGGAGATCGCCATGTCGATGCTGGAGGGCATCGACGAGGACACGGTGGACTTCGTGGAGAACTACGACGGTGAACATCGCGAGCCGGTGGTGCTCCCCTCGCGCTACCCCAATCTCCTGGTAAACGGAGCTCAGGGAATCGCGGTGGGGATGGCCACCAACATCCCTCCCCACAACCTGGGCGAGGTGATAGACGCCTGCATTTATCTATTGGACAATCCGGATTGTCCGTCTGCCGACCTCCTGAAGTACGTCAGGGGGCCGGACTTCCCTTCCGGGGGAGAGATCGTGGCCGACGACGCCGTGAAGCAGGCTCTGATCACCGGCCGGGGCTCGGTCAAGGTGAGAGCGGTTGCTGAGCCCACCGAGATCCGGCCGGGGCGCACGGCCATAGTGGTAACCGAGCTTCCATACCAGGTCTCCCAGGACCGGGTGTTGAAGAAGATCGCCGACCTGGTGAACCAGAAGGAGATCGCAGGGATCGCCGATCTCCGCAACGAGTCCTCGTCGCGGGTGGGCACCCGGTTGGTCATTGAGTTGAAGAGGGGCGCCGTCCCCGAGGTGATCCAGAACCAGCTCTACAAGCGGACTCAACTCCAGAGCAACTTCGGGGTGAACATGGTGGCGCTGGTGGACGGCGTTCCCCGCACGATGGGCATCGCGGAGGCCCTCGGTCACTATCTCGACCAGCAGATGGAGGTGGTGGAGCGGAGGACCCGGTTCCGGCTCGATAAGGCCTCGGCTCGCGCCCACATCCTGGAGGGCCTGTGCATCGCGGTGGACAATATCACCGAGGTAATAGCGGTGATTCGCTCCTCGGCAAACACCCCCGAGGCGCGTTCTCGCCTGGCAGACCGGTTCGAACTCTCCGAGATCCAGGCCAACGCCATCCTGGAGATGCCGCTCAGGCGCCTCACAGCCCTGGAGTCCGAGAAGCTGGCCGCAGAACTCGCCCGGCTTCTGGAGGTGATAGCCGACCTGGAGGATATCCTGGCCAAGCCCCCCCGCCGATGGGCAATCATCCGCGACACCCTCAAGGAGGTCCGACAGAAGCATGCCGTGACCCGCCGCAGCAGGCTGATAGATGAACTGGGCGAGATGTCGATCGAGGACCTGATCGCCGACGAGGAGTTGATCATCACCGTTTCGCGGAGCGGGTATGTGAAGTCTGTGGACGCCAAGTCCTATCGCACGCAGGGACGGGGCGGTCGGGGCGTGAAAGCCGCCGGGCTGGCCGAGGACGATGTCATCTCGCACCTGGTGCACACCACTGCCCACTCCTACCTACTGTTTTTCACCAATCGGGGAGTGGTTCACCGGTTGCGGGCCCACGAGATACCCCGCCAATCACGAACCGGCAAGGGGGTGCTGGCCCATGCCGTGCTGCCCATCGAGCCGGAGGAGCGGATCGAAGCGATCATCGACACCCGCGACTATGAGACGGTGAAATACCTGGTGATGTTCACCCGTCAGGGGATGGTGAAAAAGACCGAACTCAAGGCCTATGAATCCCAATACAAGACTCTTCGGGCCATCAACCTCTCACCCGGTGACGAGTTGGTGGCGGTCCGCACCACCAACGGGGACAACGATCTGTTGCTCTTCACCGAGAAGGGCCAGGGACTTCGCTTTCACGAGCGGGGAATTCGCGCCACGGGCAGAGCCACTCGGGGAGTGATAGGAATGCGGCTGGTCAAAAAGAACGATCGCGTGGTGGGGGCCTGTTCCGACATGGAGGGTGACGAAGTGCTGCTGGTTACCTCTAAGGGGTTCGCCAAACGAACCAAGGTGAGCCGCTTTCCGTTGCACAACAGGAGAGGTCAGGGAGTGATCGCCATCAAGCTGTCTCAGGCAAGAGGCGTGCTGGTGGGCGCGCGGACGGTTGGTCCCGAGACCGAGGTGATGCTGATCTCGTCACAGGGCATCGCCATCCGCACCGCGGTTTCTTCGGTAAGCGTGCAAAGCCGGACGGCCACGGGTGTGAGGGTCCAACAGGTAGGAGAGGACGGGACGCTGTCGGCGTTCGAGATCGTTCCCACCGAAAACGGGGACGGCTGACCGGGGCGGCGGCAGGAGTAGGGGCGCCGGTAGTCTCTAGATGGTGTTGGACGCGCAGCCCACCCACTCGGTCCACCGGGTCCGAAGGATTGTCCGTCGGGTGGATCCATGGACGGTGCTGAAGGTCTCTTTCATCGTTTATATGGTGGCGGCTTTCGGCTTCATGCTGGCCTCGGTGATGTTCTGGGAGGTCGTGGAGAGATCGGGCATTCCCCAGAAGATCACCGACTTCCTGATCCAGATCACTCTTCTGGATGAAGGGGAGGCGCCTTTCTCGAACACCGAGCAATTCATCCGCCTCTCGGCGATTCTGGCGGTGGCCTGGGCGGTCCTGTCCAGCGGACTCACCACTCTCGGGGCGATCATGTACAACCTGGTGGCCGACGTGGTAGGGGGGGTGGAGGTGGTGCTGTTGGAGGAGAACGTGGTTCCGGTGCTGGTGGCCGCCCCTCCCTCCGAGACGGTCCGGGTCGAGCCGTTTTCCGCTGCCGAGCAACCCGGTCCCGCCGGCGCCGATCAACCCACCATGTTGGTGGAGTCGGAGTAGCTCCGACGCTGGTGGGGCGGGGCTAGGACCCCCTGATCCGGCGGGAAGAACTCAAAGGAGGAGGCCGCTGGTGTCCTCGACGTCTTCCTCTCTCATCAGCACGGCCGGCAGGATGGCCAGAAGAGACAGGAATCCCGTGATCATGAAGAGGTTCTGGAACACGGTAACGCCTGCTCCTATCAAGACGGCCTCGGTCTCCTCGAAGGTCGGTCCCAGGGCCACATCGCCGGTCAGGCTGTAAAAGCGTTCGATGCCCCAGGCGGACAGGGCCGCCAGCCCCAACGCCATCCCCACCATTCGCGATGCCGTGACCAACGAGGCCGCCGCGCCCCAATAGTGGCTCGGGGCGGCGCTCAACGCGCTGACCCCTATGGGCGGGATGACCAACCCGAATCCCAGACCTGCCATCACCAGGGGCAAGGTCAGCCGGAGTTCTTCCACCTGGGTCTCCCAGCCACTCATGATCAACAAGCCCGCTCCCATGAACACCAAGCCAACGGCGCAAACCGACTTCACTCCGGCCCAGCGGAGGATGTAGCCCCCCACCACCGCTCCCACCGGAATGGCAGCGGTCAGACGAAGCAACTGGAGGACACTGTCCAAGGCCCCCTTCTCCATGACCGTGGCGGCCATGAGCGGCACTGCCACCAGGGCGATGATCAGAGCGACTCCCACCAGGAACTGGGTGATGTTGGCAGAGAGGAATGCCCTGGATCTGTACAGGAAAGGGGCCAGCAGTGGCTGGACGGAGCGTTTTTCCACCAAGACCAATGCGATCACCAGGACCGCTCCGACGGCTACCAGGAGATACGGGATGAGGGACTCTCCCGAGAAAATGGCCCGCTGGGACAGTCCGGCGGTCAAGAAGATGAGCGATGCTCCCAGCACCAGCGCTCCGAAGTAGTCCATCTTGGCCGCGGGATTGGGGCGGTTCGGCAGGATGGCCATGAGCCCGATCAGAATGAAGCTCTGAGGTATGTCGAGCCAGAATATCCACCGCCAGCCGAGCAGTTCGATGATCGCTCCTCCATAGAGAGGGCCCAAGACCGACCCGGCTTCGGCCGCCGCAGCCACCAGTCCGATGGCAATTCCTCTTCTCTGCGGCGATACTGCCGCCACCGCCATTGCCAGACCTATAGGTACGGTGGCGCCTCCCCCGACGGCCTGGATCACCCTGGCGGAGACTATCCACTCGAAGTTGGGCGCCAGCGCCACGAACAACGACCCTATCGAGAACACGACCAGAGAGGCTTGGAACATCCTGATGCGCCCATGGACGTCGGACAGGCGCCCACCCAATGGCATGGCCACCGTGTAGGCGACCAGGTACCCGGTGACGATCCAGGATGCCCTGTCCAGGTCGGTGAGGGGGATCTCCAAGTCCACCATGACGCCCGGCAACGCAGCCACCACCACGGTCTGATCCAAAGCAGTTGAAAATACCCCCAGGCAGATGATCGCCAGTACACCCGATTCGGAGGAGGCTATGGATGTGAAGCGCTGGCTAACGCCCTTCACTGCCCGGATCCGAGGTCCGGGAGTTGGATGTCGACGGGTACGTCGATGCCCTCGATGACCAGAAGACGGACGGTCTCGGGTGCGTCGTCGTCGTAGATCTGGCCGGCGATCCTTATCTGCTTCAGGGCATGGTCGGTTTCGCCGATCCACAGGTTGAGGCTCACCGGGTGGCCTGGATCGACGGACGAGATGAGGGCCGACAACTGCTCGGACGACAGGGTCCCGTCAACGCGAACGGTCTGGGCGCCATCCAGAGACTCCTTACCTGCGACAACTGCTCCGTCCTTGAGGGTGGTGAGCAGATCCCGCAACGTGAAGCCCAACCCCGCGAAATTGAAGGGCACCTGGTCCAGGGGCAGGGGATTCCACGGCGCGTCCGCGGAGAGCTTGATGTACGCCTCCTCCCCGACCGCCATCATCTCTATCTCCACAAAGCCGAATCCGGGCGCCTCCACATCCACAACCATCCTGAAGCTGTCAGGCGCCTCTACGTCTGTTTCCATCCTCTTGAAGGTGGTCCCGAAGAATTTGGCCCCGGACTCCAGTTCGTCGACCATGCTGAACTTTGCCGTCGCCATGCCGGCCATTACCTCCCCCGCACCGGTCAGCAGGGCGTCCAAGTCGACGTCCGGGGCAGGCTCGGGCTCAGGCTCCGCTCCGCAGGCGGCCATCAAGAACAGGAGAGCCATCATCGAAACGACGATTGACAGCCTCCGGGAAAGTGTGTTGGACAGGTTCATCTCCTTGATTCGACCATCCAGCCGCCAAACGGCAATCTCACGCGGGTGGGACCCATCGCGTGCTAGCACATCACGCGTCGGCCGTGCGGCCAAGGCCTGTTCCAGCGCACTTCTCCAGTGTAACCAGCCCACTGCCCGCGACCAGTGGCATCCCGCTCCGCACATTCCCTCGCAACCCGGGTTGACAGAACTCCAGTGGGCCGACGCCTCGGAAGTGGCCCGCCGGCGATGGATGCAGGGCCGGAATGCAGGCCTCGCGGTTTCTCGACGCGGAGTCTTCGACGATGTTTGGTGGGCCCACCTGGATTTGAACCAGGGACCTCATCCTTATCAGGGATGCGCTCTAACCAACCTGAGCTATGAGCCCGGAAAAGCTACATCCTAACCCTGTTGATTCCGGGCAGGGACCGGTTTTGGTCGGCTCTCTCCCCCGATTGTCCCGGCACCTTGGTTCTCCCAGGCAGCCAGTTGGAGGCGAGGGGCCGCCCGCAACTATCGTTCGGAGCGATAGGGTTCCGGGATGCTCGGACGAGAAAGCGGAAGAGTGAAATGATGAGGCAGGCAGGGGCGGTTGTGGTAGGCGCCGGGATCGCGGGGGTGGCGACCTGTTATGACTTGGCGGTGGTCCGGGGGGTGGAGGGAGTGATAGTCGTTGACCCCCGTCCGCCCCTTTCCCTCACATCCGACAAGTCATCGGAGTGTTATCGCAACTTCTTCCCCAACAAACCGATGGTCGATCTGACCAACCGCTCCATCGACATCCTCGAAACGCTGAAGGAACAGTCGGACGACTTCTTCAACATGTCACGGAGGGGATACCTCTTCGTTACCGGTGATCCGGAGCAATTGGCGTCCCTAACCAGGGCGGCTGAGGCGAGTTCGGGGTTTGGAGCGGGCCCGGTCCGCATCGCCGGGTCTGCTGCCGATGTCGAGGAGGAGACGGGCTTCGATGTCTATCAGAATCCCGAAGCCCTCCTGGACAGGTTCCCGTATCTGAGCGACGAAGCCCTGGGCGCCCTGCACGTGCTCCGGGGTGGGTGGTTCAGCGCCCAGCAATTGGGCGCCTGGATGCTGGAGCAGGCCAGAGGACGGGGCGCCGAGGTGGTCGTCGATGAGGTAGTGGACATCAAGACCCTCCGGGGAAAGGTGGCGGGCGTGTTGTTGAAGTCAGGCGCCCGGATCTCGACACCGGTGGTCGTCAACGCGGCTGGGCCGATGTCCAAGCCGCTGGCGCGCATGGTGGGGCTTGAGTTGCCCTTGCAGGCCTCGCTTCACCACAAGGTCTCGTTCAGAGACCACCTTGGAGCGTTTCCCCGTGAGGCGCCCATGCTCCTGTGGACGGACCCGGTGAGTATCGACTGGAGCGGCACCGAGAGGTCCGATCTGGAGGCCGAAGGCTTCCACGAGTTGTTGGCGGAGATAACCACCCCGGTCTTTGGTCGGCCCGAAGGGGGCTTGGACTCGCCGTTCTTCGAGGCTCTCTGGAACTACCGGCCCCATGTTCGAGATGATCCGACCTGGCCGGCGCCCCGACCGGACTTCATGTTCCCCGAGGCGGTGTTGCGGGGGATGGCGGCCATGCTGCCTTCTCTGGCCGGCTACCGCGATCAACTGCCCTACTCGGTTGTGGATGGCGCGTACGTCATGAAGACCCCCGAGAACCTCCCCCTGATCGGCCCGGCGGGCCCCGAGGGATTCCACCTGGTGACGGGGATGTCGGGATACGGGGTGATGATCTGCGCGGCCGCCGCCGAACTGGTCGGTTCCCACTTGACGGGAAGCGACCTCCCGGGGTATGCGGACACATTCCTTCTCAGTCGCTACGAGGACCCGGAGTATCTGGCGACACTGGACCTGGTGGACACGGGCGAACTGGCCAAGCAGGGGAAGAAGCGCTGATGACACCCGCTTCAGGCGTTGGAAGGCCGGGATGACCGACTCCAGCATCAAGATTGACCAAGCCCAGTATGTCATCACGGTGGATGATCGGAGAAGAGTCATCCGAGACGGATCGGTGGTGGTCCGGAACGGGCTCATAAGCCATGTCGGCAAGGCCGACGAACTTCGCCACATCGGCGCGGATCGGGTAATCGACGCCACCGACATGGTGGTTACGCCCGGATTCGTGAACGGTCACATGCACATCAGCTACGCGCACTCCGTCCGGGGCGTCTTTCCCGACGATGTCCCCGACAGATTGAGACATGTGTTTGCCATGCAGTCGGTGATGACCGAGGAGGAGGAGTACCTCACCACGCTGCTCGGCCTGGTGGAACTACTCGGGACGGGGACCACCACCCTCGTCGACCCGGGCACGACCAGATTCCCGGAGGCGTGCCTGGCTGCCTACGACCAGGCGGGGTGCCGGGTGATGATCGGGGAACAGGTGCAGGACCGGGAAAACGGATTGCACCTTCCCGTTTATGAAACCGCTGACGCACTGCAACGCCTGGAGGCCTCCATCAAGGCACTGGACGGGCGCCTTTCGGGACGGGTGCGGGCTTGGGCGATGCCGTTCTCGCTGGAGTTCTGCAGCCCCGAGTTGCTGATAGGCGCCAAGAGGATCGCCGACCACTACGGGACGGCCCTGACGCTCCATCACTCCGGCGGCGCTCGGACTCCGGGACCCGCGCCGACCGAACGGCTGGCGGAGCTTGGCGTACTCGGTCCCAACCTGCTGCTCTCCCATTGCATGGACCTGACGGAGCGGGAGACAGAGCTGATCGCCGGTTCCGGCGCGGCAGTGGTGGTCTGTCCCAGCACGGTCATGAAGGCCGGCGGCGACACCGGCAGGGGCGGACGACTTCCCGAGTTGTTGGATGCCGGCGTCCCGGTTTCGCTGGGAACGGACTCGGTCAACAGCTCCAATTTCTCCGACATGGTGCGGTGCATGAACATCGCGGCAACCGTCTACAAGGACGTTCGGGGAGACAGCAGCCTCATACCGGCGGAGACGGCGCTCGAGTTGGCGACCCGGACCGGCGCCGCTGCGCTTGGGTCCGCCGATTCTCTGGGCGCCGTAGAGGTGGGAAGGAAGGGAGACCTGGTGCTGTTCGACACCCGTCGTCCGGAGTGGCGAGCCCTGGCGAACCCAGTCCGGAACCTTGTCTATTCCGCGACGGGCGACTCGGTGGAGACGGTGATCGTTGATGGCCGGGTGGTGGTCGAGGAGGGTCGGCCGCGCTTTGCGGGTGATTTGTGGGAGTTGATTCAAAAGGTCGAGAAGATCGGCGAGCGGGTCCGGGCCGTCACCGGTGTCGGGTTCCCCTCCCGGTGGCCGGTCATCTAGGGGATGCCCGGCGTCGCCGAACGGTCGGACTCGAATACTCAAAGCCCTTGTGCCTGGACTGGCAAAGCGCGTTATCCTCCGCCCCGTAAGGGGACGTAGCTCAGCCTGGAAGAGCGCCTGCTTTGCAAGCAGGAGGTCGTGGGTTCAAGTCCCATCGTCTCCACGCCCCTAATGAGCAGTACCCGAGAGGAGCAGACAAGATGAACTCGGCTGTAATCGTAGATGCGGTCCGCACCCCGGCAGGCAGGCGCAAGGGAAAGCTGTCCGGGATCCACGCGGTTGATCTGGCGGCCATTCCCCTTGCTGCTCTCATGGAGCGCAACGACCTGGATCCCGGATTGGTGGAGGACGTGATCAGCGGCTGCGTCAGCCAGACCGGCGAACAGGGGATAAACATTGCCCGCAACTCCGCGTTGGCGGCCGGGTTCCCCGAAGATGTGGTGGGGGTGACCATAGACCGGCAGTGCGGATCGTCCCAGCAAGCGGCGCACTTCGCAGCCCAGGGCGTCATGGCCGGGGCCTACCGGGTGGCCATCGCCGCCGGGGTGGAGTCGATGACCCGGGTGCCGATGGGGGTCACCGCAGAGCTTGGGCCAGGGCTTCCCTTCGGACCCCTGGTGATGGAGCGCTATGCCAACGGGCTGGTCCCCCAGGGCATCTCGGCGGAGATGGTCGCCGACAAGTGGGGATTGAGCCGCGAAGAGCTCGACCAGATCTCGCTTCTCTCCCATCAGAGGGCGGCCCGGGCCACCGACGAAGGGCGTTTCCAGTCCCAGATCCAGCCGGTGAGAGTCTCGGTGGGAGGCGCCGACGAGCTGATGACGGTGGATGAGGGCATTCGCCGGACCACCAGCATGGAGGCGCTGGCAGGACTCCCCCCCGCCTTCAAGGCTGACGGGAAGATAACCGCGGGCAACTCGTCTCAGATCTCGGACGGCTCGGCGGCGGTGCTGATCATGGACGAGGACCTGGCCTCCCGTCTCGACCTTGAGCCCATGGCGCGGTTTGTCTCGTTCGCATTGGCGGGCGTGGATCCGGTGATGATGCTCACCGGGCCGATCCCCGCCACCTCCAAGGTGCTGGAACGCGCCGGCCTGACCATCGACGACATCGGGCTGTTCGAGATCAACGAGGCGTTCTCCTCGGTGGTGGGAGCCTGGCGGGCAGAGCACGGAGGCAGTGATGTTGACGGACTGTGGGAGCGCACCAACGTCAATGGAGGCGCCATCGCCCTCGGTCACCCGTTGGGAGCTTCCGGGGCGAAGCTCCTGACCACCCTTGTTCACGAGATGGTCAGGACCGACACCCGCTACGGGCTGCTGTCGATGTGCGAGGGCGGCGGGATGGCCAACGCCACCATCATCGAGAAGCTCTGACGGAACCGAGCATGGCTCGGCGTTGATCAGCCTGGTCAACCTGGGCGTCGCCCTGCTGATCGGGGTGGTGGTATGGCGGTTGTGCCTATGGTTCCTACGGGCCATGGCTGCGGCGCCCGGCCAACCGGATCCCGAGTCGGTTGTGGAGGCGTACCAGGACTACCGGTGCACCCTGTGCGGGACTGAGCTGACCGTGAGGATGGCCAGCGTCTCGGAGACTTCCCCTCCCCGCCACTGCCGCGAGGAGATGGTCGCCGTGTGGAGGCCGGAAACCTCTGGCTAGCGGTAGCCGGTGGTCATGAGGAACCCGACCGCGATCAGGGCCAGGCCACCCACCAGCCACAGTTGATCGAGACCCAGCACGAAGCGCAGCAGGACCAGGATCAGGCCCGCTCCCATCAAGCCGGCCATGGTGATCACATACCAGCGGGGGGAGGGGGCGGCGGCCTTCACCGGGTTCCGGGGAGGGGTGGGCTGGCGGGATCGGGCGCCCTTGCGTTTCTTGGAGACAGGCATGGTTCCCTCCTGGAGAATAGCGGATGCGGCGGGGGCCGCGCGAGCGGATGGCGCGGCGCCGAATCCGGATGACCCGGCCCACCGAGCTACGGGGAGGGTTCGGCCGGGAGGCTCATTAAGCTAAACGAGTGGTCATGCGGGTCTTGATTCTCGACAACTACGACTCGTTCACCTTCAACTTGGCTCAGTACCTGGGAGAGTTGGGCGCCGAGCCGAGGGTGGTGAGAAGCGATGTGGTCCCCGCCGCCGAGGCTGCGGCGTGGGATGTGGACAGGCTGGTGATCTCTCCCGGCCCGGGGCGTCCCGAAAACGCCGGCTTCTCGATCGACTACGTGAAGACCTTCGGTGACCGCGTTCCCACGTTGGGGGTGTGCCTGGGACACCAGGCGATAGCCGTTGCCTACGGTGGGGAAGTGGGTCCCGCGCCCGAGCCCCGCCATGGGAAGACCTCTCCCATCCGCCACGACCAGAGAGGAGTCTTCGGTGGGTGTGAGAACCCGTTTACGGCCACCCGATACCACTCGCTGGCCATCACCGCCCTCCCTCCCGAACTGGAAGCCTGCGCTTGGAGCGAGGACGGGGTCATCCAAGGAGTGCGCCACCGGTCCCTTCCCGTGACCGGCGTGCAGTTCCATCCCGAAAGCATCCTCACCGCCGAGGGGAAGAGATTGCTGGCCAACTTTCTCGGCCCGGACGGGACATGAGCAACCTGGCATCTTGGGGCCGGGGGAGTCGGAGATATATTCTGGTGCCAGAGGAGGTCCTACATGCCGATCGCTAGCCCACTGCAATATCGCGACATGCTGGACGCGGCCCGCGAGGGAGGGTACGCCTATCCAGCCATCAATGTCACCTCCAGCGAGACACTCAACGCCGCCCTGGCCGGATTCGCGGCCGCCGAGTCGGATGGGATAATCCAGGTCTCAACCGGTGGCGGCCAGTTTCTCTCCGGGAGCGCGGTGGACGACATGGCCTTGGGAGCCCAGGCCCTGGCGGAGTTCGCCCATGCGGTGGCGGACAGGTACCCGATGCTGGTGGCTCTCCACACCGACCACTGCCCGCCCGACCGGGTGGATGATCTGATCCGGCCCCTTCTGGCCGAGACGGCCCGGCGCCGCGCCGCGGGCCTGGGTCCGCTCTATCAAAGCCACATGCTGGATGCCTCCGCCCTGCCCTTGGATGAGAACCTGGCTCTCAGTTCGCAACTCCTGGATGAGTGCGCAGCCCAGGAGGTGCTGCTGGAACTGGAGATCGGAATTGTGGGCGGGGTTGAGGACACCATGGATCATTCGGGACTGGACCGCCGGAAGCTTTACACAACCCCTGACGACATGGTGGCGGTGGCGGAGCGGCTGGGCGTGGGGGAGCGGGGCAGCTACCTCCTGGCGGCTGTCTTCGGGAATGTGCACGGGGTCTACAAGCCGGGCAAGGTGCAGTTGCGGCCCACCATCCTGCGGGACGGGCAGGCCGCCACCGAGGAGCGGTTCGGCTACCGGCACTACCTGGTTTTCCACGGGGGAAGCGGCTCGACCCCCGAGGAAATACAGGAGACGCTGAGCTACGGGGTGGTGAAGATGAACATCGACACCGACACCCAGTACGCGTTCACTCGTCCGGTGGTGGATCACATGCTCACCAACTACTCGGGGGTGCTGAAGGTGGATGGGGAGGTGGGCAACAAAAAGGTGTACGATCCCCGGTCCTACATGAAGAAGGCACAGCAGGCAATGGCCGACCGGGTCGTGCAGGCCTGCGCAGAGTTGGGGTCGGCAGGCCGCCGGCGGAGCGTGTAGCAGAACATGTTGAGAGAGCCCCTCCACGAGACCTGGATCGACTCCAACCGTTTCGTTGCCCGCCGATTCGTCCGCCCGATTCAGAGGTTCATGGAGGTGGAGGCTTCTGCCGGGGCGGCGCTGCTGCTGATGGCCGTGATAGCCATGGTGTGGGCGAATTCTGCGCTGTCGGACAGCTATTTCGATCTCTGGCACACCCATGTGGAGGTTGCGTTAGGTTCCATCCACCTGTTCTCCCACTCACTCCAGGACTTTGTCAACGATGCGCTGATGGCCATCTTCTTCTTTGTGGTGGGTCTGGAGATAAAGCGCGAGTTGGTGCTGGGACGGCTCCGTGATCCCCGGGCTGCGGCGCTCCCCGTGGTGGCCGGCGCGGGTGGAATGCTGGTCCCCGCACTGGTCTATGTGCTGATCGTGATGGGAGAGGGAGGCCCGGCGTTGAACGGCTGGGCGGTCCCGACCGCCACCGACATCGCCTTCTCCCTGGGGGTGGTCTCACTTCTGGGGAGCAGGGTGGCGCCCGGCGCCAAGCTCTTCCTTCTGGCGCTCGCCATCGCCGATGACATCGGGGCGATCGCAATCATCGCCTTCTTCTACTCCGACAGCCTGCAGTGGGACTGGCTGACCTGGGGGATCCTCACCCTGGTGGCGGTGGCCGTGGCGGGACGAGTCGGAATCCGTGCCCACTCCTTCTACATTCCCATGGCGCTTCTGGCCTGGTTTTGCGTTTACGAATCGGGCGTCCATCCCACCCTGGTGGGGGTGGCTTTGGCCTTCCTCACGCCCCCGCGCCCCATGTATTCAGCCGAAGATCTCCATGGCAAGGGGCGGGCGATCCTCGATTCTTCTCCCCGTCACATAGTCACGGATCAGCAACGGGAACAAGCCGACCACCAAATACTGGCGCTGGCGGACGTGGCCCGGGAGTCAGTGGCCCCTCTTGTCAGGAACGAGCACCGGTTGCTTTCATGGAGTTCCTTCCTGGTGCTTCCGATCTTTGCCCTGGCCAATGCCGGCGTGCGTCTGGAAGGGGATGTGGGCCAGTTGTTGCAACCGGTGGCGCTGGGTACCGCCCTGGGGTTGTTGTTGGGAAAGACGGTGGGGATCAGCTTGTTCACATGGCTGGCGGTGAGGATGGGATGGGGCATCCTTCCCGAGGGTATGGGCGCCCGTGACGTGGTGGCTCTGGCGGCGGTGGCCGGAATCGGGTTCACGGTGGCCATCTTCGTCTCCGGGCTGGCCTTCGTCGACCAGGGACTCATAGATCAGGCCAAGCTCGGGATTCTGAGCGGATCGCTGCTCGCCGGGCTGCTGGGATTCTTCCTGTACAGGTTTGGCCCCGCTCCGCGGTCCCCGGAGGAGGCTTCCGGCTAGTAGGGTTTCACAGTGATGGTTCGTCATTTAAACAGATAAGGAGAACTCTATGAAGAAGACGGCATTGATGCTCTTGGTGGTTGCGCTGTTGGCGACGGCCTGCGGCGATGACGCTGAAGAGATCACGACCACGGCGGCGGCCGACCAACCGCCGGAGACGGTTGTCGTTGAAGTTGAAGTTCCTGCAGATACGGTAGACGTGCTGGATGAGGTGATTGCCCGCGGCGAGTTGAATTGCGGAGTCAACGAGACTATTCCGGGGTTCGGCTACAAGGATGCGGAAGGGACCTTCACGGGCTTCGACGTTGACCTGTGCCGGGCCGTGGCTGCTGCGATTCTCGGAGACTCGGAAGCGGTCAGGTTTGAGGCGCTGACCGCCGCCGCCCGCTTCGAGGCTCTGACCTCGGGCCTGATCGACCTGCTGGTGCGAAACACCACGTGGACGCAGAGCCGTGACACCGACCTGGGTCTCGACTTCGGGCCTACCACCTACTACGACGGCCAGCAGTTGATGGCCAGAGGTGAGCAGGGATTCAGTTCCGGGTCAGCCCTGGAGGAGATAGAAGGCGCCACGGTTTGCGCCATCGCCGGCACGACGACCGAGAAGAACATGACCGAAGCCGCCAATGCCGCGGGAGTCAACATCACCCTCAGCACCTTTGAAGACTTCAATGTGGTGATAGAGGGCTTCAAGTCGGGCGCCTGTGACGTGGTGACCAGCGACGGGTCGACGTTGGTCTCCCGGAAGGCCACCGAAGGGGATGCTGGTGCGGACTGGGTGATCTTCCCGTCGGTTCCGATTTCCAAGGAGCCCCTCGGTCCCAGCTGGATCCAGAACCAGTCGCGCATGGGCGACGTGGTCAACTGGACGGTGTTCGCGATGCTGATCGCCGAGGAGAAGGGCATCACGTCGGCCAATGTGGATGACATGTTGAATGTCGACGGAGAGGCGGGCCGTCTGTTCGGCGCCACCGAGGACGAGTTGCAGACCAAGATGGGTCTCCCGGCGGATGCCTTCTATCAGGTGATCCGCCAGGTCGGCAACTATGCCGAGGTCTATGACCGGCACCTGACGCCGCTGGGGCTCGAGCGCGGTTTGAATGCTCTCCAAGCTGATGGAGGCCTTCTCTATCCGCCTCCCGCCCGATAATCCTGTCTACGACCGACGATGCGATGAGGCCCGGAACCCAGGGTTCCGGGCCTCATCTTTATTTGGGCGGTTGTCCCGTGAGACGAGCAACAGCAGTGCTCTTGGTCCTGTTGGTGGCGGTTGCCGGTTGCGGAGGAGAAGGGGCCGAGGACGTCACAACCACGGCGAGGCCCACGACTACCCAGGTTCCGGCTCCTGCTGTCCCGGCCGCGGAGGACCTTTTGGATGTGGTGATTGCCCGCGGCGAGTTGAACTGCGGGGTGAACGAGATTCTCCCCGGATTCGGCTACAAGGACTCCGAGGGTGCCTTTATCGGCTTCGACGTGGATCTGTGCCGGGCGGTGGCGGCTGCGATTCTCGGCGACGCGGAAGCAGTCAGATACAGGTCGCTCAACTCCGCCACCCGGTTCGAGGCATTGAACTCAGGACTGATCGATCTCCTGAGCCGCAACACCACTTGGACCCAGAGCCGCGACACCGACCTGGGTCTTGACTTCGGGCCAACTACCTACTACGACGGCCAGCAGTTGATGGCGAAAGGCGCTGCAGGGTTCAATCCCCTGTCCACCCTGGAGGAGATAGAGGGCGCCGTGGTGTGCGCAAACGCAGGTACGACGACCGAGAAGAACATCTCCGAAGCCGCCGCGGCCGCGGAGATCAACATCACCCTGAACACCTTCGAGGACTTCAATGTGGTGTTGGAAAATTTCACGTCGGAGGCCTGCGATGTGGTGACCACCGATGGCTCGGCGTTGGTGTCGCGAAAAGCCAGTGACGATCCCGACGACGAGTGGGTGATCTTCCCGCCGGTTCCGATCTCCAAGGAACCGCTGGGTCCGGCCTGGATCCAGAACCAGTCTCGCTTCGGCGATGTGGTGACCTGGACGGTGTTCGCGATGCTGATTGCCGAGGAGAAGGGCATCACGTCGGCCAATGTGGATGACATGTTGAATGTCGACGGAGAGGCGGGCCGTCTGTTCGGCGCCACCGAGGACGAGTTGCAGACCAAGATGGGTCTCCCGGCGGATGCCTTCTATCAGGTGATCCGCCAGGTCGGCAACTATGCCGAGGTCTATGACCGGCACCTGACGCCGCTGGGGCTCGAGCGGGGATTGAACGCGCTCTACTCTGACGGAGGCCTTCTCTACGCTCCGCCGGCCCGCTGATCCTGCTTTCGGGCGACGATAACATGAGGCCCGGAGCCCGTGCTCGGGGCCTCCACCCGCCTATGTAGAGTTTGCAAAGCCATGATCCCCCGTTCCGTCGATGAAGTGACCGCTGCCTTCGGCGAATTCCGCTACCTGGCCGACCGGCCCCTGGCGGTTGCGATCCACCTTTCCCACAGCCTGGCCCGCCCCCTGTTCCTCGAAGGAGAAGCGGGGGTAGGGAAAACGGAAGTGGCCAAGGTGCTGGCCCAAGTCTTGGACACGGAACTGATCAGGCTGCAGTGCTACGAGGGGCTCGACGCCAATCACGCCCTGTACGAGTGGGACTATGCCCGCCAGATGCTTGCCATTCGGCTCATAGAGGCGGGCGGAGGGCAGGACCGGGCTTCCGTGGAGAGCATCATGAGCCGCGAATACCTGCTGGCCCGGCCACTCCTCCAGGCGGTGGAGTTCTCGTCCTCGGAGGGAAGGCCCGCGGTGTTGTTGATCGACGAACTGGACCGCGCCGACGAGGAGTTCGAGGCCTTCCTGTTGGAGATACTCTCCGACTTTCAGGTGACCATTCCCGAGATAGGAGTCATCCGCGCCGCGGCGCCGCCGGTGGTGGTCATCACCTCCAACCGCACCCGAGAGATACACGATGCCTTGAAGAGAAGGTGCATATATCACTGGCTGGACTTTCCCGATCTGGACCGGGAAGTGGAGATAGTGAGGGCGAAGGTACCGGACATCGATGCGCGGTTGGCCCACCAACTCGCCGAAGCGATGTCCGATCTCCGCTCCCTGGAGCTGTTCAAGCCCCCCGGGGTGGCCGAGACCCTGGACTGGGCCCGGGCGCTGGGAGTGCTGGGCGCCTCCGAGCTCACCTCCGAGGCGGTCTCCGACACCCTGGGTGTGGTTCTGAAGTACCGCGAGGACGTAGAGGCTGTCACCCAGAGGGGCGTAGAAAGCCTGGTGCGGACGAGCAGTTGAGTCCGGGAGGATGGCCGGCGCCGAGACTTTGGTGGAGTTCACCCGGGAACTGCGCGACGAGGGGCTGTCGGTAGGCTCAACCACCGCCGCGGACCTCATGACTGCCTTGGACAAGGTGGGATTGGCTTCCGCGGCTGACGTTCATGCCGCCTTTCGCTGCCTGACGGTCTCCTCGCCCTGGCAATTGGAGATCTTCGACCGGGTATTCCTGCGGTTCTTCGGTCGTTACCTGACCGAGGGATTGGCCATGACCACACCGCCGCAGCCTCGCTCGTGGACGATCAGGCGGGTGCAGGGGGGTGGAGTGGAGGGAGATGGCGATGACGCCGGTCCCGAAATGGAGACTTTCACCGGGGCTTCCTGGACCGAGCGCCTATCCCACAAGGACTTCTCGGAACTCACCAAGATCGAGCAGGCTCAGGTTCGCAGCCTGCTGGCCCAGATGATGTGGCGTCCTGCTCCGGTGAGGAGTCGTCGCAGGCGGCCTTCCGCCGCCGGAGACCGCCCCGACCTCCGGCGGAGCCTGCGTAAGTGTGTAGGACCCGAGGGCGACCTGATAAAACTGGAGGCCAGCGAACGCAAGAGGAGACCGCGTCCCATCCTGTTCATTGCCGACGTGTCCGGCTCCATGGAGCGCTACACGGAGATGCTCCTTTACTTCGCCCACGCCGCCCGGGCTCGCCTCGGGAAGATGGAGACTTTCGTGTTTTCCACCCGCCTAACCCGCATCACGCGACAGTTGATGCGCCGCAACCCCACCGAGGCCCTGTCCCAGGTCTCCAAATCGGTGGAGGATTGGTCGGGAGGCACGAGGATCGGGGATTGTCTCCGCTCGTTCAACTACGACTGGAGCCGGCGGGTCACCCGGGGCGGGCCGGTGGCGCTGATCGTCTCGGATGGCTGGGACCGGGGGGACCCGGCGATGCTTGCAGAGGAGATGGAACGACTTCGCCGTACGGTGCACCGGTTGGTCTGGGTCAATCCACTGGCGTCGCGGGAAGGCTATTCCCCCGAAACCAGGGGGATGCGAGCCGCTTTGCCTCACGTGGATGACTTCCTCGCGGGAGGACGGCTCTCGGATCTCGCTACGCTGGTATCACTCTTGGAATCTCTGCCGGAGCGCAAAAACTGATGAAAGAAGCCCTGGAGACCCGCGACCGCTGGCTGGCGGAGGGGAAGGAAGTGGCGGTCGCCACGGTGGTGGCTACCGCCGGGCCCTCTCCCCGTCCGGTGGGGGCAAAATTCCTGGTGTCCTCCGAAGGCGACATGGCCGGATCGGTGTCCGGGGGCTGTGTGGAGAACGACGTCTACGAGCATGCGCTTGGGGTAATGAAGGAAGGCCGCCCGCGCCTGGTTACCTACGGGATCACCGATGAGGACGCCTTCACAGTGGGGCTCTCCTGCGGAGGGACGATACAGGTGTTCATCGAACCGTGGTGAGCGAGGACCACCGGATCGGGGAGGTGTTGGGCGCCTGTTCCCGCATGATCGAAGAACGAAAGCTGGGAGCGCGCCTCACCGTGGTGGAAGGAGTCGGGACGGGCGCCTCGGCGGTGGTGGACGCCGGGGCGGGGATAGTGGCCGGGGCTCTCCCTGCGGACACGCCGTGTTCGGTGATGGCCGACGCAAGCACCCTGATGGGGAGGGAGAAGTCCATGACCCTTTCCTATGGAGACCGGGACGTGTTCATTGATGTGATCATCCCCCGTCCGCACCTGATCATCTTCGGGGCGGTGCACATCGCCCAGGCGTTGTGCGCGCTTGGGAGGCATCTCGACTTCGATATCACGGTATCCGATGCTCGACCGGCCTTTCTGACGCCTGAGCGCTTTCCCTACGCCGACCGGTTGTTGGTGGGTTGGCCGGACGAGCTTTCGGGGTTGCTCTCGTTCGATCAGCGTTCCTATGTGGTGGTGCTGAGTCACGACGACCGCTTCGAGGCGCCGCTCTGGCCGTTGGTGCTCAGGTCGCCGGTTCGGTACATAGGGGCGATGGGCAGTGGGCGCACCGCCGCGGCCCGGAGGGCGCGGCTGGCGGAGGCGGGCTACTCAACCGAGGAGATCAGCAGGATCAGAGGCCCTATCGGTCTCGAGATCGGGGCAGAGTCCCCTGCGGAGGTGGCGGTTGCCATTCTGGGGGAGATGATTTCAACGCGCCGTCAGGCGCAGACCCCCTTGGATTTGACTGGCCGGCCTCGCCGCCCCGCCGGAGCGGGAAGACCGTGATCGCCAACCTGGTGCTGGCTGCCGGAGGTTCCTCGCGGCTTGGCCGACCCAAGCAGTTGGAACCCTGGGGCGAAGGGACAACCCTGTTGGGAAGGGTCCTGAAGAATGCGTTGGCGTTGGGATCTGAGGAGACCTGGGTGGTGCTGGGCGCCGATCACGAAAAGATACTGGCGAGGACCGACTTCGCCGGATGCCGGGTGGTGATCAACCATGAATGGGAAAAGGGTTTAGCCGGTTCTCTAAGAGCGGGACTCGATGCCCTGGAGAGAGGTTCAAGGGTGTCCGGAGCGCTCGTTCTCCTGGGGGACCAACCCGGCGTCAATGCCGAGACCGTTGCTCGGTTGCGGCAGGTTTACCGGCCCGGGCTCACCGCGGCGGTGGTCCCCAGGTACCGCTATGTGGTTTCCAACCCCGTGTTGGTGGATAGGGTTCTATGGCGGCGACTTATGATGTTGGAAGGAGACCGCGGCGCCATGCAGTTATTGAAGGCGCATCCCGAGTGGGTCACCGAGGTCTGGCTTCCCGACTTTCCTCCCGAGGACGTCGACGACCAGCAGGATGTTGAAAGACTGAGACCCCGAGGCCACGCCCGGGGAGGGGAAGCGTTTGAGGTGGAGGGGTCCCTGGTGGGCTCTGACAAGGAGTAGGGCCGGAAATGCCGACTATCGGGAAAATCGCGGGCATGGATCACCTCTCCGCTGCGCGGCTGCGTCGGGCGGGAATCAAGACCTCCCAGACCTTTCTGGAGGAGGCGCGGGGGGAAAAGCGCCTCCTGTCACTCTCCGAGTTGACCGGCATCGACCAAAACACGCTGCGGAATCTGGCCGCGTCGGCCGACCTGATGCGGCTGGAGGGGATGGGCAGCGCCTACTGCGGGCTGCTTAGGGCAGCGGGCATCCATTCTGTCACTCAACTGGGGAATCTGCCCCCCGATGAGGTGACCAGGGCGCTCTTCGACGTCAATCACAACCGTCGGATAGTCCGACGTCTCCCCAGTCCCCGGGAGGTGGAAATGTGGGTGTTGCAGGCATCCGATCCGGGATTCGCGAACCGGGAGTAGGGCTCAGGGAAGCAGGCCGCCGTTCACCCGAGCCCGAGGTCGATGAGGCGGCCTACCCACCAGGCCAGGACCGCGCCGGCGCCGGCGACCAGCATGTTTTCCAATCCCGAGCGGAGGCCGGGGTTGTTGGTCATCCGGGTCTTGGCCCAACCCACTCCGAACAGGCTGACGAACGTCAACCCGAACGATCCCACCAGGCCGGTGTCCGGCAGGGAAAAGACCAGGAAGGGAAGGATCGGGACCGCCGCTCCCACCAGAAACATCCCCCCGGCCATGAGCCCTGCCCGATAAGGGGAACGCCGCTCCGATTCAACCACGCCGAATTCCAGCACCGCCATGGCCTGCTTGAGACGGTGGTCCGTGGCGGAGAAGATGCGCACGGCCTCGGTGAGGTCCTCGCCGTCGATCCCGAATCGACCCAGCAGTTCGGGAAGCTGGGCGGCCTCCTCCTCCCGGTAGTACTTGATGTGTTCGTCCTCGAGCGCCAATTCGGCCTGCCAAACCTCGTCCTGGGACTTGGTCGCCAGGTACTCCCCCAGCGCCATCGAGACGGCGCCGGCCAGGGCTCCCACCAGACCGCCCAGTAAGACTGCGGACGAGCCCAGTTGACCGCCGACCAGCCCGGCCACCAGCAGGAAGATGGAGACCAGCCCGTCGTTCACTCCCAGAATGACATCCCGTAGATAGGGGCGGGTCTCTCCGATGTGAGGTCGGTAGGGAGGTCGCTCGCCAGCGGTCTGCTGTGGTTGGTCTGTCCTGCTCATTTGCTCTCTCGCCTCATCTGAAAAGGGGTAGGCACATCAGGCCTTATGGTGGCCGAGTACCTGGCGCCACAGCGCCGCCGAATGATGTTTGAGGATACAAAATCTTCCTGAGTAGGGGCGAGGAATAGGTTGGTCGAACTCAACGTCCCCACCATGGGCGGGAGGATGTGGCATGGGCTAGTCTTGGCGCGGAGCGAAGACGGAGGTTTCGACAATGGTGGCAGAGGTACAGGGAATTGTCTCCCTTGAAAAAGGTGCACCGGTCTCACTGGAGACGATGTTGGTTCCTGATCCGGGCCCCGGAGAGGCTCGGGTTGCGGTGAAGGCTTGCGGTGTGTGTCACACCGATCTCCACTACCGGGAGGGCGGGATAACCGATGACTATCCCTTCTTCCTGGGTCATGAAGCGGCCGGGATAGTGGAGTCGGTGGGGCCGGACGTAACCAAGATCGCCCCCGGCGACTTCGTGATCCTCAACTGGCGGGCAATTTGTGGAGATTGCCGGGCATGCGACAGGGGCCGTCCCTGGTACTGCTTCGCCACCCACAACGCCACCCAGAAGATGTCCCTCGCCGACGGGACCGAACTCTCCCCCGCTCTGGGGATCGGCGCTTTCGCCGAACTCACACTGGTCGCCGCAGGCCAGGCCACCAAGGTCGACAGCCGGGCGCGGCCGGAAGCCGCCGGCTTGCTGGGCTGCGGCGTGATGGCCGGCATCGGCGCGGCGATCAACACCGGGGGAGTGGGACGGGGCGATTCGGTGGCGGTGATCGGGTGCGGAGGAGTCGGGTCCGGTTCGATAGTCGGGTCTGCCCTGGCGGGCGCCGGCACGATAATCGCGGTGGACATCGACGACCGCAAGCTCGAGTGGGCCGAGGGTTTCGGGGCCACCCACACCATCAACTCCCGTAACGAGGATCCGGTGGAACGGATCAGGGAGATCACCGGCGGCAACGGCGCCGACGTGGTGGTGGAGGCGATCGGTTTGCCCGAGACCTACGAGCAGGCTTTCTACGCGCGCGACCTGGCTGGCGTGGTGGTGTTGGTCGGCGTCCCCACCCCGGACATGAAAATCGAGCTCCCATTCATAGAAGTGTTCGGCCGCGGCGGCGCCCTGAAGTCATCTTGGTACGGGGACTGCCTTCCTGAGCGGGACTTCCCCATGCTGATCGACCTGTACCTGCAGGGCCGCCTCGATCTCGATGGCTTCGTCAGCGAGACGATCGGCGTCGGGGAAGTCGAGGATGCCTTCCACCGCATGGAGCGGGGAGAGGTGCTGCGCTCGGTGGTGGTCTTCGACTGACCCGAATCCGGGGTGGGAGCCGGCTACCAGCCTCGGGCGCGCCACTCCTCGGTGTGGGGCTTCTCGTTCGCCACGGTCGTGTCGTTCTCCCCGTGGCCGGGGAAGACCACGGTGGGGTCGGGATAGGTCGACAGGAGTTGTTCGACCGAGTCCATGATCTGGCCGAACGAGGAGTAGTCCCATTGAGTGGCGCCGGGGCCGCCTGGAAAGAGGGTGTCCCCGGTGAACAACCAGGGCTCCAGCACGAACGAGGTCGATCCAGGGGTGTGGCCGGGGGTGTGAACGGCATGGAGCAGAAGGTCTCCGACCTCGATCTCCTGCCGGTCCCGGATCAGTCCGTCGGGGGCCGCTTTCTCGATGCCGGCCTCTTCCAGGAGGAAAAGGTCCGCGGGGTTCAGAAGGAACGGGACGCCCAGCTTGTCGCTTACCTGATCCACCGCTTGTAGGTGATCCTGATGACCGTGAGTGGTGAGGATGGCCTGCACCTCATAGTCCTCAGCCGCCTCTATGATGACGTCGGCTTCGTTGGCCGCGTCAACGATCACCGCCTTCTGGGTGTTGGTGCAGCCCAGAATGTAAACGTTGTTCTCCACGGGGCCGACCAGCAGTTTGATCACATGCGCTCCCTCGATTCGATGCTCCCACCTGTTCATAGCCAGTTGCCTTTCTCGGTTCGGACCACTGGGCAGGAAGAATACCAAGGGGGAGAGAGGGAATTCCATCCCCGGTCGGAGGGGTAACCTCGGGAGTAATGCGAGCTTGGCGTCTGCATGAACTGACCGGTCCCGGGGCGGTTTCCCTGGATGAGGTCCCCGAGCCCGACCCCGGAGAGGGTCAGGTTCGGGTTGGACTCCGGATCAGCGCCCTCAACCATCTTGACGTGTGGGTGACCCGCGGGCTACCCGCTCCCCCCGGCCTGCCTCACATCCTCGGCGGGGATGGCGCGGGGATAGTGGAGGCGATCGGGCCGGGGGTATCGGGCGTCACCGAGGGAGACGAGGTGATCATCAACCCCTCGCTCTCCTGCGGGAACTGCCCGGTGTGCGACGGCGGGGAGACGGTGTACTGCCCTTCCTTCGGGGTGCTGGGGGAGCACAGCCATGGGACCCTGGCGGAGAAGGTGGTGATCCCGGCCGGCAACGCATGGCCGAAACCACCCGCGCTGTCCTGGGAGACCGCGGGTTCTTTCTCCTTGGCGACCGGCACGGCGTTCCGGATGTTGCGCAGGGCGCGCCTGGCCGAAGGAGAGACCCTGCTGGTGGTGGGAGTGGGAGGTGGAGTCTCCAGCGCTGCCGCCCTACTCGGGGTCTCACTGGGCGCCCAGGTGTTCGTCACCTCCCGCAGCCCGGAGAAGATCGCCTGGGCGATCGAGAACGGCGCCGAGGGCGGATTCGATTCGGGAGGTCAGTTCTCCAAAGAACTCAGAGCGGCGGCGGCAGGCCAGGCCCACGTCGTGGTTGAGAATGTGGGTCCGGCGACCTGGGCGCAATCGCTTCGGTCGCTCGGATTGGGGGGCCGGATGGTGGTGTGCGGAGCCACCAGCGGAGCCAAGGCGGAGATAGGCATCCCGGCGTTGTTCTTCAGACAGTTGGAGATCATCGGGTCCACCATGTACACCCCGGCCGAGTATCAGGACCTGCTGGCGCTGATCGCCTCGGGCAGGGCAACTCCGCCCCCCGTTGACCGAGTGTTTCCCTTTGAGGAGTTGCCGGCCGCCATGGCCAGGATGGAAGCGGGCCGCCAACTCGGGAAAATCGCTCTCTCCCTGGCCTGAATGTCGCTGGCGGAGGCCTGGAGTAATCTGCGACACGGTGGTTTGGGGGAAGGGATATACTGACACTGCGGGGTCGACTTCGGTCGGCGCCGAGCCTGGGGGCGTAGAACAGTCTGGAGTGTTCGCTGGCCTGTCAAGCCAGAGGTCGCGGGTTCAAATCCCGTCGTCCCCGCCACGGGCTGGGAGGCCAGGTAGCTCAGTTGGTAGAGTATCGGTCTGAAAAACCGAGGGTCGGCAGTTCGATTCTGCCCCTGGCCACCTGTTGAGGTGAAGCGGATGTCCAAATCGCTGGAACGCGCCGACCTCTTTCTATGGAGGGTTGAACCTCCCGCCCTTCCCGGCGGCTTTTACAGGCTCCTCCGGCAGGCGTTTCTCCGCGATCCTTCCAAGGTTGCCCTGGAGACTCCCGACTGCCCTCCGATCAGCTACGCGGAACTCGATTCGCTGGTGGAGCGTTGCCGGGCGGGGCTGGAGGCCTGCGGGATCGAGCAGGGCGACCGGGTCCTCGTCTATGTGGAGAAGTCCCCGGCGAACGTCTTCCTGTACCTGGCATGCCTGAGCCTGGGGGCGATCTACGTTCCGGTCAATCCGTCCTATACACCGGCGGAATTGGCGGCATTCGTTGAAGACGCCGGTCCGCGGCTGGTGATTTGCGACTCCCCCCGGCGGTCGGCGATCGGCGGACTGCTGAAGGATCTGGGATCTCCCGCCAGGGTGGCGCCCCTCCGGCCCGACGGGCTGGTCGCCCTCGGCACGCCTCCGACCCGACCGTCCGGTCCCGCCGGGGGGCGGGGGCCGGCCGGGAGCGACCCGGCTGTGATCCTTTACACCTCAGGGACCACCGGCGCGCCCCGGGGAGCGGTGCTCACCCACCAGGCGCTGGCCGCCAACGCCCTGGCGCTGTGTAGGGCATGGGACTTCCGACCCGAGGACGTTCTGGTCCACGCACTTCCCCTCTTTCACACCCACGGGTTGTTCGTCGCCCTCCACTGCGCCCTGCTGTCGGGGGCTTCGATACTCTTCATGACCGCCTTCGATACCGGTACGGCGATCAGGCTCTGGCGTCGGGCTACCGTGTTCATGGGAGTACCCACCCAATACACCCGCCTGCTGTCCGATCCCGGGCTCTGTGTCGAGGCCGCGGCAGGGATGAGGCTCTTCACCTGCGGCTCGGCGCCCCTTCTCCCCCAGACCTGGGAGGACTTCCGTCTGCGCTCGGGCCATCGGATCGTTGAGCGTTACGGAATGACCGAGGTGGGAATAGTCACTTCCAATCCCTATCGCGGAGAGAGGATTCCCGGAACGGTGGGGTATCCACTGGAAGGGGTTGAGATCAAGGTTGTGGACGAGGCGGGCTCCGAGCGGGAGCCTGGAGCGACAGGAGAACTCCGGGTTCGCAGTCCCGGGTCCTTCTCCGGTTATCTTGCCAAGCCCGGCGAGACAGCGAGAGCGTTGAGCCCCGATGGCTGGGTGGCCACCGGCGACCTGGCAGTCCGCGCCGGCGACGGGCGGGTGACCCTGGTGGGAAGATCCAAGGATGTGATCATCACCGGCGCATTGAATGTCCACCCACCAGAAGTGGAGGCGGCATTGAACTCCTTGCCGGGGGTGGTGGAATCGGCGGTGTTCGGAGCGCCCCATCCCGACTTCGGGGAGGGAGTGGTGGCCGCGGTGGTGTGGGACGGCGAATCCAACCCCTCTTCCGCCCGGCTCCGGCAGGCCCTTTTCGACCGGTTGGCCCGATACAAGATCCCCAAGCGGATCCTCATCACCGAGCGTCTCCCTCGCAACGCCATGGGCAAGGTGCAGAAGACGGTTCTCCGTTCCCGAAACGCCGATGTCTTCACGTCGCAGCAGCACCGGGAAACTCGGCGCTCCGGCAACCCGACCTGATCTGATCCCACCGCCGGAGGCTGTCGGGAGTTCCCGCCGGTCCGCCGGGGCGCCCCACCGGGCCGGGATGAGCAGAGAGATGCCGGGTTTACCGGAGAGCTAGTTCTCGGGGCGCCGGAGAAATGCCTCGATCTCTGAGATCATCTGGTCCCCGGCGTCCTCCAGGCTCTGGGGGTGAAGGGTGGCGCCTTTGGCCGCCTCCTCTTCCAGGTGCTTTATGTACCCGGCCAGGTCCTCGGACTCGGCTACCACCTCATCGAGCTTCTCCCGGAAGTCGGAGGACTCAACCTCCAGGGGAGAGGTGTCGAGGTTCACCTCGAGGATTTGGGCGGCCTTCTTTACCAAGGCCAGGCTGGCAGGTGGGTAATCCTGAGTGGACAGATAGTGGGGAACGGCTGCCCACAAGGTAAAGGCATCCCATCCTTCCTGGATGAAAGCCTGGTGCAGGACCCCGACGATGCCGGTGGGACCTTGGTAGTTGGACCCGAAGAGGCCGTACCGACCGAGGAGAGAGGGATCGGTTGCCCGACCCACCATGGGAACGGGGAAGGTGTGGGAGATCTGTCCCATGAAGGCTCCCATGGTGAGAGCTTTCTCCACTCCCGCCTCCCGGCACAGGTCCATGATCCGCCCCACGTATGACTTCCAGCGGGTGTGGGGCTCGTCTCCGGTTATCACCAGGAGCGGACGCTGCTCCGCCGGGGTGGTCAGGTAGACCTCGGTGCTCGGCCAGGTCAGGGCGGTCGAGCCTCCCTTCCCGAAGGAGATTTCGGGCCGGACGACTTGGAAATCGAAATACTCTTCGGCGTCGATCTCGGTCAGCAGCACCGAGGGGTAGATGGACAGGACGTGTTGGATCGCCCGACTGGAGGCTTCCCCGGCGTCTCCCCAGCCCCGGTAGGCGACCAAGGCGGTCGGACGCCCGAGTTGCTGGTAGAGATGCCAGTTGACTTGCGACACTCTCGAAGGCTACTCTGGCCGGCCGCACTGCGCCGGAGGGCCGCCTTCCGCCCATTGGGGGGTTCCAGGGTTCATGAAGGGATACTCCTGGATCCAGGGCCGGGCGCCTTCCAGTTGGGCGGCCAGGTTGAACAACATGTCCTCCCTCCCGAAGCGGCCTACGAACTGGACGCCTACCGGATGTCCGGACTCCGCTCGGTGCATCGGCAGGGAGATGGCCGGCTGGCCGGTCATGTTGAACGGCCACGTGTTGGGAATCCGATCCATGGATTTGATGGACAATTCCTCCATCAGGTCGAAGGCGGAGCCGGGATGCCGGCCTTCCAGCAGGGCGGCGATCCGTTCTCTCTGCTCCGGTCCGGGCTGGAGAGCGAAATGGGGCCAGGGCGGAGTAGCCAGAGTGGATGTGACCAGGACATCGTGGTCCTCCATGATCCCACCCATGATCCGACCGTAATGGCGCACCAGGTACAGGTTGTTGACGAAGTCGGTGGCCGAGACCGCTCTTCCCGCCGCCACCACCACCTGGTTGGCAGGTTCCAGCTTGCTGACGTCGATGCCGAACGTGTCCACCATCCAGGCCGTATCCACGGCCGACAGGGTCAACATCGCCCGCCTCCCGGGCCCGGGCCCTATGCCGGTCGAGACCCGTTCCACCCTGTGGCCGAGTTCCTCCAGAAGCGAGACGGTCCGGTCGACCGCCAGCAGGCACTCCGGATCCAGGTCCACGTCACCGGTCATGGCCCCCTCGACCACCCCGATCCGCAGGGAGCGGGGCGGCGCCTGCACCGCCTGCCGGTACGGACCGTCGGGGGGCGGCGCTGCGTAGGGATCACCCGGCTCGGGCCCATGGCTGAGATCGAGAAAAGCCGCCGAATCCCTGACCGTCCGCGTCACCACGTGCGAGGCGGCCAGACCGTACCACCCCTCGCTCATGACCGGGCCCACCGGGTTCCTTCCCCGGGTTGGTTTGAGCCCCACCAGGCCACAGGCGGAACTGGGTATCCGGATCGAGCCACCCCCATCGCTGGCGTGGGCGGCCGGGACCACTCCGGCCGCCACCACCGAGGCTGACCCGCCCGAGGACCCGCCCGCGGTGATCCCTGGAGCCCAGGGGTTGTTGGTGGCGCCATGCACCGCCGGTTCGGTCACCGACGCCATGCCGAACTCGGGCGTGGAGGTCTTCCCCATGATGACCAGGCCTCCGGCCAGATAACGGGAGGTGAGAGTGGTGGTGAACGGAGCTATGAAGTCCAGAAGCGCCCTGGATCCGGAGGTGGTGGGGACCCCTTCCCAGAGTTGACCGAGATCCTTGAGCATGAAGGGAACGCCCGCCAGGGGGGTGGCGGGCAGCGCCGCCCGGGCGAGCCGGTCGGCCCGGTCATAGGTGGTGTGGACCACCGCGTTCAGGGCGGGATTGAGGGCCTCGGTCTGACGAATGGCAACCTCGAGCGCCTCTTGGGCCGAGATCTCGCCTTTGGCGATCAACTCGGCCAGGCCAACCGCGTCGTAGCGTCGATACTCTGTTATCTTCATAGGCCCAATGATGGCAGACCCGGTGGGCTTTGTAGTATTCACCGCACCTGTCGGAAGGAGAGATTCTCTGAGTCTGGGGATGGCCGGTCACGGCCTTGTCCGGGAGGCGGCCCGATGTCCCTGATCGCCCTTTTGGGTGAGGTTTTCGGCTCGACCTTCGAAGAACTGGGTCTTGACCGGGGCTATGGGAAGGTGTTTCCCTCCCAGCGTCCCGAGTTGGGAGACTTCCAGTGCAACGGCGCACTGGCCGCCGCGCGCCCTGCGGGCCGGTCCGCCCGGAGCCTTGCGGTTGCCGTGGCGGACCGCGCCGGGGAGGACGAGAGGTTCGGAGAGGTGCTCCCGGCCGGACCCGGGTTTGTCAACATCCGCCTCTCCGACCGGTTCCTGGCCCGGTGGATCGCCGGGATGGCGGCCGACCCTCGCTTGGGGGCGCCCCGGTCCGAAGTGGTTAGTCATGTGGTTGTGGACTACGGAGGGCCCAATGTGGCCAAGCCCATGCATGTGGGACATCTCCGGTCTTCCATCATCGGTGATTCCCTGGCCCGCATCTTCGCCCACCTGGGGCATAGAGTTACCCGGGACCCGCACTTCGGCGACTGGGGGACGCAGATGGGAATGCTGATCATCGGCATGCAGGAGCGATTTCCCGGATTGTCCTACTTCGACGAGGCGCGACGGGAGGGTTATCCCTCCGAGGCGCCGGTCAGCCTGGATGAGTTGTCCGAGTTGTACCCGGAGGTGGCCAGGGCCTGCGCAGCCGATCCCGAGCGAGCTGAGGCCGCCCGGCGGGCCACCTTGGAATTGCAGGAGGGGAGACCGGGCTATCGGGCACTGTGGAAGCAGATGGTGCGCGTCTCGATGGAGAGCCAGCGGGCCGACTTTGCCCGGCTGGGAGTGGAATTCGATCTCTGGTACGGGGAGAGCACGGTTGCCGACCGGGTGGAGCGGATGATCCGGAGAATGGAGAGGAGCGGGCGCGTGACCAAGAGCGAGGGGGCGACGGTGGTGGAGGTGGCGGATCCCGACGACGAAGCGCCCCTTCCGCCTCTCCTACTGAGAAAGTCCGACGGGGCGGCGCTCTATGCCACCACCGACCTGGCAACTATCGAGATGCGGGTGGATGATCTGGGCGCCGACGTCATCCTGTATGTGGTGGATGCCCGCCAGGCCGACCACTTCCGAGGGGTGTTCAGGGCGGCCCGGCTTACCGGCCTGGCGCCGGGGAGGGTGGACCTTGAACATGTCGGGTTCGGCACCATGAACGGTCCGGACGGCCGCCCGTTCCGCACCCGGGAGGGTGGCGTGGTAAAGCTGGGGGAACTGATCGAGATGGTTGCGGCCGCCGCTCGCCTTCGACTGGAGGAGAATGATCTCGGCGGGGACTACCTGCCGGCGGAGAGGGAAGCGATAGCCGAGGCGGTGGGATTGGCCGCCCTGAAGTTCGGTGATCTGGCGACCCATCGGGCCTCCAACTACGTGTTCGATCCGGAGCGGTTTGTCTCCTTTTCCGGGAAGACCGGTCCCTACTTGCAATACGGCGTGGTACGGATCCGATCGCTCTTGGCGAGGGCGGAGGCGGAGTCCCTGACGGAGGGCGGCCTCATCCCGCCATCGCGACCCGCCGAGCGTGACCTGATGCTCACCCTGGCCCTCATGCCCGAGGCCATCAGCAGGTCCGCGTCGGAGCGCGCCCCCCACCATCTGGCCGAGTACACGTACCGGGTTGCGGTGGGCTTCACCCGGTTCTACGACCAGTGCCATATCCTCCGCGAACCTGATCCCGCCCGCCAGGGCTCTTGGCTCACCTTGGCCCGATACACCGGGGAGGTGCTGTCCATGCTGCTGGAGCTACTGGGGATCGATGTCCCTGAGAGAATGTGACCCGGACGTCAACCGGGAGGGGAGAACAGCGCCATTGTCAGGATCGCCCACGCTCCGAACAGAATGTAGGGGTCCCAGCGCGGCTTCCAGAAGCCGGCCCGCACTGACAACCATCCGGCCAGGGGCGGGACAAGCAGGGAACATATCAGCCCCGCACCCCCGGCGGCCCTGAGGGTGGCGCGTCCGTAGTCGATGGTGATGGGCAGGTCCTCGGGCAGTGGCAGCAGGGCGCTGAGCGCCACCAGAATCATCGCGACCGCCAGTCCGGCGAGGGCTCTTCCGGCTGCCCGGCGCCAGGTGTCCTGTTCCTCTTCCAGATTGGACGCCCCGTAGGAGGCCTCCGCTCCCAGGCCCAGGATCGCTCCCCCGGCCGCCCCCACCGCGGCGATGGCGCCTATCGCCTCCATGATGGTCAGCTCGGGACCGCCCTCCACTATCCCCACTTCGAGGAGCAGTGACGCCAGGGCCAATCCCAGGAGGGCTATCCCGGCGGCCGAGAATCCCACACGAAGCATGGAGCGAAAGGATCCGGCAGCCAGGCGATACCAATCACGCCAGTCCATGGTTTGGGCGCCGGTGGGCGAGGTCTGTGTCATGCTCGGCTCTCCGTGGCGTCCGAGAGGGCTTGCATGTACAGTTCCACCGGGTGCAGAACCGGGTATTCCCCGACCAGGTGTGAACGCAACTGCATCTCGCACCCGGGATTGGCGCTGGCCACCAGCGCGGCCCCGCTGCGTCGAATCTCATCGGCTTTGTCCCTTCCCAGTCGTGAGGAGGTGTCGGGGCGAAGAATGGAGTAGAACCCCGCTGCGCCGCAGCACACCGGATCGATGTCGGCGGGCTGGTATCCGGCCGCCTCCAGAATCACTCGAGGCTGGTTGATGATCCGCTGCGCGTTGCGAAGATGGCAGGGATGCTGGAGCGCCACGGTTCCCCGTCCTCCTTCCAGGCGGGGAAGCCGGCCATCCTCGACCGCGTCGGCCACCAACTCCGTTATGTCCCTCACCCGCCAGTCGTCGCTCAGGGCATCGCCGGGAACCCAGTGGCGGTAATCCTTGAGATGAGCGGAGCACCCGGCTGCGTTGGCCACCACATAGTCCACTCCCCGGAACGCCGCGGCGTTCCGGACAGCCAGGCGTCCGGCGCCGTCGGCGGCGCCGTCATGGGCCGCCAATGCGCCGCAGCAGGTTTGGCCGGAGGGAACCACCACCCGATAGCCTGCCCGCACCAACACGGCAATGCTTGCCTGGTGGACCTCGGCGAACCATGGACCCATGATGCAACCGGTCAGGAGTCCCACGGTGGCCACAGGCGCCCGATCGGGCTCGAAAGTCCTTCCCCGCAGTGACGGGGTCCTCCATCCGATGCGCCTCAGGCCCCTGAGACCGGAGCGAACTCGGCGGGGTGCGATCCGAGCCAGCCCGGTGCGTTGGACCAGGGCGGTCGCCCAGGTGACGGCCCGCATTATCCCCGGGCTACCGAGCCAGGACTCCATGATCCATCCTCTAAGCCGCCGGAGCACGCCACCCTTGTGGGCGGAGATCTCCGCCCGGGCCCCCTCCAGCGTCCTTCCATAGGGAACCATGCTGGGACACACCGGCTCGCAGGCGCGACAGCCCAGACAGAAGGAGATGGTCTCGGTGAAAACCTCGTCTATTCCCGTGACCCCGTCCAGCACCGCGGTCATGGCGGTCAGCCGACCCCGGGGGGAGTCGGTCTCCTTCCCGGTGAGCCGGAACGTGGGACAGTGGGGGAGGCACAACCCGCATTGGATGCAACTGGAGAGTTCGGATCGGGTCGGCGCGTAGGGTGTCTGGTAGCCCATCAGACTCCTCCCGGCAGCCGACCGCCGTTGAGCACCCCGAAGGGGTCGAACCCAGCCACCAGTTTGCGTTGGTATTCGAGGCCCGCTGGAGCCCTGCCCCAGGGGTCGATCCGTTCGTAGAGGGTCTCGGGGCCGTCGGTGAGCACCAGAGCCCCACCCACCGACTCCGCCCACCCCCGCAGTTCCCTCGCCGCTCCGATCTCGACCTGGTCGGCGGCGCATTCTGCGATACCCACTCCCTGCTGGGCCACGTAGTCCCAGCCCTCGGGCAGGCGCTCCAGGCCTTCGGACAACCGGGAGGGAGGAAGCCTAAGGGACCAGCCGACCAGGCGCGAAGGCACGGTTGGCCATGCGTGCCCGTTCAGCATCTCTCCGCCCAACCGAGCGGCCTGCGACTCCACCTCTGCCTGCGTCCCCCACAGAAAAGCGCTGTGCCCGGACGGCGTGGAGAGCACGGCCAGGGGCCGGTAGAGAGCGGCAAGGGCGTCTGCCGGATCCTCCACGCTTACTGTCACAGCCGCGGCAGGGGTTGGAAGGAGCTTCAAGCAGACCGAGCCGATCAGGCCCATTCTGCCCAAGGCGCCCACCATCAGGCGGGGGATGTCATAGCCGGTCACGTTCTTGACCACCCGTCCTCCACTCCGGACGATGCGCCCGTCACCGGTGACCACCTTGGTCTCCAGGACCCGGTCACGGGTGGGCCCGTAGCGAAATCGCTTGTAGCTGCTGAGCCCGGCGGCGAGGGCGCCGCCGATGGTTGCGGTTGGCGAATGGTGCGGCAGGACGGTGGTCTGGCGTTTTCCGGCCAGCATCTCCTCCACTTGCGAGATCCGGGCCCCCGCCTCTGCCACGATCGTCAGGTCTTCGGGTTCCCACACCTCTATCCGGTCGAGCGAGGTGGTGATCAACACCATGTCGGGATGCACGCGATGGCCGTATCCCTGATGATTACCGCCCCCCCAGACCAGCACCTTCATTCGCCGCTCGGTGGCGATGCGAAGAGCCTGGGAGGCTTGTTCGAGAGTGGTGGGCGCCAACGCGATCTCAGCGGGCGGGATGGCCTGGTCGGCTGAGATGTCGGCGGCAGGGATGGCGCCGAACGGGGTCTTCACACCCAGGCGCCCTCGGGCACCGGACGTCCAAAATCAAAACAACGGGATCCCTCCGGAAGGACCTTGCCGGGGTTGAACACCCCCTCGGCGTCGAAAGCGTCTTTCACGCGAGCCTGAGCGTCAAGATCCATCTCCGTGAAGAGCAACGGCATAAGGTGGCGTTTCTCCATCCCGATACCGTGCTCCCCGGAGAGAACGCCCCCCTTTTCGACGCACAACTCAACCAACTCGTCGGCCGCGGCTTTCACTTCGTCGAGTCGACCGGGTTCGGAGGCGTCGAAGGCCATCAGGGGATGGAGGTTGCCGTCGCCCGCATGGAAGACGTTCATCATGGTGATCTGGTAGCGCTGACCGATTTCATACACCTGGCGCATGGCTTCCACGAGGCGAGTACGAGGCACGACAGTGTCGTGCAGGTAGTAGTCAGGAGCGGCCTGTGCCACCGCGCCGAAGGCCGACTTGCGGCTCTTCCACAGGAGCTCACGCTCCGCAGGGGAGGCCGCCACCTGCACCGACAGAGCCTTGTTGCTCTGGGCGATGCCGGCGATCATTTCCGCCTCCGCCTCCACTGCCTCGGTTACTCCGGTGACCTCCGCCAGCAACAAGGCGCCTGCCTCGACGGGCAGACCGGCGTGCAGCCAGTTTTCGATGGCCTGCATCATCAGTTGGTCCATCATTTCCAGAGCGGCTGGAATCAGACCCGCCGCAATGATCCCCGACACGGTCGCCGCTGCGTCTTCTATGGTGGCGAATGCCACCGCCATGGTCCGCACATCGGGCGGGTTGGGGGTGAGCTTCACCAGTGCTCGGGTGACGATCCCCAGGGTGCCTTCCGACCCCACGATTATTCCCCTCAGGTCCAACCCGACGGGATCGGGCGCCCCGCTACCCACGATCATCACGTCTCCGGTGTCGGTGACGACTTCCAAGGCAAGGATGTGGTTGACGGTGCTTCCCTCGGACAGGCAGTGAGGACCTCCGGAGTTGCAGGCGATGTTCCCCCCCACGGTGCACGCCGACTGGGAGGAGGGATCGGGGGCAAAGTGCATACCGAAGGGGGTGGTGGCGCGGGACAGGTCCAGGTTGATGACCCCCGGGCCCACCCAGGCGGTGTGGTTCTCCGCGTCGATCTCTTCGATCCGGTTCATGCGGGTGGTGACCAGCACCACCCCGCCGACTTCGGGCACCGCCCCCGCTGACAGACCGGTCCCCGCCCCGCGGGCTACGACCGGGACGCCGTGGCGCCGCGCGGTCCTAACGACCTGCGCGGCTTCCTCGGTGGTTTCAATCATCACCACTACGGTGGGGTTCCCCCGATAGACCCCGGCATCCTTGGCGTAGAGGTGGCGTTCCAACGCCGAATCCATCACCCGTTCGGCGCCTAGCAACCGGATCAGGTCATCTCGAAGCTTGGTGTTGCGCCCGGTGAGGGTGGCAGCCATGGTGATCTAGAATAACAATGGCCCGCCATTCCCGGTCCTGCATCGATGGCGGCTGGCAGCCCGTCCCACCAAGGCAGTGACGCATGGCGGTGATCGCTCAAGCTACACCCAACCCCAACGCCATGAAGTTCACGGTTGGAAGCAAGGTGGGAGGCCCCGTCACATTCCGGAAAGGCGAGGAGGTGGAGCATCCGCTGGCCGTGGCCATTCTGGCGACAGAGGGGGTGGTCTCGGTGTTCTGGACTGCGGACTTCGTTACGGTCAGCAAGGCATCCGAAGGGGACTGGGCCACCATACGGCCTGCGGTGCAAGAGATCCTGAGAAGCCGGTTCGAAGAGGGGTAAGAGCCCTAACCGCCGGCGGGGATCGTCACCCCGTCGGGACCGATCCACAGGCTGACCGGCCAGGAGATCCCGGCCGGATCGGCAACGGCCCATTCCACCCTCCAAACATCGCCCATCCGGCTGACAGCCGGTCGACCCACCACGGTGCCTGCCCGGGCGAGGAGCAACTCTTCCTGGGCCGTCCTGAGCACCGCGGTGGGGGGAGTCTCCAACTCTTCTCCCAACCACCATTGGCCGGGACTCGCTTCCGGAAGGGGAATGAAGCGGGGCAGGTCGACAATGGTCGGCATGCCTGCTCCCAGATCCACCACCACTTCCACCGACTGGGTGGGGAGCCGACTGTAGGCGGCGCCGTCGGCCGAGACCAGCCGTCGCAGGGCTACCACCGCCCGCCAGCGTCCCTCGGCCACCGGTTCGGCCCACAGGGTCCTGACCCACTCCACATAGGAGAGAGGACGGGCGGAGGCGTCAAGGGGCCGGTTGATGCCGGGTAGCCACCACTGGAGGGACTCGGACTGCTCTGTCCCGTCCAGGGTGAAGTAGTCCAGCACGAACCATTCCGAATAGGAGGCGGCCCGACGTTCGTCCTGTGGGTTGGTGTCCGATGCGGTTGGATCCTCTCCCGCCCGCAGGTCCGCCTCGCTCATGGCAGCCGGAGTCTCCGGTAGCAGCCGGGGTGGATTGGTTGGCGCAGGAGCCTGGTCGGGCCCCGGAAGCGATGGCGCGACCGGCCCGGGGGTGGACGAGGGGGAGACGGCCGGCGGGATGACTACCTGGGGGTCAGGCGAGGAGAAGGTGCGGACCACGCTGAAGGCCAGCACCGCTACCACTGTTGCCCCTCCCACCAGGTACCAGAGCCGACGGCGCCGAGACGTATCTCCAAGGTCTCGCAACTCCTCCCAGGGGATCGATTCGAATACTTCCCGATCGGATGGTTTGGAATCGCTCATGCCACATTGTTATGAGATGTGCCGGGCGGATTCAAGCGGTGTTGTCCGCATCGCGAAAGAAAACACAGAGTCGCGAGCTGCGCGGTGCTTGTCATAAATGACACGTCACCTGAACTACACTCCCGAGGAATGGTGGTCAACCCCGATCCCAAGCCTGGCCGCTGGCTCCTTCCACTAGCCATCCTGGCGATGTTTGCATTCACCTTCATGTTCGTCAGGACCCTGCCCAGAGCCGAGATCGAGCCCCAGCCGGTTACCACCGTTCCTCCCGCGACGACGCCGGAGGACGCTTCGGCGACGGAGACCACATCCACCGAGGAGGGCGAAGAGCCCGACGCCGAGGAGGCTCCTGAGGAGACTCCCACCAGCACCACCCTTCTGCCCGCGGTTGTCTCCTACCTGGCCTCCATCGAGGCGCTGGGGGAACAGTTGACCGCTCTGGCGAGAGAAGCCCGGGAGGTCAACGCCGCCTGGGACGAGCGCTCGATCGAGTACGCCGAGACCGAACAGCGGTTGGTTGCCGTGATGGAGGACGTCATCAGTTGGCAGGAGAATGTGGTCCGGCTGAACGCTCCGTCGGTCTTGGCGGCGTCACATCAGGACATGCTGACCGCCTCGACCCGGGCCGCGGCGGCGGCCACCACGGTTGTGGAGGGATTGCGCAGCGCCGACACCGGCGAGGCCCGGCGGGCCGCAGCGGCTGAATTCAACACTGCGACCGCCGACTTCGTGGCGGCGGTCACGCGGGCTCAGAACACCATCGGCGGTTGACGCCTCCGGGACCTTGGCTGTAGAGATCCGGGCCGTCGCCCCCGATCAGCTGGATGCCTTGGGGCGGGTGACCGCCATGGCCTTCGGACAGGACCCCGATCCCGACGCCGGGGAGAGCTATCGCAAGTTACTGGACCTGGACCGCAGTCGGGGTGCTTTCGATCAGGGACAGATGGTGGGCGGCTCCTTCGCGTACGGCCTGGAGTTGACAATCCCCGGCGGGACGGCGGCCGCTGCGGGAGTGGCCAGCGTGGGTGTGCTCCCGAGCCATCGGAGGCGCGGGATCATGCGCAGGATGGTGACCGAGCTGTTGGCTGACGCGCGGGATCGAGGGGACATGCTGGCCGCGCTGTGGTCGACGGAAGTTCCTCTCTACGGGCGGTTCGGGTTTGGAGTGGCGGGGGTTACCACCAAGCTCGTCATCGATCGGTTCCCCCTGGTCCCCCACCGGTTGGCGCCCCGGCCCGCGCCGGTGGTCCTGATCGAACCGGATGAGGCCAGGAAGGTCCTGCCGCCGGTGTTCGATCGCAAGCGCAGGGAGGTTCCCGGGATGTTCGCCCGATCGGCGGATTGGTGGGAGTTGGAGATCCTGGCCGATGAACCCCGTTACCGGGGAGACGCCAGTTCCCTCCGGTACGCCCTGGCGCTCGACTCGGACGGACAACCTATCGGGTACGCCCAGTATCGCACCAGCGGCTCGTGGGAGGGGATCGGCATAGAGATAAACCTGAGGCTGGAGGAGATGATCGCCATCACGCCGGCCGCTTATTCCGGTCTGTGGAACTTCCTGGTCAACCAGGACCTGGTACGGCAGATCCGGGCGTGGAACGTGCCCGCCGAGACGGCTCTGCATCAGCTTTTCGCCAACTTCCGGGAGACGCAGACCCTGAATGACGGTTTGTGGTTGAGGATCTTGGATGTCGAGGCCGCGCTCTCCTCCCGCCGCTACTCGGCCGACGGATCGCTGGTCTTGGGGGTGTTCGACCCCCTGATCGCCGAGACGTCTCGGTACCGGCTGGAGGTTTCCGGGGGCGTGGGGTCATGCCGGAAGGTCTCCGAGCCTCCAGACCTGTCCCTCGACCTGGAAGACCTGAGTGCGGCGTTCCTGGGACGCTCCCGATTCCGGCGTCTGGGAGCACTGGGCCGTTTGGAAGGAGAGCCTGCGACGAGGGCTCTGGCCGACTCCATGTTCGACTGGGACCCCCAACCATGGTGTCAGGAGATCTTCTAGGGAAGGGGATCAGCGGGCGGCGATCGCCTCGATCTCTACCTTCAGGCCGGCTAGGGGCAGGCCTCCCGCGCCGACGGCGGAACGAGCAGGGGGCTTTTCGTCGAAGAAACTCCCGTACACGGTGTTGACCGCGCCGTAGTCGCGGATGTCCGCCAGAAAGACCGTGGTTTTCACAATGTCGGAATAGCCGAGGCCCAGTTCGCCGAGGATGTTGCCGATGTTCCGGAGGATGAGGTCGGTCTGGGCCGTCACGGATTCGGGAGTTTCTCCGGTCTGGGGATCGATGGCTACCTGGCCGGAGATGAAGACGAAGCCGTGCGCCTCGGTCACAACCGAATATGGGGCCAGGGGCGCAGGAGCGCTGTTGAGTTGGGGTGCTTCTTTAGGCATGGGGGGAGATACTAGGCAAAGCTGTTCCCGCACCCGCACGAGCGCGTCACGTTGGGATTGTCGATGGAGAAGCCGGCTTCCATCAGGCCCTCCCGGTAGTCGAGGGTGGCGCCGGTGATCCGCTTGGCGCTCTGCGGGTCGACCAACACCTGCAACCCGTCGAAGTCGATAACGACGTCCTCGTCCTCGATGTCGGAGTCGAAGAACATCTCATAGGAAAAGCCCGAGCACCCGCCGGGCCGCACCGCCACCCGGAGACCCAGGTCATCGTCTTCCTCGGAGGCAAGCAGGGCTTTGATCTTGGCGACGGCCGAGTCAGTCAGGAGGATGGGCCGCTGGGGGGTGGAACTCTTTATGGTTAGAAGTTGCATCTCGGAAGCGAAGTCGTCTGCTGGAAATGATAAAGCGTGATTGTGATTATAGACGGCGGGAAAACGGGGGTTGCCGTCAAGGAAACAGGCCTCTCAGCAGTTTTGCCTTGCTCACCCTGGCGACGCCCTTGATCAGGGCCGCGGTCCTCAGATCAACCTTCTCTTCAAGCGAGATTCTGTGAACCTCCCTGAAAGCGCTGGTCATGATGTCCCGCAGTCGCTGGCGGGTCTCCTCGTCGGTCCAAAAATAGTATTGAAGCCCCTGGAGCCACTCGAAGTAGGAGACCGTGACGCCTCCGGCATTGGCCAGGATGTCGGGGACCACCAGCACGCCCCTCTCTCGCAGGATCCGGTCTCCCTCCATGGTGGTGGGGGTGTTGGCGCCCTCCAGCACCACCGAGGCGGTGATGCGATCGGCGTTGCGGCTGTGTATCACCTCTTGAACTGCGGCTGGAATGAGCACTTCGCAATCCACCTCGAAGAGGTGGTCTCCACCTATCGGGTCTCCTCCCGGAAAACCCTCCACCCAGATGTTGCGATCCGTCCACTTCCTCAAGGCCTCGATGTCAAGGCCGGTGGGGCAGTGTATCCCTCCCGAAAGATCGCTGACCGCCACCACGCGGGCGCCTTCCCGAGCCAGGGCCAGCGCGGCGCTGCGCCCCACCTGTCCGAAGCCCTGGATGGCCACGCGGGTTCCCTCCATGGGCAGATCGACCATCTCCAGGGCCAGCGGCAGGAGATAGGCCAAACCCAATCCCGTGGATTCCTCCCTCACGGCCGTGCCTCCCAACTCGACCGGCTTTCCGGTGACGACGCCCGGCGCGCCGTGGCCCACTTGGTGGCTGTAAGTGTCCATGATCCATGCCATCACCTGAGAGTCGGTTCCCAGGTCAGGCGCCGGTATGTCGCGCTGGGGGCCGATCAGGGTCGAGATTTCGGAGGTGTACCGACGGGTGAGGCGCTGTTTCTCCGCTCGACTCAAAAGCTCAGGCGATACCCGGACCCCACCCTTGGCGCCTCCGAACGGCAGTCCGACCAAAGCGCACTTCCAGGTCATGTTCATCGCCAGGGCTGCAACCTCCCCAAAGTTGACGGTGGGCGCATATCGGATCCCTCCCTTGGTGGGTCCCATGGTGAGCACATGCCGGATTCGGTAGCCGAACACCGTCTCGACGCTGCCGTCGTCCCTGCGAAACGGAAACGTCGTCACCAGCGATCGCTGCGGGAGACGGAGGCGTTGGGAGACATTGGGATCTAGGTCCAAGTAATCCGCCACCCGGTCGAATTGGTTGACGGCTTCCCGATATATCCCAGAGTCCCAGTCAAGCAGGGGAGTAGCGGCCTCTTGAGCCATGATGTCCGGAGAGGTCATAACCACCGCTGCCCTAGTTTAGCACCGTTGAACAAATTGTAAAGGCGAATAGTCGGACTGACCGTCGTGCATGAGTCGTCTACTATCTATCACTTGCAAGGCCCAGGAGATGGTCTGTTGAATAACAATCCAAGTGAGCCGACCGCCGAGCGGGTGTGGGCCGCTCTGCGGGGAGTTATAGATCCCGAACTTGGCGAAAATGTGGTCGACTTGGGCATGGTGGCGTCGGTGGACGTGACCCGGGATGGCGTCGTCGATATCGGACTGGCTCTGACGATCGCCGAGTGTCCCCTGCGAGACCAGATCGAGGGCGACACCCGGCGAAGGGCGCTGTCGCTGCCAGGGGTCAATGAGGTATTCGTGCACACCACCGCCATGACCAAGAGGCAACGGGCGGAGCTGATGTCAAGAGCCAGGGAGAAAGCCCGGGAGCGAGCCGAACCGACCCAGGTGTCCCCGACTACCCGAGTGATCGCGGTCAGTTCGGGAAAAGGGGGCGTGGGAAAATCGTCGGTAAGCGTAAACCTGGCTATCGCCATCAAGAACCTCGGGTTTCGGGTCGGGTTGATGGATGCCGACATTTGGGGGTTCTCGGTCCCCCGCCTATTGGGGATCACGGCCCGGATGGAAGCCGACGACGTCACCCGGTTGATCATTCCGGTGGAGGCTCATGGATTGAAGGTGGTGTCGACCGGGCTGATCATCGACTCGGAGGAGACTGCCCTGATGTGGCGAGGGTTGATGCTCGCCAAGGCCTTGGAGCAGTTCCTGAAGCAGGTCGACTGGGGGGACCTGGACTATCTGGTGATCGACATGCCGCCCGGCACGGGTGACATCCAGATGGCGCTCTCCCGCATGCTCCCTCAGGCGGAGATGGTTGTGGTCACAACCCCCCAACGTGCGTCACAGAAGGTGGCGGCCCGGATTGCGGACATGGCCCGGCGGTCCCACATGCCGATCGTGGGGGTGATAGAGAACATGTCGGGTTTCGATTGCGGTCATGGGACGGTCCATCATCTGTTCGGTCAGGGAGGCGGCCAGGAGTTGGCCGACGGGATAGGAGTGCCGCTGTTGGCGACGGTGCCCTTGGACATGAGGGTGGTGGAAGGAGGAGACCGGGGCCGCCCGGTTGCCGGGGAAATGCCACTTTATGGCGCGGCGCTGGCCTTTGCGGAGACCGCGGAGCTTCTGGTGCAGTTGGTCCCGCCGGCCCAGGACGAGACCTGCACGGGACGGTTGGCCAAGTTGCTGGAGGGCCTTGCGCAGTCCGGGCAGGACTGGGATTCCCTGGCGGCCCTTACTACGTAAGCCTCGGTTTCGTCCCTCCGTTCACTCGCAAGCCTGGAGGGCGAGCGGGTAGGGGTTGACAGCCCTGCCGCCCCCCGGGTGGTATTCGAAGTGAAGATGGGGAATGTAGTCGGGGGAGTTGCCGCTGGTGCCCACATAGCCGATCAGGTCCCCCTGGGAGACCCTCAGGCCGGTGCCGACTCCGGGGCCAAAGCCTTCCAGGTGGGCGTAGTAGTACTCGTCGCCCCACGGGGCGCGCAGCCATATATACAGTCCTCCCAGGCCTCCCACGTCGACCCTGAAGAGTATCCCCTCATGGATGGCCCTCACCGGGGTCCCCCTTTCGGCCAGGAGGTCGACGCCCTGGTGAGTACGCCCTCCGGAGCGGGGAGCGCCCCAGGTGTCCACAAAAGTGTTGGGCTCATCCACGGGGCAGACTCCGTCGTAGTCATAGCCGTCGGACGGCCTGGTTGTGGTGGTGGGTGGTCGGGTGGTGGTGGTCGTGGTGGGCCGGGTCGTTGTAGTGGTGGTTGTGGTGGGTCGGGTCGTTGTAGTGGTGGTTGTGGTGGGTCCGGTGGTGGCCGTGGTGGGTGGTTGGGTGGTGGTGGTTGTGGTGGGTCGGGTCGTTGTAGTGGTCGTGGTGGTGGTAACAGGCTCGGGTTGCTCACTGTCAAGCGCCTCCAGCAGGGCGAGTTCCTGCTGAGCCGCTTCAAGGCTCTCGATCAGCTGTGAAAAGAGCCCTTCCTGCTCTCCTCTAATTTGTTCCAGTTCCACAAGATGGGACTGGTGTTCTGTCTGTTGGCGAGCCAGTTCGTGGGCGACGCTCCGGTAGTGGTTCAGGATCTCCTCTTCGTCACCCCCGACGGCCTGCAAATAGCCGACTCCCACTTCGAATCTCTCCGGATTCTCCACCATCAACAGGCTCACCGACTTGCCGGTTGTCAAGTCCATGTAGAGACGCACCGCCCATTGTTCCAGGGAGGATCGCGCCAGCCACAGATCCGATTCGGCCTGCCTGAGATCATCCTCGGTAGCGGCCAACCGATCTTCGGCCTGCACCTGTGCGACCCAGGTGTCCTCCAGCGCCCGGGCCAGTTCCTCCTGCTGGGCCTGAAGGTCGGCGACTCGTTGGCGGGCGGTGTCCACCTCGTCGGTCTGGGCCCCGATGGCCGGGATGTTCAGCATGGTCAGGACCGCCGCTCCCAACACTCCCGCCATCAACCCGCCCCACCTCGCCCTGGGGTTCATGAGCCTTCCGGTAACTCCACGGGAGCGTCCCTCCGGTCGAGGCCCTCGAACCGGACCGCTCCCTCGGCGGCCAGTTTCTTGAGGTGGGCGGCTACCGAATAGACGGCTAAGCCGTGAAGGGCCGGGTCCACCTCACGGTAGACGTCCTCCACCACCTCTCCCACCGTTCGGCATCCGGAGGTCACTGCCGCCAGTATCTCTTGCTCGCGCCGGCGGCGATGGGCGATGTACCAGGAGATGGCTTCGGCGGGACGCTCTATCTCCTCCCCGTGACCGGGGTAAAGACGATCCAGCTTCAGGTCGGTCAGCCTTTGCAGGGAGTTCATATACGACATGGCGTCCGTGATGATCACCGAAGAGCCACCCATGATGTGATCGCCGGTGAAGAGCACGGCGCCGCTGAGGAAGCAGAGGTGGTCGTCGGAGTGGCCGGGGGTGTGGATCGCCCGAAGCGCGGCGGCGCCCACCTCTACCACCTCCCCGTCCGCGATGCGATGGTCGGGCCGGAACCCCGGCCCGGTCTCGTATCCCAGCGCCGGGACCTCGAACCAACGCGCCAAGGGGTTGGCCAGGGGTGCATGGTCGGGATGGGTGTGGGTGACGATCACCGCTCGCACATCCAGACCCTCGCAGGCGGCGATCAGAGCCTCCCGATGGGTGGCTTCTATCGGTCCCGGATCGAGAACCAACGCTTCCCCCCCGTCTTCTATCAGGTAGCTGTTGGTGCCCGGTCCGGTGAAGAGGCCGGGATTGGGAGCCAGGACCCGCTGCACCTTCATCCGGCCTCCTCATAGCCGGGTTCGCCGGGTAGCAAGGCTTCCGGCCTCCCTCTCCGTATCACGATTCTGGGAAGGACCGGAGTGACTTCGCCGGCTTCCTGAACCGACTCCCAAGCCTCCTGCGTCTTGGAGAAATCGGCCAGGTACTCCAGGGTTCTCTCGGTGGGTAGGATCATCTCCCACTCCCCCCTCCGTAGCCGGTCGAGCGCTTGGCGCGGTCCTACCCACACCGCCTCGGTCAGTTCTCCCTCGGCCAGCGTCAGCGCTTCGTCTCCCTCAACTCTGGCCAGGTAAAAGCGGGCGTCGAAACGCTGCGGCGCTTCGTGGGGGGTCACCCAGTTGGACAGGTAGCGGAGTCGCCGGGCATCGAATCGGGCGCGCCGGCTTGCCACCCAGCGGTATATTTCTTCTCCCCGCAGCGGCGTCGGAGGGGGGTCGATGGGCCGGTCGGTCAGATAGACACCCACCTCCTCGGCGGTCTCCCGGAGCCCTGCCGCCCGCCAACCGGTTCCCCCGGCCTCGACGCCTACCAGGACTTCCTCTGCCAGGGGGCTGAGGTCCACGGGGTCCACCACTCCCCCGGGAAAGACGAACATCCCGCCGAACACCGCAGATCGGGATCTTCGCACCATCAGCACCTCCAGACGGCCGGCGCGATCCGCCAGCAGCAGGACGGTCGAACTGGGGAGGGGGGATACGGAGCGGAGACCGGGACGGCTAGGAAGGACCGATGTCATATATCCCCTCGTCACGGTTGGTGAAGGTCCCAAAGAACCTCTTCCTGGTAATGGAGGGGATGAGCAGTGACCTGACTGCGGGAATCATCAGCAAGAGACCCAACGCGTCCGTGAGAATCCCGGGAGTGATCATCAGGGCCCCTCCCACCAGGACCATTATCCCTCCGAGGATCTCTTCGGTGGGGATCTCTCCCCGGGCCATTCGCGCTTGTGCCGATCTCCACACGCCCGCCCCCTGACTCTTCATGACCACCGCTCCCAGCATGCCGGTGGCGACTATCAGACCCAGGGTATTCAGCAACCCTATCCGGTTCTCGACTGTGGACAACACGTACAGTTCCACCAGGGGGACCCCCACGAACACCAGCAAGCGCCACATGGGGCGTAACGATACCTCCGTTGGGGGAAGCCGGATCGGGGGCCGGTAGCCTTCCGAAGATGGAGAAGCGGAGGTTCCCGTCGGTGGACCGTCTGGCCGGTTCCCTCTATGACGGACATCTGCCCCGCAGTCTGGTTGTACAGGTGACGCGGGACGCGATAGAGAGCGCCCGGCGGGGAGAGGGAGACGGCCACGCGGAGGGCGAGGCGATGCGGATTCTCGAGGAGTTGAGGCGGCGCAGGCCACTCCGGGTGATCAATGCCACGGGGGTGCTGCTGCACACCAACCTGGGCCGGGCCCCTTGGCATCCCGATGCCGCCCGCATGGCGATGGAGACGGCACTCGGCTATGGCAACACCGAGTTGGATCTGGTCGCCGGCGATCGGGGAGGGCGGGCCGGGTATCTGCATCGCCTGCTTTCGCTGATCACGGGCGCTGAAGCGGCATTGGCGGTGAATAACAACGCGGGCGGGTTGCTCCTGGCCCTCATGGCGCTCGCCGCCGGGAGGCAGGTTCCGGTCTCACGCTCCGAATTGATCGAGATCGGGGGCGCCTACCGGCTTCCGGAGCTCATGGCCGCCTCGGGCGCACTACTTGCGGAAGTGGGCACGACCAATCGCACCCGGCCGGACGATTACCGCCGGGCCTTGCGTCCCGAGACAGCCCTTCTGCTGAAGGTTCACCCCTCGAACTACCGCATAGTGGGGTTCTCGGAGGAGGCGACCCTCCCCGAACTCTCCCGGATCGCCTCTTCGGCCGGGATCCCGCTGGTTTTCGATGCGGGGAGCGGGCTGGTCGACGAGAGGGTTCCCTGGTGGCCTGGACCGCCCCCTTCCTGGTTGGCCGACGAGCCGGGTGTGGTGCAGAGCCTGGAGAGGGGGGCGGACCTGGTGCTCTTCTCGGGCGACAAACTGTTCGGCGGCCCCCAGGCGGGGATCATCGTCGGGAGGGAGGAGTTGGTCTCCCGGTTGCGACGTCACCCGGCGGCCCGCGCCCTCCGGATAGACGGCGGCACCGCTTCCGCATTGGTGGCCACCGCGGAGATCTATGCTGACGGGCGAGCGGGTGAGCTTCCCTTCTGGCGCATGGCCGGTCTTGACCGGACGGTCCTGGAGGAGCGGGCCCGTAGGGTGATCGAGGCGGGGCGAGTGGAGGCCGACATCGAAGAGGGAGGCGCTACGCCGGGAGCGGGGAGTGTGCCCGGGTCCATCATTCCCGGTCCCGTGTTGGCGATCAGGGGACAGGCCGATCCGATGTTCTCCAGGTTGCTGAATGGAGATCCTCCGGTGGTGGCCCGCCGGGAGCGGGGACGGCTAAAGGTTGACCTGCGCACCGTTTTCCCCTCCGACGACGAGGTGGTCGCCCGGGCTCTGCGGGCAGCATGCCGGTAGTAGGAACGGCCGGCCATGTGGACCACGGCAAGTCCACTCTCATCGCCGCCCTGACGGGGATCAACCCGGATCGTTGGGCGGAGGAACGTCGCCGGGGTCTCACCATCGATCTGGGATTCGCATGGGCCAACCTGCCTGATGGACGGAGAGTCTCCTTCGTAGACGTCCCGGGTCACGAGCGTTTCATCAAGAACATGCTGGCCGGCATAGAAGCCATAGACGCCGCACTATTCCTGGTGGCCGCCAACGAGGGTTGGATGCCGCAGTCCGAAGAGCACCTGGCGGTCCTGGACCTGCTGGAGGTGACTCGAGGAGTGGTGGCTTTGACCAAGACGGATCTGGTGGACGCCGAACTCGCTTCACTGGTGGAGATGGAGATCGCCGAGAAACTATCCGGCACCACGGCGGCCGGTTGGCCGGTGATCAGGGTGTCGGTTCCCATGGGCCTCGGACTGGGCGAGGTAGCCGCCAATCTGTCGGCGGTGCTGGCCGGGTATTCGTCGCAAGACCTGGGTCGGCCCCGGCTGTGGATCGATCGTACTTTCAGCATCAGGGGCGCGGGGACTGTGGTGACCGGCACGTTGCTGGACGGAGGCCTGTCGGTGGGAGACCGGGTGGAGATATGGCCCGAACAGGTGACGGCTCGGATCAGAGGCATCGAGTCCCACGGGGAGTCGTTGTCCCGAGTCGGTCCGGGATGGAGAGTGGCGGCCAATCTCACCGGCCTCGGCCGGTACACACCGGAGAGAGGAAGCATGCTCGCCGCGCCTGGACAATGGCGCGCCACCGACTCGGCGTTGGCGATGGTGCATCCGGCCCGCTACGTGGTAGGGGGGTTGTCCCGCCGGGGCGCCTATCACCTTCACGTCGGGAGTGGCGCGTGGCCGGTCCGGTTCACACCCCTGGAAAGAGGCCCGGGTCCGGTGCTTGCCCACCTTCAGCCGGCTGAGCCGCTCGGTCTGGTGATGGGAGACCGGTTCATCCTCCGTGAGACGGGACGGCGGATGGTGGTGGGAGGCGGTCGGATAGTGGATCCTGAGCCCCCTCCCACCATGGCGAGACGTCGTGAGGCCGGGGCCCGGTTGGCGGGACTGGTCGATTCTCCGCCCCATTGTCAGGCCGACGGCCTGCTGGAGGCGCGGGGACAGGCATCGCTGGACCAATTGGCGGCACATACCCGGGGAGGCGTCCCCGGCCGGGGCATGACAGCGGCGGGCTTGGCGATCTCCGACCGATTGGCCGAGTCACTCCGGGCGAGTCTGGAGGCCATCGTGGAACGACACCACCGGGAGAAGCCCTTCCAGTTGGGTGTGCCGACCGCCAGCGCCGCATCGGAGTTGGGGATAGGACAGGCCCTGCTGGTCAAGCTGGCGGACTCCCACTCCCGCCTCCTGGCGGAGGGGACGGTTGTCCGGAGTCCCGACGCCCAAAGGGACCTCGATCCCGCCGACGCGCCGGCGTGGATCACAGCCCGTCGCCGGTTGTCGGAGGGAGGCCTGCTGACGCCCGATCCCGCGTCGCTCGGCCTGGACGAGGACCTGGCCCATGCCCTCCAGCGGGCCGGTCTGATGGTGCGGATCAGCCCTTCGATCTGCTATCTCCCCGAACAGGTGGAGGAATTGCTGCACACCGCCGGGAGACTCTCCCAGCCTTTTACCGTGAGCGCCTTCAGGGAGGCGGCGGGATTGTCCCGTAAGTACGCGGTCCCCTTCCTGGAATGGTCTGACCGCCAGGGCATAACTCGCCGCCGGGGCGATCTGCGTTACCTGTCCGAATAGAGGAGAACCAGGGTCCGGGATGAGAGAGCATCCTGCTCAACCGCTCGGCCTGCCCGCCAACCGCGCCCCTTCCCGACAAGGCTCATGTCCATACAGTGACGATCACCCCCATGATCACATGACCGATGACGCCGATCCCTCCATTGGTTATCACCAGGTCGATCGAGCGACTCTCGTAGGTGGCATTGACCCATGCCTGAGCGCCGACGAACGCCACCCCGGTGACCAGGCCCAGCACCAGGCCGTCGCCGAAGGATGACGCGCCGATGCCCTGGGCGATCATCGCCAAGGCCGTGCCCATCAGGAAATAGGCGATAAACGTCCCTACGAAGATCCATGGACTGGGAGAACCCTGGGAAGGGTCCACGCCGACGGCCTTCATCCACCGGGTACCCATGACCTTGGGTTGGTACCAAACGGCGGCCACCGCGAAATACGCCAATGCGGCCACCAGAACCGCCAGCCAGTTCAGATCACTCACCGAAAGCATGAATCACCTCTCTCATTGAAAAGCGGGAAGGCCGAGACTACCGGCCGCCGGCCCGCCAGAGGCCATAGCCCCCAATCCCTCGGCATCAACCCACTGGTTCTTCCCCTTGACCCGCCTCACTCTTCATCCCCCACTGTTTCCTGGGTTCCCCTTCCGTCGCCCTCCGTCGGTGCGCGGTGGGCGGCTAGCTGGCGATCCGGGCCAGGATCAGGTTCCGCTCCGACTCGTTGAGCCCTCCCCAGATGCCGTAGGGCTCCTTGAGGGACAGGGCGTATTGACGGCAGGGCACTATGACTCTGCACCGTCCGCAAATGGCTTTGGCGCGGCTCTCGCGCCGCTCCTTTTTGTCCTTCTTCTCCGAAGTGCTGGGTGGAAAGAAAAGGCTTGATCTGACTCCCTTGCACAAGGCCTGCCCTTGCCAGTTGGTGCCCATGCCGGCCATGTGAAACCTCCATACCGCTTCCGCTCAAAATGTAGAACATAGATCCGGCATCCGCCGATGTCAAGAAATTTCTCTAAGAAACCTCCGCCGGTCCCACCTCCAGCATGTCTCCCTCAACGCCCACCACCTTGATCGGATCCCCCGCTTCGACTGCCGCTGCCCGGTGAGATGTGGCTTTCCATCTCCCTCCCTCGACCTCCACCACCCCGTCGGGACCGAGGTCGGTGACCGCGCTGCCCAGCTTCCCGACCATCCCCTCTCTTCCCAGTCCCGGAGCGCTGAACCGTACCCGGGCCACAGTCGGCATGGCCAGGAGGAAGAAGAAAGCCACGCCCGCCACGGTAAGTGCCCATCCGGCCCACCCCAGGGTGATCTGGGGGGCGCCGTCGAAGAGAAAGATGCCTGAGACCGCAACCGCTCCCATGCCGGCGGTCGACAGGAGCAGCACTCCTCCCCGTTGATATGAGAAGGAAAGCACCCCTATTCCCCCCAGCATCAGCGCAAACGCCCACCAGCGGAGCGGAAGGGTGGCCGGTCCATAGGCTCCCAATGCCAGGGAGATGGCTGCCACCGCAGCCGCCACTCCCGGGCCTACCGCGAAGAACTCGAAGACCGCAACCGTCAGACCGGCCATCAGGAAGAAGAAGGCCACCTCGGGTCGGGTGGACAATCCAACCAGTTGTGTCCAGAGTCCGGGGCGGCGGAGCACGGTCTCCAGAATGGTGACGCCCTCGGCGCCGTCCTCGGCCGTGAAGGGGCGGGTGGTGGAGAGGGTCATAGCCTCACCCCCGAGTTGCAGGGTGGTCCCATCCAGGAGTTGCAGGAGTTGGCGCGGCGACGCGGTCTGGGAGGAGGACAGGTCGATCAGCCCGGGGACGGGACCATCGACCTCCATGGCCCCGGAGCCACCGGTGTAAGCCCCTTCCAGCGGCGGGGACCCGGCCGCCTCGCCCACCACGGTCGGCTGCCAATGGCCGATCTCCACTCCGGGGGCGGCGGCTCGGATGGGGGCGAGAGAAACCAATTGGGCGGCCCCTCCGTAGGCCACCGCCGGAGCGGGCCCCACCCACACCCCCAATGGCAGAGGCGGGTTGCGGACTACTTCCCCAAGCTGTGCGAAGAGCTCGGCGTCGGCCACGACTCCCGGAGAGTCGATCATCAGGATCACAAGCTCCACCCTCCCCTGCCCGATGTTGTCCGGTCGCCGGGACCGGGCGGCGTCGTCGATGGTGTCGAGGATGAAGTGAGCGGTGGCGTTGTGGATGGCGCCCTCCACGGCCACCAGTTCGATGGTGGTGGGTTGAGTCTTGGCGGCTGCGAAGTAGGCGGGAATAAGGAGAGCCCAGAGCGCCGCTATGCCGGCCAGAATCCGGGCGGCCCGCGCAGGGATTCTTTGGATCACGGCAGGGATCCAGCCGCCGGCCCGATTACCAGGAGACGTTCGTCGCTCGGAACGGGTACTCTCTTATCGCAAATGACCAGCATCTTTGTAGTTGCCGAGGCCCCCTGGGTTCGCAACGACGTATTGTCGGCCACCGATGATACCCGTTATGAGATAACCGTGATCGAGGACCCCCGTCAGGCGGTCGAGCAGATAGCCGCGGGGAGGCCCGGATCGGTGGCGGTGGTGGACATGCAGGTGGGAAGCATGGGTGGTATGGCTATCTGCCGGGCGATCCGGGAAGCCAGAAGCGCGCTTTCCGCTTCACCTCTTCCGGTCATCCTGCTGCTGGATCGCCAGGCCGATGCCTTCCTGGCCCGCCGGGCGGGAGCGGCGGGATGGGTCTTGAAGCCCTTCGGGTCCCACCAACTTCGCTCGACGCTCGACGAAGTGGCCGGGATGATCCATTCCGGGATGGAGTCAGAACCGGCGTCGTGACCTCGTTCCAAATCGCCGCGGCGATGGGGATTGCCCTGTGCATCGTGGCATCAGGATTCTTTTCGGGTTCCGAGACGGCCCTCTTGGCCCTTCCCCGCGAACGCGGCCCGCAGTTGGCGCGGGAAGGGAGGAGTGGAGAGAAGGTGGTCCTCCTGGTCCAAGACTTGGAGCGAACCCTCGCCATGTTGTTGGTGGCCAACAACTTTGTGAACATCCTGGCGGCTTCGTTGGCCACCATCCTGGCGGTTGACTTCCTCACCGCGCTGGACAGTCGCCGGCTGGGAGAGGTTTGGGGACCCTGGTTGGCCACCGGGGTGCTGACTGCCGTCATTCTTGTGGTAGGCGAGATCACTCCCAAGACCATCGCTGCCCGGCACCCGGAGAAGTATGCCTGGAGGGTGGCCCCCATATTGTGGGTGGTCTCTCGCGGGCTCGGCCCGATCGCCAGGGTCTTCTCGGCGGTCAGCAGGGGTCTGCTGCGACTTCTGGGAGTGCGTTCCGACCGGGTCAGCCCTGCCACCGAGGAGGACATCCGGGCACTGGCAGTGCTCAGCGCCGAGGCGGGCGAGATCGATGTCGCCGAGCGGGAGATCATCGAGAAACTCTTCGAGTTGGCGGACCGCCCGGTGCGGGAGGTCATGACCCCCCGGTTGGAGGTGATCTCCCTGGAGGCCCCGGTCGACTTCCAGCAGATCCGCAGAGTGGTGGCCCGGACCGGCCACTCCCGCTATCCGGTGGTGGAGGCGGGGGGCGACCTCGACGCTTTGGTGGGGATTCTCTACGTGAAGGACTGGCTGCGATACCAGGATCCCACCACTGATGAGATCGTCGCTCCCGGAAAGCCGATCCGCAATCCGCTGGTGGTTCCGGAGAGCTATCCGATCCTCTCGACCGTGATGGTCATGCGGAGGAACCGGATCAGCCTGGCGGTGGTGATCGACGAGCACGGCGGCGTCGAAGGGGTGGTGACGGCCAAGGACCTGGTCTCCGAACTGGTGGGAGGCATCCAGGACGAGCACGATCCCGCCGCGCCGTTGGCTTTCACCACCGGTCCCGGTCGATGGGTGGTCGAGGGTCGGCTGCCGATTGAGGACCTTGCCGAGATGATCCACCGGCCGCTTCCCTCCGGTCCCTACGACACGGTGGCCGGGCTGTACCTCTATCTGGCAGGCAGAATCCCCCGTCCCGACGACACGGCTACCGTCGACGGGGTCAGCTTTCGGGTGCTCGGTATGGATCGCCTCCGCATCTCGCGCTTGGCGGTGTGGATAGAAACCCCCTTGGATGATCACCAGCCCCCTTCTTGACAGACGGCCGACGTCCTTCTCCAAGGCGACGAAGAGCGTTCATCAGTCGTCTCTCATTCAGGGAGGGCTGTGATTGGTCGGGACGGCCGGATTTGAACCGGCGACCTCAGCGTCCCGAACGCTGCGCGCTGCCAAACTGCGCCACGTCCCGCCAAGGCCCCATCTTATCGACTTGTGGGAAGCCGCGTTCAGGAGTTGCCCCACCTCTATATCATCGGTGCGGGCGTACCTCCCCGAACGGGATTGGTTCCCGGGGACGGAGACAGGAGCAGCATGGACAACCGTTGTCCCTCACATCAGGGTGAGAAGGCCGGCCTGCGGGCCCGGGGGTGGCTGCTAGGGACAGCCCGGAAATGAGGCCGATTCCTTCCGTCCTGGGTCTCAGGTGTCTCCTGTGCGGACGACATTTCGAGACCGACGAGGTCGACTATGTCTGCCCCGACCACTATGGGGCGGCGACGTTATCCGTTGTGTACGACTACCAGTACGTGGCCGGTTCGACCAGCCCCGACCGGCTGGCCTCCGACCCGGATCGTTCGATCTGGCGTTACCGTCCCCTCCTGCCCGTCCACCCCGACGCCGATCCCCCTCCGCTCCAGGTCGGGGGCACTCCGCTGTTGCCGGCCAAGGTGCTGGAAGAAGAGATGGGAGTCAGGCTTTGGGTGAAGGACGAGGGACGCCAGCCCACGGCTTCGCTGAAGGATCGGGCCTCGGCCCTGGCGGTCCTCAAAGCCAGGGAGCGAGGGGCGGGAATTATCACGGCGGCCAGCACCGGCAACGCCGGAGCGGCCCTCGCGGCTCTGTGCGCGGCGGCCGGGATTCCCAGTGTGATATTCGTCCCGGCTACCGCTCCCCAACCGAAGGTGGCGCAACTCCTCTCCTTCGGGGCGACCGTGCTCCTGGTGCGAGGCTCCTATCACCAGGCCTTCGACTTGTGCCTGTGGGCCTCCGGCGAGTTCGGCTGGTACAACCGCAACACCGGCTACAACCCCTACATGACCGAGGGAAAGAAGACCGTCTCCTACGAGATATGGGAGCAGCTGGGGTATCGGGTCCCCGATGTGGTGGTGGTGAGCGTGGGAGACGGGTGCATCATCGGAGGGGTCCACAAGGGTTTCGAGGACCTGCGGCAACTCGGTTGGACAGATCGTGTGCCCCGGCTGATCGGGGCGCAAGCGGCGGGGAGCGCCTACCTCGCTCAAGCGTGGAGACGCCGAGAGGACCTGACCACCAAGCCGCCCATTCGGGCGGAGACGGTGGCGGACAGCATCTCCGCCGACCTTCCCAGGGACAGGTTCAAGGCGATGGCGGCTGTCACCGAGACCGGGGGCGCCTTCGTGGAAGTCTCCGACGCACAGATACTCAACGCCATCGTCACCCTGGGACAGCGATTGGGAGTGTTCGCCGAGCCCGCGGCGGCCGCTTCCCTGGCAGGCTTGATCGAGGCTCGTAGGCAGGGGTTGGTGGAGAGGGGAGAACGCGTGGTGGTGATCAGCACCGGAAACGGCCTCAAGGACATCGACGCGGCGATGCGGGCGGTGGACGAGAGCGGAGAGGGCCCGCTCTCGGTCGATCCCGAAATAGAGGCTCTGGCTGAGGGGCTGGCCGGCCGGTTCCTCGGCCCTTGAGTAGGGAGAAGGAGGGATCGGTTTTGCTACCAGGGGGGTAAGCTTGCCGGAAAGCTGTACAAAAGGTAAAGAAGTGCCATGATTGATTTGACGGTCGTTCCCGAGGTGAGGGAGAGGGCGGCCCGACGGGCGGCGGAGTTGAGCTTGGTCATCCCGACCTTCGCCCAGATGCGGTCCCCCGAATTGGTTCCCGACTCCATAAAGGATCAACTCAGCGGGACAGGTCTATGGGATCTGCATCCGGCCAATCTCTTCAGGGTTACGTGGAGGAACCAGCCGGTCTCCCGTGGAGGCGGTTTCGGGGCCTTGAATTACCTGGAATTTCCCCCGGAGTTGACCGGTGTCCCGGCGCGGGTTGCGGCTCTGGTGGGCAAGTGGTTCCCCACCGGGGCGCACAAGGTCGGCGCCGCTTTCGGTTGCCTGGCCCCCCGGCTGGTCACCGGTCAGTTCGACCCCACACGGCAACTGGCTGCCTGGCCGTCCACCGGGAATTACTGCCGTGGAGGGGCATATGACTCCCGCATCCTGTCCTGTCGTTCCATCGCCATCCTCCCCGAAGGGATGAGTCGGGAGCGATTCGAATGGCTGGACACCGTTGCCGACGAGGTGATAGCCACCCCTGGCTCGGAGAGCAACGTCAAAGAGATCTTCGACAAGTGCTGGGAACTGAGACGCTCCGGGCGGGACATAGTCATCTTCAACCAGTTCGACGAGTTCGGCAACTACCTGTGGCACTACTCCGTCACCGGTCCGGCTTTCGCCGATCTGGCTGCAGAACTGATGGGCCCCGGGGACCGCCTGGCCGGGGTGGCGCTCACCACGGGTTCGTCGGGCACATTGGCCTCGGGCGACTACCTGAAAGAGATGCATCCCCACAGCCGGATCGCCGCCGCCGAGGCGCTCCAGTGCCCCACCATGCTCCGCGGGGGGTTCGGCGAACACCGCATCGAGGGAATCGGCGACAAGCACATTCCCTGGATCCACAACGTCCGGAACACCGATATGGTGATCGCAGTCGACGATGCCGCCCCCCTGGGCTTGATCCGGCTCTTCAATGAACCAGCCGGACAGGACTACCTGGCTCGCCAGGGGGTTTCCTCCGGCGTGATAGAGAACCTCGACCTGCTGGGCATCTCGGGGGCTGCCAATCTGCTGTCGGCGATCAAGATGGCCAAGTGGTACGAGTTGGGGCCGGGCGACCTGGTGCTCACCATCCTCACCGACTCCATGGATCTCTACCGGAGCCGCCTGGTCGAGCTCACCGCCGCCCACGGGGAACTGACCAAGGCCGACGCGGCCGGGATCTATCACCGATACCTCATGGGCGCCTCCACCGACCACATGGCCGAGTTGAGCTACCCCGAGCGCCGGCGCATTCACAGCCTCAAATACTTCACCTGGGTGGAACAGCAGGGTAAGTCCGCCTCCGAGTTGGAAGACCAGTGGTATGACCCCGGATACTGGGAGAACATCCGTCGGGCCGGAGACGAGATCGATCCTCTAATCGACGAATTCAACCAACTGGCATCACAAGGAGTTTGAAGATGGCCAAACCGTTGCCCCTCACGATGCGATGGGATCTGCCCGAGTGGGCGCATGGTCTTGTGGATCCCGAACAACGCTTTCCGACCGTCGAGGAGCGGATGGCGGTGGCTGTCGAGCTTTCCCGCCGCAACATGGAGGAAGAGACCGGCGACCCGTTCGGAGCAGCGGTGTTCGACCTCTCCACCTCCCTGCCGCTGGCCGTGGGAGTCAACGTGGTGGTGCCCAGCGCCACCGTGGCTGCGCATGGGGAGGTTGTGGCCCTTTGCCTGGCCGGAGTAGCGGTGGGCAATTACGACCTGGAGGTGGCTGTTGGCGGCCCCGTCGAGTTGGTCACCAGTTGCGCTCCCTGCATGATGTGCCAGGGTGCGACGGTCGGCTCGGGCGTTAGCAGCCTGGTGATCGCAGCCCGGGAGAATGACACGCATTCCCTGGGCTTGGGAGGGAGCAGGAGGCCCCCCGAGTGGGTGGTGAGGTTGCAACAGCAGGGGATCGACGTGACAGAAGACGTCCTGCGGGCCGAGGCGGTGGACGTGCTGAGGGAGTATGCCGCCAGGGGAGGGAGGAAGTAGGTTCAAACGTGGCCTCTCACCTCCCCGTAAGCGTGCGTTGGGAACTGCCCTCGTGGGCGCAGGATCTACTGCAGCCCGACCAACGATTCCCAACCACCTCGGAGCGGATGGAGTTGGCTGTCGAGCTTTCCCGTCGCAACGTGGCGGAGGGGACGGGGGGTCCGTTCGGAGCGGCGGTTTTCGATCTCTCCACCTCTCGTCCCCTGGCGTTGGGAGTCAACCTGGTCATGCCCACCTCTTCGGCAGCCGCCCATGCGGAGGTGGTTGCCATCTGTCTGGCCGGACAGGCGGTGGGAAACTACGACCTCGGGCTCGGCAGCGGAGGTCCCACCGAGTTGGTGACCAGTTGCTCTCCCTGCGCGATGTGCCTGGGCGCGGTGCCTTGGTCGGGAGTCTCCAGCCTGGTGATCGCCGCCCGGGAGGAAGACGCCCGGTCGGTCGGGTTCGACGAGGGCAACCGGCCCTCTGACTGGGTTGACGGGTTGAGGCGGCGGGGGATCGAGGTCACCGAGGACGTGCTGCGGGCCGAGGCGGTGGAGGTGCTGCGGGAATACGTGAGTGAGGGAGGGGTTGTCTATAACAGCTCCAAAACGGAGGACGAGCCGCTTGCATGAGGTACAGCGCCGGGCAGACCTGATAGACCGCTACGAGTCCCCTTCGGTGGTGGAGGAGGCGCTTGCGCTGCTGGCTCGCCACCGCGACCGGGCCCGACTCATAGCCGGAGGAACCGATCTGGTCCTGGAGATCCGCCGGGGTGTCCGGTCGGGAGTGGAGGTCCTGATCGACATCTCCAGGGTGGCGGGCCTCGACGGCATCCGGCAGGACTCGGGAGGCTTCATTCACCTGGGACCCCTGGTGACCCACGCTGACGTCGTCTCCTCCGACCTGATTTGGAGCCAGGCTCTTCCCCTCGCCCAGGCGTCGCTGGAGGTGGGCGCCCCTCCCCTCCAGGCCCGATCCACGGTGGTGGGGAACCTGGTGACCGCCAGCCCCGCCAACGACACGATCTCGGCCCTCACCGCCCTGGATGCCAGGCTGACCATCCGTTCGGCGAGAGGTGAGCGCCAGGAGGCATTGGCCGATTTCTATCCGGGAATCCGCCGCACCACCCTGTCGCCGGACGAGATGGTGACCGGGGTGAGCTTTCGTGGATTGCACGCTCGTCAATCGGGAGTATTCGTCAAGCTGGGGCTGCGGATGGCGCAGGCCATTTCAGTGGTCCACACGGCGCTGGTCGTGGAACGAGATGCCTCGGGTGTCGCCACCATGGCCCGTATTGCCCTGGGGAGCGTTGCACCGGTGATCGTCCGGTCGCCCGAGGCCGAGAAGGTACTGGTGGGCCGTCGACTGGACGAGGCCACCATAGCGGCCGCCGCGCAGGCCGCGGCCCGGGGGATCAATCCGATCGACGACCTGCGTGGAACGGCGGACTACCGGCGATGGACCACCGAAGTGATGGTGCGCCGGGCTCTCACCGCTTTGGCCGATGGGGACGAACGGCGATCGATGCCATCGCGGCCGGTGCACTTCGGCGCCTCCCGGCAAGCGACTCTGGCCCGGGCGCACTCCCACCGGGAGGGAGACGCGATTGAGGCGAATGTCAACGGGACTCCGGTCGCCACCCGGAGCGGAGGGGAACTCACTCTCTTGGACTGGCTGCGGGATGTTGCCGGCCCGGCGGCCGGCCTGTCCCTCACCGGGACCAAGGAAGGGTGCGCAGAGGGCGAATGCGGTGCGTGCCTCGTCTTCCTGGACTCCGAGGCGGCTCTCTCCTGTCTGACCCCCGCTCCCCGAGCCCATGGCGCGGAGATCGTGACCGTGGAGGGGCTGGGGGATGGTGGCATGAGTCCGGTTCAAGCCGCCTTCTGCCGGACGGGTGCAGTCCAATGCGGCTACTGCACCCCCGGGTTTGTGATGTCGGCCACAAAGCTCCTGGAGAACCTTCCGGATCCCACCACCGAAGAGATCATCACCGCCCTGGGCGGCAACCTGTGTCGCTGCACCGGTTACTACTCCATCATCGAGGCGGTCTCGGAGGCCGGCGCTTCGACCTCTGGAGGGTCCGGATGAGCGTCGGACGATCGCTTCCCAGAAGCGACGCCCGTTCCAAGGCAACGGGCGAGGCCCTCTATCCGGCGGACCTTCACCGGCCTGACGCTCTTTGGGCCAAGGTGGTGTTCAGCGGGCGGCCGCATGCCCGGATGGTCGGGATGGACGTCAGGGGGGCTTTGGCGGCGCCGGGGGTGCTGGAAGTGGTCACCGCAGCCGATGTGCCTGTGAACGAATACGGGCTGACCCGGTTCGACCAGCCGGTGCTGGTGGGGTTGGGAGGGACGGGACGGAGCGCGGTTCCCTCGGAGATCAGTCGGTGGGAGGGAGATCAGGTCGCGGTGGTGGTGGCCGAGACCCGCAGGGAGGCGGAGGAGGGAGCCGAACGGCTGGATGTCGATTGGGAGGACCTTCCCCTGGTCCCCGATCTCGATGCGGCTCGCGCCGGTTCCGTGCTGGTCCATCCTGAGAACGGATTGGAGACCAACATCCTCAAGCACCTCAAGTTCCGGGTGGGGGACATGGACCGGGGATGGCGGGCGGCGGATGTACAGGTGACGGGCACCTACGTGCTTCCCCTCCAGGAGCACGCCTACCTCCAGCCGGAAGCCGCCCTCGCGTATCTCGACTCCCAGGGACGGATCACCGTCGAGATCGCCGGGCAATGGACTCACGAGGACCGGGAGCAGATCGCCCACGCCCTGGATATGGATCCTGGGCGGATAAGAGTGATCTATCCGGCGATCGGGGGAGCGTTCGGAGGACGGGAGGATATGTCGCTCCAGATCGTGATGGCCCTTGCGGTCCGGAAGCTGGCCCGGAGGGGAATCCACCGCCCGGTGAAGACCGTTTGGTCCCGGGAGGAAAGCATCGTCGGGCACCACAAGCGGCACCGGGCCGTCATCCACGCCCGGTGGGGCGCCACCCGCACCGGCCGCCTGACCGCGGCGGAGGTCGAAGGATGGCTGGACGCCGGGGCCTACAACTACACCTCCGACAAGGTACTGGGCAACATGCACCTCTGCTCTCTGGGACCCTACCGGATCCCGAACCTGTGGGTGGACTCCCGGGCGGTGTACACCCACTCGGTCCCCGGTGGCGCCTTCCGCGGCTTCGGAGCCCCCCAGGGCGCCATGGCTGCCGAGGGGCAGATGAACCGCTTGGCCGTGGAACTGGGGATGGACCCGGTCGCCCTGCGCCTTCTCAACTGCTACCGGGAAGGTGACGTGGGCGCCTGGGGCACGGTCGTCCCGTCGGTGGTCAGCATCCCCGAGGTCATCGACGAATGCGCAGAGCGGGCAGGGTGGAGAGATTCCGTGAAGCCCGATACACCTCCGTTTTCCCCGTTCCGGTCCCTGCCTCCCCATCCCAACCGTCTTCGTCGGGGACGGGGATTCGCGTGCGGGCTGAAGAATGTTGGATTCTCCTTCGGATTCCCGGAGCGGTGCGAAGCGGATGTGGAGTTGTGGGGAGACGAAGAAGTGGAGAGAGTGGTGCTGTATCACGGCGGAGCGGAGGTGGGACAGGGCGCTCACACCGCGTTGGCCCAGATGGCCGCCGAGGCGGCCGGCGTGGATGTCGGGATGGTGGAGACCCGATACTCCGACACGGCTCACACGGGCGACTCGGGATCGGCTTCCGCCTCCCGTATGACCTGGATGGCCGGCAACTCCATTCTCGGGGCGGTCGAGGAGGCCCAGAAACGGTGGCTGGAAGGGGACCGTCCCGCCCTTGGCAGTTTCCGGTTCGTGCCACCGCCCACCGAGACCTTCGACCCCGACACCGGGTCGGGGGAACTCAACTTCGCCTACGGGTGGATGGCCGAGGCGGTGGACGTGGTGGTGGACCTGGACACCGGGCACATCAAGGTGGAGTCGGTGGTCTGCGCGGTGGATGTCGGAAGGGCCGTCAACCCCGCCCTGGTCAGAGGACAGGTGGAGGGGGCGGTGGCGCAGGCCCACGGATACGCCGTCACCGAGCGGCTCATATCGGAGGAGGGGAAGACCCTGAACCCCCACCTGAGCGCCTATCTGATACCGGGTATCGGGGATATCCCCGGGAGGGTTGAGAGCGTGATCCTCGAGATTCCCGACCCGAGAGGCCCATGGGGCGTCCGGGGTATGGCGGAAATGCCTTTCGTTCCCCTGGCCCCTGCGGTATCCGCCGCGTTGTTCGACGCGGTCGGGATTTGGTTCGACGAGCTTCCCCTCACTCCTGGGGAGGTAGCCAAAGGGTTACGGACCAGAGAATAAACCGCCGCTTTTGGGAATAGATGGGCGGGACTGCTATATATTTAGGGCGAAGATCGGTTAGTCTTGCCGGTCTAGCCACTTTTTAGTCGTGTGCCGTTGGCCCGACGAGCAAGCGAGCGGAAGGAAGAGCAAATGAGAAAACTGAAAGTAGCCATTGCCTTGATGGCTATCTTGGCGTTGCTGGCTGCGGCCTGCGGCGATGACGGCGACGATGCGGCCGATACGGCTGCTGCGGACGCTGCCGCTGCTCAGGCTGCTGCGGACGCTGCTGCTGCGGAGGCTGAGGCTGCGGAGGCTGAGGCTGCTGCGGACGCCGCTGCTGCGGACGCCGCCGCCGCCCAGGCCGAGTTGGAAGCCGCCCAGGCCGAGTTGGAGGCCACCCGCGCCGCTGCTGAGGCGGGCGACGAGGAGGCTCAGGCTGCGTTGGCTGAGGCCGAAGCTGAGGCTGCTGCGCAAGCTGAGGCTGCCGCTGCTGCGGAAGCCGCTGCTGCCGAGGCCGCTGATGCTGCCATGAAGGCCCAGGAAGAGCTGGAGATGGCCATGATGGTGGAGGCCCCCGAGATCCGGGCAGCTGAAGTCGCCATGGGATTCAACGCCTGCTGCGCCGACTCGGCGTTCTGGCAGATTCCCCTGGAGTTGGGCTGGTGGGATGACTTGAACATCACCATCGTTCCCAATTCGCCCACCTATCACTTCTTCACCGCCAGCGCCGACGCCATTGCGTGGCTGAGGAGCGGTGAGGGCAACGTGGCCCCCGGTTGGGTGCCTGGTCTGTTCGGAGCGTTGGAGACCTTCGCTCAGGACATCCCGCCGATCTTCTTCGCGGACATCTATGTGGGCTACGCCGTCCTGGTGGCGCCTGACAGCGATTCCAAGACGGTCATGGAGTTGGTGGAAGAGGGAATGGACTTCCCGGATGCCGCCAAGGCGGCCGTCCAGCAGTTGGTTGGCGCGGATATCCATATCCCGCCGCACAGCACCCAGCAGGCTCAGTACACCAACGCGTTCTTCGCCTATCTGGACGAGTGGTGGGAGGCCTATCAGGAGGACATCCCCGCCCTCGACGGTGAAGGCAATCCTCTGGTGTTGTTGGGCCGCGACGGCCAGCCCCTCTTGGACGATGACGGCAACGTTCAGCCGATTCGGATAACGACCAACGACTGGCGTAACTACGCCAATCCTCAGTACGTCGACGACCCCACGATCGTGGAGCTTTCGGCTGTTCCGGGCCGGATCGAGTACGCCATGCCTTATGGCGCTCCGACCTTGGTGCAGATGATGCGCAACGGCTGGGATCCGCTGATCAACTTCGGGATGATGATCGAGCATGATCCGTTCTCCCAGCCGACGGCGATCGCCAGTTCCACTGTCGGCGGAATCGGCCTGTTGGCCAACCGCGAATGGGTTATGGCGAACAAGGACCTGGCCTACCGAGTCATCTCTGCCGGCTTCAGGACCTTCGAACTCCTCGACGATCCTGAGAGGCAGTACCAGGGTTGGGAGATTGAGGCCAACCTCATCAACGAGAAGCGCCAGTTGAGCATGGAGCCCGAGGACATCGGGATCATCTGGACGACCATCGACCCGTCCTTCAACTGGGCGGAGCAGGCGGCGCTGTGGGACGTGAGCCTCCCGAGCTACCACCCCGAGACGGTGTTCAGAACCCAGATCGAGTTGTTGAAGGAAAAGGGAGTCCTGTCCCAGGGCTACAACACCGAGGCCGGGCTCGCACAGTTCCTGTTGGCGCAGGACCTGTATTACGAGCTGAAGGGCTTCCAGGACCGTGCGGACGAATTGTTCGCCCGGGCTGCGGATATGGACCTTTCCGCCGGCCAGACTGATCTGATCACTTCGGCCCAGTTCCATTACGACATCTATAACTTCTACGACGCTCTCCGCTTCTTGGAGGCTGCCCTCATCGGGTAAGCTTTCGTTAGCGATTGCCTAGTAGGTAAGAAACGACGCCGAGCGCGGGGCCGGACGGATTTTCCGGCCGGTCCCGCGCTTCGGCCTGTAAGCAAGGACCGCGAAGGCGAGAAAGAGAGAGCCTGTGACCACCACCGACAGTGATGTTCTCGATGTGAGAGCCGCGGCGCACCGCCAAAAACGGCGTCGCCAGATCTCTTATGTCCTCTATCTGATCCTGGGGATCGTTCTCTCTTTGCTGATGTGGGAGTTGGTCGCCGCCCCCTTCTCGCCCCTCTTCTATCTGGTACCGCCCCCCTTCGACGCATTCAGGCACTTTGGGGAGAACCTGATGTTCAGCGAGCGCATGTTGGAGCGGTACGTTCATGCCTGCCCGGATCTCTTGGATGAGTTGGAGGTCACCGGGCGCGGGATGTTCGACCTTCCCGACCACTGCTTCGGGTACATCCGCCACCTGATGCGGACCACCCGCAACATCATGATCGCCGTAACGCTCGGAACGGTTTTCGGTTTGACGGTGGGGTTGAGCAGCCTGGTGTTCCCGAGGATCGCCGATGTGGTGACCCCGATCGCCGGGTTCTTCGGGACCACCCCGATTTTCATTGCGGCGCCGTTCTTCGTGATCTGGTTCGGGATCGAGTATCCACTGATGACCACGGTGGGGGTGGTGGTCTTCTACACGACTCTGTTGATGTATTTCTTCAGCCGCCGGGCGGCGGACAACATAGAGGTGGGGATCATCGAGTCGGCGTTGACGTTGGGGGGAGACCGCCGGTCCATATTCCGGTGGGTGTATTTACCGGGGACGATCCCGGAGATCGCAGGTGGTTTCCGGATCGCATTGGCCGGTGCTTGGGGACTGGGGACACTGGTGGAGGTCTTGGGAATCCAGATGGGTGGAGGGTTTTTGATTCGAATGTGGAGCTTCGCGATGGGCGTCTTGGAAGGACCCGCCGCGGTGGTCTCCCTGATTCTGTTTTTCGGTGTCCTGGCTGTGTTAGTGGATGGCGTCCTAGTGCTGTTCATACGGTTTATCACCAGGTGGTCCGAGTCCGGCCGTCGGCTGGGGTTGTAGGCAAGGAGGATCTATGTCGACTGTTGTGAACTTTGAGAACCTGTGGTGTGTTTTCGAGCACCGGTCGGGTCAGTTGGTGCATGCTCTTGAGGATGTCAATTTCAGTGTTGATCCGGGCGAGTTCGTGTGTGTGGTGGGGAGGTCGGGGCATGGCAAAACCACCCTGTTGAGGGTGTTGGCGGGTCTTCAGCCTCCTACGGCCGGGGCGGTGAAGTTGGGAGATACTGCCGTTTCGGGTCCGGGCAGTGACCGGGCGATGGTTTTCCAGCAGGACACGGTGTTTCCCTGGTTGCATGTTCGTGAGAATGTGGAATTCGGGCTCCGGTCGAACAAGGTGCCCGAGGATGAGCGGAACGAGATCACCGATTATTGGTTGTCTGCGGTTGGTTTGGAGGACTTTGCCGATTCCTGGCCGCGTGAGCTTTCCGGCGGCATGAGGAAGAGGGTGGCCCTGGCGTCGGCGATGGCGGTGGGCTCCGATGTCGTCTTGATGGACGAACCGTTCGGTTCAGTGGACTATTTCACTCGTCGGAACCTGCATGAGGTGTTGCTGAACCTGTGGTTCGAGACCAAGAAGACGATCTTCTTTGTCACTCATGACATCGAGGAGGCATTGATTCTTGCCGATCGGGTGATTCTCTTGGCTGAGGGCAAGTTGGTGGATGACATTCCGGTTACCCTGCCTCGTCCTCGTAATGAGGATGTACGGGCCACTCCTGAGGCGGTGGGTGTGTTCAAGCTGATCCTCCGGCACTTGGGCATCACCGAGGAGGAGGCGACGAGAGCTTGAACCTCCTTATCCGCTCCCGTAAGTTCTTCTCGATTGGATGGTTGATCTGGACGATCCTGATTCCTTGGGTGCTGCTGTTATTCCCTGGAGGCCTTCCTTTCGTTACTTGGTCAAATGAGGGCGGCGACATCGTCGTTACCTGGTCGTACATCGTTTGCGCATGGGTCTTGTTCTTCGCCTGGCCGGTGGTGTTTCGGCCGACCCAGGTCAGAAACCGCCTGGTGAAGATGGGTCAGGGAATCGCGGCGGGTCCCCCTTTGCTGTGGGCCGGTATGCGCCGCAGTCCGCTGTTCTTCGTCTCCTGGGGGGTGTTGTTGGTGGCTTGGCAGGTGGCGTCCTATCTGGCGCCCCCTGGAATCCTCGAGCACCCACTGGTTCCCGGATGGGACTACGTGTTCGGAGAGACTCTCTGGAGAATGAACGGCGACTGGACCGTCATCGGGTTCGACTTCGGGTTCGTGAACTTCCAGGTCCACGAACTGGCCCCCTATCCCGCCTACGGCGGGGAGCCGACCTGGCCTGCCGTGTTCCTGGCAGTCGTCTTCCACTCGGGCATGACTCTCTTCCGGTTGATGTGCGGCATGGCCCTCGGCATGAGCCTCGGTCTCCTGACCGGCCTGGCCATCCCCTACTGGCCGTGGCTCCGCCAGACGTGGTGGGCGCCACTGAACTTCCTCCGGATGATCCCCCTCCTGGCGGCGATACCGTGGCTGCAATTCGCCCTGGGTTCCACCCTCACCAGTATCACGCTGTACATCGCCTTCGGGGTGTGGACCACAATTGTGGTGGCCACCATGAACGCGGTTGCGAACGTGCCCGACCGGTACATTGAAAGCGCCCGTACCCTGGGCGCCTCCCGGCCTCGTACCTATTTCCGGGTGATAGTGCCGGGCACGATCCCCGAGTTGCGCACCGCCATGCTGCTCTCCATGGGAGGGAGTTGGTCGCTGGCCATCGCCGCCGAGTTCCTTGGATTCCCCACCGGGCTGGGATACATGGCCGCGGTGGCGGTGCAGGAGACCAACACCGCCCGCCTGGTGATTGTCGGGTTCATCGTGGCGTTCTATTCCCTCACCACCTTCTACCTTCTCAACGAGGGATTCAAGAAGGCTGTCAGTTGGATGCCCCAGCGCACCAGCAAGGGAACGGACATCGCCAGGGTGGCCGGAGCAGCGGGCGCCGGAGGCCGCGCAGAGACCATCGAGGACCGCTAGGCCCGCTCCGCGGCGCCAGAGTCCGCGGTTTGGGTTGCACATCGGGACTCTCATAGTGGCTTCTCCATGTACCTGAAGCTGCCGGCGAGGTGCTGACCGGCGTCATCTTCGGGTTTGTTACCGCGGTGACGCTGGGGATCAACTACCTGCTCACTGCCGTGGTGACTCGACGCTTCGGCGTGTTGCGCTCCACAGCCATCACCCTTACGCTGGCTCTCTTGGTGATGGTCGTCTGGGCAATCCTCGTCGACGTGCCGATCAGGATGACCAGCGACCATCTCATCCTTCTGATCTTCCTGGGATCCTGTGTCGGCGGAACGTTCCTGTGCGGCTACATGGCCCTCCGGCTCGGTCCGATCTCGGTGGTGAGCCCGATCGGCGCTCTGAGCGGCGCCATGACGGTCCTCTACTCCTTCTGGCTGCTGGGGGAGAGACCCGGCTTGGTGCAATGGGCGGGAATACCGGTGGCGGTCCTGGGAGCGGTGCTGGCGTCTCTGGTGATCGAACGCGGCGCCAGGGTTCGACTGGTCACCTGGGGGCCGGTCTTCGCCATGGTCGGGGTGCTGGTCGGGTCGATCTCCAACGCGGGTCTGAAGATTCCCATCAGGGACGGTGTGGATTCCAGCCTCACCGTAATCACCCAGCGGGTGTTCACGGTGGTCGTGGTGCTCTTGGTGTTTGTGGCCTTCTCCCGGGTGGCGGAACAACGCCGGCGGCGGGATGATTCCCGGCCCGAGGCCGGCCGCCCGGTGAAGATCACCTGGCGGTCGGGATGGCTGCTGGGTGTGGTGGGGCTGATCGACGGCGTGTCCTTCATTTCCTTCGGATACGGTCTGGCGTATGCGCCGGCCTGGTTGATCGGCATCATCTCCCAGAGCGGGCGGGTGATAGCCGTGGTAGGGGGCGTGATGTTCTTCAGCGAACGACTCCACAGCCTCCAGTGGACCGGCGTAGGCTTGGTCATGGTCGGCGTGGCAATGTCCATCGCCGGCTAGGACTGCCCGGAGGAGACGCTCTCGGTGAGGATTTCAGAGAGGTGCTGACCGGTGTCATCTTCGGGTTCATCACCGCGGTGACGATCGGTGTCAACCACCTGCTCACCGCGGTGGTTGCGAGGCGCTTCGGTGTGCTGCGCTCCACTACCGTCACTCTGGCCCTGGCCTTGGCGGCGATGATCGCCTGGGTGCTCCTGATCGGCGTGCCGTTCGAAATCACCCGGGACCAGCTTGTCCTGCTGGCCTATCTGGGCACCTGCGCGGGCGGGGCTTTCCTGTGCGGGTACATGGCCCTCCGGCTCGGTCCGATCTCGGTGGTGAGCCCGATCGGCGCTCTGAGCGGCGCCATGACAGTGGTCTTCTCTTTCTGGATGCTGGGGGAGAGACCCGGCATGGTGCAATGGGCGGGGATTCCGATCGCGGTGCTGGGAGCGGTGCTGGCGTCCTTGGTGATCGAACAGGGAGCCAGGATCCGGCTGGTGACCTGGGGCCCGGTCTTCGCCATTGCCAGCGTGGTGGTGGGGTCGATCTCCAACGCAGGTCTGAAGATCCCCATCAGGGACGGTCTCGACTCCAACCTCACCGTCATCACCCAGCGGGTCTACACGGTGGCTTATGTTGCCTTGCTGATGGTGATTGTCTCCCGGGTCGTAGAACACCGCCGCCGGAGGGCAGATACCCGGCGCGAGGAGCGCACGCCGGTGAAGATCACCTGGAGGACGGGATGGCTGCTGGGTGTGGTGGGACTGATCGACGCCGTCTCCTTCATTTCCTTCGGGTATGGCCTGGCGTATGCGCCGGCGTGGCTGATCGGGATCATCTCCCAGAGCGGACGGGTGATAGCCGTGGTCGGCGGGGTGATGTTCTTCAACGAACGGCTTCACGGCCTGCAGTGGACCGGCGTAGGGCTGGTGACCGTCGGGGTGGCGATGTCGATCGTCGGCTAGCCCGCCAACCCGGAGCGCGCCAGGGTGGCGGTTTGGCACACCACCCCACCCGACTGGTGATAGTGTCCTTTGGCGTGGCTCTCGGTTGTCTCACCTCCGGACACTTGCTCGTCAGGGATTCAACGGGGTTTTCGGCCGCATGCCACCGCGTACCATCAGCGAATAGGTGAGACTGGCTTCTCCATGCACTTGAAGCAGACCGCGGGGTGTTGACCGGCATCATATTCGGGTTCATCACCGCGGTGACGCTGGGGATCAATCGCCTGCTAACCGCAGTGGTCGTGCGGCGCTTCGGGGTGCTGCGCTCTGTTTCTGTAATTGTCACCCTGGCCTGTCTGCTGATGATGGCCTGGGCGGCGCTGATCGGTGTGCGAGTGGAGATGGATGCCGACCACCTGGTCCTTTTGACCCTCCTCGGTACTTGCGTCGGCGGCGCCTTTCTATGCGGCTACATGGCACTCCGGCTGGGTCCGATCTCGGTGGTGAGTCCCATCGGCGCCCTAGGGGGAGCCATGACGGTCGTCTACTCGTTCTGGTTGCTCGGAGAGAGGCCGGGCGCTCTGCAGTGGGCGGGCATACCGGTGGCAGTCCTGGGCGCCGTGCTGGCGTCCCTGGTGATCCAGCGGGGGACCAGGATACGACTGGTCACATTGGGTCCGGTCTTCGCCTTGACCGGCGTCATGGTCGGTTCGATCTCCAACGCCGGCCTGAAAATCCCCATCAGGGACGGGGTCGACCCCAACCTGACGGTAATCACCCAACGGGTCTTCACGGTGGCCGTCATCCTCATGGTGTTTGTGATCTTCTCAAGGATGACAGAACATCGACGACGGAGGGGAGGTACCCGGTCCGAGGGAGGTCCCCCGGTAAAAATCACCTGGCGGACAGGATGGATGCTGGGTCTGGTAGGACTGATCGACGGCGCCTCCTTCATCTCCTTCGGGTACGCGCTGTCTCATGCGCCCGCCTGGCTGGTCTCGATAATCTCCCAAACCGGCCGGGTGATAGCCGTGGTGGGTGGGGTGATCTTCTTCAACGAACGACTTCACAACCTACAATGGACCGGCGTTGCCCTGATAGCCGTAGGGGTGGGGATGTCTTTGCTCGGCTGAGACGATCGCCCGGCCGGAAGGATGTGGGAAGTTGTGATGAGAGCCCACTCCGGTCGGTGTGAGGGGAGTTACAGCCCTCGGTGGAAACCCACTCTCAGGGCGTTGTGCTCATGGTGGGCTAGCTGTTTTTCTTCCGGCCCGATCCAAAAATAGTGGTGCTTTTGATAATGGAACGGGAGGTCTGAATATATATTTGATATCAGAAGGTCGGCGATCTGCCGACCGAGCCACTTTTTAGTCGAGTGCCGTTGGCCCGACTGGCACTCGGCAGGAAGGAAACCAAAATGAGAAAACTGAAAGGAGCCATTGCCCTGATGGCTGTCTTGGCGTTGCTGGCTGCGGCCTGCGGCGGCGAGGCAGATGACACGGACGCCGCTGCCGAGGCTGCTGCTGAGGCTGCTGCCGCTACGGAGGCCCAGGCCGCTGCGGAGGCTGAGGCCCAGGCTGCTGCTGCTGCTGCTGCCGAGGCCCAGGCTGCTGCGGATGCGGCAGCTGCGGATGTTGCCGCGGCACAGGCCGAGTTGGAGGCCGCCCAGGCCGAGTTGGATGCTACCCGCGCTGCTGCGGAGGCCGGCGACGAGGAGGCCCAGGCTGCGTTGGCTGCTGCTGAAGAGGCTGCTGCTGCTGCGGAGGCTGCTGCCGAAGAGGCTGCTATGGAAGCAGAGGAAGCCCAGAGGGCGCTGGAAGAGTCAAGGATGGTGGAGGCGCCTGGGATCCGGGAGGTCGAAGTCGCGATGGGTATAGGTACCTGTTGCGCCGACTTCGCCTATTGGCAGATTCCCATCGAGTTGGATTGGTGGGCCGAGTTGGGCATCACCATCGTCCCCAATACGCCTACCTATTGGTACCTGACGAACAGCACCGAGACCAACGCCAAGTTGCAGCGTCAAGAGCTGCACATGGCCAATGGCTGGGTGCCTTCACTGTTCGCAGCCCTGGAGACCTTCGCCCAGGAGATTCCAGTGATTCACTTTGCGGATATCTTCATCGGCTATGCCGTCCTGGTATCGCCTGAAAGCGATTCCAAGACAGCACTGGAGTTCATGGCGGAAGGGATGTCCTACCCGGAGGCCGCCAAGGCGGCCGTGCAGCAGTTGGTGGGCGAAGACATCTACATCACGCCGGGCAGCACCGTACAGGCCCAGTACGCGAACGCGTTCTTCGCCTATCTGGATGCTTGGTGGGAGGATGTGCAGGAAGACATCCCCATCCTTGACGACGAAGGCAATCCTTTGGTGCTGATGAACCGGGACGGCACGCCCAGGTTGGACGATGACGGCAACGTACAGCCGATCCGGATTACCACCAACGACTGGCGCAACTATTCCAACCCCCAGTATGTCGAGGACCCCGTTATCGTGGAGCTCTCGGCTGTTCCGGGCCGGATCGAGTACGCCATGCCTTTCCAGGCGCCGACGCTGGTGCAGATGATTCGGAACGGTTGGGACCCGCTGATCAACTTCGCGCAGATCTTCGAGCACGACCCGGTCTCCCAGCAGGGAGCCATCGCCGCAGCCACCACAGGCGGCACCGGCCTGATCGCCAACCGCGAGTGGGTGGAGGCGAACAAGGACGTGACCTATCGGGTGCTCTCCGTTGCTCACCGGATCTTCGACTTCCTCGATGATCCCGAAACCCAGTACATAGGGTGGGAGATCGAGGCCAACCTAATTAACGAAAAGCGCCAGTTGAGCATGGAGCCCGAGGACATCGGCGTCATCTGGGACCAGATCGATCCCTCCTTCAACTGGGAGGAGCAGGAAGCGCTGTGGGACTTGAGCCTGCCGAGCTATCACCCCGAGACGGTGTTCAGGAACCAGGTCGAGGAGCGGAAGGCCAAGGGAGAATTGTCTGCGGACTATGACACCCAGGCCGGGCTCGAGAGGTTCTTGTTGGCCCAAGAGCTCTATTACGACATGAAGGGCATGCAGGAACGCGCCGACGAACTCTTTGCCAGGGCAGAGGGAATGGATCTCTCCGAGAGCCAGGCCGCCCTGGTGGCGCAGGCACGTCACTGGTATGACATCTTCAACTTCTACGATGCTGAGCGCTGGCTTGAGGCTGCCCTTCTCGGGTAGGGCTTCGGTCGCGATTGCCTAGTAGGTAGAGAAGACGCAGAGTGCGGGGCCGGGTGCACGGCCCGGTCCCGCACTCCGGCCTGTAAGCAAGGACCGAGAGGGCGAGGAAGAGAGAGACTGTGACCACCACCGACAGTGATGTTCTCAATGTGAGAGCGGCAGCGCATCGCGCCAGACGGAGAAGCAAGATTGCCTATACCCTCTATCTGGTTTTCGGGTTGGCTGTCTTCTTCCTCCTCTGGCAGTTGATCGCCTCACCCATCTCGCCCCTCTTCTATCTCATTCCGCCGCCCTTGGATGCCTTCAGGCACTTCGCTGAGAACCTGATGTTCAGCCAGCGGATGGTGGACCGGTTTGTTCATGCGTGTCCGGAGTTGTTGGATGAGTTAGAGGTCACGGGGGGTGGGATGTTCGATCTCCCCGATTACTGCTTCGGGTACATCCTGCACCTGGTTCGGACCACCCGGAATATCATGATCGCGGTCACGTTGGGGACGGTCTTCGGGTTGTCGGTGGGATTGAGCAGTTTGGTGTTCCCGAGGATTGCGGATGTGGTAACCCCGATCGCCGGGTTCTTCGGGACCACCCCGATTTTCATTGCGGCCCCGTTCTTCGTGATCTGGTTCGGGATCGAGTATCCATTGATGACGACCGTGGGGGTGGTGGTCTTTTACACGACTCTGTTGATGTATTTCTTCAGCCGCCGGGCGGCTGACAACATACCGGTGGGGATCATCGAGTCGGCGTTGACGTTGGGGGGAGACCGCCGGTCTATTTTCCGGTGGGTGTATTTACCGGGGACGATCCCGGAGATCGCAGGTGGTTTCCGGATCGCATTGGCCGGCGCTTGGGGACTGGGGACACTGGTGGAGGTGTTGGGACCCCAGATGGGTGGAGGGTTCCTGATCCGGATGTGGAGCTTCGCCATGGGTCTCCTGGAGGGCCCGTCGGCGGTGGTCTCCCTGATTCTCTTCTTTGGTGTTCTGGCGGTGGTGGTGGACGGGATCCTGGTGCTGGTCATCCGTTACATCACCAGGTGGTCAGAGGCCGGTCGCAAGCTGGGTCTGTAGGGCAAGGAGTTACGCAATGTCGACTGTTGTGAACTTTGAGAACCTGTGGTGTGTTTTCGAGCACCGGTCGGGTCAGTTGGTGCATGCTCTTGAGGATGTCAATTTCAGTGTCGATTCGGGGGAGTTCGTGTGTGTGGTGGGGAGGTCGGGGCATGGTAAGACCACCCTGTTGAGGGTGCTGGCCGGGCTTCAGCCCCCTACAGCGGGGGCGGTCAAGCTGGGGGATACCGCGGTCACGGGTCCGGGCAGCGATCGGGCGATGGTTTTCCAGCAGGACACGGTGTTTCCCTGGTTGCATGTTCGCGAGAACGTCGAGTTTGGCCTCCGGGCCAACAGGCTACCCGAGGACGAGCGCAACGAGATCACCGACTACTGGTTGTCGGCCGTGGGTCTTGAGGAGTTCGCCGATTCCTGGCCGCGGGAGCTCTCCGGAGGTATGAGGAAGCGGGTGGCCCTGGCCTCGGCGATGGCGGTGGGCTCCGACGTTGTGTTGATGGATGAGCCGTTCGGGTCTTTGGACTATTTCACCCGCCGGAACCTCCACGAGGTGTTGTTGAATCTGTGGTTCGAGACCAAGAAGACCATTTTCTTCGTGACCCATGACATTGAGGAGGCGTTGATCCTCGCTGATCGGGTTGTCCTCTTGGCGGAGGGCAAGTTGGTGGACGACATCGCGGTCACTCTTCCCCGGCCCCGCAATGAGGATGTCCGGGCCACCCCCGAGGCAGTGGGTATTTTCAAGCTCATCCTGGCGCACCTGGGCATCACCGAGGAGGAGGCGACGCAAGCTTGAACCAGCCAGCACTCTTGCGGGTCCTGTATTGGATTGGATGGCTGATCTGGATTGTTCTGGGGGCTCCCTGGCTGCTTCTACAGTTGCCTGAAGGTCTGTTCTTCGTCACCTGGACATTTAGCGAGGGCTGGGTGACGGTTACGTGGTCGATCATTGTCTGTTGGCTGATCCTGATCATCGCCTGGCCGGTTGTGTTCCGCCCTGTCCAGGTAAAGGACCGCCTGGTGAAGATGGGACGGGGGATCGCGGCGGGGCCGCCCATGCTGTGGGCCGGCATGCGCCGCAGCCCACTCTTCTTCGTCTCCTGGGGGGTGTTGCTGGGAGCGTGGCAGTTGGGGTCCTATCTTGCACCCCCGGGGGCCTTGGAACATCCCTTGGTGCCCGGATGGGACTATGTGTTCGGCGACACCTTCTTCAGAATGTCCGGGGACTGGGCAGTCCGCGGGTTCGATCTTGAGTTTGTGGGTCTTGATATGGCGTCACTGGCGCCCCTGCCCATCTACGGGGGCGAGGCGACCTGGCCGGCGGTGTTCTTGGCTATCGCTTTCCATTCCGGCGTCACCCTATTCAGGCTGTTGTGCGGCATGGCGGTTGGTATGAGCCTCGGTCTTCTGACCGGTCTGGCCATTCCTTACTGGCCGTGGTTGCGCCAGTCGGCTTGGGCGCCCATGAACTTCCTGCGGATGATCCCCCTGCTGGCGGCTATACCCTGGTTGCAGTTCGCCGTGGGATCGACCCTAACCGGTATCACCCTCTATATCGCCTTCGGAGTGTGGACCACCATGGTGGTGGCCACCATGAACTCGGTGGCCAACGTGCCCGACCGGTACATCGAAAGCGCCCGTACCCTGGGCGCCTCCCGGCCCCGGACCTACTTCAAGGTGATAGTGCCGGGGTCGATTCCTGAGTTGCGCACCGCCATGCTGCTCTCCATGGGAGGTAGCTGGTCGCTGGCCATAGCAGCCGAGTTCCTCGGGTTCCCCACCGGACTCGGATACATGGCCAACGTGGCCGTGCAGGAGACCAACACCGCCAGGCTGGTTATAGTCGGGTTCATCGTGGCTTTCTATTCCCTGGCGACTTTCTACCTGCTCAACGAGGGATTCAAGAAGACTGTCAGTTGGATGCCGCAACGCACCACCAGGGGGACGGACATCAGCAAGGTGGCCGGAGCGGCGGGAACCGGGGGCCGCGCCGAAACCTTCGAGGCCGGATAGAACCTGCGCCGCGGCGTTAGAGACCGCGCTTATGGCGGCGGGCCGGGTTCTAGGCAGACACGCCGTTCACTGCATTTGAAGCTGTCCGTGAGGTGTTGACCGGCATCATCTTCGGGTTCATCACCGCGGTGACGTTGGGGATCAACAGCCTGCTCACCGCAGTCGTGGTGCGGCGCTTTGGCGTGCTGCGCTCTGTTTCGGTCACCGTGACCCTGGCTTGCATGGTGATGATTGCTTGGGCGGCGTTGATCGGTGTCCGAATCGAGATGGAGGCCGACCATTTGTACCTCCTGATCTTCATGGGCTCTTGCATCGGCGCGGCCTTCCTGTGCGGCTACATGGCCCTCCGGCTGGGTCCGATCTCGGTGGTGAGCCCCATCGGCGCTCTGGGGGGCGCCATGACGGTGGTCTACTCCTTCTGGCTGCTCGGCGAGAGGCCGGGCGAGTTGCAGTGGGCGGGAATACCGGTGGCGGTATTGGGAGCGGTGCTGGCGTCCCTGGTGATCCAGCGCGGGTCCAAGATACGGCTGATCACCCTGGGGCCCGTCTTCGCCTTGACAGGCGTCCTGGTCGGGTCGTTCTCCAACGCCGGACTCAAAATCCCCATCAGGGACGGAGTCGATCCCAACCTGACCGTTATCACCCAACGAGTGTTCACGGTGGCCGTCATCCTCTTGGTGTTCGTGGTCTTCTCACGGGTGACCGTGCAACGGCGTTTGAGGGGAGACGCCCGGCCCGAGACGAGCCCGGTGAAGATCACCTGGCGGACAGGATGGCTGATGGGCTTGGTGGGGCTCATCGACGGCGGTTCCTTCATATGCTTCGGCTACGCGCTGGCCCACGCACCCGCTTGGTTGATCTCGATCATCTCCCAAACCGGCCGGGTGATAGCCGTGATCGGCGGTGTGATGTTCTTCAACGAACGACTCCACAGCCTGCAGTGGACAGGGATAGCTCTGATAACCGTCGGGGTGGTGATGTCCCTCCTCGGCTAGAACTGCCAGTATCTCGATGCTGTCGAGTTGTGAAATTAACCGTCGGTGAGGGGTTGAAACTTGTCCCACCCGTGTATCACATTGAGATTGACCAAACACCGAACCGGTCCGTCCCGGCGTCGTGCGGACCGAGTGGAGGGATCACAAAGCTCTTGTCGGCCCGTCCCGGGCTGAGCGAAAGCCTGTTCGAACCAGGGCTAGGTGGTGGCGGGGGAGGGAGCCCGAAGGGGACCCCTCTTTTTCGCGACTTTTGGCCGTGAACGGGACTGAACCCTAGTTCTGAGGCTGCTGGCAGCGGGTGGAACCGCTGCTCAATCCTCGGGGAAGGTGTACTGGAATACTCCGCCGGTGCGCACCATCTCGGCGGCGATGGCGTCGGCGTGTTGGATAAAGCGATTGAGCATGGCGTTGATCTGGTCCGGCACCACCCGGAGGGCCCCATGTCCTGCGCCGACGGGTTTCCCGATCACCACCTGCGGGCACAGTTCTCGGACCAGGTCCAGGTCGATGAGGGGTTGACCGCAGTCGACGTACAGGTAAGGGCACTCGATGGCTGCCAGGGTCGGCCCGGGATCGAAGACGCTCAATCCGTGCCAGTCGCTGAGGATCACATGGTCGGGCACCTGGGCCAATCGCTCGGCTGCCTTCTGGGCGCGGGTCGGGTCGTCGGTGGGCAGGTGGGAGGCGCTGAGGAACCCGAGCAGCGTCTCCCGGAACGGGAGGCCCTCCTGCATCAGATGGTCGAAGGGTCCGTGATGGCGGGCGGTCCATCCGGGGATGTTGCTGGGTGAGTCCAGGCTGGCGATCGCGCCGATGAGTTCGGGATGTCGGGCAGCAGCTGAGATCACCACTTGCCCCCCCATGCTCTGGCCTACCAGCACCGGCCGGTTCAGTCCCAGTTGCCGGATGAGTGCAGCCACATCGTCCCCGTGCTGCTCCATGATGTACAGCTCATCGGGTTTGTCGCTCTCGCCGTGGCCACGGAGGTCGACCGCGATGCACCGGTGGTTGGGAGAGAAGTACTCCTCTTGGAGGTCGAAGCCGGTGCGGTTGCCGAAACCGCCGTGTATGAAGATGATTGCCGGATCGCCGGCGCCCACCTCGTGGTAGGCGATGCGGGTGCCGTCAGGGGTCGTGATCCATTCAGTCATGGGAGCCAGCCTAGTTTGAGTTTTGTCTGGGGTGTAGCGACACCCGGGTAAAGGCTTGGGTATATTTCGGACGGTGAGAGTCGGCTGGTTTGCCGACCTCAGTCGCCCTGGTCGACAGCCGTCGGCAGACGGGCAATCGAGCGGAAGGAAGGCGCAAACGAGGAAGTCAATACCACCTTTTGCTCTGGTTATCGCCATGGCGTTGTTGGTTGCGGGTTGCGGCGCTGGTGACGAAGCGCCGGGAACTTCTGCTGCGGACCCGGTTGCCGCCGAGGCTGAGACTGCCCCACAACAGGAGGGTGCAGCCGTGCCCGAAGCTGACGCTGAGGAGGCTGCACCAACCGCCGACGAGACCGGGCCGTTACAGGATGAAGCGATGATGATGGAGGCCCCCGAGATCAGGGAAGCCGAGGTTGCCATGGGCTTCAACGCCTGCTGCGCGGACACGGCCTTCTGGCTCATTCCCCTGGAGTTGGGTTGGTGGGACGATTTGAACATCACCATCGTTCCCAACACGCCCACCTACCACTTCACCTCCGGCGACGAGGCCATTGCGTGGTTGCGGAGCGGAGAGGGCAACGTGGCCCTCGGTTGGGTGCCGGGATTGTTCGGGTCGTTGGAGACCTCTGCTCAGGAGACCCCGCCCATTCTCCTGGCGGACATGTATGTCGGCTATGCCGTTCTGGTGGCGCCAGACAGCCCGTCCAAGACTGTGCCGGAGTTCATGGAGGAGGGATTGGCATTCCCCGAGGCCGCCCAGGCGGCCGTGCGGCAGTTGGTTGGCGCGGACATCTATATTTCGCCCGGCAGCATAGACCAGGCTCAGTACCTGGATGCGTTCTTCGCCCATCTGGATGAGTGGTGGGAGGCCTATCAGCAGGACATTCCCTCCGTGGACGGGGAGGGCAATCCCCTGGTGTTGTTGGACCGTGACGGCGAGCCCCTCCTGGATGAGGATGGCAACACACAGCCGATTCGGATAACGACCAACGACTGGCGTAACTACGCCAATCCTCAATATGTCAATGATTCGGCGATCGTGGAGTTTTCGGCCGTTCCGGGCCGGATCGAGTACGCCGTGCCCTTCAGCGCCCCGATCCTGGTGCAGATGATGCGCAACGGCTGGGATCCGCTGATCAACTTCGGGATGATGATCGAGAACGATCCGTTCTCCCAGCAAACGGCGATCGCCAACTCCACCGTGGGCGGTATCGGCCTGTTGGCCAACCGCGAATGGGTCAACAACAACAAGGACCTGGTCTACCGGGTTCTCTCGGCCGCCTATCGCACCTTCGAGTTCCTCGATGATCCCGAGACCCAGCACCAGGGTTGGGAGATCGAGGCCAATCTCATCAACAACTATCGCCGGTTGAGCCTGGAGCCCGAGGACATCGGGACTATCTGGGACCAGATCGACCCCTCCTTCAGTTGGGAGGACCAGGAAGCTCTATGGGACTTGGACCTGCCGAGCTACCACCCCGAGATCGTGTATGCAACCCAGATCGAGAGGCTCAAGGTCAGGGGGGTGTTGGCCGGGGACTATGAGACGCAAGCCGGGCTAAAAGAGTTCCTGCTGGCCCAGGACCTCTACTACGAGATGAAGGAATTCGAGGCCCGCGCCGACGCATTGTTCGAGAGCGCTTCGGGAATGGACCTGTCCGCCGGCCAGGTTGATTTGATCGCCCAGGCCCAGCACCACTATGACATCTATAACTTCTACGACGCTCTCCGCTTCTTGGAGGCTGCCCTATCCGGGTAGTTCTCTGGTTGCGATTGGCTGCCAGCAATAGAGGCGTGAGGTTGTTTGAGGGGTGTTGACCGGCATCATCTTCGGGTTTGTCACCGCGGTGACGCTGGGGATCAACCGTCTGCTCACGGCTGTGGTGGCGCGGCGCTTCGGCGTGTTGCGCTCTGCTGCCGTCACGCTGACGGTTGCCCTGTTGGTGATGGTCGCCTGGGCAATCCTCATCGACGTGCCGATCGAGATGACCACCGACCACCTGATCCTCCTGACTTTTCTGGGCACCTGCGTCGGCGCCTCGTTCCTGGGCTCCTACATGGCCCTCCGACTGGGCCCGATTTCAGTGGTGACGCCGGTCGGCTCGCTGGGGACCGCCATGACGGTGGTCTACTCCTTCTGGCTGCTGGGGGAGAGGCCCGGCGCCGTGCAGTGGGCGGGGATACCGATCGCCGTGCTGGGAGCAGTACTGGTATCGCTGGTGTTCGAACACGGGACCAGATTTCGACTGGTCACCTGGGGACCGGTCTTCGCCCTAATTGGCGTTTTCGTGGGATCGCTGTCCAACGCCGGCCTGAAGATCCCCATCAGGGACGGTGTCGACTCCAGCCTGACCGTCATCACACAGCGGGTCTTCACGGTGGCCTTCGTCCTGTTGGTGCTGGTGGTTTTCTCCCGGCTGGGGTTGCGGCGTCGGCGGGGAGGAGACGACCCTCAGTCCCAGATGAGGATCACCTGGAGGACGGGATGGCTTCTGGGCCTGGTGGGACTGATCGACGGTGTCTCTTTCATATCATTCGGATACGGATTGGCCCACGCCCCGGCTTGGCTGATCGCGATCATCTCCCAAAGCGGCAAGGTTCTGTCCGTCATCGGCGGGGTGATCTTCTTCAAGGAACGTCTGCACCGACTTCAGTGGGCCGGAGTGGGGCTGATAAGGGTCGGGGTGGTGATGTCCCTGGTCGGCTGAGACCGCGCCTTCTGCGCCCGTGGGAGGTTGGCGCTCAGTTCTCGGGGAAGGTGTACTGGAACACCCCGCCGGTGCGGATCATCTCGGCGGCTATGGCGTCGGCGTGTTCGATGAAGCGCCGCAGCATGGCGTTGACCTGGTCCGGCACGTCCTGGAGGGCCCGGTGTCCGGCGCCCACCGTCTTGCCGACGACCACTTGGGGGCACAACTCACGGAGCAGGTCCAGGTCGAGATCCGGCTGGCCGCAGTCGACGTACAGGTAGGGGCACTTCACCCCGGCCAATATCGGCCCGGGATCGAAGGCGCTCATCCCGTGCCAGCCGTTCAGGATCACATGGTCGGGGACCTTCGCGAAGCGGGCGGCCATGTTCCCCACCCGGGAGGGGTCGTCGGTGGGCAGGTAGGAGGCGCGGAGAAACCCTTGCAGCGTCTCCCGAAAGGGGAGACCTTTTTGCATCAGGTGATCGAAGGGTCCGTGATGGGCCTTGTGCCATCCGGGGATGTTGCTGGGCGAGTCGAGGCTGACGATGGCTCCCACCAGTTCGGGGTGGCGGGCGGCGGTGGAGATCACCACCTGTCCTCCCATGCTCTGGCCCACCAGCACGGGCCGGTTCAGGCCGAGGTGCCGGATGAGTTCGGCCACGTCGTCGCCATGTCGTTCCATCGTGTAGAGCTCATCGGGTTTGTCGCTGTCGCCGCGGCCCCGCATGTCGACCGCGATGCATCGGTGGTTGGGGGAGAAGTACTCCTCTTGAATGCCGAACCCTCCCCGGTTGCCGAACCCGCCGTGGATGAAGATGATGGCCGGGTCGCCGGCGCCCACCTGGTGGTAGGCGATGCGGATGCCGTCGGAGGTGGTGATCCATTCAGTCATGCGCCACAGCCTACATGACGAGTTGGCGCGCGGCTCAGGGCAGGCGACGGTCCGCGACGGAGGTGGGTCTAACCCGGAACCTCAGTCCTCGGGAAAGGTGTATTGGAACACTCCGCCGGTGCGGAGCATCTCGGCTGCGATTGCGTCGGCGTGTTGGATGAAGCGGTTGAGCATGGCGTTGATCTGGTCCGGCACCACCCGGAGAGCGCTGTGCCCGGCGCCGACCGGCCTGCCGACCACCACCTGGGGGCACAGTTCCCGGAGCACATCGAAGTCGACATATGGCTGGCCGCAGTCGACGTACAGATACGGGCACTTCACCCCGGCCAGCACCGAGGCGGGATCGAAGTCGCCCATCCCGTGCCAGTCGTTGAGGATCACGTTGTCGTCAAGACCAGCCAGGAACTCCGAGGTCTCCCTGGCGCGGTTCGGGTTGTCGGTGGGCAGGTGGGAGGCGCTGAGGAACTGTTCCAGCGCCTTGCGGAAGTCCTGGTCCCGTTGTATCAGGTGATCGTAGGGACCGTGAATGCGGGCGGTCCAGCCGGGGATGTTGCTGGGCGAGTCCAGGCTGGCGATCGCTCCCACCAGGTCGGGATGCTGGGCGGCGGTGGAGATCACCACCTGCCCTCCCATGCTCTGTCCAACCAGTACGGGCTTGTGCAGTTCCAGTTGGCGGATGAGTTCGCCCATATCGTCGCCGTGGTTCGCCATGGTCCAGGTTTCCGGTTTGTCGCTTTCGCCGTGGCCGCGCAGGTCGACCTGGATGCAGCGGTGATTGGGAGAAAAGTACTCCTCCTGGAGGTCGAAGCCGCCCCGACCTCCGAAGCCGCCGTGGACGAAGATGATGGCGGGATCGCCGGCACCCACCTGGTCGAAGGCGATGCGGACCCCGTCGGAGGTTGTAATCCATTCAGTCATACGCCCAGCTTACTTATCGGATGTCACCAGCAGCCCGGGAACGGGATGGTTGTCGGTTCCGGTTCGGGGTGCGGCGGCGACTATCAGTCTTCTGGGAAGGTGTACTGGAACACTCCGCCGGTGCGGATCATCTCGGCTGCGATGGCGTCGGCGTGTTGGATGAAGCGGTTGAGCATGGCGTTGACCTGGTCCGGCGCCACCCGGAGGGCTCCATGCCCGGCGCCGACGGGCTTTCCGATCACCACTTGGGGGCACAGTTCCCGGAGCAGGTCCAGGTCGAGGCGGGGCTGGCCGCAGTCGACATACAGATAAGGGCACTTCACCCCTGCCAGCACCGGCCCGGCGTCGAATGCCATCATCCCCTTCCAGCCGTTGATGATCCTCTTGTCCCCAAGACGGGCCAGGCGTTCGGATGTGTTCTTGGCGCGGTTCGGGTCGTCGGTGGGCAGGTGAGCGGCGCTCAAGAACAGCTCCAGCGCCTTGCGGATGTCCTGGCCCTCTTGCATCAGGTGGTCGAAGGGTCCGTGATGGTAGGCGTGCCATCCGGGGATGTTGCTGGGCGAGTCCAGGCTGGCGATCGCCCCGACCACCTCGGGATGGCGGGCGGCGGCCGAGATGATCACCTGTCCGCCCATGCTCTGTCCGACCAGGACGGGCTTTCGCAGGCCCAGTTGGCGGATGAGTTCGGCGACGTCGTCGCCATGCTGTTCCATGGTGTAGATCTGGTCTGGTACGTCGCTCTCGCCGTGGCCGCGCAGGTCGACCGAGATGCACCGGTGGTTGGGCGAGAAGTACTCCTCCTGGAAGCCGAACCCGCTCCGATCGCCGAAGCCGCCGTGGATGAAGATGATTGCCGGGTCGCCCGCGCCCACCTCGTGGTAGGCGATGCGGACCCCGTCGGAGGTGGTAATCGATTCAGTCATGTCACCGAGCTTAGAGTTCAGGTCAGCCAGGGAGGGCGAAACGGCCCCGGCAACTGGTGCCGACCTGGGTGTGGACACCCGCCTGGTTGATGGATGGGCCGGGCCGAGAGTTGTTCGGCCCGGAGCCTCAATCGTCGGGGAAGGTGTATTGGAACACTCCGCCGGTGCGCACCATTTCGGCTGCGATTGCGTCGGCGTGCTGGATGAAGCGGTTGAGCATGGCGTTGATCTGGTCCGGCACCTCCTGGAGGGCGGCGTGTCCCGAGCCAACGGTCTTGCCGACCACCACCTGGGGGCACAATTCCCGGAGCAAATCGAAGTCGAGATCCGGCTGGCCGCAGTCTATGTACAGGTAGGGACACTTCACGGCTTGCAGGGTGGATGTGGGATCGTAATCGATCTTCCCCCGCCAAGTGTTGAGGATCAGATCTTCGGACACCTCGGCGAGGCGGTCGGGCATGGAGCCCACCCGGGAGGGGTCGTCGGTGGGCAGGTAGGCGACCCTCAGGAACTTGTAGAGCGTCTCGCGTAGGGCGGGGCCCGGCTGGTTCATCAGATGGGCGTAGGGGCCGTGATGGGCCTGGTGCCATCCGGGGATGTTGCTGGGTGAATCGAGGCTGGCGACGGCCCCCACCAGTTCGGGATGGCGAGCGGCCGTGGAGATCACCACCTGTCCGCCCGCGCTCTGGCCGACCATCACGGGCTTGTGCAGGCCCAGTTGGCGGATGAGGTCTCCCATGTCGTCACCATGTTGTTCCATGGTGTAGGGCTCATCGGGCTTGTCGCTGTCGCCGTGGCCGCGTAGGTCGACCTGGATGCAGCGGTGGTTGGGGGAGAAGTACTCCTCTTGGAAGCCGAAGCCTCCCCGTTTGCCGTAAGCGCCGTGGATGAAGATGATTGCCGGGTCGCCCGCGCCCACTTGGTCGTAGGCGATGCGGACCCCGTCGGAGGTTGTGATCCATTGAGTCATGCCACTGAGCTTAGATGTCCCGATCCGGCCCGGGCCCCAGACCCGCCACGGTCTCGCAGAGGTTGGGAAACAATCCGGGACCGAGTGCTTGACTCTGTCCCACCGGCAGTTCACATTGGTATGAACCAAGCACCTATCCGGTCCGTTCCGGCGTCATCCGGACCGCGTCGAGGGATCAACGCACCTCATTCGACAAGCCCTGTTCCCGGCTGGGCAGGGCCTGTTCAACCCTGGCAAGGCGGCGGTGGGGGAGGGATCCCGGAGGGGGGTTTTCGCGACTTTTCACTTTTCGGAGTCAACGCCCGCCGATCGCGCAACCGATCGGCCAAGGGGTGTTCAAGTGGGCGGGAAGGTGTATTGGAACACCCCGCCGGTGCGGATCATCTCCGCCGCGATGGCGTCGGCATGCTGGATGAAACGGTTGAGCATGGCGTTGATCTGGTCCGGTACGTCCTTGGTGGCCTGGTGACCGGCGCCGACCGTCTTTCCGATCACCACTTGGGGGCACAACTCCCGGAGCAGATCGAGGTCGAGGCCAGGTTGCCCGCAGTCGATGAACAGATAGGGACATTTGACCTTTGCCAGCACCGGCGCCGGGTCGAAGGCGCTCATGCCCTGCCAGCTGTTCACGATCACATGGTCGGGGATTTCGGCCAGCCATTTCGGCATGTCCCCGACTCGGGAGGGATCGTCGGTCGGCAGGTAGGCGGCGCCGAGAAAAGTCAGCAGCGCCTCCCGGAAAGGACCGTCCCGGGTCATAAGGTGGTCGAAAGGGCCGTGATAACGCCGGTGCCATCCGGGAATGTTGCTGGGCGAGTCCAGACTGGCGATCGCTCCCACCAGTTCGGGATGCCGGGCGGCGGTGGAGATCACCACCTGTCCTCCCATGCTGTGACCGACCAGGATGGGTTGGCGAAGACCCATGTGACGGATCCACTCGGCCAACTCGTCGGCATGTTTGTCCATGGTGTACAACTCGTCGGGCTTGTCGCTCTCGCCGTGACCCCGCAGGTCGATCGCCAGGCACCGGTGATTGGGGGAGAAGTACTCCTCTTGGAGGGTGAAACCCGTCCGGTTGCCGAACCCGCCATGGATGAAGACGATGGGCGGTTCGCCGGCGCCGAGTTGGTGGTAGGCGAGACGCACTCCATCGGAGGTGGTGAACCATTCGGTCATGTCGCCGAGCTTAGGGAGACGGAACGAGACCCGGCCGGCGGAACGGCGCTCGGCGCCGGGAACCTACCCGGAGGGGAAGGTGTACTGGAACACCCCGCCGGTGCGGATCATCTCAGCGGCGATGGCGTCGGCGTGCTCGATGAATCGCCGCAGCATGGCGTTGACCTGATCGGGCACGTCCCTGGTGGCCGCGTGACCGGAGCCCACGGTCTTTCCGATCACAACCTGGGGACACAACTCCCGGAGCAGGTCGAAATCCAGGTAGGGCTGGCCGCAGTCGATGTAGAGGTAGGGGCACTTGACCCGTCGAAGCACCGGGGCCGGATCGAATGAGCTCAGGGCCCACCACTGCCTCACGATGACATGGTCGGGAAACGCGGCGAGCCGTTCGGTGATCCCCGCCACCCGCGACGGATCGTCGGTCGGCAGGTAGGCGGCGCCCAAGAAGGTTCGCGCCGCTTCCCGGAAGGGGCCGTCGCGGGTCATCAGGTGGTCGTAAGAACTGCTGAAGCGTCTCTGCCATCCGGGCATGTTGCTGGGCGAGTCGATGCTGGCGATGGCGCCGACCAGGTCGGGGTGCCGGGCGGCAACCGAGATGACCACCTGTCCGCCCATGCTGTGGCCTATCAGGACCGATCGTTCCAAACCCAAGTGCCGGAGCAGCTCCGCCACGTCGTCGGCGTGTTGGGCCATCGAGTAGACCTCGTCGGGCTTATCGCTGTCGCCGTTGCCGCGCAGGTCGACGGCCACGCACCTGTGATTGGGCGAGAAGTACTCCTCCTGGATGACCGAGCCTCCCCGGTTGCCATAGATCCCGTGGACGAAGACAATCGGTGGGTCGCCGGCGCCCATCTGGTGGTAGGCGATGCGGACCCCGTCGCGGGTGGTGATCCACTCCGTCATGTCATCCGAGTTGGTCGGGCCAAAGCCTGGCGGTGGAGTCGCCCGTCTAATGGAGGGCGCCCGGTTGGAGGGACTACTTGGTAGTTGGTGTGATTCTTCCGTGATGCTGTGGGAGACCAGCCTAGAGTAATAATGATAATCACACCCAGGTTGTGATATACTTGTTGCCCAACTGAACACAGATAGTCACATCGTCGTTTGGGGGATCGTGAACAGAGTAAGTCGCCGAAAGAAGTTTAAAGCCAGGGTTGAGGGGCTGGCTTTGCGACGATCCTTTGAGAACCGGACCGCTGGTAAGCAGGTGGCTGATCGTGAAGGAAGGTCCGGACGGAGTTTTCTCACTGCGGTGGTGCTGGGTGTGGCGCTGGTGGCCTTACTTTCCGCTTGCCAGGAACCAGATGAGGAAGTGGCGCCCACTCCTGGCGATGCCCCGACCTCTCAGGAGGGCCCAATGGTTGACCCGGGCATATCCGACAACAGGATCGTGTTCGGACAGTCTGCTGCGTTCAGCGGGCTTTCGCAGGCGCTTGGCAATGAAATGCGGCTCGGTATCCAGGCCGCGTTTCATGAAGCGAACCAGGCCGGTGGGGTCCACGGGAGGATGCTGGAACTGGTAACCCTCGATGACTTCTACGAACCGGACTCCGCTTACATCAATACTCGACAACTTATCAATAGGGAAGGGGTTTTCGCTCTGATCGGGGAGGTGGGTACTCCTACCTCCCGCTCGGCTTTGCCATTGGCTGAGGAGGGGGGAGTGCCCTTCATCGCTCCCTTCACCGGTGCCGCGTTCCTTCGGGAGCCTGACTTGAACACCGTCTTGAACCTGCGTGCCTCCTATCACCAGGAGACCGAGGAGATGGTCGAGCGTCTCACTGAAGACTTGGGCGTTACGAGAGTGGCGGTTCTGTACCAGAACGATTCCTATGGGCAGACCGGTCTCGATGGAGCGCTCCAGGCTTTGGAGCGCCGCGGTCTTTCTCCTGTGGCCTCTTGGTACTACCCACGGAACACCAGTGCTGTAAAGAATGCCGTGATGAACCTCGTGGAAGCCGATCCCGAGGCAGTCATAATGATCGGGGCCTATTCTCCGGTGGCCAAGACCATCAACCTGATGCGCCAAGACATTGATCCGGTGTTCATGACGGTCTCTTTCGTGGGCAGCAACGCATTGGCGGAAGAGTTGGGGCCCGATGGGACCGACGTATATGTGACACAAGTGGTGCCACTTCCCGGAGACACCAGTGTGCCCGTAGTTTCTGAGTATCAGAACGCATTGAGGGCTTTTCAAGCCGATGCGGCGCCGGGTTTCGTGTCGCTGGAAGGTTATCTGGCCGGACGTTTGGCCATTGCCGGTCTGCAGTTGTGCGGCCCCGAGGTCAGCCGGGAGTGTTTCCTGGGAGCCGTTCGCGACGCAGGGACGGTTGATCTTGATGGGATGAGTCTCCACTACGGACAAGACGACAATCAAGGATCCGACGCGGTGTTTGTGACGGTTATCGGCGATGACGGGGAATATCACGTGGTTGAGAGTCTGGGAGAGAGAAGATGACGGCACGAGTCGCCGCCGCTCCGATGAAGGCGATCGTGGCCTTGTCGCTGATTGTCACTCTGGCTTCGGTGGGGGGATGGCTGGCCACTGGAGATCTGACCGGCGCCGACACGCCGGATGCCGATGTCCAGGCTCTGGCCGCTGTTCTGGAGGTTTCCCGGCATTCCAATGCTCTGGCGTTGATCGGTTCGGTCGAGACGAACCTAAATATGACGAGAGAGAGCGTGATCGCTTCGAGGACAGCCGTAGCAGAGCACAAGACCCGGCTTTCCGAACAAATGGCGATCCTTGATGGCGGGAGATATGCCGCGAGGATGGAGAGAATCAGAGATCAAGTCGGGCTGCTGGTCTCCAACGTTGATCGCATAGAAGCGGGACGTCCCGATCTTCTGAGGGCGTTGCTTGCTGGAACGCGTAACAGCCAAGAGTTGAACATGCTCACTGTACGCGAGCTTCAACCGGTGCTCAACACCAGCGTGGACAACCAGTTTTACTACATGATGACCGGTAGGAGCGAGTTCAGGGACGCAACCACAGGTGACCCGCTGACTCGGGAAGAGTTTCTGCGTTATCACCATTTGACCTCTTTGCAGCGTTCTGTGACAGTGGGGCACTTGGTCTTGGCGGCCGCCTACAGGATGCCGAATCCGCCTCTGGTCACGAGCGTTGAGGGGGGGTTCGTTTCCGCCGCTCAACGCGCCGAGAGAGACATCGAATATCTCTCCGCGCACGGCGGACCGGAGATGGACGGGTCGGTCATCCCTCTTGCCGAGAGGCTGTTCCAAATGGACGCCGCCGGATCAACCGCTTTTGACGAGATAAGGGCAAGGCTGTCAAGGACGGTGATAGAGGGGGAATTGATCGCCATCAACCACCAGGTGCAGGTCAGGCTCGATGCGGAGATCGATGGTCTGGTCGAAGAGATCAAACACAGCGCAGCAGTTTCTGCAGATGAGTCCGAGCAGGCTGCTTCTACTGCGCAGGCCGTGCTGATAGGCATAGCCATCGTAGGCATCATCGCCACCTTGGTGGGCGTTCGCCACCTCAAACCGAGGAGCGCGGCCGGCGGAGATTGACGCCATGGACTCCGGTAGGGATCCTGGCCAAGTCTTCAGATACCCCAAACCCCACGGGTGACCACGAGGCGGGGATGCTAGAGCTTCAGTCGTTCCGCCAGTTGGATGGTGTTGAGGGCCGCTCCCTTGCGGAGGTTGTCGCCCACCGCCCACAGGTTGATCCCCCCTGGCGCTCCCACCGTCTCCCGTACCCGGCCGACCAGGGTGCGGTCCCGTCCGGCGCTGTCGAGAGGGGTGGGCGGGATGTCCTCCCAGACCTCCACTCCGGGGGCGGCGGATAGGATTCGCACCGCCTCGCTGCGGTCCAGGGGGCGGTCGAACCACATCGAAGCGGCCAGTCCGTGGCCGACCATCACCGGCACTCTCACGCAGGTGGGCTCCACGGCCAATCCCGGAAGGTCGAGGATCTTGCGGGACTCGTTAACCAGCTTCCACTCCTCGTCGGTGTAGCCCCGTCGGGTCTCCGAGCCTGCCAGGGGCAGCACGTTGAAGCCGATGGGTCGGCTGTAGACCTCGGTCCCCGGATCGGTCCACCGGCCCTGGGCCAGGGCCGGCTGATCATCTCGGAACTGCTCTATCTGGTCGGATAGCTCGGCCATCCCCTTCTGGCCCGAGCCTGAGACCGACTGATAGGAGGTGGCCACCATCGAACGGAGTCCGGCTGCCCGGTGGAGAGGGGCGACCGCCATCATCAGCACCATGGTGGTGCAGTTGGGGTTGGCGATCAATCCCTCGTGTGACTCCAGGGCATGGTCGTTCACATCCGCCACCACCAACGGAACCCGGGGGTCCATCCGGAAACAGGACGAGTTGTCGATCACCACCGCCCCCGCTTCGACGAACCGCGGGCCATGGGCCTCCGACCGGGAGGCGCCTGCCGAGAAGATCGCGACCTCGACGCCTCCGGGATCGGCCTCGTCCAGGTCCTCCACCTCCACCTTGCCCCAGGCGGTGGAGACCTTCTTCCCCGCCGAGCGCGCCGAGGCCATGAGTCGCAGCCGGCCGATCGGAAAGTCCCGTTCGGCGAGGATGTCCAGCGCGGTCCGGCCCACCGCTCCGGTGGCGCCCACCAGGGCAAGGTCGATGCTCATGCTCCCCGTTCCTCCCGGATCAACGGAGGGCGAAACTCGCGGTGAAGCACCTGCACGGCCTTGTGCATCTGGGATTGTTCCACCACACAGGAGATCCTGATTGTGGAGGTGGAGATCATCTCGATGTTGATCCCCGCCTCTCCCAACGTTCGGAACACCCGCGCCGCCACGCCCGGCTCGGTTTTCATGCCCGCTCCGATCAGGGAGACCTTGGCGATGTCATTGCGGATCTCCACCCCGGACGCTTTCACCTGCAGGCCCACCAGCCTGACCACCTCCTCTGCCCACTCCATGGAACTCTTGGGGATGGTGAAACTGATGTCGGACAGGCCCTCCCGGGAGATGTTCTGGACGATCATGTCGACGTTCACGTTCGCCTCCGCCAGCGGTTCGAAGATGGAAGCCGCCACGCCGGGTTGGTCGGGAACTTCCCGCAGGGTGATCTTCGCCTCCGAGGAGTCGTGGGCGATTCCGCTGACTATGGCTTGTTCCATGCGCTCCATCTCGGTGGCCTTTCTAATCCAGGTGCCGGGTGAATCTGTAAAGGAGGATCGTACGTGGATGGGGACTCCATATCGACGACCGACCTCCACCGCCCTGGGAACGAGCACTCCCGCTCCCCCGGCGGCCAACTCCATCATCTCCTCATAGGAGATCTCTTCCAGTTTCTGCGCCTCGGAGACTATCCGGGGATCGGCGGTCATCACCCCCGGCACATCAGTGTAGATCTCGGCGACATCTCCTCCCAACGCAGCGGCCAGCGCCACCGCGCTGGTGTCGGAACCTCCCCTGCCCAGGGTGGTGATCTCCTTTGACCGCGGACTGACCCCTTGGAACCCGGCCACGATCACCACTTTCCCCTCGGCGAGATTGTCGGTCACCCGAGCGCCCGTTATCCCCTGGATCTTGGCGGCACCATGGGTGTCGTCGGTGAGAATCCCGGCCTGGCTGCCGGTCAGGCTGACAGCCTCCACGCCATGGGCGGCGATGGCCATGGCGGTCAGGGCGATGGAGATGCGCTCGCCTGCGCTCAGCAGCATGTCCATCTCCCTGGCCGGCGGGTTGGGGTTCACTTCCCGGGAGAGGACCACCAGGTCGTCCGTGGTGTCACCCATGGCGGAGACGACCACCAGCACCTGGGCGCCCGTCCGTCGGGCGCCAACCACCCGGGCTGCCACGCTTCGGATGCGATCGGGCGTCGCGAGTGAAGACCCGCCGAATTTTTGTACGATTCGCGTCATTCCAAGGAAGGGAGGGAGATCAACAACCTCATGTTACGGCCTGGCGCCCGGTCCTCAGGACCCCTTTCGCCTCGGCGGTCCATGGCCGCCACCGGGTGCGTACAATGTTTTCGAAAGACCACGCCGGCGATCCGACCGATCGGCACAGGAGAGTCCTTTTAGGTGAGCAAGGCAAAGCGACAGCGTCAGAAGGCCGCCAAGGCGGCGCGTCTCCAGGCGGAGCGGAAGAAGGCATCCCGGAAGGAGAACCTGAAGCGACTGGGGATCGGGGTAGCCATGGCGGTGGTCCTGGTGGCGGTGCTGGTGGTCTGCACTTCGAGGGGGGATCAGCCCGACGAGGCGGCCTCCCCGGAGTTGTCCGGCGACTACCAGGAGTACCGGGAGAAGCCCACCGCCTGCGGAGCGGAGGCGCCTCCTCTCCTGCAGGGGATGACCTTCAACGACTTCGTCACACAGGGGATCACCCCCGATTCGTCGGTCTTCGCCCGGGTGGAGACCTCATGTGGGACGGTGGTAATCGAACTCGACACGCGCTATGCCGCAACTGTCAATTCCTTCGTCTTCCTGGCTAGGGAGGGGTATTACGACGGCACGGTGTTCCACCGCGTGTTGGAGGGTTTCGTCGCCCAGGGTGGCGACCCCACTGCCACCGGACGGGGAGACGCCGGGTACGAGATCGTCGACGAGTTCCCACCCGAAGACTTCCAGTACGAGCGAGGGGTGGTCGCCATGGCCAACGCCGGGAAGAACACCACCGGCAGCCAGTTCTTCTGGATGCTGGACGACGCCCCCTTCCTGAACCCGCAATACAACGTCCTGGGCCGGATAGTCGAGGGCTTGGAGGTCCTGGATTTGATTGCGCAGGTGCCCACCGTCCTGTCCCCCACAGGTGAGCAGAGTCTTCCCAGGGAAGCCATCTACATCGAGTCGGTGACGATCACCGTCGCATCCTGATCGGGCCCCTGCCATGGGGGTCGATCTGCACACCCACACCACCGCCTCGGACGGCTCCGACTCTCCCGCCGAGTTGGTCTTCGCCGCCGCAGCGCTGGGATTGTCGGCTGTGGCCGTCACCGATCATGACACCACCCAAGGGCTGGCCGAGGCGGAGGCCGCCGCCTCCCGGGCCGGTGTAGAACTGGTGAGGGGACTGGAGTTGTCCCTGGAGTGGGATCCAGGCGCCATGCACATGCTGGTACTCCTGATCGAGGACCTCGATTATCTGTCGTCCCGACTGGGCCGGGTGCGGGCGGGGAGGACCCGGCGCAACCTGGAGGTGGTGGAACGGCTCCGTTCCCAGGGTATGGATGTGACCATGGAGGAGGTGAGGCAAGAGGGAGGGTCGGGGACTATCGGGAGACCGCATTTCGCTTCCCTCCTGGTGAGGAAGGGCTACGCTCCCGACATTCCAGCCGCATTCGACCTCTACCTTGGCAGGGGACGGCCCGCCTATGTGGAGAGGTTCCGCCTCGGTCCGGCAGAGGCCATCGCGGCCGCTCACACCGCGGGTGGTGTCGCGGTCCTGGCCCATCCTCTCACCCTGGGGGTGGAGGGAGGCCGGCTCTCGGCTGCGTTGGAGGAACTCTCCGAGCAGGGCCTGGACGGGATGGAGGCCTACTACGGGGCGTACGATCCTCCAACCCGCCGATCTCTGGTCGAGTTGGCCCGGAGACACGGACTCGTTCCCTCGGGAGGTTCGGACTATCACGGCCGTTTCAAGGCCGATGTCAAGCTGGGAGTGGGCAAGGGCGATCTTCTGGTGCCCGATGAGGTGCTGGCCGAGCTGAGGGCAGCCGTCTCCGCGCGGCAAATCCCTACCCCCCACCGCTTGTGAAAGGCAGAGCCATGGGGATTGGCGCCGCGGCCCTGGTGGTGTCGGGCGGAGTGCTGGTATCCAGGGTGCTGGGGCTGGGACGAGAGACGATGCTGGCCGCCCTCATCGGCGTCAACGCGGTCGGGGACGTATACCGGGCTGCCTTTCTGGTTCCTGATCTCTTGAACTATCTCCTGGCCGGGGGATACCTGACCATCACCTTCGTTCCCATTCTTGCCTCCCGTCTGGCCGCCGATGATCCTGAAGGCGGCAATCGGGCTTTCGTGGCTGTCTTCAGGGTGGTGACCGGTTTGACCGTCCTGCTGACCGGGGTGCTGATGGTCTGGGCGGCGCCCCTGATCGAGCTGATCTATCCCGAGCTCTCCCCGGACCAACTCGGCGAGGTAACCCGGCTCACCCTGATAGCCCTGCCCGCCCAAGTCTTCTTCGTCGGCGGATCACTGCTTATGGCTTACCAGTACGCTCACCGGCGGTTCCTGGTCCCCGTCGCAGCGCCCATCGTCTACAACCTGTCCATCATCCTTGGAGGGATGACGGGTGGGGTTCTCATGGACCCCGTGCCGGCGGACGGGTTCGTGTGGGGCGCCCTGGTGGGCGCCGCGGTCGGAAACTTCGGGATACAGTGGTTCGGAGCGCGGCGGGTCGGCCTTCGTCTGGTGAGAGGCGTTGAGTGGAAGCACCGGGCGGTTTGGACCTATCTGGGTTTGGCCGTCCCTTTGATGGTGGGCCAATCGGTGGCCGTCCTCGATGAGCAGTTTGTCCGGTTCTTCGGACAGTTGACGCCCGACGGAGGGATATCGGCCATCTCCTTCGCCCGGGTGCTGAACATGGTCCCGGTGGGAATGGTCGCTCAAGCGGCGGGGGTGGCCGCCTTTCCATTCCTGGCTTCGCTGGCTGCGTCGGGTCGCCGGTCGGAGTTGGTCGAGACCACCTTGCGCACCGCCCGCATGACCCTCTTTTTGGGAACCGGCGCGGCGGCGGCGGTGCTGGCGGTGGGAGCGCCGGGAGTGAGGTTGGTGTTCCAGTGGGGCGCATTCGGTTCCGCCGACTCGGCTATGGTGGCTCAACTCCTGGCCGTCTACGCGCTGGCGATTCCGGCCTGGGGTGTTCATCAGGTCATCTCTCGCTCCTTTTACGCCGAGCGGCGGATGTGGCCGCCGGTGGTGATCGGCACTCTCGCCGCGGCGGCTGCGGTCCCTCTCTCCCTGGGGTTGGTATCCGCGCGGGGAGCGAACGGGCTGGTTTGGGCCAGTGTGATCTCTGTGGGGGCCTACACCGTGGCGTTGACCCTCTTCTGGCTGCGCGGGCAGGACGCGGGAGGGAGGAGCCTGGCCCTGGTGCTGGGCCGGTCGCTGGTAGCCGGCGTGGCCGCATCCGGGGCGGGGTGGATGGTGGCCGGGTGGTTCTCCCGGGACCGGGCCTGGGATATCACCGAGGCGGTGGGGGCTTTCGTCGTGGGAGGGTTGGTGGTTGCGGCGGTCTTTTGGGCTGTCGCCCGGCTGTTGGGAAGCAGAGAACTGCAGGCACTCCGGGAAGCCAGGCGGCGAGGGGGCGCCGACGACTCTCCCGGAACCGACTCACCGGACCGCCCCGGGCCGGGTTGATCACCGGACCCCTCTGAGGGTACGAAGAGGGGTCAGTACATGCGCCCGATGGAGACGGCGATCGACACCTCTATGTCGCGAATGGCCTGTGCCATGGCCTGCCCGATGAGATCCATCTGGCGTACCTGGGCGATACGCTCCGACGCCTTCTCCAGTTCACTCCTGGACAGCAACTCGTCGAAGATGCCGCAGGCGTCGACCAGGCAGATGAGCATCACGTCGCGGGGGTCGGGGATGTCGTTGCTGAAGAGCACCCCCATGAGCCGTAATTTCACCTCACGTTCGACCGTGCCGTCGACGGTGGGGTAGCGTCTGGTGCGGAATACCCAGAGGAAGCGTTCTTCCTGGCGTTCCAGGATGCCCGCATCCACCAGTCTGGTCAACCCCTCTGCGCGGATACCGTCGGCGCTCTCCACTATGTGCTCCACCCAGTGCCGGGTCGGGTGGGTCTCTGCCGACGCAATGTCTGCCAGGGTGGGGTCCAGCAGGCTGTCGCCAACCGGTGTGGAGTCGATGAGGACCAGGTTGTCGAGGTCGGTGTCGATCCGGTTCTCCATCGCCAAATCCATGAGGACGCCGCCGGCGATCGCGTAGTCCAAAGCCCAGTTGGGCACCCGTACGAATCTCCCATCCTCATCACGGAGCAGGAGCAGGATGATTTCCTCGACGAATCTCAGCATTTGCAGGTCCTTCCTCCTCTAAGGCGCTCTACGGCGTTGGTGCGGGTCTGGGTCGGTCCGCTGCGCCAAGCCGGAACGCGGCGGATGATCACAGTGTACCTGCGGTATTCCGAGCGGCCCGCCGGGTACTGGAACGCCCAACCCATTGGGGGATGATGTTGGCGGCGCCCGGTTCTGTGACAACCTGGATGCTGTTCCTCCTTGCAGGTTCGACAACCGCCTCGGAAGAGACGCTCAGCGCATCATTCCCCGGCGCGGAGACGGGTGCAGCCATGGTCGCTCAGATGGTTTGGTGGGCGCCGTGTTCCCGTTCAGGCCCGGGTCGGGGGCCGGCAGCGTGTCCAGGGATGTCAACCGGCCGGCTCGCACCCATGCGGAGAGTTGCCGGTTGGCATGAGGCCGGCGCGCCCTGGCTGCTCTCTTTCTCCGTCGCATCTGCTCCATCACTGCAGAGAGCACCGCCGCCTCGTATTCTCCGGCTCCGCCCCGAATTTCGAACCGCTCAATCATCGGAGGATTCCACCAACTCGATCAGCGTTCCCGCCAGGTCGCGGGGGTGAACGAAAGCTATCCGGGTGCCCCCGCCTCCCGGCCGGGGTTCGGAGTCGACCAGCCTTGCTCCCTGGGCTTTCAGGTGGTCCAGGGCGGCGTTGATGTTGGCCACCGCCCAGGCGAGATGATGCACCCCCTCTCCCTTCTTGGTCAGGAACCGACCCACCGGCGTCTCGGGTCCGAGCGGCTGGAGGAGTTGGATGAATGATCCCCCCAGGGGGATCATCGCCTCTTCCACGCCCTGGGAAGCAACGGTCTCCCGGTACAGGGGCGTTATGCCGTACTTCTCCCGGTACTCGTCCAGCGCATGGTCGAGATCATGGACGGCGATGCCCACATGGTCGAGATTCAGCAGTTTGATCAAGTCGCTTCCTATCAGGCCCGGAGACTCTTAGACACTCGAGAAGGCCCGCGGGTTACCGGAACGGCTCCGGAATGTTCCTCGAAGTGGGAGGACTCTTCGCCAACTATCCTTCGCGAGTGATGAGTGTCAGGAATCCGGTCAGACGCCCGGTCCCTCAGACCTCGCGTGCTCCCCTACCTGGAAGGACTCGCAATCCTCGGGCCGGAGGCGGGATGGAGCACCCGACCGCCGGCGCCGGTCGGACGCTCGCATCGGCGGGAGAGTTGCAGTGACGGTCTCAGGCTTCGACCAGAACTACGCTCTCGATCTGACCCAGGTGACGGAGCGGGCGGCGATCGCTGCCGCTCATTGGCAGGGAAGGGCTGACAAGGAAGCAGTCGATCAGGCCGCGGTGGACGAGATGCGCCTGCGTCTCAACGCCATCCGCCTGGACGGTGTGGTGGTGATCGGGGAGGGCGAGAAGGACCGCGCTCCGATGCTTCACAACGGAGAACGGGTGGGAAGCGGGAGCGGCGCGCGGGTGGATATAGCTGTCGACCCGGTGGATGGCACGGCTCTCACCGCCCGAGGCGGACCGGGGGCCCTGTCGGTGATCGCGGTCGCAGAGCGCGGGACCATGTTCTCGCCCGGGAGCCTGGTTTACATGGACAAGCTGGCCGTGGGACCGGAGGCGGCCGGGGTGATAGACCTGGAGGCTCCGGTCAGCCACAACCTGGAGCAGGTGGCCCGCGCCAAGGGCCTCGACCTCGACCAGTTGACGGTGATCGTCCTGGAACGTCCCCGCAACCAGCAGTACATAAGAGAGATTCGAGAGGTAGGGGCCCGGATCCGCTTGATAGGAGACGGGGACGTCTCCGCCGCGATAGCCGCGGCCCGTCCCGAGACGGGTATCGATGTGCTGATGGGAATCGGAGGCTCACCGGAGGCGGTGATCGCTGCCGCAGCCATCCGGTGCATGGGAGGAGAGATCCAGACCCGGCTGTGGGCGGGCACCGACCAGCAGCGGGAGTACGCGGCCGACCATGGTCTGGACCTGGACCGTGTGATGACCACCGTTGACCTGGTGGGGGGAGATGAGGCCTACCTGGCCGCCACCGGGGTGACCTCCGGCGAGTTCCTGCGGGGCGTGGATTTCGGACATGATCAAGCCGTCACCCACAGCGTCACCATGGAGGCCAGCACCGGGACGATCCGATACATCACCACCTACCACAGCCTGGCGCGAGAGCAGGGCATTAGGCGGTAGGACGCAGGCCGGTCCCCCGGCGGGGTCAGAGGGAGACGTGATGAGCAACGGGATCGCCGGAGTCGCGTTCCCTGACTCTTGGGCATGCCGGGGTTTCAGCCCACCTTATGACACAGGCCCGAGGCGCCCGGAGGGCGAAGCCTTACCGTCCAGGGTGTCCAGACCCGCCCTTCTAAGGGCCGCAAGCAGTCCGTCTGCGAAGAAGTGATCCAGATCAGCGCCGGCCCCAAGGGCCTGTTCTCCATGGTGATTGATCAGAATGCAGGTACTTCCGGCTTCCCGGGCCGCGGCCAGGTCGTCATCGGTGTCGCCCACCATCACCACCCGGTGTGAAGGGACTCCGGCGGCCGCGGCCTCGAGGTGATTGCCGAACAGCCCGACCTTGCTCCCGCCGGAGAGTCCCCGGAGGCCGTCGATGCGTGTGAAATAGTGGGCGATGCCGAGTTTGTGAACCAGGGCGTTCAAGGGATCGTGGGGATACAGCGAGAGAATCGACTGGGTTGCGCCGCTCCGGGCCACTGCCTCCAGCGCTCGGAGTGCTTCGGACGCCATCCCGGAAAGATGCAGGCTGGCGACGTATGACACCTCAAAGCGATGGTTGATCCTCTCCCACTCAGAGTCCGTAATGTCCCGCCCCAGCACCCGGCGGTAGAACAGCGGCAACGGGCGGGTGAACATCCTGATGTATTCGGGGAGTCCGAGCGCGGGGGCCCCGACTTCCCCGAGGGCGGCATTGACGGCGAGATGCACCTGTGGCAGATCGTCCCACAACGTTCCGTTCCAGTCCCATACCACATGATCGGCCATTCCCCCACCGAGGATATTGCCGATCGACGGCGTGCAGGCAAATCACCCGATGGCGGCCCCAGGAACGCCGCACCCCGGTCGGAGGCTCCCTGTGGCTGCGCCGGTCCCCCTTCCTGGCACAGGACCATTGGCACGTTGGAACCGCTGATATATGATTGGTGCTGTCACGTTAGGTCAATCGGTGGAGATTCAGGTGAATACCGGAACGGGCGGACGGGGCCGGCCCCGTCTCGGCGGTTCGATGGTGGTTGCAGGGGTTCTGGGCTTGGTCCTGGGGGTTTTCGGTCCGGTGGGAGCGGATGGAAGGGGCGCATTCGGAGATGACGACGGTGACCCGCACGAACCGGCCATCGATGCCCTGGCCGACGTGGGGGTCTTCACCGGTACCGAGTGTGGGGAGAACGCCTTCTGTCCCTCCGAGGAACTCTCCCGCCGGGTGATGGCGGTCTGGCTGGTCCGCCTCCTGGAGGATGACCCGCCCGCGCCGGCGGCGTCCCCAGGGTTTGAGGATGTGGGACCATCCCAGTGGTGGGCGCCATACGTCGACCGGCTGGCTGGATTGGGGATAACCCGGGGGTGTGCAACCGATCCGGACCGTTTCTGCCCCGAGGCTCCGGTCACACGGGGGCAGATGGCGACCATGATGACCCGCGCCCTCGATCTGCCACCCGCGGGAGAGGCGGGCTACGTGGACACGGCAGGGAGCATCCACGCCGCCAGCATCGACTCGTTGGCGGCCATCAGCGCCACGGTCGGATGCGCCGCCCATCCGGACCGGTTCTGTCCGGATGCGCCCTTGACCCGTGGAGAGATGGCCACTGTCCTGGCCCGGTTCTTCGGTTTGATCCCATTTCCGGAGTTCGACCCGCTGCCGGATCCGGATCCGCACCGGATCGCATTCACCAGGTATGACACCCGAGGCCAGGATGACGACATCGTGGTGATGGATTCGGATGGCGGCAACTCTCGGGTGCTGGTCCACGGGGAGAACCCGATGTGGTCGCCGGACGGCTCCCGCATCGTGTATAACAGCAAGGGCCGGGTCTTCCTGATAGGCGCCGACGGGAGTAATCGCCGGCACCTCGGGAACGGGCGGTTGCCCTCGTGGTCGCCAGACGGGACCCGGGTGGCATTTGTGTCGAGGGGAGACCTCTTCGTGGTGAACTCGGACGGGACCGGCTTGTTGCAACTCTCCGTGGGTCGGTCCATCGACGACTTCCTGGCATGGTCCCCGGACGGGGAGCGAATCGCATACCACAGTCACCCTCAGGGCAGTGTCAACGCCGAGATCTACCTGGTGAGTGCCGATGGTACGGATGACCGGCAGTTGACCGACAACGAATACAGTGATTGGGCCCTGGCCTGGTCTCCCGACGGCGCCACGATCGCCTTCTACAGCCACGGAGACATCTTCCTGATGGATGCGGACGGCGGGAACCAGCGACTGCTGATACACGGCGGGTTCCCGGCCTGGTCGCCCGACGGCGAACGGATTGCGTTCTCCCTGCACGGAGAGGTATTCGTGGTGAATGCCGACGGCACCAACCAGCAGCAGGTCACTTACGACGCCATCTTTGACCAGGATCCCGTCTGGTCGCCTGATGGCGAACACCTCGCCTTTCAGGGTATCCGGGGCGGTGACAACGAGATATACGTGGTGGCTCTCGAGAGCGGGGAACGCCGACGGCTCACCGACAATCACATAGAGGAAAGCGGCCAGGTCTGGTCCCCCGACGGATCCACCATCGCCTTCACCAGGTCCTATCGGAGTGAGGTCTTCGTTGTGTTTGACGACGGCACAGACCAGTGGCAACTCACCTACAACAATGACAATGACACCGATCCGGTGTGGTCTCCCAATGGGCAGTGGATCGCCTATGTGGGAGCCAGGGGCGGGGATAGCGAGATCTTCGCGGTGGATCCGGTTAGTCGCAGCCACTACCAGGTAACCGACAGTGACTACTTCGTTTCGAGTCCGACCTGGTCCCCGGACAGCTCCAGAATCGCCTTTACGAGTCGGGGAAGGGGTTTCGACTCGGAGATCTTTGTGGTGGGTGATGAGGGTCGGTACGTCAGACAGGTCACCGACGACCTGAGTTCGGTGGCGGCTATGACATGGTCAATGGACGGCAGTGAGGTCCTCTTTGCCAATGCACGAGGTCGGCATCCGGGATTGTTCGTGGTCAGTGAAGATGGGGCGAACCTCCGAAAGGTGGCGGACGACAATTACGGTTCCCCACGGGGGATGGTTTGGTCGCCGGACCGCACCCGCATCGCGTTCGCAGGGTTCCGGGGCGGTGACTACGAGATCTTCGTCATGGATGCCGACGGCGCCAACCTACAACAACTCACTGATAACGATGCGGACGACACCGAGCCGGCTTGGTCACCCGATGGGTCCCGGCTCGCATTTGTGAGCGACCGGGACGGTGATGAGGAGATCTTCGTTGTCTACCCCGACGGGAGCTACCGTCGCCAACTCACCTACAACGAAGCATCAGACCACAGTCCGGCGTGGTCGCCGGATGGGTTCTACATCGCCTTTGTCGGAGATGCGGATGGCGACGACGAGATCTATGTGGTGGATGCGGACAGAGGCTATCTGGCGCAACTCACTCACAACCACTACGCCGACCGTTCTCCCACCTGGATGCCCAAGTAGCTGGAACCCGGGGTGGGGGTGATCAGAAGGGGGCCTCTCCCAAACCCGCCACGCTCATCTTGATGAACGGCCCCCGTTCGGAACCGATAGCGGGGCTGACCTGAGCCAGCGACCGGACGCCATGTGATGTCTCGACCAAAGCGGTCAAGCTCTTGCGGTCCAGGCAGGATCCCCTTGAGACGGTGAGTACGCCCTCCCAGGTTCGCCGCTCCAGGTCGGTGATTTGGAGGGCGGCGGCGCCGATGTCCAGCAGGTATCCGTTAGGGTCCATTACCCGCAGGGTTCCCTGGTAGAAGTCGCTCACGAGATAGTGAGACTAGCCGTTGTCCGGACCGCCCCGGTCGGGCAGGTTCTGGTAATAGATGCGTCGCAGGCCCTCCAGTTCACCGGAGACCGCACCCAACCGGTCGTCCAACTCGCGGATCTTGGAACGCAAACGCTCGTTCTCCGCCTCCAGTTGGGCCGCCCGCCCGGCGGTGGCTGCCAGGACCTCTCGTTGACGCCTCCGTCTTTTCTGCTCTTGGCGCAGTGCGGAGAGTTCGGCCTGCAGCTCTATCACCATCTTCACCCCTTCCAGGTTGAGTCCGGCCGAGGTGAGTTCGCCGATGAGGAGAAGCCGCTCGATGTCCTGCTGTGAATAGCGGCGGGTGCCGCCCTGGGTCCGGTAGGGCGCCACCAGGCCTCGCCGCTCGTAGATGCGCAGCGTCTGGGGATGCATGCCCGACAGCCTGGCGGCCACCGAGATCACGAACACCGCTTCCTGACCACCGCTCATGCTTTCACCTCGAAGTGGGAGCGTATATCCTTGCGGTCCAGTTCGGCGAGGCTTTCCAGGAGCCGTCGTTGCTGCCGGGAGAGACGCCGGGGGATCTCGACCCGAGCTTCCACCAGCAGGTCTCCCGCCTTGCCCTTCCGGGCGGGCGCCCCCCTGCCTCTCAGCCGGAAGGTCTTTCCGTTGGGCGTACCGGGGGGAATGCGCAGCTTGACCGGTCCATTCAAGGTGGGGACCTCGAGGGTGGCGCCCAGGGCGGCCTCGGCGTAGGTGAGGGGCAGCACCAGGTTGAGATGTTTGCCATTCCGTTCGAACAGGGGGTGCCGTCCCACTTCGACTCCCACCACCAGGTCGCCTGCGGGCCCGCCCGATCGGCCGGGAGCACCCCTCCCTCGTATCCTTATGCGGCCTCCGTCCTTCACGCCGGGCGGAACCTTGACCCGCACCTGGCGGGTCCGGTGGCGTGCGCCGCTCCCCCGACAGCCCGGGCAGAGATCCTTGATCGTCCTCCCCGATCCCTGGCAATGGGGGCACGGTCGGCTGAAGGAGAAGAACCCCTGGTTCTGGACGGTCGTTCCCTGGCCTGAACAGGTCGGGCAGATCTCGGGTTGGGTCCCGGCCCGGGCTCCGGTTCCCCGGCAGTCCCGGCAGGGCGCCGGTCCCTTCACCGCGATCGGTTTGGTGACGCCCTTGAGTGACTCTTCGAAGGTGAGTCGGAGTTCGGCGGTGAGGTCCGCGCCTCTTCTCGCGCCCGCCTGCTGTCCCGCCCTTCCGAAGAGGTCCCCGAATCCTCCCATGCCTCCCAGGAGGTCTTCGAGGTTGACCTGGCCGCCGAAGGGGCCGCGGTGACCGGTTCCCGCCCCCGGGAAATGTTGGTACCCACCCGATTCCACCAGCCGGCGGACGTCGTCGTACTCCTTACGGCGTTCGGGGTCGGAGAGAACCGAGTAAGCCTCTGAGATCTCCTTGAACTTCTCCGCCTTGGTCTGGTCGCCGGGGTTGGCGTCGGGATGGTAGCGACGAGCCAGCTTCCGATAGGCGCGCTTGATCTCCTCGGGAGGGCTGGACTGTCCAACCCCCAGAGTCTGATAGAAGTCCTTGTCTACCCAGTCACGGTTCATTTATTCCGCGTCGTTCTCTCTGGTTACCTCCACCAGGGCTGCTCGTAGGAGCCGTCCATCCAGTCGATACCCGCGGCGCACCTCATTCGAGACTATCACTTCCCCGTCTCCCGGCGGTGGCGCATTGATCGGCTGGTGCAGATCGGGGGAGAAGCTCTCCCCGGCGGCTGGAATCATCTCCAGGCCCTGGCTCTGCAGTGTTGACAGCAGGAGTTCGTAGGTGGCCCTCATCCCCGATAGAACGCTCTGGTCCTTCTCTGAGGGGGCTTCCAGGACGAGGGCGGCGTCGAAGCTGTCCAGAACGGAAAGTAAGGAGGAGATCGTCCGGGCAGTGGCCTGGGAGGCAACAGTGGACTGCTCCCTGCGCATGCGCTTTCGGTAATTGTCCAGGTCGGCCAGCGCCCGCAGGTGGGACTGGTGGGCCTGGTCCGCTCTTTCCTCGGCCTGTCGGAGAGCCTCCAGCACGAACCCCAGCGCCTCGGCGGGGTCTGCGGGGAGGCCCTCCAGCCCGACCGGGAGGGTAGCGTCGGTTTCCGGGGTCGCCTCGACGGTGGCCTTTTCGGCTGCTTCCACCGTCGGGCGGCCGGTCGAGTCGTCAACGTCGCGGTGCGAGTCGGCCATCACTCCTCCTCGTCCTCCACGATCTCGGCCTCCACCACATCATCGTCGTCGACGTCGGCGGCCTGCTCCTGTTCGGCCTGGGCGGCTGCCTGCTGGTACAGACGGGTCGCCATCTCCTGGCTGGCTGCGATCACCGCTTCCATCTTCTCCCGCACGGCCGCGGAGTCGGCGTTCTGGTTCTCCAGCACCGCCCGGAGGTCGGAGAGCGCCGTTTCCAGGGCGCCCTTCTCCTCTTCGGTGAGTTGCTCGCTCTGCTCCTCCATGAGCTTTTCGGTCTGGTGCACCAGTTGGTCGGCCTGGTTGCGAGTCTCCACGGCCTCTCGCTTCTTCCGGTCCTCTTCCTCGTACTGCTCGGCGTCCTGCACCATCCGGTCGATCTCGTCCCGGTCCAGGGCGGTCCCGCCCGTGATGGTCATGGCCTGCTGCTTGCCGGTGGCCAGGTCCTTGGCGGACACGTTGACTATCCCGTTGGCGTCGATGTCGAAGGTGACCTCGATCTGGGGAATTCCCATGGGGGCCGGGGGGATGCCGGTCAGGAGGAACTTCCCGAGGCTCTTGTTGTCCATGGCCATGGCCCGCTCGCCCTGCAGGACATGAATCTCCACCGAGGGCTGGTTGCTCTCCGCCGTGGTGAAGATCTCCGAGCGGCGGGTGGGGATGGTGGTGTTGCGCTCGATCATCTTGGTCATCACCGATCCCTTGGTCTCCACCCCCAGGGTCAAGGGTGTGACGTCCAGCAACAGGACGTCCTTCACGTCTCCCTTGAGCACCCCGGCCTGGATCGCCGCTCCGGCGGCCACAACCTCGTCGGGGTTGACTCCCCTGTGAGGCTCGCGGCCGGACAGCTTCTGCACCAACTCGTGTACGGCGGGCATCCGGGTGGACCCGCCCACCAGCACCACATGATGAATGTCTCCGGTATTCACCCCTGCATCCTTGACGGCTGAGAGGAAAGGTCCCTCGATGCGCTTGAGGAGTGACTCCGAAAGCTTCTGGAACTCCGAGCGGGTCAGTTTGTACTGGAGGTGAAGCGGTCCCGCCGAGGTGGCGGTCACGAAGGGGAGGTTGATCTCGGTCTCGGCCACGGTGGACAGTTCGATCTTGGCCTTCTCGGCGGCCTCCCTGAGTCTCTGGGCGGCCATACGGTCGGCAGAGAGATCGACGCCGTGCTCGTCCCGGAAGCGGCGGACCAGCCAGTCGACGACGGCCTGGTCCCAGTCGTCACCCCCCAGGCTGGTGTCCCCGCTGGTGGACTTCACCTCGAACACTCCGTCGCCGATCTCCAGAATGGAGACATCGAAGGTGCCGCCGCCAAGGTCGAAGACCAGGATGGTCTGGTCGTTCTCCTTGTCCAGGCCGTAGGCGAGGGAGGCTGCGGTGGGCTCGTTGATGATACGCAGGACGTTCATCCCCGCGATCACGCCCGCTTCCTTGGTGGCCTGCCGCTGGGCGTCGTTGAAGTAGGCGGGGACGGTGATGACCGCATCGGTCACCGGACCCCCGAGATAGGCTTCGGCGTCCCGCTTGAGCTTGAGCAGCACCCGGGCCGAGATCTCCTGTGCCCGGTAGGTCTTCTGCTCGGCCTCGATGGACCAGTCGGTACCCATTTGTCTCTTCACCGAGCGCACCGTCAGGTCCGGGTTGGTGATGGCCTGTCGCTTGGCGACCTCCCCCACCAGGATCTCTCCGTCCTTGAAAGCCACCACCGACGGGGTGGTGCGCGACCCCTCGGCGTTGGCGATGATGACCGGATCGGCGCCGTCCAGGGCGGCGATCACGCTGTTAGTGGTTCCGAGGTCTATTCCGACTGCGGATGCCATATCTCTTGTCCTCCGTCTTTCGATTTGAAGTGCGAGTCTCGAGCCGAGGCCCGACCCGCTTGGTTGTCTACTTAATACAACCTAACAAGAGGGGTATCATATTTCCACAACATCATATTATCAAATCGACCTGTTGGAGGGCGTGATGGGCGTCAGTCGGTGGGTCTCAACTCCAATGAACAGGAGTTGATGCAATAACGCATGCCGTCGGGTCCGGGGCCATCCGGGAAGACATGTCCCAGGTGACCTCCGCAAGCCTTGCAGAGGACCTCGGTGCGGACCATGCCATAGGAGTGGTCGACCCGGGTCTCGATCCGGTCGGGATCCATTGCCTGGTAGAAGGAGGGCCAGCCGGTGCCGGAGTCGAACTTGGTGTCGGAGTCGAACAACTCCATTCCGCACCCCGCACAGGAGTAGGTTCCCGAGTCCTTGGTATTCCAGTACGTTCCGGTGAACGGGCGCTCGGTGGCCCCCTCCCGCAGCACGCGGTATTGCATCGGGTCCAGGCGTTCCCGCCACTCGGCTTCGGTTTGGGGGAGGGTGGTTTCTTCGCTCATATCCGGGACTCTACAAGGGTCAGGAGCCGGTTGTTCTACTCGTTGCGTCCTTCCGTACTTTGGGCTACATCCATTAGCGGATGAGGAAGGGCGCGAATGCTCTTCATCAGTGGGACCTCTTGTACGTCGACATTCGTGCGCTTGAGTCCGGCTCGCTCCATTTTGATGCCCACCTTGCAGATATCGTGACCTATATTTATCATCTCCTCAATGGCTGTTGACGTCCAACAAATCACTGGTATTGCTCGCTCTGTGAGTCAGCTTCTCTCCAACAGCCGGTACGGTCTCGACTTCTACCAAAGGGAATACACATGGAGGGAGACCGAGGTCGGCGAACTCGTGGATGACCTGGTCGGGCGCTTCCTCGACGAGTTCGACCCAAGTCATGAGCCGACGCAGGTACTCTCGTATCGGCCCTATTTCCTCGGCCCGATTGTGACAGCCCAGCGCGACGGCGTTCGGTATCTAGTAGACGGACAGCAGCGAATCACAACACTCACCCTGCTGCTGATCCATCTCCGTCACGCCTTGACTCTAGAACACCCAAAAGACAGCGGTGCGCTCAACTCTCTCATTTTTTCTTGGCAGATAGACAAAGAAACGTTCAATCTTGATGTTGATGAGCGGCATGCGTGTATGTCGGCGATCCTGGAGGGCATTGAATTCGATTCCCATGAACAATCGGAGTCCGTCCGGAATATCTGGGACAGGTACAAGACCATCGAAGAGCGATTTCCTCATCAGGATCTAAAGGAAAAAGCACTTCCCTTCTTCACCAATTGGCTTCAGCACAGGGTGATTCTGGTTGATATCGGCGCGGTGGACCAGGATATGGCTCTTGAGATATTTGAGACTATGAACGACCGGGGGCTACGCCTCACCAACACTGACATGTTGAAGAGCTACCTGCTGGCGCGGGTCCGAGACGAGGACCAGATTCGGAAGTTGAACGACCTCTGGCGTCGCAGAACCACTGAGTTGGCCGACGCTGAAAAAGATGCCCCCGCCGAGTTTATGAAGGCTTGGCTTCGCGGTAACTATGCGGAGTCCCAGCGTCAGCGCAAGGCGAAAGCGGCGCCCGGCGACTTTGACATCATCGGGACGGCCTTCCACAAATGGGTCCGGGACCATGCTGAGATGATCGGGCTCAAACGGACGCCAGACTTCAGGCGGTTTGTCGAATACGAATTCGATGGGCTCAGCCGCCGCTATCTACAGCTTCTCGATGCTTGTCATGACCTCAAGCCGGGACTAGAAGCTGTTTTCTACAATGCCGGAAACGGGTACACCCTGCAGCTCCCGGTGATTCTGGCAGCTATTACACCAGAGGACAACGACGCCGCCTTTCGAGAGAAGGCGGCTTTGGTCGCAGGAGCGCTCGACATCTTCGTGGCTCGTCGGATGGTGAATTACCGCTATTTCGGATATAGCACGGTCGTGTACACGATGTTCAACCTCATGAAAGACATACGAAATCGTGCCACCGATGTGGTGAGGGAGATTCTCACTGGGTGGCTAGCGGGTGAAAAGGAGCGGGTAGAGGGAATCCGGCATCTTCGACTCACTCAACGCAACCGTCGACACATCCACTATCTGCTGGCGCGGGTGACATCCTGGCTTGACAGCGAAATGGGGAAGGGTATACCGACCTTTCCCGACTACGTGAACCGGCATAGCAAGGATCCCTACGAGGTCGAGCACATCTGGGCCGATCACTTCGAGTGGCACGAATGCGAATTCGACAACACCTATGAGTTCGGCGAACACCGCAACAAGATTGGGGACCTCCTGCTACTCCCCAGAAGCTTTAACCGCAGCTATGGCGATATGCCATATTGCCAGAAGGTTGATCACTATAACTCCCAGAACCCACTGGCTCGGTCGCTGCACCCATTGGCATACCAAAACAATCCCAACTTCCTTGGGCTCATCAACACCTACAATCTCCCCTTCAAGCCATATCCATGTGCCTTCACCAGGACCGACATTGATGAGCGCCAAGAGTTGTACCGGAATCTGGCTGAGGTGATATGGGATCCTGCGCGCCTCGGCCTTGGCTAACACACCTTAACTTGGGTAGCTGACTTTTCGATCATTTGCTGAGCGATTCAAGGACCCGGACCAGGTGATCCAGCAGGGCTCTCTGGCTGGAGGCCACACTGACTCTGGCTTCGGGGACCGAGAACCACTGCGCACGGTCTATTTCGGGAAACTCCCGGGTTATTCCCGAGCGGGGCGGCCACTCCATGGAGAACAACCCGGGCTGGAGGGCGTCGGGGTCGAAGTCAGCTTCCACCGCCCAGATGCTCATGATCTGGTTGGCGGCTTTGACCTCGGGCAGTGGCAGCCACGGGTCCGGTGGCGCCTTCCAACCCGTCTCTTCCTCGAATTCACGGGTGGCGGTCTCCAGGAGGGTTTCGCCTTGGTGGCCTCTTCCCTTGAAGACGGTCCAGGCTCCCTGGTCGCGCCTGGCCCAGAACGGGCCACCATAGTGGCCGAGCAGCACTTCCACGGCGCCGGAGGAGTTCCGCCGGTAGATCAATAGTCCGGCACTGATTCGAGGAGCTATGTCGATCTTCTCTCTTCTGGTCCGCTCTCAGGTCGACAACGCCGCCAGGATCTCCGGAAAAGCGGCTTCGGCAAGAGACTGCATCTCCTGGTCGCTGCGGTCCTGGATGGGATGGGACGTCAGCACCCTGCGGGGATGCAGACCCAGGGCCTCTCCCTGGGCGTCGGCTGCCTGCGCGAAGCGTTCTGAGGCCACGAAGACTCCCGGAACGCCGCGGTCTTCCAGATCAACGAGGTCGTGCACACTGCACGACGCGCACGAGCCTCAGTCGGCCAATGCCTCGACCACCGCGGTGCACTCGGCGGCGATCTGCTGGCGCAAATCCAATGGGGCCGGTTTGGAGAAGGTGGGCTTGCGGTAGTGCTTCACCGACACCCCCCTCTCAGAGAACAGTTCATCCAGCCTCTTGATGAACACGTCGCCTCTCGGCTTGGATATGTCCAGCAAGGCCACTGTCCCCTCTCCCAGGTCCGGAAGTCGGGGACTGAGTTGTCGCTTCTGGACGGTTCGTTCGCTGGTCGGGTCCAACAATGCGGTCATATGATCCCCCTTAGCTGTCGATGGCGACGGTGGTCATCTGCGAACTGGCTGCGCCGCCGATCCAACCGGAGATTATCGCCGAGAACATCCCGGCGTCTCCTCCGGCGTGGACGAACCACAGGCCTTCGGTGGTGTATTTCGCGAAGTCTTTCCCTCTGGTGGCCACATGTGGCGGCATGCCCTCGGCTACTCCGCCGGCTCCCGCCGCCAGTTCGGCTCCCGGGAGGGTGAGCAGTGAATGAATCTCCCGGCGCAGCCGGTTCTTGGACCAGCCCGCCTCTCGGAAGATCCGAGCGTGTTCGGGAGAGACCACCACTATCGCATCGGTCATCCCTGCTAGCTTGGGATGGCCGACCATGCGCAACTGCAGTGCGAAAGTCCTGGCCAGAGATTCGGGGTTGCGGGACTTCTGGTCCACGATCTCGATCGGCCCGTGGCCGGCGAACAGGGTCACCGCCGAATCGTCGGGAGAGAATCCCCGCTCCACGGAAAGGGACTCCCAGGGTGACGCCTCCTCGTCTTCGGGGAAGCAGAAGGAGAGCTTTCCCGGGCTTCCCAACGCGGCGCGGTCCACACCGCCCGGTCGGGAACCACCCACATTCCTGACCACCAGATTGAGGGCTCGTCCGATGGTCAGGTTGGCCCGGTTGCCTGGCCCCAGGGCATTGATGCCGGAGTTCATCCCTATCCGGCGGCGGATCGGTCCGTTCACCACCATCACCGGGCCGGTGAAGTAGGTGGTGGCCGAGATGCCGTGGATGTTGAAACGGCTGGTGGCCGCCGCTTTCACCGCCGCCAGCACCACCGGCAGGTATTCGGGCAGACAGCCTGCCATCACCGCGTTGATCGCCACCTTCTCGACGGTGCACTCGACCAGGTCGGGAGGGAGTACGCACACCACCTCCCCCGGGAGCCGGGAGGTGCCCTCCAGCATTCTGGCCACCCGTTCCTCGGTCGGGGGCGTCACGGGGAGGCCGTCCGTCCACCCGCGGGCGAAGGCCGCTTCCACAGGATCTTCGGAGCTTCCCAACTCCACCCGTCGCGAGGAGAGCCGGTGGGGGGAGTGGCGCCGCATCAGACGCTCGTGAACCTCGGGGAGCATGGTGTCGGAGCCGCAGCCCGGCCGTTGAGCCGGGAGTTTCGCTCCCAGACCCTGAATCCGGGTCACCCGCTCCCAGCCGGTCCTCAGCCAACCCGGCTCCTCATCCACGACTTCCCCGTCTTCTATCCGGTAGATGGTGGGGGTGGTCTCGGTCTGAAGTCTCCAGGAGACATCCAGTTCCCGGTCGTGAAGAACCTCGAACCCGGACGGGAAGTCGGCCCGATCCTGGGAGACCACCGCCAGGAGCTGTTCGCCCGCGGCGAGTTCGGCCAGGACCGGCACCACCATGTGGCAGGTCTCGCAATCGTCCTTCACCACCGCCAGGAGCCCGCTGGTGATGGGAAGGGACATGGTGGGCTGATCGCTCATCAAGATGACTCTACAAACGCCGCCGCTGTGACGAGGAGCGAAGGTGTTAGCTGATCGCTCCCTCGACTCGGAGGAGGCGTCGCTTTCGCTCGGCGCCCCCTAATCCGTAGTGGCCGATCCGGCCGTTTGAGAGCACCACCCGGTGACAGGGGATCACCAGGGGGACCGGGTTCCGGGCCATGGTCTGTCCCACCGCCCGGGCGGCGCCGGGACGACCGGTGCGGCCGGCCAGCCATCCGTAGGAACGGGTCTCCCCGCGGGGGATGGCCGCGGTCTCCTCCAGGACCTGCCGCTGGAAAGCGGTGACGGAGCGGAAGTCCACCGGGAGACTCCCCGGGGTGCCTTCGGCCAGGGCCTGCAGGATCAGCCTCTCCCAGTCACGGGGCGGCCGAGCCTCCAGGAGCTGTCTCCGGAAACGCTCCGCAAAGCGATCCTCGAATCCGTCGGTGAAGAGGTCCACCGCCGATACGCCCAGGGGGTTGAACGCCACCACCACCGATCCCAGGGGCGATTCGAACACCGAGAAGCCGTCGGAAAGGCCGGTTCCCAGCGCTACTCCGCCCGACACGCTGCCGGGCGCTGCGACCGTGAGTCGTTCCAGTTCTCTCTCCAAGGTCATCCGCCTACCTCCTTGTTCGTCTCTTCTTCGATGGCCGACCGCAGTCGGGCCAGTCCCCGCCGGACGTCACTGCGGACAGTACTGGCCGGCCTGTCGGTCGCCTCCGATATCTCCCGGTAGGAGAGTCCCGCCACATGGCGCAGGATCACCGCCCGGCGCTGGGCCGGGGGCAGGAGCGCCCACCGGCGACGCCAGGCTCGGGAGTCGGGTGGCTCCGACTGGGTGTAGCCGACGTCCTCCAGTCTGACCGGGACGGGACGCCGAGCCGAGGCCCGGACGTCGTTCCGGAACAGGTTGAGGGCGATGGTCCATATCCACCCTCGTAAACGCATATCGCGGATCCGCTCGGCCGGATAGGACTGGAGCGCCAGATAAGCCCGGATGAAAGTCTCCTGGGTGAGGTCTTCGGCCCGATGATGATCTCCCGCCAGTTGCCGGAGGCCGCTGAACACGCCGTTCTGCAGCCGGGCCACCAATTGCGGGAAGGACTCATCCAAGTCGGATGCCAGTTCCGTCGCCAAGTTGTCGGCCATCTACTTAAATAACACCTGTCAATCCCGCCGCGTTGCACTTGTGGACAATAAACCGTGCCTGTGTGGCGGGGGAGGTGGAAATGGATGACGGATCACGTTGACGGATAAGCTACCGTGACTCGGTGATGGCCGCAGAAGTCACCACGGTGGAGATCGCCGGCGAGAATGTACGGATCTCCAGCCCCTCCCGGGTGGTCTTTCCCCAGCAGGGATGGACCAAGCTCGACGTCGTCAAGCATTTCGCAGTGTGCGCGGAAGGAGCCCTTCGGGGGGTCGCCAACCGACCGACCATGCTCAAGCGCTACATGAAAGGGGTGGATCAGCCTCCCATCTATCAGAAGCGGGCTCAGAGAAGAACCCCTTTCAAGACCGTTGACATCCGGTTCCCCTCCCAGCGGCCGGGCGTCATGAACGTGCCAACCACCGAGGCCGACATCGTCCGTTTTGCTCAGCTGGGGTGTCTGGACCTTCACCCCTGGCCGGTCCGGGCCGACGACATCGACCATCCCGACGAGTTGAGATTCGACTTCGATCCGACTCCGGGATTCGGGTTCGGGGACGTGAAGGAGGCGGCCTTGGCAGCGCATGATCTGCTGGAGGAAGTGGGCCTGAGGGGATGGCCCAAGACTTCGGGGAGTCGGGGTATCCACGTCTATGTGCGGATAGAACGTCAATATGACTTCCACCACACCCGCCGGGCGGTCCTGGCCTTCGCCAGAGAGTTGGAGAGGCGTCTCCCCGGTCTGGTCACAACCAGGTGGTGGAAGGAGGAACGCAGGGGCATCTTCTTGGACTACAACCAGAACGCCCGGGACAAGACCGTTTCGTCCGCCTACGGGGTGCGTCCCACGGGTTATGTCTCTGCTCCTCTAACTTGGGCCGAGTTGCCCGACGTGGAGATCGAAGACTTCCCGATGGACCGCTTCGCCGACCGCTACCGGGCGGTGGGTGACCTGTCGGAGGGGATAGATCAGTCAGCCGGCGAGATCCACACTCTCCTGGAGTGGGTGGTTCGTGACGAGGAGGAGTACGGCCTGGGAGACGCGCCCTGGCCTCCCCACTATCCCAAACAGCCCGGAGAACCTCCCCGGGTCCAACCCTCCCGCCAACGGCGGGCCGACCACGAATACTGAGGCGCCCCGACCGAACCAGGGTGGGAAGACCCGCCCATGGAAACCTGCTTTGCTTCTCACAGTTTGGGAAACATTCAGCGGCCCGAAGGTTGACTCTGTCACACCGAGGGAACACATTAACTGAAGCCAAAGCACCAAGAGGGTCCGTGCCGGCGCCGTTCGGACCGCCTCGAGGGATCAAATCTATTGGGCGGGAAGCCCTGTTCCACCCTGGATGGACCTTGTCTACCCCGCCAAGGTGGTGGAGGCGGGGGTGGGCCCAAAGGGGACCCCCGTTTTTCGCGACTTTTCGTTAGTTGTCGGAGGGGCGTTCAGACCTGACCGCTGTTGGGGAAGTCTTGGTGGCTGCGGCTGGCCGTGGGTCCCGTCTGGCCCTGGTATTTGGAGCCGATCACCCCGCTGCCGTAGGGATTGTCGGCCGGGGTGGTCATCTGATAGAAGCTGATCTGTCCGATGCGCATCCCCGGATAGATGGCAATGGGAAGCTGGGCGACGTTCGAGAGCTCCAGGGTGAGGTGCCCGTTGAAACCGGGGTCCACGAACCCGGCCGTGGAATGGATCAGCAGACCCAGCCGCCCCAGGCTGGACTTTCCCTCCAGTCGGGCTACTACATCATCTCCCAGCCGTACCCGTTCAAGGGTGGCCCCCAGGGCGAACTCCCCGGGATGGAGGATGAAGTGGTGATCCGGATTCACCTCATGGATAGAGGTGAGGTCCTCCTGAGGTTGGCGGGGATCTATATGCGGATAGAGATGGTTGGCGAAGACCCGGAAAGCCGCCGCCACCCTGAGGTCCACGCTGGAAGGTTGGACGTGAGACTCCTCGTAGGGGTCGATCTCGATCCGTCCTTCCGCCAGAGCTTCCTTTATGGATCGGTCAGAGAAGATCACGGTACTCCTCACTCCGGGAACGATCACCTTGCAACTGTGGAGTCGATGGCGGCGGAGGGCCCGCCGCCAACGCGTCACAGAATGACACCCTTACCCACCTCCATAGGAGCCGGCGGCGGGCACTCGGACGATCTCCACGCGGCCTTCCCTGCCGTAGAGAACCGCAGCCAGGGACCTTACCGAGGCCAGGGTGACCGCATCCAGTTCCTCCAGGGAACTCTGGGCAGTTGGCAAATGGGCGTCGTTTAGGTACAGCCTGCTGATGAGGGCGTTGAGCAGGGCGCCGTTGCTGGGCACGCTGTAGTCAGCCCGGGCTACGGTCTTGGCTTGCTCCAGTTCTTCTGCGGTAGGTCCGTTGGCTACCAGATCGGCCAGGATCGAGAGGACCCGGTTGTATGCAGCCTCGTAACCGTCGGCATCGACCGTGAAAAACACGTTGGAAAAAAACGTGGGCCGGGGAGTCAGGCCTGTTTGGATCGAGACCCCCGCAACATAGGAGGCGCCCAATTCCTGACGGACGAACCGGGTTAGGCGATCATCGAGGATCGATTCCAACACACGGCCATTGACTCGAACGGAAGGAGAAGCGGAAACCTCGACGTCGTGATACATCTGCAGCACGGCGGTCATGTCTGCGGTTACAGGGATCTCCCGCCGCACCAACTCGGTGGGGGCGGGTCGGTGACGGTCCACGAAGGTGTCGGAATCGCCGGCCGGGAGGGTCCCGATATAATGGCGGGCCAGCCGCTCCACCTCCGCGGCGCTGGTATCTCCCACCACCGCCAGCATCATGTCGTCCACCTCGCCCAGGCGTTCCTGGTAGTAGCTGAGGAACGTCTCGGCGCTCAGGGTGGCCAACTGTTCCCGGGTGGCGTAGGGGTGGTGCCACTCGGCGCCGAAGCGGGCCTCGTTGTAGGCCACCCACGCCTTCCAAGCGGGATTCACTTCGGCAAACGAGGTGCGGATGGCGGTGCTGTTGAAGGCCTGGCCGAAGGCGAGATCGTCCACCCGTGGAGCAGTGACCGCCAGGTGCAGGAGTTGGAACAGCGTCTCCAGGTCTTCGGGGTTGGCGGCGCCGTCGAAGCCCTCGTCAGTTTCACCGATGACAGCCCCCAGCGATGCGGTGCTCTCTCCGAGGAACCGGTCCATTTGCAGTTTGCTCAGATCACCGAAACCACTTCCGAATACCGCTTCCACCGCCCGAAAGGCCAGCGCCCGCGCGCCCGGATAGAGGGTTGACCACCCTCCCAGGGACCGCGCCCGGATGTTGACCGTCGCCTCTTCTATGTCGGAGTAGACGAACACCACGCGGGCTCCGTTGGCGAATTCCCACTCGGTGGCGTCCAGCACGGCCAGTGTCCGGGTGGCGACCGGATTCACCGGCTCGGGGACCTCCATCAACCTGTCGATCTCGGGCTCGATGGGCGGCGGCTCGCTGCGGGGCGCGGCCCCATCCACGGCGGCTTCCAGGGCGGCCGGGGTAGGCACGCTGGCCGCGTCGGGACCCACTGCCAGGACAATCAGGCCCGCCCGGTTCATCAGCCAGCGGAAGTGATCGGTCAACTCTCCAGCGGTAACACCCTCCAAAAGGGCTGAGAGCCGGTCATGGCGTTCCTGCGGCGCACTTATGTCCACCCCGGACAGGAAGTGGGAGACGTAACGCTGCGCATACTCACCGTCCCTGGTTGAGGGCGCATTGTCCAGTTGGTACTCCAGAGAGGTGGCGAACGCCTCGGTGGCGCGGGCCACGTCGTCGTCGTTGAAACCGTAACGCTGGACCGTCTGCAACACCGAGACGTAGTCTCTCGAGGCCGAGTCAAGGTTCTCGCCCTGCCAGTTGGTGCCGTAGTATCGCAGGCCCTGGTTGTGGTTGAACGCATAGAACTCGGGCACATCGACCTGGGTCAGTTCACCGCGGTAGAAGGCATCCTCGAGTCGGTTCTGGACCATGGTTGCGGCCAGGCTCTCCAACATGAGTAGACGGTCCCCGCCGACGGTGGCGTAGTCGAAAGTCGGGATCGCGATGTCGAGGGAGATGAAGGACAATCCGTATTCGTCGTCCGTCACCACGTCGTAGGAGGACGCCGGGTCAGGGATGATCTCGTCAAGGGAGAAGTCCGGCGCGGTACCGGGCTCTATCGATCCGAAGTGCTGCTCGACCAGGGCGAAGAGCTCGTCGGCGGGCCGGTCACCGACCACCACGATCGCCATGTTCGACGGCACGTACCAGGTCTCGTAGAACTCCCGGAGGTCCTCGGCCGTGGTGGACTCGAGGGCGGCCACCGTCCCGATCGGGTAGTAGCCCTCATACGGTGTTCCCATGGTGTACACCCGGTCGAATTCGGCTGAGATACTGCCGCTGGCAGTGGCGGTCCGGAACCGCAACTCATCGATGACCACCCCACGCTCCGAATCCACCGCCTCCGGTTCGATGAGAGCCGCGTGGCCCATCTGCGACAGAATGTGCATCGCAGTGTTGACATTCTCGGCAGGATCCGTGGTGACCGTGATGTCGTAAACCGTCTGGTCGTACCAGACACCGGCGTTGAGGTCGGGACCGAATTCCACCCCGAGCGAACGCAGGGTGGCGTTGAACTCCTCGGCCGTGTAGGCCTCGGTTCCCCGGAAGAGCATGTGCTCCACAAAGTGGGCCATTCCCAAACCCTGCTCGGGCTCGTTGATGGACCCTGCTTTGACCGCCAGTCTCAGCGACACGCTGTTGCCGGGTTTGTCGTTCTGCTGCACGTAGTAGGTGTAACCGTTGTCGAGAGTGCCGACCCGGACCGCCGGATCGGTCGGCAGCGGAGTCGAGTCCAGCGCAGGTTGGTAACCGGGCCGGGCCACCAGACCTGTGGCACGCGCCAGGAAACTTGCCATCTGGCCCCGGGTCACCGCCCGGGAGGGACAGAACAGGTAAGGGTCGGCGGAGCAACCGGTGGTCAGCCGGGCGGCGGCCAGAGCGTTGATGTCGGATGCGTCTTCGACGCCGTCCAAGTCACCGAACCCGACGTAGCCGGTTGGTTGGAGGTTGAAGGCGCGGACCAGGACTGTGGCGATCTCGGCCCGGGTGATGGCGTCCTCGGGACAGAAACCGAGCGGATCCTCCGAGCACGCCTCCATGATGCCCAGGTCGACCAACCTCTCGATGTGGGGGGCAGCCCAGGCTATCCCGTCGTCCAGGTCGGCGAACCGCCTGGTCGCCGCTTCCTGATCAGTATTGAAGCCGAACCCGTAGGCGGCCCTGGAGACCCACACCGCCGCCGCCCAACGCGTCACCGGCTCTTCGGGACAGAAGTTGCCGTCTTCGCAATCGGTGTCGATCAGGAGCCCTATGGCCTGCAGGGCTTCGATCGCCGGCGCGTGGGCCGTCTGAGGGGAAACATCGTCATAGGTGCCTGCATCGGCAGCGACAACCGGGTTGGCCACGAGTGTCGCAAGGAGTGTCAGGGCAACGAAAAGGGTAAGCAGCCGGGAAGATCGAACCACCACAGAAATCCTCCAACGGAAGGGGTCAGGAATGGCTACATAGGGTACTACGCAAAACGGTTATCGAACCATCGAGATCGGTGGGACCGCTGGAAGATGCCGGTGGGAAACCCGAACGCAGGTCTCGCAAAGAACAGAACCGAGAAGAGAGCGGGTGAGGGGAATCGAACCCCCACTCCGAGCTTGGGAAGCTCGTGTTCTGCCATTGAACTACACCCGCCGGCCAAGAGTTCCTTAGTCTAGAGAGGCGCCCCAAGCGTGTGGGGAGGAGGGCCTCAGGACCCGGCGGACGGGAACGTGTACTGGAACACCCCGCCGGTGCGGACCATCTCGGCGGCGATGGCGTCGGCGTGTTCTATGAACCGGCGGAGCATGGCGTTGACCTGGTCGGGAACGTCCTGTAGGGCCTTGTGCCCGGAGCCCACCGTCTTTCCGATCACGACCTGGGGACAGAGTTCCCTCAGCCAGTCGAAGTCCACGCCGGGCTGGCCGCAGTCGATGTACAGATAGGGCGCCTTCACCTTGGGCAGCACCGGGACGGGGTCGAACCGGGTCATGGTCTGCCAGCCGTTGACCAGCACGAAGTCAGGGACGGCCGCCATCCTCTCCATGAAGTCCTCCGCATGAGCGGGGTCGGTGGAGAGATAGGCGGCGCCGATGAAGGTGAACAGCGCTTCCCGAAGGGGGCCTCCATGGACCATCAGATGATTGAAAGGGTCGATGTAGTTCTTGGTCCACCCCGGGGCGTTACTGGGCGAGTCGAGGCTGGCTATCGCCCCCACCAGGTCGGGGTGCCGGGCGGCGGCGCTGATCACCACCTGTCCTCCCATGCTCTGGCCGATCAGAACCGGTTTGTTCAATCCAAGGTGGCGAATCAACTCGGCTACATGGTCGGCATGTTCGTACATGCTGACATACCGATCAGACTGGTCGCTCTCGCCCGTGTTGCCAATCAGATCGACAGCGATGCAGCGGTGGCTGGGAGAGAAGTATTCCTCCTGGAGTCCGAATCCTCCCCGGCTGCCGTACACGCCGTGTACGAAAATTATCGCCGGATCACCCGAGCCGATCTCGTGGTAGGCCATCCGTTCGCCGCCCGCGGTGGTGAACCATTTGGTGTCCATCTGGCAGGTCAGTCTACCTCCGGCGGCCCCTCAGGGTCGCTTGACAATCGACGAGAGCCGTCAAACCCCGATGGCCACCCTTCGGCCCTCGCGGCTCGAGGTGATGACCGCATCAATTATCCGGTGGAGGCCCACTCCGTCATCGAAGTCGGGGCGGAAGCGTCGTCCCTCCCGGATGGAAGCGGCGAAGTCCTCCAGCGCTCTTGCCACGTTGTAGCCGGAGTCGCGTTCGGTCAGCGTCGTCTCCGAGAAAAACTCGCCGGGGATCTCCACCTGCTCGAGATGGTCCGTCTCGCTGCTTCCGACGGAGACTTTCAAGGGCCCCACTGACAACCTGACGGGGCTGAACTGGTAGTAGGAGGGCGCTCCCAGGAGGATCTGTCCCTCTTCTCCAAGGATTCGCAGGGAGTATCCGAGAGGAGGAGATGTGGTGTTCGAGGCGTACGCAGTCCCGATGACGCCTCCTTCCAACTCGGCGATGGCCATCACCGTGTCGGCGGTCTTCCACTCGAAGGTCCCCCCCTCGCTGAACACCCCCGGCGGCGAGAGGGTCATCTGGCGGCCGGAGATGTTCACCACGTCTCCCAGGATGAACCGCACCGAGTCCATCACATGGCCGAACGCCACGAACAGCGCTCCGCTTGCCTCCTCATGACGCACCAGCCAAGCCCGGTCGGAGTCCACTTCGAACTTGGAGAGCATCTGGGAGACGACGAAGGAGAGTGGACGGCCGATGGCGCCGTCGGCCAGGAGCTTTCGCGCCCACCCGACCGCCGGGGCGAAGCGGCCCTGCAGGCCCACCGCGGTGGGAATCCCTCCTTGCGCCGCCGCAGCCGCCATCTCCAGTCCCTCGGCGGTGTTCAAGGCCAGGGGCCACTCACAGAAGACCGGCTTTCCGGCGCGGAGAGCCGCCATGGACAGCGGATGGTGAAGGCGGGGCCGGACCGCAACCGTCACCAGGTCCACATCGGGGTCGTCGCACAGGTCTTCTATGCCCGCGTACCATTTGCGGGCGCCCCACTTCTCGGCGGCCGCCCTGGCGGTCTCCTCCCGGGTGGTGCAGACCGCCTCCAACGTCATTCCGGGAGAAGATTGGATGGCCGGCAGATGGGCCCGGTCGCCGAAGCCGGGCGGGCTGGCGCCCACCACTCCCACTCGAACTGGTTGGTTGTTGCTCATCGTGAAGCCCTTTCCGCTATTTCGCCTGTGCCGACCGGAGGCGTGGTCCCGACTATAAGAGACCCCGACGCTCCGATCGGAGCGCCTCGGTGGCACTCTCATCCATCTGATAGTCCTCCGGGAGGCGGACCATCCGTTCGGCCGGTCCCGTGTAGCGGATCACCACCCCGTAGTCCCGCTGCGCCCCGGCCACCGAGACGTATCCGTCCACCACGTCGGCCAGCACCATGGCGGGGTCTCGGTCCAGCGGATCGCCGAAACCCCCGCCGCCGGGAAGGTTGAGTTGCACTCGCTGATCCGGCCGGAGCGTCAGCAGCGCCTTGGGCTGGCCCCTCTCCTGGCCGGCGAGGAGAAACTCCCCTCGTGCGCCCGGTCCGCCTCCCAGCATCCCCTCGGGTGGATGGTTGATCCGGTCCACCATGGCCGAGACCGTCCATGCCTCCTCGGTGCGACATCCCATCTCGGTGTACTGTCCAAGACCCCCCCGGTAGCGGCCCGGCCCTCCGGAGTCGGGACGGAGTTCCCGGCGGTGCTGGATCAGCGACGAGAGGGTCTCCACGGCTTCGGCGGGCACGCCCGCCACCCCGCTGGGGAAACCGGTCGCGCTGAGGCCGTCCTTTCCGGCCCGGGCGCCTCCGCCTCCGCACTGGAAGAGACTGAAGGTGAACAGGTCTTGCTGGTCGGCAGGCCGGCCCCGCCAGACGCTGATCCAGATCGGGTCGGATCCGGCCGCCATCAGGGGCAATGCCTCCGCCAGCGCCCCGAAGATCACGCCCGGCAGGAAGTGTCCCAGGATGTGGCGCGAAGCCACCGCGGCGGGCGGTCGGCAGTTGAGGATGGAGCCGGGGGGAGCGGAGACATGCACCGGCCGGAAAGCGCCCTCGTTGTGGGGCACCTCGGGGCTGACCGCCGCCTTCATGGCGAAGGAGGCGTAGGCGTGGGTGTAGTTGAAGACCACATTGATCCCTCGCCTGCTCTGGGGCGAGGAGCCGGCGAAGTCGATGTGGATATCCCGGTCCTCGACTACTACCGCCACTTTGATCCTGATCGGTTCCTCGAACCCGTCGCTCCAGGTCTCGTGCTCGTAGCGGCCGTTCGGGATGGTCTCGATCGACCGGCGCATCGCCTCCTCGGAGCGGTCCATTATCTCACGGGCGACCGGATCGATGGAGTCCAGGTCGAACTCATCCATGAACTCGAGGAGCGCGCGGGCGCCCACCTCGTTGCTGGTGGTCTGGGCGTACAGGTCGCCAACCGTCTCGTCGGGAGTGCGCACGTTGGCCCGGATCAGCCTGATGAGATCCCGGTTGATCTCGCCTGCCCGGAACAGTTTCATGATGGGCAGTCGCAGTCCCTCCTCATAGACCTCGCGGGCCTCGGCGGAGAGGATCCTGCCTCCTATGTCTGCCGCGTGGCAGGTGTTGGCGAAGTACCCGACGATCCTCCCCCCCCGGAACACCGGGGTGGCGACGGTGATGTCGTTGATCTGCCCGGCGGTCATCCACGGGTCGTTGGTGAGGAGCACATCGCCTTCAACCAGCCGATCGGGAGGGTATTCGGCCAGCAGATGACGCATCCCGGTGGCCATGGCGTTGATGTGGCCCGGGGTGCCGGTGAGCGACTGGGCCACCATGGCGCCTTCGGTGTTGAACACCCCGCAGGCCAGGTCCTGGGTCTCGCGGACGATGGTGCTGAACGCGGTCCGCATCAGGGCCACCTGCTGTTCGTTCACCACCGAGAGGAGCCTGTTCCACAGAACTTCCAAGAAGATGGGGTCCATCCCGCTCATTCTCCGACGTCCCCTACGCCTGGTGTCACCACCAGGTTCAATTGAGAGTCCACCCGGATGCGGGCCCCCGGGCCCACCACCGCGGTCGACTCCCGTTCCTCGATGATGGCCTGCCCGGTCATCTCGTCGCCCGGCCTCAGCAGGTAGCGGTCGTAAACCGGCGTGTCCCGATAGTCCGAGTACTCCGGGAAGTAGGCCGGTCTCATTCCCTTCAGTGCGCCCCGGTCGGCAGGAGGCGGGTCACCGGTCGGTTGGTGGATGCTGGGCGCCGGCCCGGAACTCACCACCCTCCAGGTGAGCGCCTCCAGTCCTACTGCGGGGCCTGACCGTCCGTAGAGCTCCCGATAGACCCGGTCAAAGCTCTGCTGCAGGGGCAGTTCGTCATCCTCTCCCAAGGACCCTCCGGGTACCGGGACCCGAACCTCGTGGCCCTGTCCTATGTAACGGATGTCGACGCTGCGGGCGTGGGTGATCTCATCCGGGACCACCCCCGATGCGGTCAGCAGTTCGGTTCCCTGCCTTTCGAGATAAGCAAACAGCCGGTTGAGGTACTCCCAGTCGAGGTCGTCCAACCGGGCATAGTGGGATTGGACGAAATCGAATGCCAGGGGAGCGACCAGGAAACCCAACGCCGAGGTGACCCCGGCGGAAGGGGGGAGGACCAGAGAGGGGCTGCCGGTCAGTTCCGCAACCCGGTATCCGTGCACCGGCCCCGCCCCCCCGAAGGCGGCCAGCGGCAACGACCGGGGACTCTTGCCCCGCTCCACGACATGCACGCGGGCGGCGTTGGCCATGTTCTCATTCACCAATTGGTGGATCCCCCACGCCGCCTCGGTCACCGACAGCCCCATCGGTCCGGCGATCCGGGCCTCGATGGACCGGCGGGCCGCTTCGGCGTCGAGTTCCATGCGGCCGCCCAGGAAGTAGTGAGGATCGAGGTATCCGAGGACCAGGTCGGCATCGGTGACGGTCGGCTGGGTCCCGCCCAGGCCATAGCACACCGGTCCCGGGTCCGATCCGGCCGACTCCGGTCCGATCTTTAGCAGTCCGAGTGGGTTGATCCGGGCGATCGAGCCTCCTCCCGCCCCGATCTCGATCATCTCGATCACCGGCACCTTCACCGGCAGACCCGAGCCCTTCCGGAACCGGTACCGCCGGTCGACCTCGAAGTCGTATGTGACTGCCGGACGCCGGTCGGCGATCACGCACAGCTTGGCGGTGGTGCCCCCCATGTCGAAGGAGAGCAGGTTGTCCACCCCGGCGTCCGCACCGAGGGACGCGGCCGCCAGCGCCCCTGCGGCCGGGCCGGATTCCAGCAGCCGGATGGGGAAGCGGGTGGCGGTATCCACGGTGGCTATACCACCCGACGACAGCATCACGAAGAAGGATCCCTCGAACCCCAGATCGGAGAGGCGGCCCTCCAATCCCGACAGGTATTGCTCGGCGAGGGGCTGGACGTAGACGTTGGCGATGGTGGTGGAGGCGCGTTCGTATTCACGGATCTCAGGTGCCACCTCCGATGAGATCGAGACCCGCATCCGGGGAGCGGCGCGGTTCACTGCCCGGCGAGCGGCGCGTTCGTTGGCGGGATTGGCGAAACTGTGGAGAAAGCTGATCGCCACCGCTTCGATCCCCCGCTCGGCCAACTCGGCGGCGAGGGCCTCCACAAACTCCTCGTCAACTTCCCGAAGCATCTCGCCCCCCGCCGCCATCCTTTCGGGAACGTCGAATCGAAGATGGCGAGGGGTGAGGGGAACGGGCATCTCCAGGAACAGGTCGTAGAGTTCGTAGCGGTGCTCCCGTCCGATCTCCACCGAGTCCCGGAAACCCCGGGTGGCCAGCAGAGCGGTGCTGGCGCCCTTGCGCTCGATGATGGTGTTGGTCACCAGAGTGGTCCCATGCACCAGGTGCCTGACGTCCGACGCCCGAAGGCCTGATCTGTCAAGAGCCCGGACCAGGACTTCTTCCACTCCCCGGGAAGGATCGTCGGGGGTGGTCAGGACCTTGCCCACCACCGTCTCTCCGGACAGGTCGTCGATCAACATCAGATCGGTGAAGGTGCCTCCGATGTCAACCCCGATGCGAAAAGTGGCCGCTGGCGAGCCGGATGTCTTCATGAAAGCGTCAAGCGAGGGAGGGTCGGGGAATCGGAACTGAATTCAGGTTACTGCCCCGGGTGTTTGGGGCTCATCAGGGTATTCGGATGGGTGGATCCAAAGCCGGATCCAGGTAGGGGGCTGGCACATAGTCTGGGGTGGGAATGACCTCGTCACCGAATCCCACCTCCCTGTCCCGGCGCCCCGGCTTGGGTTTCGCCATGGCGTTGACGGGCGGAGTCCTGTTCGGTATCGCCGACACCGTGGCGGCCAGCCTCTTCTCAAAGATCAGTCCGGCCGAACTGAACCAGTACCGGCTGGTGCTGGCGGCGGTCTTCATCTCCGCCATCGCGGCTCGAAGGGGCCTGACGCATCACGGGGGGATGCTCGGGTGGCTGGTGCTTCAAGGGATCATCACCGCGGTGATCACCTTTGTCTTCTTCGTGGCGGTCGAACGCCTGGGAGTGGGACCGGGGATCACCATCCAGTATCTGGGACCGATCCTGATGCTGATGTGGCGGCGTTTCGTGCAGGATCTGGCGGTGCCGATCACCGGCTGGATGGGAGCGGCGGCGGCCGTGGTGGGAATCGGGCTGATAACCGGCGCCTTCACCGCCGACTACGCCGATGCGATAGGGGTGGCGGCCGGTTTGGCGGCTGCAGTGTCCTACGCCGCGCTCACCATCGTGGGCGAGAAGCTGGGGAAGACCCTCCATCCGCTCACGTACAGTTCCTACAGCCTGACCGTTGCGGCGGTGATCTGGCTGGCGATTCTGCCGGTGAGAGTCCCCCAACTCTCGATCGCCGGCTGGCTGGGAGTCGGTTGGGTGTCGATCATCGCCATGGGGATCGGGTACCTGCTCCTGATGAGTTCCCTACGCCACATCAGTCCCGGCCCGATGGGAGTGGCCGCCACCTCCGAGCCGATAGTGGGCACACTGACCGCCTGGGTGGCATTGAGCCAAGCGCTGTCCCTGGTGGAGACGGCCGGCGTGACGCTGACTGCCTTGGGGATTGCTGTAGTGCATTGGAGCATCCGCAGGACCCCCGGTTTCTAAGCGAGAACCACCCGATGCCTGATCGTGGCGGGACCCAACGGTTAGTTCCCTACCTGGTCACCTGCCCATTGTCGAGGGGAGGGCGCTCCCCTTTAGGAACTTCACGCCAAGCATGACGAACCAGGCCACCCAGGGGAAGTAGCAGGCTCTGGCCACACTGATCATGGCAGGGCTCGCTCCGGTCTGGCCGATGATGAAGGCGACTAGGGCAAGGAGCGAGACCGCGGCGATCACCAGAGCTGCATTCCTACTGAAACCGGGAGGATGTATGCCCGACATCCCCAGGCTGAAGGCGAGGACCCCGGTTGAGACCACGACGCCCGAGAGGAGCGTGATGGCCGAATCCACTCTGTAGATAGGGATCGCCTGCTGAATACTCTGTTCAATGTCGATTGAAGTCTGGGCGAGGACGTGAGTCAGCCCGGCCGTGAGAATCCAGCCGGTGGCGCCCATCACCACGCACAGAATGCTCAGGCGTGACAGGGCGGCTGCCATCGTCTCTCCCTGGATCACCCGATTGACTCCTGCCAACCCGAAAAGCATCATCACCAGGCCCGGCGGCACCAGGAGCGCGGAGATGTGAGCCAATTCGCGGTTCGACGCAAGAGCGGTGATAGTCCCAACGGCGTCGCCTATCTCTACGGGATCGATGAGTATCCCTCCCGGCTCCAGCAGAAAGAACAGCAACGCCAGCACAGGCCCCACAATCAGTCCCAGAGCTTCCAGTTTGTTGATTGTCTTCGTTGCCATGGCTCTACCTCCTCAGGAAGAGTGTCGCCTTCTCGTTTCCAGTTACCGTCTTGCCCTTCCATCAAATATATCCGACCGTAGAGTCCCAGCCTGTCCTATGGTCGGTTTTGGCTACTTTGTCACATCGCCCTTATAGCCTGTGCAGCGGGGTTTGAAGGAGGTCCCCTTTAAATGGAGCGCGTAGACATTACGGAGTTGATCGCCCGGGCTCCCTGGCGGGAAGCGGTGACATATCGGAAGACCTGGCCTCACGAGTACGTGGTGATCAAGAAGGACGGACAGCAAGCGCTGCTGGATGCGTTCTGTGCCCGGATCACCGCCGGGGAGGGCGTGGAATGCTGGTTCTTCCACCAGAAGCGCAAGTACCTGTTCCTCGGGGGCTACAAGTATTGGACGATGACGGATTGCCCTGACATAGACCTCGAGAAAGACGACTACGTACTTAACCGGGCGCCCCTATACCGGGATCGCCGCGACTTCGTGATCCAACCCGGCGACAGGGGCATCTGAAGGGAGCCAAACCCCGTGAGGTTCCACTTGCCTCATCCTTGACATCAATGCGGACACTAGAGTGGTCAAAACAACATGCTGTTAAGAAAAGGTGCTTATGCGCTCCTATTTGAATTCACATCCATGGATCACCTTCGAAGCCACAGACATCAACTCCCTCCATCCCAGGATCTGGATGCTCTTGGGCGAGGCGCGGTCCAAGTGCGAGCATCTTGCGGGAACTCCGCTCCAACCTGAGGTAGCAAAACACTTCTACGAGGTAGCGCTGATCAAGGGGGCACAGGCGACCACGGCGATCGAGGGGAACACCCTCACCGAGGACCAGGTAGCCGGAATCCTGCGGGGGACCTTCCGCGCTCCCCCGTCTCGTGCATATCAGGAGCGGGAAGTCAAGAATGTGCTTGAGGCTCTGACCACTATCGCCCAACAGGTCGTGGACGGTGGTCTTCCCACCATCACCAGCGAGTTGATCTGTGACTTCAACCGTCGGGTGTTGGAAGGCACTCAATACGAACCAGACGTTGTGCCCGGACGGATACGTGACTACCCGGTCGGCGTGCTGGATTACCGGGGCGCGCCGCCGGAGGACTGCCAGTACCTGGTCGACCGTCTGGCTGAATGGCTGGAGAGCGCCACATTCCGCTCAGAGGATGCTGAGATCCGATTTGCCCTGGCTGTTGCCTGCGCGGTCTACGCTCATCTTTACCTAGCGTGGCTGCACCCCTTTGGAGACGGAAACGGACGGACAGCCAGACTTCTCGAGTTCTTGATCCTGGCAAGGTGCGGAATGCCGCTTCCGGTGGCTCATCTTCTATCGAACCACTACAACCTGACCCGAGACGAGTATTACCGTCAACTGGCCGCAGCCAGCAGGACCCAGAAGACCCACGAATTCCTGGGCTATGCGATACAAGGACTGGTCGACGGCATTCGAGAACAAATCGAACAAGTGCTACAGCAGCACTTCCGCGTGACCTGGCTCAACTTCGTGCATGAGACCATGAGGCAGTTCCCGTCGAGTCCGGCGCGAGACCGCCAAAGATCCCTGGTGCTCGCCATGCCTTCTGATGAGGAGATCCCCAAGAGGAACCTTCCCGAACTCACCCCGAAGCTTGCGCGTCTCTACGCCACGAAGGGACCCCGCACCTTGAGCCGCGACCTGAACAGGCTTCTGAGCGTCCAGTTGGTCGCCAAAGGACCCAAGGGATGGAGATCAAACGACAGAATTATCAGGGCCTTCCTGCCTCCGACGGCAGAATCCGTGACGGGGCTGGCGTTACCCGCTCCCATCTCCTGACTCTGAGGAGAGTTCTGGCCCAGCTTTGTCCGGTGACTGTGCTCTTCTGCGTAGAGTCAGCCGACCATGTACCGGTGCGCTAACGAGTCGGCTATGGCGACACCGAACAGGAGCGCCAGATAGGCGATCGAGAACACATATAGAGCCTTGGCTCCCTCGATGCCATCCTCTCTCGCCAGTCGTACTGCCCGGACGATAAACCCCCCACCCAGGGCCAGAGCGCCGCTCAGGTAAATCCATCCGACCGCACCGGTTGCGGCGAAGGATGCAGAGAATGCGACCAGCACCACGGTGTAGAGCAGGATCTGGCGCTTGGTTTCCGCCAGGGTGGAGACGACGGGCAGCATCGGGATCCCGGCGCGGGCGTAATCGTCCTTGATCAACAGGGCGAGAGCCCAGAAGTGGGGTGGCGTCCACAAGAAGATGATCGCGAAAAGGTAATAGGCGGGAAGTTCAAGTGTTCCCGTCACCGCCGCCCATCCCACCAGAGGCGGAACGGCGCCCGCTGCACCTCCGATCACGATGTTCTGGGGTGTGGTCCGCTTGAGGCCCTTGGTATAAACGAATATGTAGATGAGGGTGCCGCTGATGGCGAGAACGGCGCTGAGGACGTTGACGAAGAGAGCCAGGATCGCGAAAGCAGCCAGGTTGAGAGCAATTCCAAAGACGAAAGCCTGCCGTTGCGAAACCCTGCCGCTGGCTACCGGGCGACGGTGGGTCCGTTGCATTCTCTGGTCTATGTCCCCTTCCAGACTGTGATTGAGGGCATTCGCCCCACCCGCCGCCAGATAACCGCCCACCACAACCAGGGCGGCCAGGAGGGGATCGGGCCAGCCCTCCGATGCCAGGAACATGCTGCCCACCGCAGTAATCAGTAACAAGAAAATGATTCGGGGTTTGGTCAGGGCGACATAGTCCCGCAGTACGCGGGATACGGGACTCCCAGAGTCCATCAGGCTGCGGTCCTCCCTCGTTTGGTCCTCACCCGGAAGGTTCCGGGATCGAAGTGGACCGCCATCATCAACACCATTGACACCCACGACAAAGTGGCGAACGTCAGATGCAGAGCCGCTATGAAAGGGGATGAACCCAACCACGCCGTAAACGCCCCTACTCCTATCTCGATCATCAGGAAACCGGCGGTGAGCACCGCCATCCAGCGCAGTTGCGCCAACGCCACTCCCCGTTTCCATGCCGCGATGCAGGCGCGAAAGACGAACACAGCCACGATCGCCACCATGTAGCGGTGGATCATGTGGATCAGGAAAGGAGTACCGGCAGGGTTGCGCTCGCCCAGGCAAAGCGGCCATCCGGAGCATATGGCTCCATACCCGACCCCCACCATGTAGGAACCGTAGAGGATGACCACCAGCAAACCGGCCAAGCCGGCCCATGCCATGGTCCGATCCCGTCTGGAAGCCTTGCTCTCAAGACTCTGTGAACGTCCGGGTTGGTCACCCGGAGGACCGGCCAACCAGGCAATGGCGAGCGCGGCCACGGTCAGTTCGGCCAACCCAAGGTGGATCAGACGTGTCCACCAGGAGAGTTCGCTAAGGACAGTGAGGCCACCCAGGATCGCCGCGGCGACCACCAGCACCATGCTCGCGCTCATGGCAAGCATCACCGGTTTCGATGTCCGGTAGTGCCGCCACGCCAGCACCAGTGAAGCCAACACCAGGAGTCCCACCGCAGTCGCCACCAATCGGTGCGTGAACTCGAGCCAGATGTGGTAGTCGAACGGCGGGATGATCTGTCCGTGACAGAGCGGCCAATCAGGACACGCATCCCCCGAACCGGTAACCCGGACCACCCCACCCAGAACGATCTGTGCTATAGCCGCGATCAGGCTGAGCAGCGTGACTATCCGGTATCTTGCCTGACCGGCATGGGTACCGACTGCAACCTGCGGCATGACTGACTCGCTCCGGAATTCAAAAGGGGATTCTCTCGGAACGATCCCGAGCTTCCAGGACAGCCCTCCAGTAGCCACCGGATCGAATCCCTGCACATTTTAGTCTGTTTGCTAAAGCGGCCTCCTCAATGTCGGGCGAGGGCCAATACAGGTACCGGGGTATGGACCTACTCACCCAAAAGAGGAACGGGACCGTTCAGTGATCCCCGGTAGAACTCCTTGAAACGTTGGGCAGAGAATTGGTGAAGTGCCTTGACGCGCTCCCGTTCTTCGGCAGGAAAAGCGCACTCTTTCATGATGTCATCTACGGTGCTGGTCAGAAAGTCGAACCAGACCAGTCGGTCCTCGACGTAGTGCCCGACCGCGAAGGTGGTGTCGTGAGGATCGTAGGGGCCATGTCTGTCGATGAGGTCGCTCATCTCCCACCCCATCTCCTCGTCCTTATCCAACCTTGTGTTCCTTCCGGTCGGCGGTCGGTCTATCTAGGCGCGCCTTCTTCACATCCCCGATCCTAAGGCGATTGGCAATGCCTGTGGCGGAGAGTGTGACGGGAAAGCTAGCCAGCTTGCATCGCTCTATTCGTCTTGGCCCAACGCGGACTGGAACGCCCGCAGTGTTCGGTTATCGAAGCAGACGAAGCGGATTGACTGCACATCGGTTGGGGTCCAGCGGACCATGTTCACGGCGATTCTTGCCGCCTCCTTGAGCGGGTAGCCGTGGGCGCCGGTGGCGAGGGCCGGGAAGGCCACGCTCTGGGCGCCTACCTCGTCGGCGCGGGCTAGGGCCTCGCGGTAGCACGACTCCAGGAGCACGGGCTCGCCTCGGTTTCCGCCCCTCCATTGCGGCGTGACGGTGTGGATCACCCAGCGGGCGTCCAGCCAGTAGCCGGGGGTGACCTTGGCGCGGCCGACGGGGCAACCACCGAGCGTCTTGCAGTGGGCGAGGAGTTCCGGGCCCGCTGCTTTGTGGATAGCCCCGTTGACTCCGCCTCCATAGGACAGCCTTGTATTGGCGGGGTTGACGATGGCGTCCACATCTTCGGCTGTGATGTCGCCGAGTACGGCTTCGATGGTGGGTCCGCTATACCCGACTATCGGGAGCGAGATGGGTATTGGTTCCCCGGATACGTGGACTATCAGGTCCCTGAGAAAGTCGCGCTCTCCGATCGGGTCAAACTCCTCCGGGCTGTAGCGGCGGGGATCGCTTTCGACCCTCGCCGAGGTGGGCATGAAGCCGGTCTCGTCGGTCCAGCTGAACCCTTTGGCTGCGAAGGTCACCTCATAGATGCCATAACCGGTCCAACTCCGGTGAAGGAACAAACGGTTGTCCTCCATGAAAGCCAGCCACTTGTCGTTCATGTCGATGGGCCTGTATCCCTTGGCGATCTCCTGCATCTCCTCTCGGGAGAGGATCATCTCCGGTGGCGGGATTGTGACCGGCGCTCTGATAGGGGAGACACACAAGCAATGGTCATCGTGTGTGTCACCCTCCGAGCAGGATCCCCAATCGTTCCTGCCGAAGACCCGCTCGGGTGGTCCCTCCGGTCCCCACAGCGCCATGCTGAACAGGCTCGGCGGTGGTCTCTCCGGACCGTCGGAGCCGCCGTTGGCCTCTCCTCCTTCGTCCGATGGTTCCTCTGCCATGCTCTCACTCCGTTTTCCTGCTTCTGCTCTGTTCTCTACTCTCGATTCAAGCACCCCCCTGTGACACTTTCCACACGGAACCGGTCGCAACGTGATAGGGGGTAGGGTGTAGACGGTGACGACATCGGTGACGATCACGGGCACGGGGATGCCGGTCCCGTCGCCGGAAAGGGCGGGGCCGGGGGTCTTGGTGCGGTCACGGGGAGCCGCACTGCAGTTCGATGCGGGTCGGGCCACCACTATGCGCTTGGCTGCTGTAGGTGTGTCGCCGGTCGATCTCGACGCAGTTTTCGTCACCCATCACCACAGTGATCATGTCAGCGGCCTGGATGACCTGGTGATGTCTCGCTGGATAATGGACCGGCTGGATCAGGTGCCGGCCCTTCCGATTCTGGCCCCGGAGGGACCTGCCACCGACTTCTTGGAACGGATACTCGACCCCTGGGAGCACGATTTGGCCGTCCGGAGTGCACACACCGAGCGGGGCACCTATCCCGGTTACGAGGTCAGGCCCTTCGAGGCTGAGGACTCGCTGGTAGAGGTCTGGTCCCAAGGGGACGTTCGGGTGACAGCCGGACCGGTCCGTCATGAGCCGGTGACGCCGGCCGTGGGTTACCGGGTCGAGACGCCGGACGGGGTGGTGGCCGTCAGTGGAGACACCCTGGTGTGTCCGGAGGTGGCGGTACTGGCCGAGGGCGCCGACGTGCTGGTCTACGAGGCGATGCGATTCGACCTGATCCGGGCCCTGCCGGACCACCTGCACTTCGTGCTTGACTATCACGCCGACACGATGCTGATCGGCGCCCAGGCGCAAGAACTTGAGATACCGACGCTGGTCCTGACGCACCTCATTCCAGAACCTATCACCGATGAGGATCGGCAGGGCTTCGTGGATGATGTCCGCCGAGGAGGCTTTGCAGGGCAGGTGATCGTCGCCGATGACCTCACCTCAGTCAATTTGGGATAGCTCTCCATGGGTCCCGCGGGTTGTCACTGGACCCTCCCCATATGAGGGCTTCTGGCAGTCGACTGGGACTTGTCTGCTGTTACTCTGAAAAGAGCAAATGAGCAGCGCCATGGAATCGAACAAGGACTCTCCGTCTTCGCCGCGCCAGGGTCGGGGTTTGGTCCGAAGGATTGGCGACGGCATCGGGGTGGAAGAGAGGGTCCTGGTCCCGGCTCGTAGGGTCGGGCGTTTGGTTCGTTCGTTTGGCAGCAGTGTGGAAGGGGATGAGCGGCTTCCATTCCCGGCTCGTAGGGTCGGGAGCCTGATCCGCTGGTTGGGCGACAGCGTCGAGTGGGATGACCCGGTATCGGACCGAGAGGTAATCGACGCCAGGGAGTTCCGCAATGCCTGCGGGCAGTTCATGACCGGGGTGAATGCGGTAACGGCCATCGATCAGGAGTCTGTCCTGGCCGCACTGGTGGTCAATTCCTTCACATCGGTCTCTCTCGATCCTCCCCTGGTGCTGGTATGCATCGACAGGGACACCAACAGCTACAACGTCATGTCCACCGCCACCCGGTATGCCGTGCACGTCCTCTCGGCCGACCAGGAGTCGGTGTCGAGACGATTCACCCGCAGCGACCTCTCCGGCGAAGAGAAGCTCGACGGGGTTTCCTGGTCGCCGGGCCTGGGAGGGGTACCTCTCCTCTCCGACTACATAGCGCGGTTCGAATGCCGGATAATCGCAGGCTATGACGGCGGCGACCACGTGATTTACCTGGGGGAGGTGGAGAGGATGGAGACGGCTGACACCGACCAGCGCGCCCTGGGGTATTTTCGAGGGAGCTATTACCACTACCCGGAGTGAGTTCAGCCTCAGCGCTCTATTGATTCAGCCGAAGACCATCCCTTCCCTCCCAAACGCGAAGCAAGGCCGGGCGTTGCGCCCGGCCTTGCTCAGTCGAGGGGTTCTTTAGTTACGAGAGCTGTAACTCAGCAGTCGAGGACGATCCACTCGTCGACCTGATCCACCATCCGGACCGGTCCGTCGGCGGTGACCAGGACGTTGTCGGCGATACTGATCCCGCCCAGCATGGCGCCCTTCTCGGGATCGGGGATCGAGACGGCCGGGTGGGTGTTGATGATCATGTTCTCCTGCATGATCCGCTCCTTACCCGGTATCCACGGGGGTTCCAGCGAGTCGACGCCGATCCCGTGGGCGGTGAAGGAGTTGATGCTCCTCGCCGGGGGATAACCCCAGGCTTCGTAGCACTTATCGCGTGCGGCGAGAACGGTGTCGGAAGACTCTCCGGCCTTCATTGCCTGCACCACGGCGTCGAAGCTCGCCACCCGCATCTCCCAGAACTTCTGTTGCTCTGCAGTCGGAGGCTTGAAGCTGTACACCCTACGGACCTCGACCCAGTATCCCGAGGGGCCTCCCCACTCCAGGTCGATCACCATGATGTCATCCTTCTCGATCACTCCCCGGGTTCCCGGCCCGAAACACTCGAAGGGCGCGCGGCCCATGAGGGCGATCCCCTCCATGCAGCCCAGTTGACGCGCCAGCCGGTGCGCCTCGGAGAGAACATCGAGTTCCTCGACTCCGGGGCGTATCTCCGCCTCGATTCCCCTGAATACCTGGCGGACCAGCTTGCCGGTCTCGTAGGTGGCGTCGATCTCCTCCTGGCTCTTTATCATCCGGACGTCGTCGAAAAGGTCGGTGGCGTCCTGCCAGGTGGCGTTGGGGAGGGCGTTGCGCATGTCGTTGTAGTCCCCAACGCAGGTGATGTCGACCAGTCCCACTACGCCAATGGTTCCCTTGGCCAGTCCAAGATCGGAAAGGACCTCTCCGATCCCCGCTCCCGCGTTGTCGGGTTGGCGGTAGTCGTTGAGCCATCTGCCCTGCATGGCGTAGCCGGTGCCCCAGAGCGGATCCACCACGAATGTGGCCTCGCCGGAGGAGGGGAAAACCACGAAGCCACGGCCTGCCCACTGGAAGATGTCGCTCACATACTGGACCCGTCCACGTACGAACTCGTCGCCGCGGCTGCAGATAACCCAGGCATCATGGCCGGCGGCGGCCATGACTTCCCGGAGGGCGGCATAGCGTCGGGCGCGCTCGGCATCTGAGGTGATGTGGCTTACGGGGACTTGTGTCATGGTGCTCTCCTTGTTTCTGGGCTAGCGCTTGTCAGTTGATAATAGTTGCGGTGTCAGATGCGACTTCTCCAAGAGTGGGGGGAGTTAAAAGGCGTGTCCACGGGGCCTGCGGGCGGTTGTTTGGGGCGTTATCCTTACTGAAAAGCGCTTCGAAACTTCTGCCCTGCCGCCCGGATGGGCAGCGCGTGGAAAGGACCGGCTATCTCACCTGCAAAAGTAAAGACCAAGGGCGAGAACTTCACACGTCTCACCGGTGAGTGGATGACGCCGCGCCGCCGCTTTTTGTCCGCGCTGTACGGCGGGCGGGTCGACAAGGTCCCTGCCATGACACTCAGTTCGGTGGTAACCCTTGATGCAATGGAGATCGTCGACTCTTGGTTCCCTGAAGCGCATCTCGACGCGGAGAAGATGGCCCGCCTGGCGGCCACCGCCCACGAGGAACTCGGTCTCGACACGATCATGCCGGTGTTCCATTCCCAACTCGAAGCCGACGCCCTTGACGCGGCCACCTGGTGGGGGACCGTGGACAACTGGCCGGCCACCAACGATCATGTGTTAACCGACCCCGAAGACTTCAAAATCCCATCCGACTACCTGAAGCGGCCGTCGTTCAAAGCGGTGCTCGGCGCCATCAGGCTGCTCCGGAAGCGTTACCCCGACGTGGGGATCGTGGGGAAGGTCTATGGCCCGTGGTCGGTTGGGTACCACTTGGTGGGAATCGAGAATTACCTGATGGATACGATCCTCGACCCCGACAAGATCCGCCGTTACCTCGAAGTGATGCTTCCTGCCTGCATGATGTCGGCCCACGCTCAACTGGAAGCGGGCGCCGATGCCATCATGTGGGCGGATCACGCCAACCGGGAACTTGTCAGTCCCGAGACGTACCGAGACTTCCTCCTGGAGATGCACAAGGAAGTCACGGTGGAGATGGGCGGGCCCAGCATATTCCATTGCTGTGGGGAGACGACCGACCGGATCGACTATTTCGCCGAGGCTGGCTGGGACTGTTTCCACTTCGAGTCCCAGGTGGATCCCCATGTCGCCAAGGAGATCGCCGGGGACCGCATGTCCCTGATGGGCAACATCAACAATCCGACCACCCTGTTCAGCGGCACTTACGAGGACACCTACGAGGCGTGCATGAAGGTGCTGGAAGCCGGGATCAACGGGATCGCCCCGGAGGGTTCTGTGCCGCTCGGCACCAAAATTGACGTGCTCAGGGCACTGGCTGACTCGGTCCGCGACTATTCTGACACGCATAGGCCGGACGGGCGGCTGGTGGTTCACAATCCCCCACCGGCAGACCACGCGGCTGAAACAGACTGATAAAATGCCTGGCGCAACCCCACTTTGATATCCAGCCCCTTCTTTTTCCATGGCCCAACTATCTGACATAGCCAACGAGTTCATCCGCTTGGAGATTGAGGAGTTCCTCGAACGGCCCGAAGAGATAGAAAGGAATGTGGCGCTCTTCAACCGGGTATCGCCGGCCATGCAGGACATCGCCGCAGCCCTGATCGATGGAGACGACGTCACCGTCGATCGGCTGACCAGGGAAGCATTGGATGGGGGAGTCGGAGCCCTCGAGATCATGGACGACGGGCTCATCGCCGGGATGGGGATAGTCGGAATCAAGTTCCGTGAGGGATACGTGTTCGTCCCGGAAGTTCTGGTGTCGGCCCGGGCGATGAAAGCCGGGATGGCGCACATCGAGCCGATCCTGGCCGCCTCCGGCGTGGAGCCGATCGGCACGGTGATCATGGGCACCGTCCAAGGCGATCTGCACGACATCGGCAAGAACCTTTGCATCATGATGCTGCGTGGCGGTGGTTTCACGGTGATCGACCTCGGCGTCAACACCTCCCCGGCGGAATTCGTCGCCGCGGTGGAAGAGCACCGCGCTCATCTGATCGGCATGTCCGCTCTGCTGACCACCACGATGCCGAACATGGCCAAAACGGTGGAGGCTTTCAAGGACGCCGGCCTGCGGGAGTCGGTGCGGTTCATGGTCGGCGGCGCTCCGGTCACCCCGGAGTTCGGCAAGGACGTGGGCGCCGACGGCTACGGTAAGGACGCGCTGGCCTGCGTGGAGTTGGCCAAGAAACTAGCCGTCGAGGTCAACTGAACAGCACGGGCAATGTCCGATTCCGAGAAGCAGGCCTTCCAGGAGCGGCTGGACCGCATGGCTGCAATCTTCGCGGACATAGTTTCCCACGCTGAGGAATCCTCCCGCACCCGCTGTCCCTATCGCGACCGCCACGATCTCTGCACCGCTATGTTCCGATGCCGCAACCAGGCGCCCGTGGCCGACCGCGACTCGGACGAACTTGTCTGTACCCACGACGGCACCTTCGATTACCGCACCGCCTGGGAATCCAATCCCCGAGCCTACGAGCGGACCCGGGAAAAGATAGTCAGGATCAAACAGGATGCGGAAGAGCGACGGAGACGCCGTTCCGGGGAGGACCCGATCCGGTGAGCACCGTCGCCCATGGCGCGGAGACGCGGCCCCTTGTTGTCGGCAACACCATCTTCGACCATGCTGACGATTTGGGAGTCGAAGTGCCCACGTCGTGCCTGCGCAGGGGGGAATGTCACGAATGCGTGGTGGAGATAAGCGAGGGGATGGGAGCGCTGACGGAGCGGACCGAGACCGAGCGGTTCCTGCGAGGTGACTTCCGCCTTGCGTGCCAGGCCCGGGTCGTGCGCGAAGACCTCCCCGTCAGATTCGCACCACTTCGCAGACAGCCGAGGATCCTCGAGGCCAGCCGCCTGCGGGACCGGGGGCGCGGCGACTTCTGTCCGGCCGTGACCCGGGTCGGCGACGAGGTCAGATACGGGGACATGGTGCTCGACCGCTACCGGGGCGCCATCTGCGGCCTGGCGGTGGATCTCGGCACTACCACGGTGGTCCTCGAGTTGGTGGATCTCGAATCGGGTACCACATTGGGGGTGGCCGGCTTCGAGAATCCCCAGCAGTTCGGCGGCAGCGACGTGATGAACCGCATCTCCTACGAGGCCCGACCGGGGGTTGCCGGCGAACTCCAGAATGCCGCGGTGGCGGCCATCAACCGGGGCACCCGGGACCTGGCACGCCGGGCCGGTCGGCGCGTCCCGCACGTATACGAGATCGTGGTGGCGGGCAACTCGACCATGCGGGACATCCTGTTCGGCATGAGCGTGCAGAGCATCGGGGAGATGCCGTACAAGTCCCTGACCGAGCACGAGTACCTGGCCGGGCGCCGACCTCACACCGCGGTGGTGGCCGACAGCAGGAGTTTGGGATTGCGCGCCAACCGCCGGGCCAAGGTGTATGGGATTCCACTGGTGGCCAGCCATGTGGGCGCCGATGCGGTGGCGTGCGTGGAGACGGTTCGATTGGGTGAGGAGGGACGGACCGAGATGCTGGTCGACATGGGCACCAACACCGAGGTCGTGCTAAGCCATGGGGGCAGAATGTGGGCGGCCTCCTGTCCCGCAGGCCCGGCGTTCGAAGGCGGTCTGGTCACCTACGGGATGCGCGCCTACGACGGGGCCGTCGAGTCTATTACGGTGTCCGGGGACGGGACCGCGTCTTCCTACCGGACCATCGGGGACGAACCGGCGGTGGGCATCTGCGGTTCGGGTCTGGTTGACCTGCTGGCTGGGCTCCGCAGGCAGGGTCTGATGACCGAACGGGGCGCCTTTCCTCATGATCGGAAGTTGTCCGACATCGACGTGATACCCGAGCGTGGCATCACCTTCTCGCGAGAGGACGCTAGCAACCTTGCCCAGGCCAAGGCTGCCAACTACTGCGGACAGTTGATCGTGATGCGCACCGCAGGAGTGGAACCCGCCGAGATCGACCGGTTGTACCTGGCGGGAGGGTTCGCCACTTATCTGGATGTGAGCGCCGCCATCGAGATCGGGCTCATCGCACCGGTGGCGATCGAAAGAGTGGTAAAAGTGGGCAACGCGGCGGTCGAAGGCGCTCGCGCCCTGCTGCTGTCGAAGAAGAAGCGACGCTGGGCGGAGGAGTTGACCAAGCAGGTCACCCACATAGAACTGGAAACCACCCCGGATTTCTTCGACATCTTTGTCGAAGGCTGCCAGCTAAAACCGATGCCTCCTGTTTTTGCGGGTCCTGAACCGGTGGCCCAACCGGTGCGATCATGAGCCGTCGGCGGTTCACGGTCATCGGCGAGAACGTCCACACCAGCCGCATCGTTCTCCGCAAGGGCAAACGGTTCGCCACTCACGGGGGAGTCGAGGGGGTCAAGTTCGTGTCGGTTGACGGCGCTCCGGGTCTCTTGGTCATATCGGAGACCATGCGGGCAAGCCAGGCTTACGACGAGGGTCGCATCAAGCACATCGCGTTGGCTGTCGAGACGGCCATGGCCGGCGGCGACGGGGCGCCGACGGGCTGTGAGTACCTGCGGCGGGTGGTGTTCGACCAGGAACAGGCAGGCGCCCACTACCTGGACGTGAACGTCGATGAGATATCACTCAAGACCGAAGGACAGCGCCAGGCCATGGAGTGGCTGGTCGGCTACGTTCGGTCGTTGACAGCCCTTCCGATCTCGGTCGACTCCTCCGACATCACCGTGATAGAGACCGGTCTGTCCGTGACAACCGGGACCGGTGATGGGAGACCGATGCTCAACTCGGCTTCCCTGGAACGGGCCGAGGCCGTCGAACTGGCCGTCGAGCACGGAGCGAGGGTGATAGTCACGGCCGCCGGCGCCGCCGGCATGCCGTCGGACGCCGCCGAGCGGATCGACAACGCGTCGCAGATGGTCGAAGCGGCCCTCGGGGTGGGAATCGCCATGGGAGACATCTTCGTGGATCCGCTGGTGTTCCCCATATCGGTGGATGGGTCCTTCGGGTTGCACACCCTCGACGCCATCCGCGAGATCCGGCGCCGATTCGGCCCCGAGATCCACATCACAGGAGGCATGAGCAACGTCTCCTTCGGGATCCCCGCTCGTAGGTTGATGAACACCGTGTTCATCAACCTGGCGGTCGAGGCCGGAGCGGACAGCGGCATCATCGACCCGGTCATGAACCCACTCTCCGCCGTGTTCGCCGCCGACCGCAACTCGGCGCCCTACCGGTTGGCCGAGGACGTCTTGCTGGGCCGGGACGAGCACTGCATGAATTACATCAGGGCATGGCGCAAAGGCGCCCTCAACCCGTAATCGAATTGGCGGCGGCGCATCCTCGCTCGCCCCGTGTCCCGGTGCTGGGAGGCGCATGTCCGAATTGGTCTGCAACGGGGTGTCCCGGCCACCGGGGCCGGAACACCCCCTCGCATGAGGTGGGCGGCGTCTCCTACTTGGCCGGTATCTTCAGCACCCAGCCAACCCGAATCAGGTCCGGCTTGGTAAGGGCCCGACCGTCGGCCTGTGTAACTCCTTGGTTGAGTTCGAAGATCTCCATCCAGCGGTTCTCGTCGCCGAGATGCGTCATGGCGATCTTCCGCAGGTAATCACCTGCCTGAACCGTGATCTCGAACGTCTCGGGCTCCGGTTCCAGGGCGACGATCCGGCCGGCCCCGTCGGTCGGGTAGGCGGCCGCCGTGATCGTTCCTCCCAGGTCGACGGAGATGTAGTTGGCCAGGGCCTGCTGATAGCTGACGCCCAGCTTGGTGAAGTCGATGTCAGCCAGCGGGTAGCAGTCACCGCCGTTGGCGAGGAAGTCGATGGTTGCCAGCACCACCGGATCGCCCGGCACGACCTGTCCGTCGGTCACGATCACGGTCCCGTCGTTCAGTGTCACCTCCCGCACCCGCTCGCCGGGGTTGCCGCTCAGAGAACAGTCACCGCCGCGGGCGATCTCCCGCGCCGGAGCGGACGGGTCGTAGATGAAAGTGAACCCCGAGACCTGGGCGAACTGGCCCCCGGCGCGGGGTATCCGGTCCACCGCCTGTTCAAGTAACACCCGGAAGACCTCTCGCGGGACATCGCCGACCACCACGAAGTTCCTGAACGGAGCGATGTCCCAGGTGGTTCCGGTTGTGATCTCCCCTGCCGGGATCACTGAGTCGTTGCGGATCCCTCCTCCGTTCTGGACGGCCACATCCGGCGGGGCGAGCCCGAACTCATCGGCCAGGTTGGCAGCCGTGGCTCGCAGGGCGTCCGCCATCAGGTTGCCCCCGTTGGTGGCCCTGGTGCGCACTCCCGAGCGGCGCCCGTCCAGTTCCACCTCGCTCGTCCCGATCACCTCGGCGTCGATGAGGCCCACCGCCTCGGTCAGAGGCTCGATCACGTTGGCCTGGACCACCGGGTCCGGTACAACGTCGAAGCCAACCCCGACCGAGCGGCCCTCGGCATCGGTGACCTTGCCGTCGGCATCGAACGTCACGTTCAATTCGCCGATACAGCGATACCCGCCGGGAGCGGTGATGACCGGCACCGTGGCGCCCGAGGCGTCAGTCGCTTCGATCGGGTAGGGCGCCACCGCATCCGTTTCGGGAAGGCAGGTGTCGCCCTCGTTGCGGAGCAGGTCGTCTCCTCCTCCGGCGATCACGACGTCCACGCCCGAGAGGCTCCCCACCAACTCGATCTCCTCAGCCACGTCCTGAAGATGGCTGACCAGGATGATCTTGTTCACCCCCTGGCCGGTCAGGCTCTCCACTTGTGCCATCACGGCCGGCAACACCGGGGACACCGCGGCGTTGCGAGGGGTGGAGATGTTTGGCAGCATCGGGGTGACCGCCCCGATCACGCCGATCCGCTCGCCACCGGTCTCTATGACCGTGCTGGCGGCGATCAGTCCCTGGTCCACCAGCGCCTGCAGGGCGGGTTCGCCCGAGAAGTCCATGTTGGCGGATAGGAACGTGACCGGCGGGGAGAAGCCGTTCACGAACCGGGCGGTCACCTCGGGTCCCAGGTCGAAGTCGTGGTTGCCCAGAGCCATCGCGTCATAGATTCCGCTCAGAGCTATCGAGTCATAGAGGGGACCCTCCCGGCCCAGGGAGACCCCCAGCTCCTGGGAAGCCAGGAAGTTGTCTCCCGACGTCAGGATCACCAGGCCCGCGCCGGTGGCGCCGGCTTGGAGTTGCTTCATCAGGGCGACGAAACGGGCCACGCCAGGATCGGCGTTCCCGTCGGGGAGGAGCTTGGACTCCCCGTCGTTGTTGTGCAGGATGGTGAGGGTGAAACCTCCACCGTCATCGGTTTCCTGGGCGCCTGCGGGCGCCGACACCAGAGTCCCGGTTATCAGCACCAAGGCGAACAGGACGATGAACCGCCGTCCGGGCCGAATGTTTGCCATGCTCGCTCCCTGTAGGTTTGTTTGCGTCAGGAGTGAGGATATATGGGCGCCAGGAACTCCGATCCGCAACCGGTGGGCTGGGCCTCAGAGGCCGATCTGACCCGGGACGGCCAGGACCTCGGCAGGCAGGCGCTAAGTGGCGGAAGCCTGGGTCTCGGTGACGTTGCGGGGAGGACCGTCCGGGGAGACGAGTTTGCCTCCCGGCCCTTCCGCGACTTGACCCTTGTCGTAGACAACGCGGCCTCGAGACAGCGTCGTGAGGATCCGTCCGGAGAGGTCCAGTCCGTCATAGGCCTTGCCGCTTCCGCCGGATCGGCTGAGGAACCGGGAGGAGTGGGCGGTGATCCGCGCCTCGGGATCCACCAACACCAGGTCGGCTTCCGACCCGGGGGAGACCGTCCCCTTGCGGGGATAGATGCCGAACAGCTTGGCGGGATTGGCGGTCATCACCTCCACGGCCCTGGTCAGGGGAAGCCGACCGGTTAGACCGGCGTCGAGCATGGTCGGGACCAGCATCTCCAGGGAGGGGATCCCCTGCCCGGTGGTGGCGAAGTCGGCGGCTGCTTTCTCCTCGGGCGTGAATGGGGCGTGGTCGGACGCCACCACCGACAGCGACCCTCCGTTCAGCGCTTCCCACAAATATGCAACGTCCTCGGGAGGGCGGAGCGGCGGGGCCACTTTCACGAAATTGCCGAGCTTGGGGATCAGGGACTCGTCGAACAGCAGATAGTGAGGGCAGGACTCGGCGGAGAGGTCGACGCCCAACGCTTGGGCTGCTTCTACCTCTTCTGTGGCCATACGGGAAGTGATGTGGACGATGTGGGCGGGTATGCCGAGGTCCCGGATGGCGGTGGCCACCAGGCCCACCGCCGCCGCCTCCACCATGGGAGGACGGGAGGGATGTCCGAACCGGTCCGGGTCGAGGCTGAAACGCTCGATGAACTGCTGGCTCTCGGCATGCACCGCGCAACGCAGGCCGGTTGCGCCCACGGTCCGCAGGCAATCATAGATCTCTTCGGGCCCCGACGCCCACAGGCCCTCGAAGTCCACCATGCGGTGGGCCGGCGGGGTGTGGGTGAAGAGCTTGAACCCGATCGCGCCCAATTCGGCCATCGCCTCCGCCCGGGCCGGGTCGGTTGTCCCGGCGCCGCCGTACAGGGCGAAGTCGACCAGGCTTTCGGATTCTCCCAGATCCCGTCGCAGTTCAAATGCCTCGGGAGTGCTGCACGGAGGGTTGGAGATCGGCATCTCGAAGAGCGTGGTGACCCCCGCCGAGGCGGCGGCCCGCGACTCCGACGCGAAGGTGGCCCGTTCGGGGTTGCTGGGCGCCCGGCAGTGGAAATGGGCATCCACCGCGCCGGGAATCACCAGCAGCCCCGAGGCATCGATCTCGCGCCGGGCCGCTCCCAGAGCGCCGGTCGGGGAGACCTCGGTGATGAGCTCGCCCTCCACGCCGACGTCAGCCGGACGCGAACGACCGTCGCTCACCACCGTCCCCCCGATGATTCTCAGATCAAGCACTGATCTGTCTTATGTTGTCCTTGGCGAGCTTGGGCTAGGCCAGGCGATACTCGAGCTGCGGGCTGGGGCCCCAGTGGCTCTTCATGTCGCCGACGTCCCGTCCGGCTTGGGCGTAGCCGCCCTCCGACGAGATGGCCAGCATTCCACGGACATAGACCTTCTTGACATCGCCCACGGCGTTGAGGTCGGCGAGCGGATCGCCTCCCAAAGCCACGATGTCGGCGATCTTGCCCGGCTCCACTCTGCCCAGGTCCTCTTCGAGGCCCAGCACCACCATGGCGCGGCTGGTTGCCGCGTTGAGAACGTCCCTGGCGTCGGGGACCACCCCGATCTTCACCATGAACTTCATCTCCTCGACGATGGCGTAGTGGGGCACCGCCGGGCTTCCGGCGTCCGTGCCGAATATGATCCGGCCACCGGCCTTGGCGAAGTTGATGTTGCCCTCGAAGCGGGCTGTGTCATGCATGCTTGCCTTGCGGGCCTTGAGGTCGGTCTCGCTCATCCCGTACAGGTGGCCGAACAGTGCCTGCTGCACATTGGGGGAGTAGGTGGTGACGATGGGGATGTCCTTTTCCACCAGCTTCTCGATGGTCTTCATGGTCATCTGACCACCGTGCTCCACGCAGTCCACCCCGGCCTCCACCACCCGGTCGATGGCGTGGTCGAAAGTGGCGTGAGCGGTGACCTTCATGTTGTTCTGATGCGCTTCTTCGCACATGGCTTGCAACTCTTCGAAGGTGAACTGCTCTCTCACGTGGGAGCCCATGATCTTGATCCACTTGGCGCCGGCCTTGAACTGCTCCCGGATGGCCTGGCGAACCCCGTAGATCCCGTCGGCTTCCCGACAGACCCACCAGGTGTGGCCGCCGGTGGTGCAGATCGCCCGTCCGTTGGGGAACAGGCGGATCCAGGGCGCCCAGCCGTTGTCGATGGCGTACTTGGCGTCGACGTTGGCATTGTTCATGCCCAGGTCGCGGATGGTCGTGACCCCCGCGGAGAGGGTGCGGTGGATGTTCATTATCGCCTTCATGGCGTTGACGGCGGGGGACTCATAGCCCTGCATCTCCAGGTCGTGGGTGCCGTCCCAGCCCAGGTGAACGTGGAGGTTCGCCAGGCCCGGGATGAGCCACATGCCAGATACGTCCACCACGTTGTCGCCCGGTTGGGGGTCCGACGCTCCTACCGCTACGATCCGCTCGGCCTCGATGGTTACGTCCTGTTGCTGGGAAGGCGTGTCGTCGTCGAGATTGACTACGACGCCACCTTTGAGAATTGTTCTCACGGGTTGGTTCCTTTCTATATCGTGGTCAGATTCTTCCATGGCGCCGTAGGGCGGTCCCCACCGCGGCCAGGTTGGTAAGGGTCAGTTCCGAGTAGTTGCGGGAGATCATCACTCCCCCCGCTCCGCCTGCCAGGGAGGCGTCCACCATGTCCTCCACGTCTGGGGGGTTGATGGCGCGATCCACCGTCTCAACGCCCAGGCCGATGCCGGGATAGACCTGAACATCCGGGCCCACCGCCTCCACGTGCCGCCTGGTGAACTCTTTGACGTACTCAGGGCTGAATCCTGCGGCCGGGAGGTCCTCGTAGGGAGCCTCGTCCAAGCCGAGGATCTTGTAGAGGATCGGCGTCCACTCCGACGGCGAGGCGTCGCCCAAGATGGTCTGACACATCTTGTTGACGAAACTGACGAACCGCGCACCGCCGGGTGCGTTGTAGAACACCGGCTTCAGCCAGTCGGCGTACAGCTTGTACTCGGCCGGATCGAAGGCTGCCCGGAGCAGGGGGTTGAACGTGTTGATCATCTGCCAGATCCCGAAGCCCACCTGGTACTGGGGGCCGAAGAAACGGATCTGTCCGGAGATCTCCCGGTAGAGGCCCTTGTGTCCGTCCCACCAGAGCTTTTGCCATTGCAGGACCTCGGGGTACTCGAAGAGGTGGCGGAGGAAGGTGATCAGCTTGCCGTCGGGTGGCTCATGGCCGCCTCGCACCGCGGTGAGATAGTCATAGATCCTCCGGTAACCCTCGGCGGCCCGTCCGGCGTCGATGTTCCGGCGATGGGCCTCTGAGCGGCAGTGGACGCAGAAGCAGGTAGGCACTTCGGCCGAGACGATCATCGACGAGAGCGGGTCCTCGCGCTCGATGCCCCACATAACCCCGTTCAGGTCGTACTCGTTGAGCCAGTTGTCGATGACGCCGAACCACCAGTTCTTGTAGTTGGGGTTGTGGAAGCAGGGGCGGGTGTCCTTGCGGCCCCACGCGTCGATCTCCAACACCTGGGAGAACCCCGGCTGCCACAGAGGCTTGGGTCTGGCATGAGCGGTCTCGCAGTAGTAGGTGAAGACCTCCATGCCCCGTTCCTTTGCGGCGGGGATCACGTCTCCGAGGATGTCCCAGCCCTCGTAGAGAGGATCGGGAGCGGTGAAGTCCTTGATCGTGGTGCCGTGGTAGTACTTGGGGTCGGGCGGGAAGAACGCCCCGCCCTGCAGGTTGTCGGGTTCCTGCCCACCGTGGTCGGGGTAGTCGCCGCTGCCGGAACGCCCGGCGTTGCCCCGCGCCCAGGAGAGGGCGGAGATGAAGATGGCGTTCACGCCGGCCAGTTCGGTGAAGATGTCGAGGGTCTCCTCCACCCCTTCGTCGATGAAGCTGATTCCCCCTACCTGCATACCGACAAATGTCTTCTCGCTCATCCTGGTACTCCATTCCGTCGGCGGATGACCCGTCCGGCGGAGCCCAGTTCCAGGGCCACCGTGTCGCCGGCGGGCGTCCCGGCGGTGTGGGGGGTCATCAGCAGGTTGGGGGTGCTCCGGAGAGGACTGTCCGGGAGGATGGGCTCCCACCAGAACACGTCGAGGGCGGCGCCCGCCAGATGCCCGCTGTGAAGCGCGGCCATCAGGGCGTCCTCGTCCACCAGGCGCCCGCGGGCGGTGTTGACGAAGAAGGAGCCCTCGGGCATCAGGGCGAACTCCCGAGCGCCCATCATCTTCTCGGTCTCGGGGGTGAACTTGTTATGGAGCGAGACGCAGTGTGACTCGGCCAGGAGCTCGTCGAAGGGAAGGTAACGGATTCCCAGTTCGGCCTCTTCCTCGGGCGAGAACCTGTTTCGCTTGTAATACACGACATCACACCCGAACGCCACCAAAAGCTTGGCCGCCACCCGTCCGATGCCGCCTACGCCCACCAGGCCCACTGTCTTGCCCAGCACGGCCTCGAACAACTCGAGGCCCACCCAGTTGTAGGAGTAGTTGATCTGGTCGGTGACGAACGGCTCCATTCCATCCACGATCACCCCGTCCATCAGCCGCTCGTAGGCGGTGGGCAGGCGTTTGAAGAGCGCCAGGATCATCATCACGGCGTGCTCGGCCACGCTGGTGGGCCCGGGGGACACGACGCCCTCGGTCCAAATCCCCATGGAGTCACAGACCGCCGGGGAGACGGTGGCGCCACCCGAGTCGATGGTGACCACGCCCCGGAGAGAGGAGAGGCCGGCCAGTTGGTCGTCGTCGAGGCTCGTCTCCCGCAACACCAGGTAGTCGGCCTGGCCTATGGTCCCCGACGCGAGAGCGTCGGTGAGTACCGTGGCGCCCTCGGGGAGGGCATGCTGGAGGGTCGCCACCTGGGCGGCTGTGAACTCTTCGACTATTGCTACTGCGGGTCCACTCACTTGTCGGCCAGACAGTCGTTCCACAGTTGCGTGAACTTCTCCATGGCTAAGGCCAGTTCATCGCGTGGAGCCAGATAGGAGATGCGGATGTACTTGGCCGCGCCTTCGGAGAAGGCCCTGCCGGGGGAGAAGATGATCCCGTATTCGGTTGCCTTGGCGGCGAACTCGCCCGCATCCATTCCCGATCCGGCGACGTTGGCGAAGAAGTAGAACCCGCCCTGGGGCTCTCCGTAGGTGACGCCCAACTTGTCGAAGGTGTCCCTCATCATCTGCCGGCGGTGGTGGTACTCCTCCATCATCTCGTCCAGGAAGTCCTGGGGTCCGTCCAGGGCAGCCAGTGCGGCGTGCTGGGAGGGCAGGTTGGTGGAGATGCTGAGGGAGTGGCGCGGTTCGGTGGCGGCCAGGATGTAGTCGGCCGGTCCGGCCATGTATCCCACCCGGAAGCCGGTCATGCTATAGGCCTTGGAGAAACCGTTGATGGTGATGGTCCGCTCCCACATGTCCGGCAGGGTGGCGAAGCTGACGTGCTCGAAGCCGTCGTAGACCACCTTCTCGTACAGTTCGTCGGAGATCACCACCAGGTCCGGATGGTTCCGCACCAACTCCGCAATCCCCTCGAGGGTCTCACGGGTGAGCACTCCGGCGGTGGGGTTGTTCGGGGTCACCAGCACCAGAACCTTGGAGCGGTCGGTGATGCACGACTCGATGATCTCGGGATTCAGCTCGAAGTTGTCTTCTTCCACCGTGGGCACGTAGACGGGCTTGCCTCCGGCCATGGTGATGTTGGTGGGGTAAGCCATGTAGTGGGGGTTGGCCAGAAGAACCTCGTCCCCGGGGTCGCAGAGGGTCTGGAGGCTGACGGCCATCGACTCCTGGGCGCCGGCGGTGACCAGGATCTCGCTCTCGGGGTTGTACACCAGTCCGTTGTCCCTCTTGAACTTGCGGGCGATGGCCTCGCGCAGCTCGATCATTCCTCCCGGCGGGGTGTAGCCGATGTGGCCCGTGTCCAGGCAACGCTTGGCGGCTTCGATGATGTGGGCGGGAGTCGGAATGTCCGGCTCCCCCCTCACCAGGCGGATGACGTTCTCGCGCTGCGATGCTTCCCGCACTACCCGGAGGTATGGGGACTCCTGGCCCTCTCGGATTCGCAGGATGCGTTCGGCGACCGCGTTTCTTAGTTTCGTTTGGCTCATTGGCACTCCATCTCTGATGCGTCGGTTCTCGGGTGGGTGTTCTAACAGATTCGGACTATTCGGATTGTGTGGGGTGCTCAGCCTCCCAACTCGGCGTAGCGGCGCATTCCCTCCGCTATGCCCATCGGGTTCCAGCCGAGTTCAGCCCGGGCCTTGTCGCAGGAGATGGTGGTGGGCCGGTCGGGGGTGGCGTCCACCAGCGTCTCGGCGTTTTCGTCCACCACGACTCCGAAGGAGTCCTGGGCTGCCGCCAGCACGTCGCTGAAGGGTATGGCCTCTCCGGAGGAGAAGGCGAAGGAGCGGCTATCCATGGTTCCGGAATAGAAACGGTGTGCGGCCTCGGCGACATCGTCCACGAAAACCCAGTCGCAGCGGTCGTCCAGTCCGATGACCCGTACCGGCGCCCCGTCCAGGGCGGCGTCCGCCAACTGTTTTGCCTGGGTGACGAACGGGCGGGTGTCGCGGAACTCCTCGGCAGGGCCGTACATGGAGGTGGGACGGATAGCGCCGGCGTCGAACCCGAACATCACGGCGTACCGGTAGAGCATGATCTCGGCGGCTATCTTCGCCGAGCCGTACAGAGAGAAACCGCCGTCGGCGTCGTCTTCGGTGAGTACCTCTTCCACGGATTGGTTGTAGACGCCGGCAGAGGAGATGAAGAGGAATTTGCTCAACTGCTCTTTTCGGGCGAACTCCAGTGCGTTGAGAGTCCCGATCAGGTTGACTGAAACCAGGCCGGCAGGGTTGCCGAACGCCTCTTGCACGCTGGGAGTGAGCGCCGCAGCCTGGACTATCCCTTCCACCGGCCCGGTGGTCTCGGTGGACCAGGCATCCGGGTCTGCAACGTCCAGGACCACATATTCGACGCGGTCTTCGGGAGTGTCCGAACGGGGAACGAACTGATCGGGCGGAAGGATATCCGCGGCAACCACATGATCCCCACCCCGGGCGAAAGCCCGGACCAGCGCCCTGCCGAAAAACCCCGCCGCTCCCGTCACCAAAACTCTCATCTCTCTGTGTTCATCCCTTCTCCTGCGCGGGTGCGCGGGTTTGTAACGCTCTTTCCGGAAATCGGCCCAAGGGCGCCGACAGCCGAACCGTGCTAAATATACTTACTAAAACTTGGAGTCGCGCTATTGCAGCGGGAGACTTTCTTTGCGTACCGACCAGCTAAATCCAGGAAGGCAAGAGACTTGAATCTGCACGATCCTTTTTACGACCTGTTCCCCCGGCCCTCCTTTGCTTCCATAGCTCCGGGAAAGACCGCCCTCCTCACCATCGACCTGCAGTATCTGGATGCGCATGCCGACGGGTGGATAGGACGGATCGCCACCGACGCCGGCAAGCCCGAGATAATGCAGGAGCGGTGGGACAACATCAACGCCATCCTGCCCAACGTCAGAAGGTGCCAGGACGCCTTCCGGGCTGCGGGTGAGGAAGTCATCCATGTTCGGGTGGCCTACCGCACCGGCGACGGCCGGGACGCCGGGAAGGCATTCATGCCGGACGCCGATATCGAGCCGGTGCCCCGTGAAGGGTGGGACGACGATCTCCTGCCGGAGGTGGCGGAACAGGGCGACGAGATGATCTTCTCCAAGACCTCCGCCAGCGTCTTCAATTCCACGGATATCGACAAAGTCCTCAAGCGCATGGGGATCACCCACCTGGTCATCACCGGAATAGTGACCGAGGGTTGCGTCGAACTCTCCGCCCGCGACGCGGCCGACCGGGGGTACACGGTGTCGCTGGTAAACGATGCCTGCACCTCTTCAACCAAGGAGCTTCACGACAATGCCCTCGTCAGGATGACCGACGGGGGGTTCATCGCCTCCCGGACCACCGACGAGATATGCGGGGAGCTTGAAAACCTGTAATAATCCGCCGCCTAACCCCTGGCGTCCAAGAACCGGCGCCGGTTGACGAAGGAGCGAAGAAGAAATGGCAGAAGGAACCGTAACCCATATTTCCTCTCCCGCTGAGCGGGAAAGGCGTTATCGAGTACTGCGCGAGGCCATGGCCGCGGAAGGCATGGATGCGTTGATCATCTACAGCCGCGCCGATGAGTTCATGAGAGGCCGCATCCAGTACGTGAGCGATGCCTTCCAGTGGGCCGGATGGGGGATCATCGTGCTTCTCCCCAAGGGCGATGGCATCTACGTCGGCGATCCCCTGTGGGGAGGCGGACGGGTGGCCCTGGCCGGCTGGGTCGACGACATTCGAGCCACCCAGCACCCCGATACCGAGATCGCCGGCATTCTCTCCGACCACGGTTACACGAGCGGGAAACTCGGAGTAGTGGGTTTGGCCGACATCGTCACCTACGCGCACATGCGCTCCTTCCAGAAGACTCTCAGCGGCTTCACCCTGGTGGACGCCACCGACCTCTTCGATGACATCCGCGCCGTCAAGAGCCCCGAGGAGATGGAGAACCTGCGGGAGACTTCACGGATCCTCAAGCAGGTGTTCAACAGCCTCGAAGCCCACCTGCGTCCTGGGGTCCTCGAGATCGACGCGATGGCCGAGGCCGAGCGACTGGTTCGCCAGTATGGCTGCCTGACCGGGATCGCCCAGATCGCCCGCCCGCCCTTCAAGTCCTACACCTTCGGGATGTTCGCCGAGATAGATCGCAAGGACATCATCTCCATAGACCTGGAGTGGGGAGGCCCCTCCGGCTATTGGCTGGAGTTGCGACGCAATTACAGCTTCGGAGAGCCCTCCGACCAGGTCAAACGCTTCTTCGAGTACCGGTTGGAGTGTTTGGACGCCTGCATAAATGCGATGAAGACCGGCAACTCCTCCGACGACGTACTGGTGGCCCGCGACCGGGTGAACGACAAGTACGGCTATGGCGGACGGGAGTCGGTGGGCTACACCGCTCACGGCATCGGTCTGGACTCCCTGGAGCCCCCGTGGTCGCCGGGGAAGGAGCGGATCATGGAGACCGACATGGTGATCAATCTCCATCCCCACATGAGCTTCAGCGATCCGGCCGAAGCCCTGGCGGTTTCGGGCATCTCGCTCTCCGACAACATCCGGGTGACTCCCACCGGAGGCGAGCGGCTCACGGAGTGGACAGACGTACTGGTCGACCTGGATGCCTAACCGAGCGGCGCTGGTGGTGTCGCCTGGGGAGATCGAGATCACCGAGATCGAGATCGGTCCTCCCCGAGCGGGGGAGGTGATCCTCCGGATGCAGGCGGCCGGGGTGTGCGCCACCGACTACAAGGTGGCCGCAGGCCGCCATGGCCCCCGCATGTCTCGCTATCCGATGCTGCTGGGCCACGAAGGGGCGGGCGTGGTGGAGGAGGTGGGTCCGGGCGTGACCCATCTGAAGGTGGGCGACCGGGTGGCGACAGGGTGCCGGGTGCAATGCGGCGCCTGCTCGATGTGCCGGCGCAACGACCCGAGACGGTGCCGGGACTCCTCGCCCCGGGCCCCACAGGTCACCCTTGCCTCCGACGGTTCGCCGGTTGAGGTACCCATGGGTCTCGGGATGTACGCCGAGCGGATCGGGGTGGACGCCATGGCCACCTTCCCAGTCTCCGACGGGATGCCCATGACTTCTGCCTCGCTGCTCGGGTGCGCGGTGATGACCGGGGCGGGCGCCGTCTTCAACATCGCCAAGGTGTGGCCGGGGGCTACCACGGCGGTGATCGGGTGCGGCGGCATCGGACTCTCTGCCGTGCAGGGCGCCCGGATCGCCAACGCTTCCAAGGTGATCGCAGTGGACCTCTCCGATCAGAAACTCGAATGGGCGCGGGCGCTGGGCGCCACAGACGTGGTGAACGCGGCTTCCGAAGACCCCGTCGAGGCGGTGCGGCGGATCACGGGCGGCCTCGGAGTGGACTTCTCCTTCGAGGCGGTGGGGGCCAAGGTCTGCGTGGAACAGTGCATAGAGATGCTGGCTCACGGGGGTACCGCCACCCTGATCGGGGGCAACCCACCCGGTGTGATGGCCTCCTTCGACCCGGCGGCCTTCTCCCGCAGCGCCCTGACGCTCCAGAACACCCACGGAGGCGGGGGAATACCGGCCCATGACTTTCCCGTGTTGGACTCCCTCTATCAGCAGGGAAGCCTCGATCTGGACTACATGGTCACCCACACCGTCCCCCTGACCCAGGCCGCACAGGGCTTCCGCAACCTGGAGGCGGGTTCGGCGATCCGCACCGTGGTGGTCCCCGATTGATCCTTGTCCTTTGCCAGTTGATGAATGTGGAATCCACCACCCTGCAAGGTAATTACATTAGTGTAGTTTATGATTGACTCTATGTCTGTATTGACTGCTACTCGACGCCACCAGCTACTTAGAATCTTGAAGGAGAAGGGTTATCGCAGGCTGCCGGAGCAGGTCAAGCTGGCATCCGGTGAGTGGTCATTCGATTTTATTGATGGTAAGAAGGCCCTTGCTAAGTGGAGCGATCTCCGAGTCGCATGCGAGGCCATTGTCGAAGAAGTTTCAGAGGCCGGCCATCAGTTCGACGCGGTCGGTGGCCTAACTTTGGGTGCTGATGCTCTTGCTGTGGGAGTTGCTGCCGTCAGTGACACCAAGTGGTTTTTTGTTCGCAAAGAGCCAAAGAAACGCGGCACGCGACGTTTGATAGAGGGAGCTTCCCTTGGCAAGAAAGACAGAGTTCTCTTGGTCGACGATGTGGTGACAACAGGAGGGTCGATTTTCAATGCTCTAAAGGCAATTGAAGAAACGGAGGCCAAAGTCGTTGCGGCAGTAACGCTCGTGGATCGGGGAGATTCAGCAGAGCCGCGGTTCAAAGAAAAGGGTATTGCATACTTTCCCATGGCGAACTACAAGGATCTGGAAATCGAACCGGTTCGTTCTAAACGAGTCATTCAGTGAACCAGGCGGGGCGGGGATGTGCCTGGAAACCTCGTCCGGTCAGTCCGTTGTGTGGGAGCCGATAGAGGGGTGAGTGGCGTCCCGCCCTCGTAACATATAACGACACACACCCTTTTTTACCGAGGAGCCTCCCAGAGAGAGCCTTGAGGTGATGGGCATCGGTACCGAAGCCCGGCAATAGAGCCCCGGGCACCAAAGGAGCTGAATAGACATGGCAAAAGGACCTGTAAGCCACATTTCCTCTCCCGCTGAGCGGGCGAGACGTTACAGAGCGCTGCGCGAGGCTATGGCCGGAGCGGGCATCGACGCCCTGGTCATCTACTGTCGCGGCGACGACTTCATGCGAGGCCGCGTCCAGTACGTGAGCGACATCTGGCAGGCGGCCGGATGGGGGATCGTGGTGCTTCCCGCCAAGGGCGAGCCCTCCTACATAGGCGATCCTCTTTGGGGAGGCAAACGCATGGCGACGATGGTGAACTGGATCCAGGACGCCCGGCACACCCAAACCCCCGAAGTGGAGATCGCCGGGATTCTCTCCGACCACGGCTACTCGAATGGAACGATCGGCATGGCGGGGCTGGCGGACATCACCACCTATGCGCTCATGAGCGGTCTGGGAAAGTTGGCGCCTGGCGCCACCCTGGTGGACGCCACCGACCTCTTCGACGACGTCCGGATCAAAAAGAGCCCCGAGGAGATGGAGAACCACCGGGAGACCTCGAGGATTCTCGAGCAGGTGTTCCGCAGCCTCGAGGCCCATATACGCCCCGGGGCCCTCGACATCGACGTCATGGCCGAGGCTCACCGGCTGGTCCGCCAGTATGGCTGTCTGACCGGGATCGCCCAGACCGGCCGTACCTCCCCCAGGGCCCTTACCGAGGGGAGGCACGCCCCGTACGAACGGGGCGAATACCTCTCCATAGACCTGGAGTGGCAAGGCCCATCCGGATACTGGTTGGAGTTGAGACGCAATTACTGCTTCGGGAAGCCCTCCGATGAGGCCAAGCGCTTCTGGGAGATTCGATGTGAGGTCTTCCAGGCTTGCATAGACGCGATGAAGAGCGGCCACTCCTCCGATGACGTCCTGGCGGCCCGCGACCGGGTCAACGACAAGTACGGCCTCGGAGGCCGGGAGTTGGTGTCTTACAGCGCCCACGGTCTTGGCACGGACTCCCTGGAGCCCCCGTGGTCGCCGGGGAAGGAGCGGCTCATGGAGACCGACATGGTGATCAATCTCCATCCCCACTCGACCTTCAGCGATCCTGCTGCCTACCAGTCTGTGTCCGCTCTCTCGCTTGCCGACAACATACGGGTGACTCCCACCGGCGGCGAGCGCCTCACGTACGCCGAAGACGTACTCGTCAACCTGGATGACTGAGGGAGCGCCACCGTTGGCGGCCCCCGTCCGAGTCGAGGTCACCGCCATGGCGTTCCGGCACACGGCTCGTCCCGATACGAAGGAGGCTCCGAGGTGAGCATCGAGGCGATCAACCCCGACGGCCTGTCCGAGCCTCCCGAGCCCTACTCCCACGCGGTCCGGGCTGGCGACACCGTCTACCTGGCCGGTCAGGTGGCGTTCGACTCCTCGGGTGAGATCGTGGGCGAGACCACCGGAGAGCAGGCCGAACAGATCTGGGGCAATATCGCCGAGATCCTGGAGGCGTGCGGGGGATCGGTGGCCAACATCGTGAAGATCACCTACTTCTGCCAGGACATCCGGGAGTTGCCCGAGGAGATGGAGGTACGCCGGCGGGTGTTCGACGGGGGTCCCTATCCGGCGGTCACCGCCTGCCAGGCGGCTGCTCTGGGCCTGCCGGGCCTCAAGCTCGAGGTGGACGTCATCGCCGTCATTCCACAGTGAGCGCCATCGGTCCCGAGGAGATGGCCGCCATGCTCTCGGCGGTCGGGCTGAATCCTGACGACTGGGAATCGGCGGAGTTGGCAGACATGCTCGAGAGCCAGAAGGCCGGGATCGACTCGCTGCGGGAGCGGTTGGATCAGACGGACGAACCTGCGCTGCGGTTCGACCCGCGATGGGAATGAGTCCTCCGGGGGTCATAGCCGCACTGAGCCGACAGATCCGGTCCGGCGAGGTGTCGGCCCGAGAGGTTGCCGATGGGTCCTTGTCGGCCGCGGAAGACCTCAATCCGCAGTTGCAGGCCTTTGTGGTCATCGACCATCGCGGTGCCCGGGAAGCCGCCGATCTGGTTGACCGCCGCCTTGCCCAGGGGATCGACCCAGGTCCCCTGGCAGGCATCCCGGTGGGCGTTAAAGACATAATCGACATGGCCGGACATCCCACTCGATGTGGCTCTCCCGCCTATGCGGATGCGCGGCCCGCAGAGCGTGACGCACCGGTGGTGGACCGCCTCCGAGCGGCGGGGGCTGTGATCGTGGGCAAGACCACCACCCATGAACTGGCTTGCGGGGTGGAGTCCCCACCGGCCTCCAACCCCTGGGACACCGGGCGGATCCCGGGAGGTTCCAGCGGAGGATCGGGAGCGGCGGTGTCGGCAGGCATAACGGCCGCGGCCCTCGGGAGCGATACCGGCGGATCGATCCGGATCCCCGCCTCCCTGTGCGGGACAGCCGGACTGAAGGGAACCTACGGGAGAGTTCCCCGCAGCGGAGTGGCGGCCCTCAGTTGGTCGCTCGACCACATCGGACCCCTGGCGCCCACTCCCGCCGACTGCATCCTCGTCCAGTCGGTGATCTCGGGTTTCCATCCTTCCGATCCCACCACCCTGGCCGACCGTCCCCCTGACGGCTACCCCGTCTCGGATGTCGGCTTGGAAGGCGTGCGGCTGGGCGTGATCGAGCGTTACCGGGGCCCGCTGATCCAACCGGCGGTGAGCGAGGCTTTCGAAGCGGCGGTCGGGGTGCTGGCCGACATGGGAGCGGAAGTCCTGCCGGTCGAGGTCCAGGAACTCGACATGGTGATGGAGGTGGAATACGCGGTGTTCAGCGCCGAAGGGGCCGCCTACCACCAGAGGCTGCTGGCAGAAGCGCCACACTTGATCGACTCCGGGATAGGGGCGCTCCTGGCGACCGGGCTGATGATGCCCAGCGAGCGATACTTGACGGCTCTGAGGGCAAGAGGACGCATCCGGCAGGGAGTACGCGAGTGCTTTGAAGCGAACCGCCTCACCGGGATGGTCATGCCCACCCTGGCGGCCACCGCCGCTCTGAAGGACCAGGATTCCTTCGACTACGGAGGGCCGAGCGAAGCTGTGATCTCGGCCTATGTGCGGACCACCGCTCCCTGGAACCTGACCGGCCTGCCCGCCTTGTCGGTCCCCTGTGGGTTCGATCCCGCCGGGCTTCCCATCGGGCTGCAGATCATCGGCCGCCCACTGGCGGAGACCGAGATCTCCCGCGTCGGACAGGCATACCACACGGCTGCCGCCTGGGACCTGGTCCCGCCCATCTCCGCCGGTGGATCGGCCGCGTAGGGGTTACGCTCCTTCACCAGGCAATGGAGATACCAGAATTTCGACCGCTGGGGACCGGAGAGGTCATCCGCTTCTCTTGGGATCTCTACAGGAGGCGGTTCGGGAGCCTGATCGGAGTCAGCCTCACCCTGTTGGCCATTCCCTCGCTTCTCCAGTGGCTTCCCGGCGTCGGCTTGATGATGAGCATCCTGCTGGTGTTTGCGGAACTCCTGGCCATCGGGGCATTCATACGGATCGTGGCTTCCCATTGTGTCGACCTTCACTTCTCGGCTGCCGAAGCCATACGGATGGCCTGGAGACAGTACGGGAACATGCTCCTGATGGCGGTGGTCTTCGGGTTGACCGTGGCCGCGGTTGCTGCCGTCATGACCATGATCGGCTCAGCCATCCTGGCCGTGGTGGCTCCCGGCTTCGCCGCGGAGGTGAGTTCCTACGGCGACGACCCCTTCTCAATGCCGGCCGAGACCTTGCTGCCGTTCCTTTTGTGGACCTTCGTGATGGTCCTCCCCGCAATCTGCTTGGCGATGACCTGGTGGGTGGCTCCCATGGGCTTGACGGTGGAGGGTGCGGGGGCCATCCCCAGCCTGGTGCGGTCATGGAAGCTGGTCTTGCCGAACCTGTGGCGAACCATCAAGGTCCTCTTGCTGGCGCTGCTGGTGGTGGCATTGCCTTTTCTGGTCCTTTACCGGGTCCTTCCCTACCACTGGGCGGTCTTGTTGCTCAACGTGTTCGGCTTGCCCTTCTCCTGGGTGGTGGCGACTGTGCTCTACCTGGATCTTCGAGTGCGATCGGAGAATCTAGATCCCGGAGACCTGCATCAGGAACTGATCGACGGTTGAGTTGAACCTCGAGGAGATTCTCGAACAGAGGATCTTGGGCAGGCGGCTCGTCATGCCGGCAAGCCGCCTCTTTGTGGCTATGCCATGGTGCAAACTGTGTGTATGAGGCGTATACATCTCTATTTGGAGCCGGACCTTGATGAGGCTCTGTCAGCCGAGGCCACTCGGTTGGGGACATCCCGGTCTGCCTTGGTCCGCGACGCGGTCCGGGCTTCGCTGGAGGCTTACTTCGATACTCCCGGCGATGCAGTTGACGAGTTGATTGGTGGTCTGGACGTCGATCCCGATGACGATCTCGATTGGGTCATATACGCGCCCCAACAAAGCCCCTGAAACCAACGCGCCGCCGTTCCGGGCTGGTTGTATCCGTTAGCCGCCTTCGGCGAACTTCACGAGGGTCGTGGCGACTTCCTCCACTTGGGATTCGGTGATCTGGGGGAAGCAGGGCAGTCCCAGCATCCGCGACGCGGTGTATTCTGCGGTCGGCAACGAGCCCGGCCCGAGTCCCATCCAGCGGTAGGCGGGATGGAGATGGAGGGGCGGGTTGTAGATCAGCCGGGCGGGAATGCCCCGTGAGTTCAGGTAATCCTGGGCCTCGTCGCGATTGTCGACCATTGCGTTGTAGGCGAAGTAGACATGCTTGGCCCATGGTTCCTCGTGGGCGGCAATCACCGGGGTTCCCTCGAAGATCTCCCGGTAGAGGGCGGCAGCCCGTCGACGGCCCGCGATCCGGTCGTCCAGGGTGGGGAGCTTGGCTCTCAGGATCGCCGCCTGGATGGTGTCGAGACGCTGATTGAAGCCTTCCTCGAGCACCGTCCATTTGCCTCCGGTCAGGTCTCCGGGAAAACGCGGCACGCGGGGCGCATGGCCGTAATTGCGGAGTACGCGGATTCTCTCAGCCATGTCGGGATCGTTGGAGACGATCATCCCTCCGTCGCCATAGCCTCCCAGGATCTTTCCCGGCGCCACGCTGAAGCACCCGAGCGGGCCGTAGGTCCCCATCCGTCGGCCCTTGTACTCGGCGCCGATGGCGAGGCAGGCGTCTTCGATCACCGTTATGCCATGGTGATCGGCGATCTCCATGATGGGGTCCATGTCGGCAGGGTGGCCGAACAGGTGCACGGGGAGGATCACCTTGGTGCGGGGAGTGATGTATCGCTCCAGCTTCTCGGGGTCCATGTTGAAGGTGTCGGGAGTGGTATCCGCCAGCACCACCTTCGCTCCGGCATGGGTCACCACCGAGGCGGTTGGATTGTCGGTGTTGGGGACGGTGATCACCTCGTCACCCGGCTGCAGGTCCATCGCCTCCAGGGCGAGATGCAAAGAAGCAGTGCCCGAACCCACTCCCATGGCGAACCGGGCGTTCTGGTACTCGGCGAACGCTTCCTCGAAAGCCTCCAACTCCTCGCCGAGGACGTAGTTGCCGCTGGCCAGTACTCGCATAATCGCCTCGTCGATCTCGGGCTTCAGCGACTGGTATTCGGCGGCCAGATTGCTGCTGGGGACTGCCAAGGGGTGCTCCTCTGTCGGTTGGATATGCGAAATGTTAGCCCTGGGCAGGTTGCCCGGGCAATGGAAAGCACCATGCTCTGCCTGGATCTCGGGCAGGGAACAAGGAGACTCGGCCATGGGCTGCCGGCCCTACGAAACTCGCCCGGCTCCAAGATCCGTCACGCTCGGGCCGAGCAAACCTATGGCGTCAGGAATTCGATGCCCAGGCTCTCGGCGCCGGCAGCCACCGTCAATGCCGTTCCGCTCCACGCATCTCCTCGAGCGCTGCCGACAATGTAGGAGACGCGGGCCGGCACTCTGCGGGAGGGGGCAGATCACTGAGCCTCCGGCGGGATTGCCGGGCCCTACCGGCTTGGATGAGGGCCTCGACACGGTTGTCTGAGATAGGCACCATTTGAGCGACTGGGCGGCCTCGAACCGTAATCTTCACGGAGGCTCCTGCCGCAACTCTGGCCACCACCGTCGAAGCATTCTGCTTCAGTGCCCGGATCCCAACTTCATCCATGTGCTACATTGTTGCACGAAACCTCTGAGCGATCATGCCAAATCTGGATGTGGTCGCCGGAAAATGTCCACCACAGTGGGACAGCGGGGCCGGCGACCTGTTGCCGACCGCTCGAGTGCGTCAGCCGGCGCCCAAGAACTCCAGGAGCGTTGCCGCGGCCTCCTCCACCTGCGACTCGGTGATCTGGGGGAAGCAGGGTAGCCCGATCATCCGGGAGGCGGTCTTCTCAGCCACGGGAAAGGATCCCGGGCCGAGACCCATCCACCGAAAGGCCGGGTGGAGGTGCAAGGGAGGGTTGTAGTACAGCCTGGTGGCCACCCCCCGCGAGGCGAGGTATTCCCGTGCCTGGTCGCGAACCCCTTCGGGGACCATCGCGTTGTACGCAAAGTAGACGTGACGGGCCCAAGGCGCCTCGTGGACGGCCGTAACCGGAGTGTCCGCAAAGAGGGTCCGGTAGAGGGCGGCCGCTCGCCGCCGACCTGCGATGCGGTACTCCAGGGTGGGAAGCTTGGCGTTGAGGATGGCCGCCTGGATGGTGTCGAGACGCTGGTTGAACCCTTCCTCCAGCACCTTCCATCCGCTTCCTCCGGTCAGGTCCTTCCCGGACAATCGCAGGCCCGGCGCATGACCGTAGTTTCTGAGCACCCTGATGCGGTCGGCCAGGTCGGGGTCGTTGGTCACCACCATCCCCCCGTCTCCGTAGCCTCCGAGGATCTTGCCCGGCGCCGTGCTGAAGCATCCCAGCGGCCCGAAGGTCCCCGTGCGCCTTCCCTTGTACTCGCCGCCCACCGCCAGCGCCGAGTCTTCCAGCACCAGGATCCCGTGCCGGTCGGCGATCTCACAGATCGGGTCCATGTCGGCAGGATGCCCGAACAGGTGGACCGGGATGATCACCTTGGTGCGAGGAGTGATCTTTTCCTCGAGCTTCTCCGGGTCCATGGTGAAGGTGTCTGCGGTGGTGTCAGCCAGGACCACCTTCGCCCCGGTATGCGTCACCGCCGAAGCGGTGGGGTTGTCGGTGTTGGGAACGGTGATGACCTCGTCCTCGGGTCCCAGGTTCAAGGCGGCCAGAGCCAGATGTAAAGACGCCGTACCCGACCCCACCCCCATCGCATACCGGGCGCCCACATAGCGGGCGAAGGCCTCTTCGAAGGCCTCGAGTTCGTCGCCAAGCACGTAGTCGCCGCTGGCCAGCACCCGCCCCACGGCCTCGTCGATCTCTGTCTTCAGTGACCGGTACTCCGCGGCCAGATCGGTCATGGGCACTACCAAGACAGACTCCTCAGTCAAGTTGCTACTGAGGGGGAATCTTAACCCGCCGGAGTACGGGGTCCAGGCCATCCTCGGGGTCCTGCCCAGCAACAACAGACTCACCCGGCCTCCAGAGTGCGCGACGGCATCTCATGGCAAGGATCGCCCCATTTCCCGGGGGAACTCCCCCGTACGGAGCTGGGTAAGGCCAAACGAGTCACGTACTGGAGTAGACGCACTTCTTGAGGTTGCCGGGAAGGGCCGGACTACCCGCGGCGGGCCCGTTCCAGCAACTCGATCACCTGATGGTCGGGGGTGGGCCGGAAGTCGGCGTAGAAGTGACCGATTGCCGAGAATCGCCGGGGAGTGGAGACGGCCACGAACTCGTCGGCGGCCTCGGAGAAGATGGCTGGAGCGTCAAAGGGAGCGACGGGCGCGGCCATTACCACCCGATCTGCGCCCAGGCGGCGGGCAATGGCGCAGGCGGCCAGGGCAGTGGAACCGGTGGCGACCCCGTCATCGACGATTGCGGCTGTTTTCCCCGCAAGATCCACCGCCGGGCGGCCCCGCCGGAACACTTCGGCCTGCCGTGCCATCTCCGCCCGCTCCCGGTCCACCAGGCGTTCTATGTGGTCGGCCCCTATGCGGAGTCTTCTCACCCGGTCCCGGTCGATGATCTGTGTCCCGCCCTCCCCCAGGGCGCCTATCGCCAGCTCAGGCTGAAAGGGAGCGCCGAGCTTTCGCACCAGAAGAACCTCAAGGGGGGCCGACAGCCGGCGGGCAACCTCGAAGCCCACCGGGATCCCGCCCCGGGGAAGCCCCAGCACCACGGTCCTCTCGCCTTTCAGGTGTTCGAGACGGCGAGCCAGTTTGCGTCCGGCGTGGGAGCGGTTCATGAACCTCACCGCACTCTCCCGTCTTCCAGTCCAACTTCGGGGTGCGGGGCCTCCCGGATCGGACGGCCGCCAACCCGGAACGTCACATTAAGCTGAGGGTAAGGAACGGAAGAGATGGTGTGATGCCCTTTGTTGTGTTGGCGCAGACTTTGACGGACGCGTGCGGCGCTGCCCCGCAGGCTATCTGCCGGCTCGTGTTCGACGTGACCGGTAGCACCGGCGCGGCGCGTTTCGCCGATTTCGCGGCCCGTCCTGTCAAGGTCGTGGTCATCCTGGTGATTGCTTGGTTGGCCAACCGGATGGTACGGCGTTGGCTCAACCGGGCTGTAGAAGGTTGGTTGGAGCGGCGGGCGGCAGTGGCCGAGGCAGCCCGGGACCGCTCGGCCGAGGCCTCCGATCGTAAAGAGGGGGGACTTCGCGAAGCGGCGTTGCAACGCGCCAGCCTGATGCTCGAACAGCAGGATCGGAGCACCCAGCGGACCAGGACCCTCGGGGCAGTGCTGCGGTCAATTGCCTCGATCGTGATCTACGGCATGGCCGTGATGATGTCCCTTGCCGAGTTCGACGTGAACTTGGGCCCCCTCATCGCCGGTGCCGGCATCGTGGGCGTGGCGGTCGGCTTCGGCGCCCAGAGTCTTGTCAAGGACTTCCTTACCGGTGTGTTCATGCTGCTGGAAGACCAGTACGGCGTGGGGGACGTGGTCAACGTTGGCGAAACCGTCGGGGTTGTGGAGGCGGTGAAGCTCCGCACCACCCAAATCCGCGACATCAGCGGGACCGTTTGGTACATACCCAACGGGGAGATCCGTCGGGTAGCCAACCTGTCACAGGACTGGGGTCGGGCGGTGCTGGACCTCGAGGTGGCATACGACACCGACATCGAGAAGGCCAAGACGGTCATCAAGGAGGTGGCCGACGGGCTGTGGCGCGAGCAATTGCCGCACGCCACGATCACCGAGGAGCCCACTATCGCAGGTATTCAGAGCTTCGGCGCAAGCGCCATCGCCATCCGGTTGATGGCCAAGACCGAGCCAGGCGAGCACTTCGCCACCGCTCGGGAACTGCGGGGCCGGATCAAGGCAGCCTTCGACGAGGCCGGAATCGAGATACCGTTCCCCCAGCGTACCGTGTGGATGAAGACCGAGCAGCCGCCTGACGGTTCGACAGCCTAGGCATCGCTCTCCCAATTCGACTGACTCGGCTCAGCGGCCGCACAATCCCACGACGAAAGACAGAAGACATGACCAATAGCAACAGGTTGGAAGGCAGGGTGGCAGTGGTTACCGGGGCTGCCGCGGGGATCGGTCGCGCCACAGCGGAGTTGTTCGCCGAAGAGGGGGCCCGCGTGGTGCTGGCGGATATCGCCGGCGAGGCGGTGGAACGGGCCGCCGCTCAGATCCGGGAGACCGGAGCCGAGGCCGTTGCGGTGGTTGCGGATGTCTCCACCGAAGAGGGCGCGGAGGAGGTGGTAGGGACCGCGGAGCGCCGGTTTGGCCCGGTGGACGTCCTGGTGAACAACGCGGGAGTCGAACTGAAGAAGCTGGTAGAGGAGACCACCCTTGCGGAGTGGGACCGGATCCTTCGCATCAACCTGACGTCGGCGTTCTTGATGTCCCGGCGGGTGCTCCCGAGCATGAAGGAGCGGCGGAGCGGCGTGATCGTGATGAACTCTTCAGTGGCGAATTTCATTGCGGGGGGTGGCACCACCGCCTACGGGGCGTCGAAGGCCGGGATGATGGCGCTGGCTCGGGGGATGGCGATGGAGGGAGCGCCCTACGGGATCCGGGTCAACGCGGTGTGCCCGGGCGTGATCGACACCCCCATGAACGAGCGGAACCTATCCAGGGCCGAGGACCCGGAAGCCATGCGGCAGTCCTGGTTCGACATCACACCGCTGGGACGAATGGGAACTCCCCGTGACGTCGCTCAGGCAATGCTGTTCCTGGCCAGCGACGAGTCGAGTTTCGTCACCGGGTTGCCGCTGGTAATCGACGGCGGGAGAATGATCCCTTAGATAGTTGTAGGGAGGACTCCGCAGGTCCCCCGGCAGCTATACGGCCGCCACCTCTTCGTAGACCTCGGGCCGGCGGTCACGGTAGAAGGCCCAGTAGCGGCGCACCTCTTCCACCATGCCCAGGTCCAACTGGCGGATCAGCACCTCGTCCTCGGTGTCCGAGGCGGTCCCGCCCACTATCTCCCCGCGGGGATCGGCGAAGTAGGAGGAGCCGTAGTAGTCGGTGCCCTCGAGATCTTCGGCGCCCACCCGGTTGATGGCGCCGACGAAGTACTCGTTGGCGACCGCCGCGGCCGGCTGCTCCAACTGCCAGAGGTGTTTGGAGTGGCCCCGGGTGGTGGCGGAGGGGTTGAACACGATCCGGGCGCCCTTCAGGCCCAGCACCCTCCATCCCTCGGGGAAGTGGCGGTCATAGCAGATGTACACGCCGATCCTCCCCACCGCAGTGTCGAAAACCGGGTAGCCCAGGTTGCCGGGCCGGAAGTAGAACTTCTCCCAAAATCCCAGCACCTGCGGTATGTGGGTCTTCCGATACTTGCCCAGGTAGGTACCGTCGGCGTCGATCACCGCCGCGGCGTTGAAGAAGGTGCCCTCGTCCACCACCTCGTATATGGGGACCACCATCACCATCCCGGTCTCTTTTGCCACGGCGATCATGCGTTGGATGGTCGGTCCGTCGGGTATCGGCTCTGCCCAGGAGTAATTGTCGCTGTCCTGAACCGTGCAGAAATAGGGGCTGTTGAAGATCTCCTGGAAACAGAGCACCTGGGCGCCCTGTTCGGCGGCGTCCCGGGCGTAGGAGATGTTCTTCTCCACCATGGACTCCTGGTCGCCGGTCCACTCCGACTGGACCAGTGCGGCGCTCACCATTTGCTTGGACATGCAATCTCTCCTTCGCTGTAAGTCACATTCGGGTCCCGGCCATCACGCGTCTTCGCTTGACACTCCGGCCATCATCAGGCCGATTCCCTGCCGGTCGGCATCCTCGGCGCTCACCTCTCCCACGATGCGCCCCTCGTAGATGACTGCAATCCGGTCGGCCAAGCCCAGGATCTCGTCCAGGTCTTCGGAGATGAGCAGTATGGCGACCGACTTGGACCCGCGCTGCTCGATGAGCCGGTCGTGGATGTACTCGGCGGCCCCGATGTCCACTCCCCGGGTGGGTTGGGAAGCCAGCAGCACCGACGGTGAGCCGGAGAGTTCTCTGGCCAGGATCAGCTTCTGCAGGTTGCCTCCCGAGAGATTCGAGGCCGGAACGTCGAGTCCCGGGGTGGCGACGGAGAATTCATCCACCAGTTGCCGACTGCGTTGACGGATTTCTCCGTTGCGCAGGAAACCCCTCCGACTCATCGGAGGATGGCGATGGTTCACCAGGATCATGTTCTCAGAGACCGAGAAAGCTCCGATCGCGCCGTCCCGCTGGCGCTCCTCGGGAACATAGGCCAGCCCCGCCGCTCTGACCGTAGACGGTTTCTGGCCGGTTATGTCGGCGCCGTCGACTTCCACCGTGCCCGACTCAGGTTTCCGGAGACCGGCGATTGTCTCGGCCAACTCCCGCTGGCCGTTGCCGGAGACTCCGGCGATCCCCAGGATCTCTCCCTCCCGGACCGTCAGGCTCAGGTCTTGGAGGGCCGGCAGGCCCCGATCGCCCATCACGTTCAGGTTGCGGATGGTCAACCGGGCTCCCCCCGGCTCCATGGCCGGTTTGTCGGGAGCGAGTCGCACCGGACGCCCGACCATCATGGAAGCCAGCATTTCGCGGGTGGCGTCTTGTGCCTCTACTTCTCCCATCACCCGCCCAAGGCGAAGCACGGTGATCCGGTCGCTGAGCGCCAGCACCTCGTGAAGCTTGTGGGAGATGAACACCAGACCTCGGCCGGCCCCGGCCATCTGCCGGAGGATCGTGAAGAGGTGATCCACCTCGCCGGGGGTGAGCACCGCGGTGGGCTCGTCCAACACCAGCAGTTTGACGTCGCGGTAAAGCGCTTTGATGATCTCGACCCGCTGGCGTTCTCCCACCGAGAGTTGCCAGATGTAGGCGTCCGGGTCAACCGCCAAGCCGTGAGACTCCGACAACTCCCGGACGCGATCGGAGACCTGCCGCAGATTCATACGCCCCCGCTTAGAGACGGTGCCCATCGCCACGTTCTCGGTGACCGTGAGAGAGGGCACCAGCATAAAGTGCTGATGCACCATCCCGATGCCGTGGTTAATTGCGTCGATCGGGCTGGTGATCCGGGTCGGAGCCCCCTCGATGAGGAGTTCGCCCTCGTCGGGCTGGTACAACCCGTAGAGGATCTTCATTAGGGTGCTCTTCCCGGCGCCGTTTTCTCCCAACAGGGTGTGCACCTCCCCGGCGCGCAGATCGAAGTTGACTCGATCATTGGCCAGCACGCCGGGGAAGCGCTTGACGATATCCCGCATCTCCAGGAGTTGCGTCATCGTTCCGTCACCCTGTTGGTTCCTTTCTATTGGGCTAGTTGGCGCCGGTGTCGATGGCGCCGGTGATGATTCCCTGGATCACCTCGTTGATCCCGGCGAACATCTCAGGTGGTATATCAAAGGCCGGGTTGGGCTCCAAGACCAGTCCGCCGTTGGCGAGGTTGATCTCGTAGGCCTTGCCGCCCAGTGAACCGGCGGAGATGTCGGCGATGATCTGTCGCAGCACGACTTCCCACTTGTACACCTGGGATGCCACCACCAGGTCGGGCGCCAGGGCGGTCTGGTTGGCCTGGGTGCCGAACCACAGAGCGCCGGCGGTCTGGGCGACTCCGACCGCGCCGACCACCATCTGGGCCGATCCGGTCAGGACGTCCGCGCCGGCCGCGATGTGTGCCTGGGCGGCTTCGGAAGCCAACGCCACGTCACTGAACGAACCGATGTAGTTGATAAGAACGGTCACGTCGGGACCGGTGGCTACCGCTCCGTTGTGGAACCCGTCCACGTACAGCTTGGCGTCGCCCACCTCGATGGGACCGACCACGCCGATGACACTGGACTGGGAAAGGGCCGCGGCCACAACTCCCATCACAAAACCGCCCTGATCGGAGGCGGCGGTGTAGGCGGAGACGTTGGGCTGACCCAGCGTGTCGGCGGAGGTGCCCCACGCGAAGGCGGTGTCGGGGAAGTCCCCGGCGATCTCCTGCAGCGATCCTCCGTACTGGGAACCGTGGGCGATGACCAGGTCGTAGCCTTCCTCGGCGTACCCGCGGATGGCCGCGGCGGCGTCCTCGACTATGAAGGTCCCGTCGGTGATGGCCACCTCGGTGCCAGGCTGCTCCGCCACGATCACGTTCACCGCGTCCACGATGCTCTGCGTGAACGCCAGGTCATTGGAAGCGCTCGGGGCAACCACCGCGATCCGCAACGGCTCCATCGGCGCGGGCGGCGCCGCCATGGCTTCCATGGTGTTGATGGCGCCACTGACGATTCCGGATATGACGATGTCGGCGCCGGCTCGGACCTCGGTGGGGAGGTTGAAGCCGTCGTTGAACTCGATCACCAACCCGCCGTTGGCGAGGTTGATCTCGTAGGCCTTGCCGCCCAGTGAACCGGCGGAGATGTCGGCGATGATCTGTCGCAGCACGACTTCCCACTTGTACACCTGGGATGCCACCACCAGGTCGGGCGCCAGGGCGGTCTGGTTGGCCTGGGTGCCGAACCACAGAGCGCCGGCGGTCTGGGCGACTCCGACCGCGCCGACCACCATCTGGGCCGATCCGGTCAGGACGTCCGCGCCGGCCGCGATGTGTGCCTGGGCGGCTTCGGAAGCCAACGCCACGTCACTGAACGAACCGATGTAGTTGATAAGAACGGTCACGTCGGGACCGGTGGCTACCGCTCCGTTGTGGAACCCGTCCACGTACAGCTTGGCGTCGCCCACCTCGATGGGACCGACCACGCCGATGACACTGGACTGGGAAAGGGCCGCGGCCACAACTCCCATCACAAAACCGCCCTGATCGGAGGCGGCGGTGTAGGCGGAGACGTTGGGCTGACCCAGCGTGTCGGCGGAGGTGCCCCACGCGAAGGCGGTGTCGGGGAAGTCCCCGGCGATCTCCTGCAGCGATCCTCCGTACTGGGAACCGTGGGCGATGACCAGGTCGTAGCCTTCCTCGGCGTACCCGCGGATGGCCGCGGCGGCGTCCTCGACTATGAAGGTCCCGTCGGTGATGGCCACCTCGGTACCCGGGTTCTCAGCCACGATCACGTTCACCGCGTCCACGATGCTCTGCGTGAATGCCAGGTCGTTGGATGCGCTCGGGGCAACCACCGCGATGCGCAGCGGCTCCATCGGCATGTCCTCTTCGGGCATGTCTTCCTCGGGCATGTCCTCTTCGGGCATGTCCTCTTCGGGCGCCTCGGCGGCGGTCGTTTGAGGGGCGGCAGCCTCGGTGGTGGTGGGCTCCTCAGCGTCGTCTCCGCAGGCGGTGGCTATCAGAGCCAGGACCGCCAAGACGGCCAAAAGCCGGGCGAAACCCGGTTTCCTATGGGTAAGCATTGGTTCTGCTCCTTGGGTTGAGAGGTTTATTGGTTGTCGAGTGAGAAATCTCATTATCCCCCCCTGATGAAAGGCTTGGTGAGGGCAGTTGGCGCCCTGAATCGGCGGGCGGCCACCACCAACGCCAGCACCGTTATCACCGCAGGGATCATGGCGGCCAGGTCGGAGGCGCCCAGCGGGATGATGCCCCTGGTCTTGAGCAGCAACACTACCGCCGACACCATCCCGTAGACCAGTGACCCGGCCATCACTCCCAGGGGTCTCCATGCGCCGAAGTAGACCAGGGCGATGGCGATGAAGCCCTGGGCATTGGTGAGGTTCTGCTGGAAGATGCCCAGCCCGATGGCCAGCACCGCTCCGGCCGCTCCGGCGAGGATTCCTCCGATCGTCACCGCCGCGTAGCGGACCCTCGTCACGCTGATGCCCTGGGAGTCGGCCGCCTCCGGGTTTTCTCCCACTGCGCGGATGTTCATCCCGAACCGGGTCCGATTGATGATCACCGTGGAGACCGGGATGGCCAGGAAAGCGAGGTAGATGGGGATGCTGTGATTGAAGAACAGGTCTCCCACCACGGGGATCTCCGAGAGGAAGGGTATGGGGGACTTCTGGAAAGAGGCGGCGGGCAGGGGAGTCCCCACCAGCTTCTGGAACAGCAGGTCACTCATCCCCAGCCCGAACAGGTAGACGCCGATTCCGCTGATGCCCTGCTCAGCCAGAAGGGAGACGCTGATCACCGAGGAGAGAAGTCCCAGGACCAGCCCGACTCCCAACCCGACCGCCAATCCCAGCCAGGGGCTCTGGGTCTTGAGCGTTGTGAAATAGCCGCCGAACGCCCCCAGGAGCATGATCCCGTCCACTCCCAGGTTGAGGACTCCGCTCCTTTGCCCGAATGCCTCTCCCAGGGAGGCCAGCAGTAGCGGGACCGCCAGCCGGATCCCGGACGAGAGGGTGGCCACTATAACCGTGGCGCTGAAGATGTCAGCCATGTTCGTCATCCTCCCCGGATGGAGGCGAGTCGGGTTCGTCGCTCTCGGACGCCGCGGCGGCTATCGAAGAGACGCTCCGCTCCTCTCGCTCTTTCAGTTGTCGGCGGTACCGGTCGAGGCTCACCACGAACAGGACGACCAGCCCGTTGAGCGCCAGCACCAGGGCGGTGGGGACCTGTGCCGCCCTCTGCAGGGCGATCGCACCCACCAGCAGGCCTCCGAACAGGAACGACGAGGGAATCGTCCAGAGGGGGTGCAGGCCGCCGAAGAGCGCCGTCACTATCCCGTTGAACCCCGCGCTCCCGGTGAACCCGATGGTGCTCCCGTCGGTCACCATCCGGTGTCCCTCGGATCCCAGCACCAGGATTGCGCCCGCCAGCCCGGACATTGCCCCGCTGAGTGTCAAGGCCCAGACCACGTTCTTCTCCACCGACATCCCCGCATAGCGGGCTGCGTCGGCGGAAAGGCCGACCGCCCGCAGACGGTAGCCGGAGGTTGTTCTCCACAGCAGCACATACACGAGGACCGCCGCCCCCACCGCGATCAAGGGTCCAATGTGAAGCCGCCCACCCTCCACGAACAGCGGCAGGTCGGTGCTTTCGGGCAAGCGGGCGGTCTGGGGAATCCGGGTGCCCCGTTCGATCTCCATCGGGTCGATGAGAGGGTCTCTGAGCAGCCAGTTCATAGCCTGCACCGCCACCACGTTGAGCATGATGGTGCTGAGGATCTCGTTCACCCCGAAGTAGGCCTTCAGCGCTCCGGGAATGGCGCCCCAGAGCGCTCCTCCCGCCACTCCGGCCGCCAGCGACAGCGGCAGGGCTATCCAGGCCGGAACGTCCGTCATCCCCAGGGCGGTAATGGTGGAGGCCAGCGCTCCCGACACCATCTGGCCCTCCCCTCCGATGTTGATCACATTTGCCCGGAAGGCGATGGTGATGCCCACTCCCACCAGTAGGAGGGGAGTTGACTTCAGAGCCGTCTCCACCAGGGCGCCCGAACTCCCGAACGCCCCCTTGGCCATTGCCCAGAAACCGGTGAAGGGATTGGCGCCCAACGCCGCCAGCATCACCGCGCCGATAGCAAACGCGCCCAGCACGGCCAGCACCGGCACGCTGTAGGACAGTAAGTGGGAACCCAGACGGGAACGGCGCACCGCGGCCTCCGAGGGTTCCCGGGAAGTCATCCCGTTCCACCCCCGGGCGCTTCGAGAAGGGTTCTGTGGACGAGCCACTTTGAGAAGGGTCTCTTCACAATGTGGACCTAATCACCGCGAATGGCGTTCAGATAGTTGTAAATGGTAATTCGGCTGACTCCCATCGCCTCGGCCACGGTCTCCACCGACTTGCGGATCAGGAAGACCCCCTGCTCATCGAGAATGCGTACCGCCGCCTGCTTCTTCTCCCTGGGCAAGTCGCCCAACTTGCCCCCCATCCGGGTTTCCACGACCGCCACGATCCGCTCCACCGCTCCGTGGATGTCTTCGGGCCGGGCCAACCCGATCATCGCCTGGTTCCAGACCGCCGGTTCATCGGAGACCGGGTCGTCGCTCGGGGCGGGGCCGACCGCTTCGGAGAACGGGCCGACCGATGGATCTGCGGGGCTTTTGGTCAGGGTGATGGAGATCCGGGAAGCTCCCTTTTCGAAGGCGGATCTGAGCACTGTTGGCAAGACCGAAGTTAACGTCTCGTAGTCGCCATCCACGGTGTTTCCGAAGGGCCCCATCGTCATCTCCAGGCCGTGACGTTGCAGGATGTCCAGGGTCCCGAGTACGTGTGGACCGGGGTTCCCCTCCTCGAATGGCTCGACCAGGTACTCAAGCCTGCACTTTTCTCGGTCTGCGGGTTGTTCAGGTTTCATAGGGTATTAACAAAGGGTTGACATTTGACAATTTGTAAAGGCTTATGGTACAGTCAGGCGGCATGAGCCGCAACTTAAAGCTGGGGGCAGCCCAACTCGGTCCCATCGCCCGGGACGACACCCGCAAGGATGTAGTCGAACGCCTCCTGAACCTGCTGGCCGAGGCAGCCGATCGGGGGGTGGAGTTGCTGGTCTATCCGGAGTTGGCTCTGACCACCTTTTTCCCGCGTTGGCATCTTGAGGACGAGGAGGAGATGCTCTCTTTCTTCGAGGAGGAGATGCCCTCTGAGGACACGCAACCCCTATTCGATGAGGCAGCCCGCCTGGGCATCGGCTTCTGCCTCGGGTACGCGGAGTTGTACACCGACTCCGATGGGGTGACCCACCGCTACAACACCCAGATGCTGGTGGAGAGGGACGGATCGGTGGTGGCCAAGTTCCGTAAAGTCCACATCCCCGGGCATGCCGATGTGCAGGGGTGGAGGCCCTTCCAGCACCTCGAGCGGTACTACTTCGAACCCGGACCGGACGGCTTCGGGGTGTGGCGGGCTTTCGGGGGGATTATGGGCATGGCGATCTGCAACGACCGGCGGTGGTCGGAGACCTACCGTGTGATGGGGCTGCAGGGAGTGGAACTGATCATGATCGGCTACAACACGCCTTCCTTCTACGCTCCCGACCCACAGCAGAACGCCCTGCAGAACTTCCACAACCATGTGGTGATGCAGGCGGGCGCCTACCAGAACGGATGCTGGGTGGTGGGGGTGGCCAAGGGAGGGATCGAGGAGGGGATAGACCACATAGCCCAGAGCGTGATAATCGCTCCCTCCGGCCAGATCGTCGCCCAGACGATCACCACCGGTGACGAGTTGGTGGTGGCCAACATCGATCTGGACTTCTGCTCCTTCTACAAGGACACCATTTTCAGATTCGATCTGTACCGGGTTCCGGAGCACTATCGCCTGATCAGCCAGACGAGAGGAGTGATTCTCCCTCCGGAGTGAACCCATGACTCTCATCGAATCCCCTCCGACTGTCGCCTTCCGCCTCAACGGCGAGGATGTCTCTGTCCGGGGCGACCACCCCCACCTGCTCGCTGCCCTGCGAGAGGAGTTGGGCGTCATCTCGCCAAAGGACGGATGCGCGCCCTCCGGACAGTGCGGGTGTTGCACGGTGCTGGTGGCCGGACGCGCCGTGGTGAGTTGCCAGGTCCCCCTCACCAGGGTGAAGGGAAAGGAAGTCGTAACCGTGGAGGGACTCGATCCGGTGGAGCGGGATCGCATGGCCCGCGGCTTCGCGGCCACCGGCGCCCTGCAGTGCGGGTTCTGCACTCCGGGCATCGTGATGCGGACCAAGGCTCTCATCGACCAGAAGGGGTCGGCGCTGGACCGGAAGACCATCAACGGCCGGCTGGGCGCCCACCTGTGCCGCTGCACCGGCTACACCAAGATCGTGGAGGCCATAGAGTTGCTGGCGTCCGGCGACCCGATTCCCACCGTGGCCCGTCCCGGCGGGGTGGGGAAGGACGGCGCCAAGTACGAGGCGCTGGAGTTGACCCTGGGGGACCGCCCCTACATCGACGACCTGATGTCTCCGATGATGCTGCATGCCGCTGTGCGTCTGACCGACCACTCCCGGGCGGACGTGCTGGCGATCGACACCTCTCCGGCCGAGGCCTATCCGGGGGTCGTGCGGGTGATAACCGCCGCCGACGTCCCCGGGGAACTCCGGGTCGGGCTGATCCACAAGGACTGGCCGGTATTCATCCCGGTGGGGGGCCGTACCTCCTATTCGGGAGACGTGCTGGCGTTGGTGGTGGCGTCCGACGTGCAGACCGCCCGCGAAGCCGCCCAACTGATCGAGATCGAGTACCGCGTGCTGACCCCTATCAGCGATCCCGAGCAGGCGCTGGCCTCGGAGGACGCGGTGTGGGAACTGGACGGGAACCTCCTGTCGCTCTCGGTCTACAAGCGGGGAGATGTGGAGGAGGCGCTTTCCCGGTCGGCCCACACCATCCATGAGACATTCCAGACCCAGCGGGTGGAGCACGCCTTCCTGGAGCCGGAGTCGACGGTGGCGGTTCCCTTTCCCAACGGCGACCTGCATGTCTACTCGGGAGGCCAGGGAGTGTGGGACGACCGCGACCAGATCGCCTCGGTGCTGGGGATGGATCCCTCCCGGATCACCGTGGAACTGGTCTCCAACGGAGGGGCATTCGGAGGGAAGGAAGACATGGCCAACCAGGCCCAGACGGCGCTTGCCGCTCACCTTTTGGGCAGGTCGGTGAAGTGCACCCTCACCCGGGAGGAGTCCCTGCACATCCATCCCAAGCGCCACCCCATCAGGATCGAGTTGTGGGCGGGCTGCGACGCTCAAGGAAAGCTCACCGCCCTCAAGGCGCGAATGCTGGGAGACTCAGGGCCGTACGCCTCGGTGGGGATGAAGGTGCTGGAGCGGGCCGCCGGGCACGCCAGCGGCCCGTACGTGGTGGAGGCCATAGACGTGGAGGCGGCCGCGGTCCGCACCAACAACTCGGTGTGCGGAGCGTTCCGCGGCTTCGGCGCCAACCAGGCCCAGTTCGCCATGGAGGGCGTCATGGACCGCTTGGCCGAAAAGGTCGGGATCAGCGGCTGGGAGATGCGGGCTCGAAACGTGATCGAGCCGGGAGCGGTTTGGGGGCCGGGACAGATCATGGATGAGGGATCGCGAGGAGCGCGGCGTTGCCTGGAGGCGATAAAGCCCCATTACGACCGTGCAATCGAAGAAGGCAAAGCCGTTGGGGTGGGACTGGGGTTGAAAAACTCCGGTCTGGGCAACGGCTTTCGTGAGGTATCCCGCTCCGTGGTCCGGTTCCGCCCGGACGGCACCGTGGAGGTCCGGCACTGCTGGACCGAGATGGGCCAGGGCGTGCACACCGTCGCCCTGCAGGTGGCGGTGGAGGAACTGGGGATCGATCCCGACCGGATAGAAGTCCTGGTCGACACCTCCCGCGAACTGGGCGCCGGACAGACCACCGGTTCTCGCGGGACGCTCATGGTCGCCGGTTCGGTGGCCGACGCCTGCCGGAAGGCCCTGGAGGGAGGGTGCGAACCGGGGGTGGACTATCACGGGGTGTGGGTAGTGGACTGGACGAACAGTCTCAAGGAGAAGGTTGAGAACCCGGTGATCCACTCGGCGTTCGGCTACGCCAGCCAGTTGGTGATCGCCGATCCGAAGACCGGAAGGGTCGAGAAGGTGGTGGCCGCCCATGACGTCGGGAAGGCGGTGAACCCGGCTTTGTGCGAGGGCCAGATCGAGGGCTCCATCCACATGGGGCTGGGATACGCCCTTTCGGAGGACTTTCCCTGTGACCCCGAGAGCCGGCCCACCAACATGACCCTGCGCAGCCTGGGGATCATCCGCGCCAAGGACATGCCGGACGTGGAGGTGATCCTGGTGGAGGAGCCCCAGCCCGACTCTCCTTACGGCATCAAGGGGGTGGGAGAGATCGGTTTGGTGCCGACCGCCGGAGCAGTGGCCGCGGCCCTGCACCAAGTGGATGGGGTCTGGCGTACCCAGTTGCCGTTCAACAAACACCACCCCCTCGGACGAAGGCGCTGACATGAACCGGGAAACCCCCGGGCTGGTCTGCGCTCATCATCACCTCTACTCGGCCCTGGCCAGGGGCATGCCCGCCCCGCCCTCCGTCCCGCGGAGCTTCGGCGAGATCCTGGAGCAGATCTGGTGGCGCCTGGACGTCGCCCTGGATGAGGAGATGATCTACTGGTCGGCCAAGCTGGGCGCCCTTGAGGCCCTGGAGCGGGGCACCACCGCCATTGTGGATCATCACGCCTCCCCTTCGGCGATCGAGGGTTCCCTGTCGTTGATCGCCGACGCCTGCGCCGACGTGGGCGTGAGGGTGGCGTGCGCTTACGAGGTGACCGACCGGCACGGGCCGGACGGCGCCCGCCGGGGCCTGGAGGAGAACCGTCGGTTTCTCTCCGAGGGAGGAAAGGGCTGGGTGGGCGCCCATGCCTGTTTCACCCTCTCCGATGAGACCCTGGATGAGGTGTGCGGACTGGCAGACGACCTGGGGGTGGGGGTGCACATCCATGTGGCGGAGGGGATAGAGGACCCCGACGCCGGGCGCCGCCTCGAGTCCAGATCCCGGGACAACTGGCTCCTGGGGCATTGTGTTCACCTGGACAGGGACTTGAAGGGAGTGATACTGCACAATCCCGAGTCCAATCTCAACAACGGGGTCGGCTATGCGCGGCCCACCAGGTTCCCCAACCGCGTTGCGCTGGGGACCGACGGGATCGGCGGCGACATGCTGGGAGCCTTCCGGGCCGCTTACCTTCGGATGCGAGAAGACGACGTCACCTCGTCTCCGGAGATAGCCTGGTCGTGGCTGGAGACCGGCTGGGAGCTCTTTCCCGAGGCTCGGGAGGACCGGGTGGTCTGGTCACATGATCCCATGGACCCGTGGCACCTGGCCTTCACTCCCGGCGTGCGGCCTCTCCTGGTGGAGGTGGGAGGCGAAGTTGTTCTCAAGGAGGGTCGATCCACCCGGGTCGACCCCGACGAGGTGCGGGCGAAGGCCGCCGAGCAGGCGGCCCGTCTCCATGCCCGCCTGTAGACAGAAGGGAGCTATAAGAAATGTCCTCCGGCGCCGATCCCTTAACTCCTTATCCCCTTGACATGCTGTTGGGGAGGGTGGCCGCCGAATGGGAGACCCGGCAGCGGATCTTCGATCTGCCCTTCGCCAGGGTCTGGAAACGGCCGTCCGATCTCGACCTGGGGTTCTCCTTCCTGGGCCGTCCCTGCGCATCCCCGGTGGGTCCGGCCGCCGGACCCCACAGCCAGATGACCCAGAACATCGTGCTGTCCTGGCTGGGCGGGTCGCGGCTCTTCGAACTGAAGACGGTCCAGGTGCTCGACCGCCTGGAGATAGCCCGTCCCTGCATCGACATGCAGACCATCGGCTACAACATCGAGTGGAGCCAGGAACTGCGGGTGGAGGAGTCCCTGATCGAGTACGTGAAAGCCTGGATGATGATCAGGATTCTCAACAACTGGGAGCCGGTCTCCGAATTGGTGGGCCCCGATCCCGGTCCCTTCGTCTTCGACATGTCGGTCGGCTACGACCTGGCGGGGATCTCCACCGACAAGGTCTCCGACTTCATCGTGGAGATGAAGAACGCCAAGGACCGGATCGACTCGTTCCGGCCCCAGATTCCCGAGCCGTTCGCTCACCTCCGGGATCTCGACTTTCCCTCCCGGATAGCCGACACGGTGACGCTGTCCACTTTCCACGGCTGCCCGCCTCACGAGATCGATGCGATCACCAAGCATCTGATGACCCGTCACGAGTGCGATGTGATCGTCAAGCTCAATCCCACCCTGCTGGGAATCGGAAGGGTGCAGGAGATCCTCCACGAGACCCTCGGTTACGAGCACATCCCGCTCCTCCCCCAGGCCTTCGTGGACGATCTGCAGTTCGACCAGGGGATTGAGTTGATCGAGGGGTTGCGGGAGTTCGCCCGCCGTCACGGCCGCCGGTTCGGGATCAAGCTCAGCAACACCCTGGTGGTGGGCAACGACAAGGGTTGGATGCCCGACGATCCCATGTATCTCTCCGGGCCTCCCCTCCATGTCATCACCTCGACGCTCCTGGACGAGTTGATCTGCGCCCTGCCCGGCGTCTTCAACCTGGCGGGCCACGGGGGCGACGTGCAGGTGAGCTTCTCGGCAGGGGTCAGCAAGGAGAACCTGTCCGACACACTGGGGATGGGGGTGGCGCCGGTCACCGTCTGCTCGGACCTGCTGAAGCCCGGCGGCTACGGGCGCCTGGCGCCGATGCTCAACCGCCTGGCCCTGGAGATGCGCCGCGTGGGCGCCACCGATCTGGCTTCCTGGCATCGCCACAAGTGGGAGTTGGCGCGCGCCAGCGGACACCGGGGCCCGGTGGAGGCCCATGTGATGGCTATGAGCGGCGGCAAGGAGACCGGCTTCTACCACCTCTCGGGGAACGAGAAGCTGCCCCGTGCGGTGGACAAGGTCCTCCAGATGTGGGGGTGCGTGGCCTGCAACTTCTGCGTCACGGTGTGTCCCAACGACGCGGTGATCCGGCTGGCCACCGTGCCCGAGCTCCAGGACGAGCTGACCGACCGGTGGCAGTACTTCATCCTGGCCGAGTTGTGCAACGAGTGCGGGAACTGTCTGACCTTCTGTCCCGAGGAGGGCGATCCGGCGGTGCTCAAGCCCCGGCTGTTCGTGGACCGCGACCGCTTCGAGGCCGACCAGGACCAGGCATTCTTCATCACGCCCACCGCCGACCGGCTGGGAGTGCTGGCCAGGCCCGGCTACGAGAAGGAGGTGGCGCCCCTCACCGCCATGCTCAACGGCGCCCAGGGACTGCCCCTCCGGACCGCGGAACTGCCCAACTAGGCGATAGCCTTTAGGTAAAGCCGGGTTCCCGGCGGGCCGACAGGCGTCGATTCCCGCGCCGGCTGAGGTGCCTACCCATCAGAAATCCCAGCGACGCGCCGGCCCAGGCCGCAGGGTCCATCCAACCAACCGAGTCCTATGTCCGCCCCCACGCGGCGCGGGGCCTGGTCATGGCGGCTATCTCCACCGTGCTGTTCGCGGTGGTGTCGGTGGCGGTGTTCGACCTGTTCTCCCATCACACCGCCCTGGAGTTGACCTTCCGGATGAACCTGGCGGGGTTCTTGATCTTTTTGGTGATCGGTTGGTGGAGGAAGGCTCTGCACCCTCGGGGCCATCTGCGGACCTTGGTGCTTCTGGGGGTGTGCGTGGTAGCCGCAACGGTGATGTATTACGTGAGCCTGTCGCGTCTCGGCCCGGGTCCCTCGGCCACGTTCGCCTTCATCATGGTCCCCACGGTGCTCATCTGGACCCAGATAAAGGAGGGAATACCCGTGCCGGGCCGGGCGTGGGCTGCGGCGGGCATCGTCTGCCTGGGAGTCTCCCTGGCGACCCAGACCTGGACATGGGAGCGGGCCGACCCGATCGGCATCGCCGGCGGGTTCGGCTCGGCCGCGTGCATGGGGGGCTACCTGCTTTTGGTGGATCGCCTGAGAGGTCTTTCGCCGGTGACCGTCGGAGTGTGGTTCAGACTCTCGGCGGCGATGCTGGTACTGCCGCTCTCCGGGATAGGACCCATCGATCTGCCGGTGTCGAAGTGGCTGGCCCTCGGGATCGCCGTCGTGGCCAGCGCGGTCGGGATCCTGCTGGAGATCTCCTCGGTGGCCAGCGCCGGCCCGGGCACGGTGGGGACGGTCCTCACCGCCCAGCCGGTGGTGTCCTCGGCGGTGGCGTGGCTGGCGTTGGGGGAGAGCCTGACCTGGATGCAGATCGTCGGTATCGGGGTCGTGATGCTGGGAGGCTTGACGCTCCACGGCCGCCCGGGATCGAAAGTCCCCTCGGGCACCAGGCCTGCGGCCCTGTCCCAGCAAGACTCCGATCCGTAGCGATAAAATACGGTAGGAACCGGGAGGCTTTCACAGCTTCCCCTGTGGCTCTTCGCTAAGGAGTGATCTGATGGACGGGACGGTCTCTTTCACACAGATGTCGGACGGAACCGCCGAAGACTACGCGCTCCTCTCAGAGTACGAACAGGAAGAATTGGACGAGTTCCCGGATCGGGTGTTGGAGTGGCTCCGTTCCATGGATGAGCACACCGGGTACCAGATCACCCGGCTCGGTCACTCCCTGCAGGCCGCCACCCGCGCCCACCGGGCCGGGGAGGACGAGGAGATGGTGGTGGTGACGTTGCTTCACGACATCGGCGACGTCCTGAGCCCCGCCAATCACTCGGAGGTGGCCGCCGCGCTCCTGCGTCCCTACGTGTCGGAGGAGAACTACTGGATCGTCAAGTACCACGGGGTCTTCCAGGAGAAGTACTACGCCCACCACTACGGACGCGACCCCGACGCCCGGGACCGGTACCGGGACCATCCCCTGTACGAACGCACGGTCCGGTTCTGCGCCGACTACGACCAGGTCTCCTTCGACCCCGACTACCCCACCGAGCCCCTCGAGTTCTTCGAGCCCATGGTCCGCCGGGTCCTCTCAGAACCCCGCCACCCCTCCACCTGAACGGGTCCGAATCAACCGGTCAGAGCCGCAGAGGCTGCCTCTTGAGAGACTGATTACGTGGATCGACGCCGAGCCCCGCGGACTCCAGAACCGTCAGCCCCAGTAAAGGCTCGACACCCGGTTCTCCATAAACGATGGTCGCGCCGACAACCTTCCCCATGATCTCAACATCGGCAGTTGTTGTCTCCATTGCAATCTCGTTGCCGTTTGCCAACTCATAGACGTCACGGCCCTTGGGCTTCAACCCGATCCCCTCCAAGTGCGGCCTGGGTACCAATGTGTCTGTGGAGCCCGTGTCCACCAAGAACTTCCCTTCCCATGCTCGGTCCGGCTCGGCCGGATTGCGAATCACGGCGGAAGCGTGTATCTCGCCCATTGTGTCTCCTTCCCTAATCCCGATTGATTGGACGAACGGCTTGTAGCCCCACTTCCAATCTTCGTGAAATAATAGTCGTTAGCAGAATGTAAAGCGCTTCAACGTAAGGCCGAATCTTTCGCGACTCCTTGGAACAGAGGCCGTCACACCCCTCCGGCAGAATCTTCGTTTATGCCTGGATCATTTGCAACCGGACGTCCGCGAGATCCAGAGACCGGCAGGTTCGTCGCCCCCTGTCCCTTCTATCCCAAGCACCCCGCTACATGCCACGAGCCTATCTGGACGCATTTCGGGTGCCTCTGGCCGGATGACCTGCCTCCGGAAGAGGTCGGAATGTTCTTTGCCGCAACCGAGAGACCCTGGTCGGATTCTGAGGCACGGAAGATGGTGTGCGGCGATGTCGGCGGCATCTACTTCGGCGGGTGAACGGACGCGGCATTTGAGATGAGTAGGCCGTGGTCAGGGCGGAGGCGGCCCGGTACTGTCTGGGTGAACAGGAGGTCTATTCACCCTGATGTCCCCAACTTCGCATTTGCAGACCCTGGGACTGGACGACGGTTCCGGTCTTCGGGTGGTCAGGGCCACGTTCGTGGAGGAAGAGAAGTTCGACTGGACCCTGTTCGAGGGATTCGATAGTCTGCGGGTGCTCACCTATTCGGCCAGCAGTTCCGCTGTGGTCAGGATGCTGGACGACTTCTCTTTCGAGAGGTTCGAATGCGTTTTCGGGAGTGAGGGCCGACTCGGGAACTTCCTTGAGGTCCTAGCCTTCCAGCAGGTGGTGACCGGACAGACCCGGGCTGCCATCATGGGATTGAAGGACGAACGCCACCGGCGCATCCTGGAGAAAGTCGCCGAGGGGCATGCCCGGTTCTGGGCGCTTCGCCAGTATGTGGCCCACGCCAAGCTCTTTCTGCTGTCCGCTGGGGACAGGACACGGGTGATCGTCGGCTCGGCCAACCTGTCCGAGCGGGCGTTCTCGGGAGACCAGCCCGAAACCTTGGTTGTCTTTGACAACGACGAGGCGGCATGGACCCACTACTCCCGGATGTTCGAAGCTATCCGGAATTCCGGCTCCGACGAGATACCGTTTCCCCGGGAGCCCATCGTCCAGGCCGAAGTTGATGTGACTGACGCCCCAGTGCTCTCGGACGATTCCACTACCGTCATCATCGAGGCTCCCGATCCGGAAGACGTCGAGATATCGGCGCCGGTGCAGATGCAGCGGATCGAGAAGGTGGCCGCCGTGTTGAGGCCTCGCCTGGCAGCCGCCATCCCCACGTTCCGCGCCGGCAAACAGAGAATCACCCCGGTCGTCAAGAGGGAGTTGATCCGCATCCGGTTGGTCAAGTCGACCGATGAAGAGGACAATCGGTACTTCTCCATTGACAGGAGCACCAATCGGGCCGTCCTGTCCGGGAAGGACTTCCCCCTGGATTCGGACCCATCGGCGGTTCGAACGGATGCGAGGCTGTTGCTGGACTTCTTCGGGAACTACGAGGGAGCGTTCGAGGGCGATGTGCCGGCGCTTCAGCGCGACTACTTCACCCTGGCGGCTTGGTTGTATTTCTCCCCGCTCATCTGCGACCTCCGTTCGCTGGCGCATCTGAGGGACAGTGACGTGGTGCGCTATCCCTCGTTCGCCATCATTTTCGGGAAGTCCAACTGCGGCAAGACCAGCCTGGTGGACACCCTGACGACATCGATGTTCGGTCGTCCTCACACGGTCGATAAGAGGGGTTTCACCACTGCCCAGCTTCGAGGCCTCCAGCATGCCTACCGGCGTCATCCGGTGGTGTTCGACGACGTCGGGCGGCGAGCCTTCAACCAGCACGGCAAGGACATGATCAAGGACGAGTTGCCGCCCTCGGTGGCGGAGTACCCGGGTTTCGTCCTGTCGATGAACGCCGAGCCCCACTCCTTTCCGGACGAGATCGCCAAGCGAAGCATGATGATCTACACCACCACTGCCCTGCCTGCTCACCAGGAGGGTCTCCGCCAGGTCCTGCAGGGCGATGTGCAGCTAATCCGCAAGGGTCTGACCGGGCACCTCTACCGGCGCTATCTGACCGATGTCATGGATGCCATGGAAGAGGACCGGCTACCCGAGGACTGGTTGTCGGTTTCGTCTTCAGTGCTCGGGCACATCCTGGCGGAGGCGGCCGAGGGCGCCCCGCCGCATTGGCGCCGGGAAGTCACCTGGCTCGACTACGCCGACAAGCGCTATGACCGGGTGAGAGACCGGGTCTTGGCGCTGCTCCGCCCCTCGGCCTACACCAAAAGGGAGAGCGAAGGGCCCACGGGCTGGACCATCGATGGCGACAACATCATCGTTTGGGAGCAGCGGGACGCGTTCGGCAGGCGGGCGTTCGACTGGGACGATCTGCCTTCCACCCTCATCGACGAAGCCGCCAGCGGCGGCGACCGGACCGTGCTGCACAGAAAGAGCCTCGAGAGCTTTCTCGGCCGATCCCTGCGGTCCAGAGAACGCTGGTGGAGGCGTGGCAGGTAACGGGGAGCCTACAAATAACGGGCATGGAAGACTATGCACCGTTCGCCCTCAGTCCGTCCCTCCCGACGCGGTACGACTTCCGGCATGCCATTTCCTGGAGTCAGTCCCACCACTCTGGTTCTTCTGCTCTTGTAGAAGCGGTCCTCTGGCGCGGTCGCTCTGCGATTCGCGTTGGTGTATCAGACGATCAGCCTGCAGGCTCTACTCGGTAGACCGCTTCCGTGGTGAGGACATACATCTCACCTGATCCGTCGGTTCCGAAGGAGACCACGTTGCCCAGGTCGGGTGTCCATTCTCGCAGGTTCATGGCCAGGGTGCCGTCCCATCGGAAGCTGCGAAGGTAGCCGCCGCAGTAGTCGGAATAGAAGTAGTGGCCGTGGAGGCCGGGCATGGATGATCCTCGGTAGACGACGCCGCCGGTGACCGAACAGGTTCCCCCGTCGTCGTGAGCGATCTCCAGCACCGGCAGGGTGAGTCCCGTCGGATCGCAGCCTTGGTTGGGTTCGAAGCAGTGGAAGCCTTCGGTAATCGGCCATCCGAAGTTGAGACCCGGCTCTGACAGGCTTGCCACGCTGATCTCCTCGTAGGCGTCCTGTCCGACGTCGGCGATGTAGGTCAGGCCGGTGGGTTCGTCGATCCAGAACCGCCAGGGGTTGCGGAGGCCGTACCACCACACCTCGGAAGTTACCTGGTCAGGGTGGATGCGCACCAGCGCCGCCAGGAAAGTGTCGGGGCGCTGGCCGTGACCGTAGTAGTCACCCGCCCGGCCGCCGTCGCCCAGTCCCAGATACAGGTATCCGTCCGGTCCGAACTGGATCATCCCCCCGTTGTGGTTGGTGGCGGGTTGCTGGGTGAAGAAGATGATCCTCTCCGACTCCGGATCGGCGGTCCGCCCGTCATCGGAGAGGGAGAACTCAGAGACCACGGTGTGACCCCCCAGGTTGCTGTAGTGCACGAACAGGCGAGTGGGCTGGACCGGATGGAGAGCGATGCCCAACAGACCTTGCTCTCCCCGGAAAGTCACCTTCTCGGAGATGTCCAGCACCGGTTGATCGCCGATCTCGTCTTCGAGGAGATAAAGGACCCGTCCTCCCTGTTCGGCCAGGTAGGAATGGCCAGCGCCCTTCGACGCGGTGAGAAAGATCGGATATTGTGCCCCCTGGGCGACTTCGACGAACCGGAGAGAGTCGGGAGGAGGCGCCCTGGTGGTGGGGGGAGCCTCTTCGGGTTCGGCGGGTGGAGAGGTGACGGTGGGGAGGGATGTAGTCGTGGTGGAGTCGGTGGACGCCGGGTCGTCCTCGCTGGTCGAGGTCACGTCGGGAGGGGGCTGTGCTTCGCCGGACGGATCTTCGGCAGTGGTCCCCGTCGTGGACGGAGAGGCCGGCATGGTCGACGAGAGTGGAGTCTCAGTGGTGGTCGGTGGTGGTTCGGGAGGGCGAACCTCCTCCTGGGGGGCGGAACAGGCCGCAGCCATCAGCACCACGGCCAGCCAGGCCGCTCTCCTGCCAATCCTGCTCTGCACTCCGCCAGGGCCTCCTCTCGGTGTATCGAAACCTACTGGATCAGGGAATCAACCAGCCGGCGGATGTGGGTAGGGGAGTCATCCCCTGGGGAGAAGACGTCCGTCTATATGATGGATCGAGATGGAGGATCGAGCGTCCCGGCCGCCGCGGCGTCCCACCAGCACCTCCGCTTTCGGGGCAGGTCGAAGAGAGAGCCATGACTCGTCGGCCTTCTATGCCCGTTTCCAGCCACCGGTGATCGATGGGGACGACCGTATCGGGCCCCCGCCCGATACAGATGGGCCGATTCTGGGAGACGCCCGGCGAATGGAGGGACTTCCCGACCGGTGTGTTGCCCTGGTGGTCACGTCGCCTCCCTATTTCGTGGGAAAGGAATACGAGGACGCGGTGCTCCAGGCGGCGCGGTCCACCTCCCTCTCGGCTGAGCTTCCGGGAGACTACCGGGAGTATCTCCGTCTACTCCACGATGTCTTCGCCGAGTGCCGCAGGGTTCTGGAGCCGGGCGGACGCATTGCTGTCAACGTGGCCAACCTCGGGCGAAAGCCCTATCGCAGCCTCTCCGCCGATGTGATCGGGATCTTCGAGTCTCTCGGCCTGCTGCTCCGGGGGGAGGTCATCTGGCGCAAGGCCTCGGCGGCCAGTGGTTCATGTGCCTGGGGTTCATTCCGGAGTCCGGCCAATCCGGTGCTCAGGGACGTGACAGAGCGGATAGTGATTGCGTCCAAGGGCCGGTTTGATCGGGCCTTCAATTCTGCCCAGCGACAAGCGCAAGAGCTTCCCTTCCGGCCCAGCCTGGCCAACGACGAGTTCGTCGAAGCGACTCTGGACGTGTGGGACATTCCCGCCGAGAGCGCCCGTCGGGTGGGTCACCCGGCGCCCTTTCCGGTCGAACTTCCCCTGAGGCTCATAGATCTCTACACCTATGAAGACGATCTGGTGCTGGACCCCTTCATGGGGTCGGGGACCACCCTGGTGGCTGCTCGACGAGCGGGAAGGAGAGGGGTCGGGTACGACATCAACCCCGAGTACGTGGACATCGCCCGGCAGAGGCTCAAGGTTGTTCACCGCCGGCCCGTTTTGGACGAGGGCGCCGAGCAAGTCCGGCCCCCCAACGGGGTGGTCGGTGTGCCTGCCGATGCCGGGGATCCCGAGGAGCACTTCCAGGCGCGGGCCACCAAGGAGGGCAAGAAGGCGCAGGACCTGGCTCGAGCCGTCCTGAGCAATGCCGGGTTTGAGGTCCTCAGGACCAACCCGAGGATCGGCAGGCTGGGAATCCAGTTCAACTTTCTCGTGGAGAACCGGCACGGCCACAGGTGGTACGTAGATGTCTCGGGCGCCTTCACAACCGTTCGACCGGGACTCCAGCGCACCGACACGCTGTGGAAGACGATGGGCCGCGTCCACGTCCATCACATGGCTGGAGACGGGACTCCGCTCCTGATACTGACGTCGAACCTGCCCAGGCCCGGCACCGAGGGATGGAAGGCCCTGAAGGCGGTGGGGCCTCGAAGCGTGTTCGACGCCATCGAGATCTTCGATCCTGAGGGGGTCGGACGCCTGGAGGTCTATGGATGGGATGACGGCAACCGTCCCCTGGAGGGATTCTGGACCACCGACCAGATTGAACAGGCCTTCCCGATCTAGGAAGGGCGATCCCGCCGCCATCTTGGGCCGGCGATGAGTTTGGCACCGGCCAGATGGGGCTTTCCGGTACCGTTGGCCAGCCAGAGGGAACGGAAAGTTAGTGTTGGTTTTGCCAACTTCGTGATAAAAGACATTGGTTTGTCACACCCATCTTGATATACTGTAGGAAGATGAACAACACAGCTGTCAACGGACGGTCCGCCAACCTGGCGAGACTGCTGGCGCCCACGATGCCGGTGGCGGAGGCGACCTTGGAACAACTCAAGGATCGGTTGAAGTCCACCATCCGCGTGGAGAACCAGGCCGCGGCGATCCGTGCCGAGACCTTGGCGGAGATGACCCGCCGGCAGGGGGAGGGGTTGACCGATGACACTCTCCGAGAGACAGGGTTGCGGTCCCGCCGCCGGGCGCGTTCGGAGGTGGAGACCGCCAAGGAACTGGAAGAACTGCCCGAAACGTCGGAGAATCTCCGCAAAGGGAAGATCCCATACGACAATGCGCGGATCCTGGCCGGCGCCAACCAGCGGGGAACCATAGACGAGAAGGAACTGTTGGACGACGCCCGATCACAGTCCCCCGACAAGTTCGCCGCCACGGTCCGCAAATACGAACAGCGGCGGTCCGAAGACGATGGCATGTCAAGGTTGGAACATCAACGTTCGCGCCGCTATGCCAAGATCACAACCGCTGTTGAAGACGGGATGACCGTGCTGTATGGGAGGTTCGATCCGGTCACCGGGGCGCGGATCGAGACGGCGTTGTCCAAGAAGATGAGGCAACTGTGGCATGAGGAAGACCCGAGAGATCGGGCCACCGCCGGACAGAGAATGGCCGACGCTCTCGAAGCGTTGATCACCCGTCCGGGAGGGGAAGAAGACGGCCTGCCCCAGGACGTGAAACTGTTGGTGATCGCCGACTACGACATCGTGAGCCAGCAGTTGGGCAATGCTCGTTTGGAGAACGGGACACGCGTACCCGCCGGGGAACTGCGCCGACTGGCCTGCGACGCGCAGATCCTGCCGGCTATCTTCCGGGGATCGTCGGTCCCGCTGGACATGGGCATGGCCCGGCGGAAGGCCAGTCCCACCCAACGCGCCGCTCTGATCGCCCGCGACCGGGCCTGTGTGGGATGCGGCGCCAAAGCCGCCTGGTGCCAGTCCCACCACATTATTCACTGGCAGGACGAGGGCCCCACCAACCTGGACAACATGTGTTTGCTCTGTTCCCGATGCCACCATAAAGTGCACGACCAGGACTGGCAGGTCGAACAGACCCCCAGCGGCGCCTATCGGTTACGACCGCCGCCGACCAGATGGGGACGGCCACCCCGCCCGAAACCCCGGAGCCTGCCACGCCGCAAACCACAGCGCACTGCCAGGCAACGGAAATAGGCCATCACGACCTCGATAAATGTCACACCCCCCTCCTACGGTTGGATAGGAAGCAATGGGACCGTCAACCCCAGGAGGTGTGAACCATGACCGTGCCAACCAGGACCGGAGAGAAAGACCAGACTTCGAGGGCGCCAGGGGTGGTTGAACTCAACCAGAACGGGCTGGCTTTCCGATTTCCCGAGGTCCATGAGGACGCTCGGTTCAGCCTTGCCTTTCAACGCACCCTCCGCATCCCCGACAACGGCCGGGAGCACTTCTTGCCGCCCGGACTGGGGAGGTTCCCCCTGGAATTGGTGGACGACTATGCGGACAGGGTGCCGGAGGCCTGGCGAGAACACGGCGGGGTCTTTCTCCCCATGTACCAGGCCGAGGCGATGTGGATCAACTTCCACGGTGAGTATCCCATGGCCGTCAAGGTGGCGGCCGGGAAAGTCAACGCCCTGACCGGCGAGGAGTGGTCAGAGGACCTGTGCCAGGAACCCCAGGACTATCTGGTGGTTCCCGACCAACCGTGGCTGGACGGGTTCAGTGTCAAGAGGGGTCTGATCCGCCAGTTCGTGGCGATGCGCCTGGGAGAGGGGTACACGGCCGAGGAGCAACTGACCGGCGAGGCCCGCCACGGCGGCGTCCAGATCACCGTCTACCCGATGAAGGCCTCCGAATATGAGAAGCGGAACGGCGGGGCAGATGGGATTGGGTATGTGGGCCCCGTGTACTGCATGGCGGTTTCCGCTCCTCCCACGGAGATGGGTCTGGCCCCCGGGGGGCTGATGCGCCAGGAGATCTACTCCGACGAGTACGGATTCGACGTGTGGGACACCACGGCCGGCGCCAGTTGCTACGTGCACATCGTCAACAGCCTCCAGTACTTCTCGGTGTGCGGGGTCTCCCCGCCGCACCGCACTCCCACCGCGGAGGAATATGCGGAAGCGGGGCTACCGTGGTTCGACTACTACGACGCCGATCTGAAGGCTCTGGCCGGTGCGGAGAAGTTGGCCGGCTTGGACAGTGTCTCCGGTCGCCGGGTCAAGGAAGGACGGGTGGTCCGCCAGGAGGGGCCCCTGGGGCCGGTGGTGGTCCAGCCGCTCTCTCCGGATGATCTCCTTGGAGTCAACTGAGGGCAGGTTCCCCGACCGAGTTCAGGCTTCCGGCATGGCCTCTGTCCGGTGGCGCTCAGACCGCGCCCATGTAGCGGTGGTGCGACCAGGCTTCGTAGATCACGATGGCCACCGCGTTGGCCAGGTTGAGGCTGCGGACGCCGGGCAGCATGGGGATGCGAGCGGTCTCGTCGACCCAGAGGGCGGACATCACTTCTTCGGGGAGCCCGGTCGACTCGGGCCCGAACAAGAGGGCGTCGCCGGGTGAGTAGTCGAGCGAGGAGTGCCAGGTGGCGCCCAGGGGCGAGAAGGCGAAAACCCGTTGGGGGTCCTCGGACTCAATCCAGGCTTCCAGGCTCTCGTGCACCTGGGTGATCACCCTCTCCCGGTAGTCCATCCCCGCCCGCTTCAGGCGGGTGTCGGACATCTCGAATCCCAGGGGCTCGATGAGGTGGAGAAGGCATCCGGTGTTGGCGGCCAATCGCATGATGGCGCCGGTGTTGGGGGGTATCTCCGGCTGGTAGAGAACGATGGAGAACACTGCTGCTCTCGGCCCTGGCGGGTCAGCTCCCCGGGCCGAAGACCAGCACGGTGTTGTGGCCCCCGAAACCGAAGGAGTTGGAGACCGCCAAACCGGGTTCCCACTCCTGGCGCTCCGTCACGATCGTGTGGAGGGGAATCTCGGGGTCCTGTTCTCTCAGGCCGATGTTGGGGGGGATCTGTCTCCGGCTGATGGCCAGCACGGAGGCCACGGCCTCTATCCCGCCGCTTGCCCCCAGGGCGTGGCCCGTGGTGCCCTTGATGGAGGAGACCAGCGGTTGGCGATCGCTCCAGATGTCGGCGATCACCCGCCCCTCGCCTACGTCGTTGAGTTGGGTGGCGGTGCCGTGGGCATTGATGTAGCCCACCTGTTCGGGAGTTGCCCCTGCGTCGGCCAGGGCTCCCTCGAGGGCGCGCCGCGCGCCATCGCCCTCCGGGTGGGGAGCGGTGATGTGATGCGCGTCGGAGGTGGTCCCCGCACCCAGGACCTCGGCCAGGATGTCGGCTCCTCGCTCGGTGGCTTTGTTCCACTCCTCGAGCACCAGCACGGCGGCGCCCTCGCCGACCACGAACCCGTTGCGGTCGATGTCGAAGGGCCGCGACTCGTCGGTGGGGGAGAGCGCCCGCGCCACTCTGAACCCGGCGATGCTGGCCGGGCGGACCGCCGCTTCGGACCCTCCCGCCACCATCAGGTCGGTGTATCCCCACTGGATCTGGCGCAAGGCGTCGCTTATGGCCTGGGCGCCTGCCGCGCAGGCCAGCGTCTGGGTGGTGGCGGGTCCCAGGAACCCGAAGGTGATGGAGATGTCGGCGGCGGCCGCGTTGCCCATCATCATCGGGATTGCGACCGGCGAGGGCCGAGGCCGCTCACTGTGATAGACGGCGTTCACCAGGCCCTCGAACGACTGCATCCCGCCGATGCCGGTTCCGATGCAGGCGCCTGCTCGCAAGGGATCCGTCCCGTGATCGCCCGCCATTGCCAGCGCTTCGTGGGCGGCGGCCCGCGCGTACTGGGAGAACAGGTCCAGCCGTCGCACCTCTCGGCGGGGTATCCACACGGTGGGGTCCCAGTCGTCAACGGTGAAGGGCCCCTTCCCGGGGTCTTTGGTCAGTCCTTCCCAAAAGGTCTCCACCCCGATGCCGGGGCCGGTGACGACCCCTACTCCGGTGACCGCGACTCTACGTTTTTTCACCCTGTCCCTTTCTCTGGAGGTTGCGCCACGCCTAATCCCGCTCGCTTGCCTATTGATCCATCTCGGCGGCCTGGTAGACGCCGAAGACTATCCCCTGGGGGTCGCGGCAGTAGGCGACCTGCCCAACCTCGGGGATGTCCTGGATGGGCACCACCGTCTCGCCGCCGGCAGACGAGATCCCTTCCAAGGCGGCGTGGATGTCGGCCACGTCCACTGTTATCACGGTTCGGGCCTGGTCGTCGGGCGACGGCATCAGTGCGCCATTGATTCCCGGTCGGTCGTCGGGGCCGGTGGTGGCCAACCAGTACGGGAAATCCCCCCACTGTTGAAAGGTCCATCCCAGCGCCTGGGAGAAGAAGGCCTGGCTGGCCGCGGGATCGGGACTCTGGTACTCGAAGTGAACCGGTCGCATGGGCATCCTTTCTTAGTGGGCAGCCATCTCGGGCCTGAAATCCAACTCGTACAAAAGCTCGGACCCCGCCGACGCCGCGGTCTCCAGGGAAGCGGCTTCGGGGAGGAGTTGCTCGCAGTAGTAGCGGGCGGTTGCAACCTTCTGGCGCAGCCAGTCATCGTCCGCTCCGGCGCTCCCGATCCTCCGCAGAGCCGCCTGGGCGGACCGGAGCATCAGCCACCCGCCCATCACCGTCCCGAACATCGTCAGGTAGGGGTACGCGCCCCCCAGGGCGTCCTGGTAGTCGCCCCGGGCCAGGTGAGACCCCAGGGTGAGGCTGGATCGCCCGAGAGTCCGCACCGATCGGGCCAGTTCCTCGCCGGACTCCTGCAGTTCGGGAACGGTGGAGGCCTCGGCCGCGGTGACGCCCACCTCCTCCAGCAGCTCCTTGACCGCCGCTCCCATACGCATGGGGAGCCGTCTCAGCACCAGGTCGATGGCCTGGATTCCGTTGGTTCCCTCATAGATCGGGCTGATGCGGGAGTCGCGGAAGAACTGGGCGGCGCCGGTCTCCTCGACGAATCCCATGCCGCCGTGGATCTGGATGCCCAGGGACGCCACCTCCACCCCCAGGTCGCTGCACCAGGCCTTGGCGACCGGCGTCAGGATGGAGACCAACTCCCCGGAGCGGGTCCGCTCCTCCTCGGTCTCGGCGTTGTGGGACCGGTCGACGGTGGCCACGCAGTAGAAGAGGAGGGCCCTCATCGCTTCGATGCGGGCTCTCATGGTGGCCAGCATCCGGCGAACGTCCGGGTGTTCGACGATCAGGGACTGGTGGCCTCTGGGAGCTCCCACCGCTCTCCCCTGGCGGCGCTCCCAGGAGAACTCCAACGCCTTCTGGTAGGCGCGCTCGGCAACCGCCAGCCCGCCCTGTCCGACGGCGATCCGCGCCGCGTTCATCATGGTGAACATCCGCGCCATGCCTCCCTGTTCGGGGCCCACCAGGTACCCGACCGCCCCGCCTCGCTCGCCGTAGGAGAGCATGCAGGTGGGGCTGCCGTGAATGCCCAGCTTGTGCTCCAGGGAGACGGTCCGGATGTCGTTCAGCTCACCGGGCTCCCCGTCGTCGTCTAACAGGCGCTTGGGAACTATGAAGAGGGAGATCCCCTTGGTGCCCGGTGCAGCGTCGGGGGTGCGCGCCAGGACGGTGTGGATGATGTTGCCCGCCATGTCGTGGTCGCCCCAGGTGATGAAGATCTTGGTGCCGGTGATCCGGTAGGTCCCGTCCGCCTGGGGGATCGCCTTAGTGGTGAGAGCGCCGACATCGGAGCCGGCGTGGGGCTCGGTGAGGTTCATGGTGCCCGACCACTCTCCGGTGATGAGCTTGGACAGGTAGAGGCCCTTCTGCTCGGGGGAGCCGTGCATGTTCAGCAGGTGGACCGTCCCGGTGGTGAGGGTGGGGCACAGCGAGAAGGACAGACTCGAGGAGATCATCATCTCATCCACAGCAAACCCCACCGCCTGGGGCATCCCCCCTCCGCCCCAGTCGGCGGGAAGCGAGATCGCCTGCCAGCCCGCCTCGACCAGCTTCCCGTAGGCCTCGGCGAACCCCGAGGGGGTCTTCACCGTCCCGTCCTCGGTGAGGACCGACCCTTCCTGATCTCCCACCGGGTTGAGAGGGGCCACCACTTCGGAGAAGAAGCGTCCGGCTTCTTCAAGCAGCACACCAACGGTTGCCGGGTCGGCGTGCTGGTACCCGTCCAGCTTGGAGAGAGACTCCAGATCGACGATGTTCTCCAGCACGAAACCGATGTCGCGGAGGGGAGGCTGATAAACGCTCATCTGCAGTAACAGAGAATATCAAGACGCCGGCCCTTGCCTTAAAGCGGATTGGCGCCGGTGAACGAGCCCGGCCCTCCGACGGCAGCGGAAAAGGACGCGAATACCAACCGCCGGTCGCGAAGAATTGCACCCCCCGGCCATTGACCCTGTCGTGGTTCTTCGACACACTGTCTGGAGTCACAAACAACCTCAGCCCGGGCCCGAGCTCGCCCGGAGGAGATCCGGAGGTCACAGTCCCCGAACCCCCCTCATCGGGGCTCGGCCCTCCGCGACTGGACGACGGCGGCGGTGGCGGGGGAGGGATACCCAAGACGGGGAGAGGGTCTCCGCGATTTTCGCGAGACAGTGATCAGTTTTCGCGAATTACCGACGTGGGTTTTCAGGGCAATGCGGTGTTGCGGCTCCGGGCCGTCGGCCCAGGTCGCAAGGTCGACCGTTTTAGGGTCGGGCAGGCGGGAACCTGCCGAAACCTCAAGCGGGTCGGGACGGGGCGGGTCTATTCTTTGGACGAACTGGATTTTCCCACCGCCGCCCCCCGACTGCGATGACCACCCGGACCGACCCTTCACACTTCATCAACCGGGAGCTTTCCTGGCTGGATTTCAACAGCAGGGTGCTCGCGCTGGCTGAGCAGGAGGAGACGCCGCTCCTGGAGAAAGTGCGGTTTCTCTCCATCTGGGCTTCGAATCTCGATGACTTCTTCCAGATCAGGGTGGCCGGACTCAAGGAGCAGGTCGCCCACGGGGTGATGAGGAAGAGCCCTGACGGTCGCACCCCTGGCCAGCAACTCTCCGCGATCCGCGCCGAGACCTCCGAGCAGTACCTCCGGGCTTCGAAGATCTTCTGTGATCTACTGGCGCCGGGCCTGGCCGAGGCGGACCTGGGCCTGAAGTCCTATTCCGACCTGGACGAGGAGGCGGTTGCCTATCTGGACCGCTATTTCCATGCCACGGTCTTCCCGGTGCTGACTCCCCTGGCGGTGGACCCTGCCCATCCCTTCCCTCACATTTCCAGTCTCTCCCTCAACCTGGCGGTCCACGTGCAGGAGGGCAGGAGCGGAGCGGTGAGATTCGCCCGGGTCAAGATTCCCCCGATCCTTCCCGCCTTCGTGCCCCTGCCCGACACCGGGTGGTTTGTCCCGCTCGATGAGTTGGTCGCCGCCAATCTTGACGAGCTCTTCCCCGGGATGCGCATTCTTGACTACCACCTCTTCCGCGTCACCCGCAACGCTGACTTCGAGTTGGAGGAGGACGCGGGCGGCGACCTCCTGTCGGCGGTCGAGTCGGAGTTGACCCGGAGGCGGTTCGGCCGGGCGATCCGCCTGGAGGTGACCGGAACGATGAGCAGCGAGGCGCTCGACATGCTCATCAGGGAATTGCAGATATCCGAATCGGATGTGTACGTCATGGACGGGGTGCTGAACACGGCCGATCTGATGTTCATGGCCTCCCTTCCCCGGCCGGAGTTGAAGTACCGCCCCTGGACATGGGTGCCCCACCCCCGGTTGGCGGCGCGCATCAGTGACCACATGGACATCTTCGAGGTGATCCGCGAGGGGGACATCTTGGTGCACCACCCGTACGACTCGTTCGCCTCCTCCGTGGAGGAGTTCATAGTTCAGGCTGCCGCGGATCCCAACGTGCTGGCCATCAAGCAAACTCTGTATCGGACCGCCAGCGACAGCGTGATCATGAACGCTCTCATGGAGGCGGCAACCCGGGGGAAGCAGGTCGTAGTGCTGGTGGAGTTGAAGGCCCGATTCGACGAGGACGCCAACATCACCTGGGCTCAGAGGCTCGAAGACGTGGGCGTGCATGTCGTCTACGGGGTGGTGGGCCTCAAGACCCACACCAAGATCGCCCTGGTGGTGAGGCGGGAGGGAGACGAGATCCGCCGTTACTCCCACATCGGGACCGGCAACTACAACGAACAGACCGCCCGCATCTACGAGGACCTGGGGTTGTTCACCTGTGACGAGGCGGTGGGCGCCGACCTGAGCTTTTTGTTCAACTACCTGACCGGATACAGCCGCCACTCGGTGTACCAGAAGCTCCTGGTCTCGCCGATCTTCACCCGCCCTCGCATCCTGAACCTGATAGCCGAACAGGCTCACCCGGGGGGCCTGATAACCATGAAGATGAACTCCCTGGTGGATCCGGCGATGATCGAGGCCCTGTACGCCGCCTCGGCGGCCGGGGCGAAGATCGACCTGGTGGTCCGGGGCATTTGCTGTCTGGTGCCCGGCGTGGAGGGGTTGTCGGAGAACATAAGGGTGCGGTCCCTGGTCGGCAGGTACCTGGAGCACTCGCGGGTCTACCGGTTCGGCGGCCGGGAGAACCGGGTCTACTACATGGGGTCCGCCGACCTGATGCAACGCAACCTCGACCACCGGGTCGAGGCCATGGCGCCCATCGAAGATCCCGATCTGCAGTTCCGCATCGACGAGATCTTCGAGGTGCTGATGGCCGACGACACTCTCTCCTGGGAACTGGGGCCGGACGGGAAGTGGACCAAGGTGGCGGACCGGCAGGGTCTGAGCACCCACGTCGAGCTGCAGGACCTGGCCGAAGCCAGGGCTCAGGCCCGGTTCTGAGAGCCGACGGGAACTAACCCCAAGAATTCACATTCCGTTCGCATAAACCTGGATCTGTGTTCATTCGGCTCTCTTAGCGTGAGCGCATATGGGTGGGACCTGCGCCCGAGAGATGCCTTGCCCTCCCGCGGGTCGTGAACGTGTTCTCGAGTTCAGGAGTTCAGATATCAGATGAACTTTGCCAACAGACATCTTCTTCGCTGGGGAGCAGCGCTGTCGGCCCTGCTTTTGTTAGCAGCGGCCTGCGGGGGAGATGATGACCGCGATGCTCCCGCAACCACCGCGGCGCCCGCCAACGGCGACGCTCCGGCGCCCGAGGGACTGTCGGGTTCTATCGAGGTGTCCGGTTCTTCGACGGTGGAGCCGATCACGGCTCTGGTGGCCGAGAAGTTCAATTCGGCCAATCCTGGGGTGGGGATCTCGGTTGAGGGTCCCGGTACCGGTGATGGTTTCCAGCGGTTCTGCGCCGGTGAGACCGATATCTCGGATGCTTCCCGACCCATCAAGGACTCGGAGGCTGAGGCCTGTGCCGAGGCGGGTGTCGAGTGGGTCGAGCTGAAGGTGGCTTTCGACGGTATCAGTGTTTTGACCTCTCCTGAGAACGATGCTGTGAGTTGTCTGGACACCGGTGACTTGTATGCGCTGGCGGGTGCTGAATCGGAGGGCTTCAGTTCTTGGTCGGACGCCAACGGCCTGGCTGCGGAGTTGGCGGCGGCTGGTTTGGGCGGTTCGGGCGCTCCGTATCCGGATGCTCCGTTGGTGATCACCGCTCCCGGTGAGGAGTCGGGCACCTTCGACGCTTTCGTGGAGTTGGCGTTGGAGGACATCACCGAGGAGCGTGGTCAGGATGAGCCGACCCGCGTCGACTATCAGGCTTCTGCGAATGACAATGTGATCGTGGACAACGTCAGTTCCAACCCGACTTCTTTCGGTTGGGTGGGTTTTGCGTTCTTTGCCGAGAACAGTTCGGTGTTGAAGGCGATCGAGGTTGACGGTGGCGACGGTTGCGTGACTCCTTCGATCGATTCGATCGCCGACGGGTCATATCCGCTGTCGCGTCCTCTGTTCATCTATGTCTCGTTGAGCCGTATGACCGATAACCCGGCGTTGGGTCCGTTCGTGGACTTCTACCTGGGCGACGGCCTCTCCTCGGTCGCCGAAGCAGGCTACGTGACCCTTCCCGACGACGAGGTCTCCGCGACCAAGGCCGCCTGGGCGGGCGCCGGATAGGGTTTCGGACCGGATCCAAGCAAGCAGGAAGGAACATGCTCGACACCTCGGCCTCGTTGGATCTCTCCGGTGATCCGCGCCGGTTGCGCCGGGAGCGCAACGTGCGTTGGCTTTTCCTGTCGGCCGCCGTCTTCACGATCCTGGTGAGCATCGCCATCGTGCTCAGCCTGGTCGGGGAGGCGGTGGCCTTCCTGCAGAGTATCGCCGCGGAGATCGACGAAGGCCTGGGTGCCCTCATCGCCGACGGTTGGTTCCCGCGCAGGGACCGGTTCGACCTACGAACCATCATCTGGCACACCCTGGCGGTCTCGATCATCGCCATGGCGGTGGCCACTCCCCTGGGCCTGGGCGCGGCGGTCTACCTGAGCGAGTACGCCAAAGCGGGGGTGAGACGGGTTCTGAAGCCGGTGTTGGAGATCCTGGCGGGAATCCCCAGTGTGGTTCTGGGGTATTTCGCCCTCCGCTTCATCACTCCCGACATCCTCCGCAACATCTGGGACACCACCCAGCAGTCCAACCTGATGGCGGCTGGGATAGGGGTGGGGATACTGATAATTCCCCTCGTGTCGTCGGTCTCCGAGGACGCCATGCAGGCCGTGCCGAGAGACCTTCGGGAGGCCTCCTACGGTTTGGGCGCCAAGAAGTGGCACACCTCCATGCGAGTGGTGTTCCCGGCGGCCCTCTCGGGGATCGTCGCCGCTCTGATCCTGGGCCTGTCCCGGGCAATTGGAGAGACCATGGTGGTGGCCATCGTCGCCGGCGCCACCGGAGGCTCGCTCCTCCAACTCAATCCCCTCAACGGCGGCCAGACCATGACCGGCGCCATGGCTTCGCTGGCCATCGGCTCCGACCAGGTGGCAGGAGGGGTGGCGGCCTTCCAGAGCCTCTTTTTCGTGGGGTTGTTGCTGTTTTTGATGACCCTGGTACTCAACATCGGGAGCGAGCGCCTGGTGCGTCGTTTCCGCCAGAGGTACTGAGGATGGTGGAGGAATACGAGTGACCGCCCGCACCATGGGCACACCCGTCACCCAGGAGATGATCCGCCGTGCGCTGGAGGGCCGCAAGGTCAACATCATCAATCCACTGGTCGCTCTCCTGCTTTTGATCTCCCTCCTGGCGTCGCTGGCCATCCTGGTTGTGCTCCTGTGGGATGTGGTGGCCAAGTCGATGCCCGTCTGGCAGGAGCGGGGGTGGTCGGTGATCACCAACGACCTCTCGCCGCGGCCGGCGGAGACGGGGATGATCCAGGGCATTTTCGGGTCGGTGATGCTGACCGTGATCGTGGTGGTGCTCTCCTTCCCCCTGGGGGTGGCCGCCGCCATATACCTCGAGGAGTATGCCCGCGACACCAGGCTCACCCGGCTGCTGGTGGCCAATATCCGGAACCTGGCCGGGGTCCCCTCGATCGTCTACGGCCTGTTGGGTCTGAGCGTCTTCGTGAAACTCATCCTGGAGGGAATGGTGGGACAGGTCAGCGGTCGCACGCTGATCGCCGGAGGGCTCACCCTCTCGATGCTGGTGCTCTCGATAATGGTGATAACCACCCAGGAGGCGCTCCGGGCTGTTCCTCTCGCCATACGGGAGGCGTCCTTCGGCGTGGGCGCCACACCCTGGCAGACCATCCGCCACCATGTGCTGCCCGTGGCCAGCCCGGCGATCTTCACCGGTTCGGTGCTGACCCTGGCCCGCGCCTTCGGGGAGTCTGCGCCGTTGCTCCTGGCGGGCGCGGTGCTCTCCACCTTCTTCGCAGCGCCGGAGGGAACGCCGATAACCGACCTCGTCCTGGGAGAGAAATACACTGCGCTACCTATCATCATCTACAACTGGTCACGCCAGCCCCAGCAGGAATATGTCGCTTTGACGGCGGCCGCCATCGTGGCGCTGCTGGTGATCCTGCTGGTGGTCAACGCCGGGACGATACTGGCTAGGGACGCGTTGGAGCGGCGCAATCGGATGTGAGAACCAATAACCGAACCTTGAAGGAGAAAGTGTGTCAATTCGCCTTGAATCGGGTCCCGTCGTGGTAGGCAGAGCGGTCTCCACCGGTGCGGCTTCGCCTTCCCCCGCCTCGCCAGAGACGGCTCCCGTCATCTTCGACATCAAGGGTTTGAATGTCTATTACCGGGACTTTCACGCCGTGGCGGATACTGACCTCGACATTCATCGCAACGAGATAACCGCGTTGATCGGCCCGTCAGGTTGCGGCAAGTCCACCGTTCTTCGCTGTTTCAACAGGATGAACGACCTGATCGACGGAGCGCGGGTGGAGGGCAGGGTTCTCTATCACGGGATCGATCTTTACGGGCCGGCAGTTGACGCCGTCGAGGTTCGCCGACGGATCGGGATGGTGTTCCAGAAGCCGAATCCCTTCCCCAAGTCCGTGTACGAGAACATCGTGTTCGGCCCGAAGGTGGCCGGATGGAAGGGCAACCTGGACGACCTGGTCGAGGAGTCCCTGCGTCGGGCCGCCCTGTGGGACGAGGTCAAGGACAAACTGGATGGCTCCGCACTTGACCTGAGCGGAGGCCAGCAGCAGAGACTGTGCATCGCCCGGGCGATCGCCACCAGCCCGGATGTGGTTCTCATGGACGAGCCCTGCTCGGCGTTGGACCCCATCGCCACTTACCGTATAGAGAGTCTTATGAGGGAATTGAAGGAGCAATACACCATCGTGGTGGTCACCCACAACATGCAGCAGGCCGCCCGGGTGAGCGATCGAACGGCGTTCTTCTCGGTGGACGTGGGGGAGGAGGGCCAACGCACCGGCCGATTGGTGGAGTACGACGCCACCGATCAGGTGTTCACCGCTCCTTCCCTGAAGGAGACCGAGGACTACATCACCGGGAGGTTCGGATGACCACCGACCAGCGCCCTGAGTTCCACGCCGCCCTGAACAGCCTCGAGGAGACCACCATGGACATGGCCGACCGGGTGGAGAAGATGGTGGGCATGGCGGTGAGGTCGCTTGTGACGTCCGACAATTCCCTGGTCACCGAGGTGATCTCCTCCGACGACAAGGTCGACGAACTCTACATGGACATCCGGAGCAGATGGATGCAGATCATGGCCCGCCAACAGCCCATGGGCCGAGACCTGAGAATGATGGCCGCCATCCTGGAACTCAACAACACCCTGGAGCGCATGGGCGATCAGGCGGTGAATATCGCTCGCATAGCGCGGGCCACCGCCGGACTGCCCCGTGAGGAGACCATCCTGGCCAAGCTGGTGGAGATGGGCGACTTGGTGAAGCCGATGATCCGCACCTCCATCGACTGCTTCGTACGCCGGGACGCCGACGAGTGCCTTTTGCTCCCGGCCATGGACGTTCCCGTCGATGTTCTCAACCGCGGCATGTGGAAGCATGTGGTGGAATGCGGGCACGACCAGCCGCTCCTGGAGTGGGCCACCCGCATGGTGCTGGTCTCCCGGGCGCTGGAGAGGGTCGGCGACCAGGCGGTGGACATCGGCGAGCAGGTGGCCTTCCTGATGACCGGAGATCACCACGAATTCACCCGGTACACCGGATAATGTCCCGGGTCCCCGAGGCGACCCATCGGGTGCTGGTCGTGGAGGACGAGCCTGCCATCTCCGAGTCGATCTCCTATGCGCTGGAAACCGAGGGAATGGTGGTGGAGGCGGCCTACACCTTCTCCGAGGCGCTGTCGCGGGTGCGCACTCGCCCCCCCTCGCTGGTCCTCTTGGACGTGATGCTTCCCGGCGGCTCCGGCCTGGACATCTGCCGGGAGATCCGGTCCTTCTCCGACGTGCCCATCATCGTGCTTTCCGCCCGCGACGCCGAGTCCGACAAGGTCGCCGGCCTGGAGTTGGGCGCCGACGACTACGTGACCAAGCCCTTCTCCATGCGGGAGTTGATCGCCCGGGTCCGCTCCCACATCCGGCGGGCGGCCCGCACCGGGCAGATGTCGGAAACCAACGAGGTGCTCCGGGGCGGGCCGGTGGAGTTGGACGTGGACGCCCACGAGACCAGGGTCCGGGGAGAGGCGGTCACCCTGCGACCCAAGGAATTCGACCTCTTGGAGACGCTCATGCGTCGCCAGGGCCGGTTGGTGACCCGGGAGACACTGCTGAGCGAGGTCTGGGGCTCCTCCTTCTATGGAGACTCCAGAACCCTGGACGTCCATGTCAAGCGACTCCGGCACAAGATCGAGGAGGATTACTCCAAGCCCCGCTACCTGGTGACTGTTCGGGGCCTCGGCTACAAGTTCGTCGATGCGTCCTGACGGACGCTCACAACACTCCCTGATACGGCGCCTGATCGTCAACCTGGCGGTCGTCGCCGGCATGGCGGCCGTCCTGGGAGCGGTGCTGAACGCCGCCCTGGGAACGCCGCCCTGGCTGGCCGGTCTGATCTCGGGGATCCTGGGTCTCGGAGCCTACGGCATGGTCCTGTTCCGGCTGCGCAACACCCTGGTGGGATTGGGCCAGGCGGCGGAGGACCTGTTGGGTAGGGACGCCGAACCCCGGCCGCGGCCCACGGGCATCGAAGAGGTGGACCGCCTGGCGGACTCTCTCCGGAGGGCCGGACGCCACTTCCGGGACACCGAGGACGCCCTCCGGAGAGAACGGAGTCTCCTGGAGGTGGTGCTCGAAGCACTGCCCGGAGGTGTCCTGCTGGTGGAAGCCGACGACCAGGTGGCCTATTCGAACTCGGCCTGCCGCCAGATGCTGGGCACCGTGGAAGACCCGTCGGGCCGTCTGGCGCTCCGACAGATCAGGGGAATGGTGACCCGGGCGCGGGGCAGCGATCAGTTCTATGAGGAGATCCTGCACCGCGGCTATCCGGAACGCACCCTGGCCGTGAGGGCCTTCACGATCGACGCCGAAGGGCGGGTGCTGTTGATCGTTCTGGATCTCACCGAGAGCAGGCGGGTGGAGACCATGCGGCGGGACTTCGTCACCGACGCCTCCCACGAACTGAAGACCCCGGTGGCCTCGGTTCTCGCCTCGGCCGAGGCTCTGCAAATGGCCCTGGAGAACGATCCGGTGTCGAGCCGGATGTTCGCCGACCGGGTCCTGTCGGCGGCCTTGCGCCTGTCACGGCTGATCTCGGACCTGCTGGATCTCTCCCGCCTGGAGGCACAGGACCCCACCGCCGATGACTTCGACCTGGAAGAGGTGGTGATCTCGGAGGTGAAGCCGTTTGTCACCTCCGCCCGCCAGAAGGACATCGCATTCTCGGTGGAGACCACCGCCGCGGCAGTGAGGGGGTCGTCGGCCGAACTCGGCCTGGCCATCCGGAACCTGTGCGACAACGCGCTCCGGTACACCGAGGAGGGCGGGAGGATCGCGGTCACCCTCGATCGGCGCAACGGCGAGGCGGCCGTGACGGTCACCGACACGGGAGTGGGGATCCCCGGCAGGGACCTGGGACGGATATTCGAGAGGTTCTACCGGGTGGACGTGGCTCGCTCCCGGGGAACGGGGGGCACCGGTTTGGGTCTGGCGTTGGTCAAGCATGTCGCCGAGCGGCACGGGGGGAAGGTGACGGTGGAGAGCCTCCTGGGAGAGGGATCCACCTTTGTGCTCCGGATCCCCCTGGCAGTGACGGACACCTCCCACTGAGGGAGGCTCTCTTTCCTCCGGACCTCTTCGGCCCTGGCCGGTCCGCAGGTCGGGGCGGGGGCGCTCTGGGGGTATCGTGAAAACCCGAATGGTCTACGATGCGGTGGTGGTCGGAGCGGGTCCCAACGGCCTGACCGCGGCGGTCGTCCTGGCGGAGGCGGGATGTTCCACATTGGTGGTGGAGGCTTCGGAGAGCATCGGCGGCGGTTCCCGCACGGCGGAACTGACTCTCGGGGGGTTCCGCCACGACGTGTGCGCCACGGCCCACCCCCTGGGGCGGGGATCGCCCGTCTTTCGCCGTCTTCCCCTGGCGAAGTACGGGTTGCGTTGGGTCCATCCGCCCACAGCCCTGGCCCATCCGCTCGACGACGGCGAGGTGGTGGTGCTCGGCCGTTCGGTCGAGGAGACCTCCGAGGGCCTGGGCGCCGATGGGGTCCGCTACCGGCGGAGAATCGAAGGCATCGACCGGGCGTGGCCCGGGATCGAAGACCGTTTCCTGGGGCCGGCGCTGGGATCGGCGTCCGATCCGCTGGGGATGCTGAAACTGGCGTCCTTTGTCCGTCCGGCCTCCTGGGAAATGGGGAGGTTCAAGGGCCCGGCGGCCCGTTCCCTGCTGGCGGGCTGTGCGGCTCACTCGATGATGCCGCTCGGAAGGTTGTTCACCGCCGGGGTGGGATGGCTTCTCCTGGCGGCCGGGCACCGGTACGGATGGCCCTTCGTGGCGGGAGGCTCCCAGGCTTTGGTGGATGCCCTGGCGTCTCACTTCACCGACATGGGAGGTGAGATCGAGACCGGGCGCCGGATCACCGACCTGGCTCAGCTTCCCCCCTCCAGGGTGGTGCTGGCGGACGTGGCGCCCGGGGCGCTCACAGGCATGTTCGGAGAGGAAGGGTCTGCCCGTACGGCTGGGGTTGGAAGAGGATTCCGCCACGGCCCGGGGGTCTTCAAGCTGGACTGGGCGCTGTCCCGACCGGTGCCGTGGAGGGATGCCCGGATGGCGATGGCCGGGGTGCTCCACCTGGGAGGCGACCATCGGCAGATCGCCTCGGCCGAGCGGATGGTGTGGCGCGGCCACGCTCCCGACCGGCCCTTCGTGATTGCTGCTCAACCTTCCCGGTTCGATCCCTCCCGCACCCCGGGGGGAGGACAGACCCTGTGGGCTTACACTCACGTGCCTTCCGGGAGCCCGGTCGACATGCGGGAGGCGGTGGAGGCTGAGATCGAGCGGCATGCTCCGGGGTTCTCCGAGACCGTCCTGGCCTGTCACACCGTCGCGGCCTCGGAGTGGGAGAGCTACAACCCCAATTACGTGGGGGGAGACATCGGCGGCGGGGTGATGGGCGTGCGCCGGTTGCTGCGGGGGCCCTTCCGGGGACGGTCACCCTACGGGACGGGAGTGGACGGGATCTTTCTCTGTTCGTCCTCCACTCCCCCGGGAGCGGGTGTCCACGGCATGTGCGGCTACCACGCCGCCCAGGCGGCCCTGGGGAGGATCAAATCCGGGTGACGGGTCTCCCCTTTTTCGCGAAAACGGGCACTATCTCGCGAAACCGGGACTGGTTTTTCTGCCCTCCGGGCCCATCCCCCACCACCACCGAGCCATCTCGGGTCGCGAAAATCCGCGGGGCGGTGATAGGTGCGGATTCTCGGATCCCTAACGTCCTCAGCCGGAGAGCTCTGGTCCGGCCGGAGGCTGTGTTGTAGTTAATACAGGGTGTGACCGGGATACGAGGAAGTCAACCCCCACGTAACTAAGTTTTTCGCGCTCTCGCTGGAATTCCTGGCGGTTGAAGGATTTCCGTCCCTACCGGGGTCCCTAGTGCTCGGCGGGCTCGAAGATGGTGAAGGTCCCCTTCTGGTCGTCGTTGACGACTGCGAAGCGGCCCACCGCTATCTCCGTTACCGGGACGCAGACGTCGCCTCCCAGGCTCTCCACGCGGGCGGCTGCCTCGTCGGCGTCGGCTACCTGGATGTAGACCATCCAGTGGGGAGGGATCTCTCCCCAGTTATCGTCCATGACTATTACCCCGGCGGTCGGCATCTCCCCGACGTTGGCCAGGTGGTATTCGCCACCCTGGAGCATGGGCATGCTGCTCCACTCCCACCCGAACAGCCCGCTGTAGAAGCGCTGGGTGGCTTCCAGGTCCCTGGTGTACAACTCGTTCCACACCAGCGCGCCGGGGGTGTTCTTCACCTCGGCGGGGCCGGACTCCAGTGCCTGCCAGAGGAAGAACGCCGCTCCTCCGCCCGGTTCCTCCAGGAGGGCGACCTTTCCGTTCCCCACGTCGGCGGGCCCCATGCGGAAGGTGGCGCCCAGGGACCGGGCGACCTCGGCGGTGGCCTCCATGTCGGCGGTGGCGATGTAGGAGAACCAGAGAGGCGGCACCCCCTCGGGGAACATGCCCGGCATCGATGGTCCCATGGCGCCCACGGTCTTTCCGTCCAGGTTGAACATGGTGTAGGTCATCCCGGTGTCGCCCATGGGAACATCGGTCCACTCCCAACCGAACATGCCGTTGTAGAAGGTCTTGCCCCGCTCGGGATCGGGAAGGTAGATGTCCATCCAGCAGAAAGTGCCGTGGGGGTGCTTCATCGATGTCGCTCCTTGAAGTTGGGCGGCCGCGGCCGCCTCGTGCTATCTCCAGCACGCCCGGAGGGACTCGAACCCCCAACCTTCTGATCCGTAGTCAGACGCTCTGTCCAAATTGAGCTACGGGCGCAGGGCCTGAACCAAAGGATAAGCCTACCCGGGGACACGAAACCCCGCGGAGGGTTCTTATCTGGGGATTTTCCGGGTCAAGACTCGATGGGCGCCGACCCTATGAGGGTGACAAATGTCGGTTTCCGTCCATCCGGTCGGTTATTCTGATGTTCCCAAGCTGGGAGGCTCAAAAGGATGAGCGCAGGACCATGACTGGCGAAGCCATCTTGGTGCTGGCGATTCTGGTCGGCACGGTAGCGCTATTCGTTTCGGAGAAATATCCGCTCGATCTGGTGGCGATGATCGGGCTGGGCGCGTTGCTGATCTTCGGGCTGGTGACTCCCGAGGAAGGATTCTCCGGATTCAGCAACCCCGCCACGCTCACCGTGGCGGCGATGTTCATCCTGAGCGCCGGCCTGCAAAAAACCGGCGCCACCGCCGCGGTGGGACGGCTCATGGTGCGTTACGGGCGAAGCCACTACTCAGCTCTGGTCGTGATAATGGCCACCATCACGGTCATGTCGGCATTCGTCAACAACACCGCCGCCGTCGCCGTCTTCATCCCTCTTGTGACGATCCTCGCCAACCGACGGAGGATCTCGGCGTCCAAGCTGCTGATCCCACTCTCCTATGCCTCCCAGTTCGGCGGGGTGTGCACTCTGATCGGAACCTCCACCAACCTCCTGGTGAGTTCCATCTCCGATCAGGCCGGTTACGGCCCTTTCAGCATGTTCGAGTTCAGCCGGATGGGATTGATCCTCTTCGCAGCCGGGGTCGCCTTCTTCCTGGTGTTCGGACGGTGGCTGCTGCCCGACCGCCAGCAGAGGGAGTTGGCTTCCACCTATCACCTGGGCGAGTACGTCACCGAGTTGAGGGTCCGCCAGAGGTCTCCCCTGGTGGGCAAGTCGGTGATCGAGAGCAGGCTCGGGGTGGATCATGACGTGACCGTCCTGCGGGTGCTGGAGGGAGGCGAAGCCGGTTGGGCGCCCCTGCGGCAGACTCTCAAACCGGACGACGTGTTGCTGGTGCACGGATCGATCGCCGACCTGATGCGCCTGCAGGGATCGATGGGGATGGAACTGAACGTCGACTTCAAACTCCGCGACGAGACCCTGCAAACCGAGGACCTGCGCCTCGTCCAGGCCCTGGTGGCGCCCGGCTCTCCCCTGATCGGCCACACGCTGAAGGAGGCGGACTTCCGCAACCGCTACAAGGCCCTGGTGCTGGCCATGCAGCGGCGGGGGGAGACCATCAACGACAAGCTCAGTTCGATCACCCTCAGCATGGGTGACGTCCTGTTGGTCCAGGCCCACGAAGGGGAGATAACCACCCTTCGGCGCAGCAACGACTTCATCGTCCTCAACGAGGTGCCGGGCTCGGTCCTTCGCCGCAAGGCCCCCCTGGCCATCGGGATCATCGTGGCGGTGGTGGGCCTGGCGGCGTTCAACGTTTTCCCGATCCTGGTCACCGCCCTGTTGGGCTGCGTGGCGATGCTGGTCACCCGGGTGCTCCGCCTGGAGGAGGCCTACAACGCCGTCAACTGGCAGGTCATCTTCCTGCTGGCCGGGATCCTTCCCCTGGGGTTGGCCATGCAGAAGAGCGGCGCGGCCGGTGCGCTGGCCGAGCGGGCGGTGGAAGTGGTGGGGGACATGGGACCGGTGGCGGTGCTGGCCGTGATCTATCTGATGACCTCCGTCATGACCGACACCATGACCAACGCGGCGGCCGCGGTGCTGCTGGCGCCCATCGCCATCTCGACCGCTGAACAGATCGGGGTCGATCCCCGCCCGTTCTTGATGGCGATCACCTTCGCCGCCTCCACCGGGTTCTCGACGCCGGTCGGTTACCAGACCAACACCATGATCTACAACCCCGGGGGATACAAGTACACCGACTTTTTACGCACCGGCGTGCCGCTAAGTATCCTGTTCTGGATATTGTCGGTGATCTTCATCCCCCAGTTCTGGGCCTTCTAGCCAAGGTAGTGACCGGAGGTGCGGGGCATCCGGAATCGGGGACGGTCGGGTACCCGCCACCGGTTTCCCATGGGTGATGCCAGCTCGTAAGGTGGCCGGATGACCTGGCAGATCGCCTTCCTGATCCTGCTGTTGGTGGCTATGGCCTACCTGTTCCTGACGGCCAGGCTGCCGGTCGATCTGACCGCCTTCCTGGGCCTGGCGGTGTTGATCCTGGGAGGGTACGTGGGTCCCACCGAGGCGTTCAGCGGTTTCGCCTCTCCGGCGGTCATCACCATGCTGGCGATCTTCATCATCAGTGCCTCCCTCCTGTACACGGGTGTGGCCGACATTGTGGCGTCGAGGATCTACAAGCTCGTGGGCAGCAGGGAGATACCGCTGGTGATCACCCTGATGCTGGTGGCGGGCATCCTGTCGGCGTTCATGAACAACATCGCGGCCACGGCCGTCCTGATGCCGGCGGTGGCGGCCATCGCCAGGCGGGCCGGCCTGTCGCCGTCCCGTCTGATGATGCCTCTGGCTTTCGGGTCCATCCTGGGCGGCACCACCACCATGGTCGGGACCCCGCCCAACATCGTGGCGGCCTCGATCCTGGCCGAGCGCGGGCTCGATCCGTTCGGCCTCTTCGACTTCACGCCCGTGGGTGGACTGCTGCTGGGCGGGGGAGTCCTGTTCATGATCACGCTGGGGAGAAAACTCCTGCGCGATCGTCTCGCCGGCCCGGGAGCGGTCGATTCGGCCGATCTGACCCACATCTATCATCTGGAGGAGCGGCTGTTCACGATCAGGATCCCGAACCGGTCGCCGCTCGACAATGTCACGCTGGCGCAGGCCAACCTGTCGGGCGCACTGGGCATCCAGGTGGTCTCCATTCACCGGCCCGGGTCCAAGAAGCTGGTTCCCGAGGCCGACACGCTGCTTAGGAGCGGGGACGTGCTCCTGGTGGAGGGACGCCTGCCCGACCTCGAGGACATCATGCGGCTGGGCGGGATGGAACTCCAACGCACCACCACCCGGGAGATCCCGCGCATCAGGGGGTTTTCGGCGATCAGGGCCGAGGTTCTCGAGTCCTCCGATTTGGTGGGGAAGACGCCCAATGAAGCCGAGTTCCGGCAACGCTACCGGGTGGTGATCGTGGGGATCGATCGCCGGGGCAGGACCATCCGGGGAGGACTCGGATCGGAGGTGTTGGAGGCGGGGGACCGGATTATCGGGCTGGGCACCCGGACCGAGTTGCAAAGGATGCAGGGCGATCGGGACTTCAGGGTGACCAACCTGGGGCTGGCGGCGTTGAAGTCCATTGAGGATCACCTCTCGGTGATGAGGGTCCCCTCCGGGTCGTCCCTGGTGGGTACCACGGTGAAGGACAGCCGTCTGAGCGAGTTGTTCGGGGTCACCGTGGGCGCCATCGTCCACAACGGAGTGATCCGCATGGTCGCATCTTCCGACGACGTGATACAGGAGGGCGACGGGTTGCTGGTTGCCTGCGACACTGCGCGGGTGGAGCATCTGGTGAGGATCGGCGACATCAGTGTGGACCTGCAGGTGGATGTCGCCGAACTGCAGTCCGAGGACTATGGGATTGTCGAGGTGGCGCTTGCCCCACGATCGGCCGCGGTGCGAAAGACGGTGCGCGACTTGGAGTTCCGCAATCGATACGGCCTGCAGTTGCTGGCCATCTGGCGAGACGGGAGGACGATCCGCACCGGTCTGGCGGACCTCCGTTTCCAACTCGGCGACGCTCTCTTGGTCCAGGGTCCCTGGGAGCGGATCCGCCTGCTCGGGACCAATCCCGACTTCGTGGTCCTGTCTCCCGAGGGCCTCCGTCCGCGAAGACACACCAAGGCGCCGTTGGCTCTTGGAGCGCTGTTGCTGATGGTCGGCCTGGTGGTGTTCGGCGTCCAGCCGATCCATGTGGCGGCCTTCATCTCCGCCAGCCTGGTGCTGTTGTTCCGCACGGTCACGATGGAGGAGGCCTACCGGGCCATCGAATGGCGGACGATCTTCTTGGTGGCGGCGGTCCTCCCGGTGGGTTTCGCCATGGAGAGAACCGGCGCCGCCGGCCTGATGGTGGACGGGGTCATAGACCTCCTCGGCCCGCTGGGAAACTACGCGATCCTCATCGCCCTGGTTGTGCTGGCCAGTCTTCTCAGCCAGGCGCTCGACGGCGCTCCCTCGGTGGTCCTGCTGGCGCCGGTGGCGCTGGAGACTGCCGCGCAGCTTGGTATGAACCCCTACGCGGTGATGATGGGAGTGAGCCTGGCCGCGTCGGCGGCCTTCATGACTCCCTTCAGCCACAAGGCCAACCTCCTGGTGATGGGCGCCGGGGGTTACCGCTCGATCGACTACGTCCGGGTCGGGACTCCGCTGACCGTCGTGGTCCTGGGGATCGTGGTGGCGCTCGTTCCTCTCGTATTCCCGCTCTGAACGCCATGCCAAAGGGTGTCGTAGCGGTGGGCGGCCCCGCATGCCGGTGTATCTTCGTGTCTATGAGTCGGCATGGAAGCGTCCATAGGCCGTCGCCCGGGGGAGGGACGTGAGATGACCGCCGGGACTGCGTTGGCCGGGCACGGGTCCCGGAAGGACGGCGCGGCCGGCTGTGGGAACCTGCTGGACATCGAGAACCTGGCGGTGCGCTTCGAGTTGCCCTCCGAGACAGTCCGCGCGGTCAGCGGGGTGAGCCTCAGCGTGGCGCCGAGCGAGACTTTTGCCCTGGTGGGTGAGTCCGGGTCGGGCAAGAGCGTCTCGATGCTGTCGGTGATGGGCCTTCTTCCCTCCCCGCCGGCGGTGGTGTCCGGTTCCATCCGCCTGGAGGGCCGGGAAGTTCTGGGCATGCCCGGGCGGCTCCTGAGAAGGTTCCGCGGTCGAGACGTGGCCATGGTTTTCCAAGAGCCCATGTCGTCGCTGAACCCGGTCCACCGGGTCGGCCGGCAGATCGGAGAGAGCCTGCGGATCCACCGGGGCGTCACCCGCTCGGAGGCCAGGCGGCAGGCCGTCCGTCTTCTGGACCGGGTCGGGATACCGTCGGCCGCCACCAGGGTTGACGACTACCCGCACGAGTTCTCGGGAGGCATGCGCCAGCGGGCCATGATCGCCATGGCCTTGGCGTGCGACCCGAAGCTGCTCATCGCCGACGAACCGACCACGGCCCTCGACGTGACCGTCCAGGCACAGATCGTGGACCTGGTCCGCGAACTGCAGGCCGAGTACCGCCTGGCAGTTGTGTGGATCACCCATGACCTGGGGGTGGTGGCCGAGATAGCCGACCGGGTCGCGGTGATGTACGCAGGGCGAATACTCGAAACCGGCCAGGCGTCCGACCTCTACCGAGCCACCCGCCATCCCTACACGTCCGGGTTGCTCCGATCCATACCCCGGCTGGACCGGTCGGTCACCACCCGCCTGGCGGAGATTCCGGGGGCGCCCGTCCGGGTGGTCAGCGAGTTGGCGGCCTGTCCGTTCGACGACCGGTGCCCGCTGGCCGGTGAGGGCTGCCAGGACGCTCTCCCGGAACTGGAGGCGGTGGGGAGCGAAGGGCACCGCTCGGCCTGTATTCATCATCACCAGATGGGACCAGCGTCCTCGCTCTGGCCGGAGGGGACCGAAGCCGGTCACCAGGACGCCGACCAACAACCCGGCGACGTGGTCGTCTCGATCCGGGACCTCCAGGTCCACTTCCCGATTATCCGCGGCATGCGCGAGTCCCGCAAGAGGGCCATCCGGGCGGTGGACGGCGTGTCCCTCGACGTGGTGCGGGGCAAGACCTTGGGGATCGTGGGCGAGAGCGGGTGCGGGAAGACCACCCTGGGCCGGGCGATGGTGGCGCTGGTGCGGCCCACAGGGGGAACGATCGAGATCAACGGGGAGCCGATCAACCACCGGAGCGGCAGGCACAGGAAGGTGGTCCAGATGATCTTCCAGGACCCCTTCTCGGCCATGAACCCGGGCATGCGGGTGTCGGACGTGATCGCAGAGCCCCTCCGGATCCACCGGCTTGCGGACGCCGACGCCATCCGCGACCGGGTGACCGAACTGCTCGTCCAGGTGGGGCTGCCTCCCGACGCGGGTACCCGCTATCCGCATGAGTTCAGCGGCGGCCAGCGCCAGCGGATCGCCGTCGCCCGCGCCCTGGCTGCCGATCCCGAGGTGGTGGTGTGCGACGAGCCCGTGTCATCCCTGGACGTCTCGGTGCAGGCCCAGGTGATCAACCTGCTGGCCGATCTGCAGGCGCGGACCGGGATGTCGATGGTCTTCATAGCCCACGACCTGGCGGTGGTGCGCCACGTCTCGCACGACGTAGGGGTCATGTACCTCGGCGAAATCGTGGAGAAGGCGCCCCGGGACCAGCTATACGAGGACCCTCTTCACCCCTACACCAAGGCGCTCCTGGAGGCGGTGCCGGTTCCCGAGCCCGATTACGACACTACTCAGCGGACCAGGCTGGTCGGGGACGTGCCCAGCCCGGCGGATCCTCCGTCCGGGTGCCGTTTCCACACACGTTGCCCGGTGGCCGTCGAAGGGCTGTGCTCGTTGGTCAAGCCGGCGCTGGAAGAAGTGACTCCCGGGCGCTGGGTCTCCTGTCACCTGGTCAATCCGCCCGCCGCACCGTCCGGGGTCTCACCAGGGCCAAAAGGGAGCAGGGGGTAGCATTCACCCAGATTGTTGATGGCCACGGCTGATCCCGGTAGCCAAATCCCGGGTAGGCTGTTTTCAGCTAAGGAATTCCATCCATCGGTAAGAAGAACCCCTCCAAATCGCTGGCGGGGAAGAGAAAGGGGAAACGAAAAATGACGAGAGTGAAGAGATTCAAGTGGGCAGTCCTTCTGGTTGCGCTCGCGCTGGTGGTCGTCGGATGCGGCGATGACGAGGCCGAGGAGGAGCCGGTAGCCACCACGGCCGCGCCGGCCACCACGGCCGCGCCGGAGCCGGCCGACGAACCGGACGAGCCCGCACCGGCGCCGGCCGACGATGAGGACGAGCCGGAGCCGGAGACCACAACCACCACCGCGGCGCCGCCCCCACCGCCGGAACCGGTCACGGTCAGGGCTGCGATCACCGGGGACGAGGGAACCCTCAACCCCTACACCTACATCAGCGGCTTCCCCGGATGGAACATCCTGATGCTCCAGTACGACTCCTTGATGCAGCTTGACGCCGCCGGGGTCCCCCAGCCCTGGCTGGCCTCGAGCGTCAGCGTCAGCGACGACCTCACCGAGTGGTCGGTGACCCTGGTGGAGGGCGTGACCTTCCACGACGGTGAGCCCCTGACCTCCGACGACGTGGCCTTCAGCGTCGAGTTCTATACCACCAACCCCGAGGCGAGCCGCTTCGCACGCGACTTCAGGGGAGTGGCGGACGTGGTAGTTCACGATGACTACAGCGTCACCTTCGTTCTCGAGAGTGCCAACCCCGGATTCGACGTCGTGGCGCTGGCCGACGCTCCCATCATCCCCCGCCACATTTGGGAGTCGGTGGATATTCCGTCGGAGCACGATTTCGGCGGTACCAACATCGGTTCCGGTCCGTACATTCTGACCGAAATCGCGCCGGACCAGAGCTACCGCTTCGCGGCCAATCCCAACTATTTCCGGGGCGCCCCGGCGGTCGACGAACTGGTGCTGATCATCTTCGCCGACGACGCCGGAGCCCAGGCGGCCATCCGGACCGGGGAAGTGGACGTGATCTTCGAGCGGATACCTCCGGAGCAGATCGATCTGCTGGACGCCCAGGATCCCCTGGACGTCATCCTCGGACCCGAGTTCGCCACCCAGATGATCAACTACGACGCATCGCTCCGTCCGTTCGACGATGTTGCGGTCCGCCAGGCCATCAACATGGCCATGGACCGCCAGGACATCGTCGACACCGTGTATCTCGGAGCGGCCACGGTGGGGAGCCCCGGCTGGATCCATCCGGGGCACTCGGTCTACAACCCCGGGATCGAAGTCGACGTGTACGACCCGGCCGCGGCCAACGCCCTGCTGGACGGCGCCGGTTACGCCGACAGCGACGGCGACGGCGTCCGCGAGTTCGACGGACAGCCCATGTCCTTCGAGATCATCACCAACGCCTCCGACTCGCTGCGTCTGCGGATCGCCGAGTTGACGGTCGAGATGCTGGCCGCCATCGGCATAAAGACCGAGGTGTTGCCGGTCGACACCGCAGTCTGGGAGAACGCCGTGTGGCCCGGTTTCGACGTGAACAACGGCCGCAACTACCAGATCGCCATGTGGGGATGGTCGCCTCCCGTGCAGGCCGACCCGCTGCGGCTTCCCTGGTTGGTCCACAGTTCGCTGGACAGAGGATTCCTCAACCTGACCGGCTACGGCAACGCCGAGATGGACGAACTCTCCGAGGCGCTGGCCGTGGAGCCCGATCCGGCGGAGCGGAAGGCGATCCTGGGCCGTATGCAGGAGATAATCGCCGAAGACCTGCCCTTCGTGCTGCTGCTCTATCCGGATGGTGCGTACGTCTACGACTCGAGCGTCTACGCCGATTGGGAGTTCATCGCCGGCCAGGGCATCGTGAGCAAGCTGTCGCTGCTCCCGCCCTCCGCGCGGCCGTAGGAGGACAACCGAACAATGACGGCTGGTGGTAGCCCGCCGCCCGATGACACGTCGCGTGTCGGGCTACCACCCCACAGTGGGTTGACCAGGCCGCCCCGGGGTTCGGGGAAGGCCGCGGTTCGGAACAGGTGGAAGCCTTGACGAGGCGCATCGACCTCCGCCGGGTGGCCCAGTACGGGGTGGTCGTGGTAGTGGCGGTCACGCTCAACTTCCTGCTGCCCCGCCTGATGCCGGGCAATCCGCTCGCCCTGATCGCCGGAGTGGATGTCGGCATGCTGGCGCCGGAGCAACGGGCCGAGATCGTCGCCCGGGTCGGCCTGGACGCTCCCATGTGGGTGCAGTACCTGCGTTATTGGGGTGACATCTTCACCGGCGACTTCGGGTTCTCGTTCCGGTCCAGCCGTCCCATCGTCGACATGATCCTGGAGAGGCTTCCCTGGACGCTCCTGATCACCGGCCTGTCGCTGGTGGTTTCGGCGGTCGTGGGTGTGTTGCTGGGCGCTCTCTCGGCCTGGCGGAGAGGCACCAAGGGCGACCTGAGCATGCTCTCGGGGATGATCTCGATCGAGTCGTTGCCCTCGTTCTGGCTGGGCATGGTCCTGGTCTCCCTCTTCGCCGTCCAATGGGGTCTCCTACCGTCCTTCGGGGCGGTGACCCCTGCATCGGACTTGGAGGGCTGGGCGCATGTGTGGGACATCATCAGCCACGCCATCCTGCCGGTGACCGCCCTGTCGATCGTGGGCACTCCGGGTGTCTACATGACAATGCGCTATTCGATGCTGGAAACCCTGGGAGAGGACTACATCCGCACCGCCCGGGCGAAAGGCGCCGGAGAGCGGCGGGTACTGTTCGGGCATGTGGCCCGCAACACCATCGCTCCGGTGATAACGGTCCTCGCCATCCGCTTGGGCTTTGCCTTCGGAGGCACGGTGATCATCGAGACGGTGTTCTCCTACCCGGGACTCGGCCGCCTGGTCTTCGAGGCGGTGGCGGGACGTGACTATCCCGTGATGCAGGCGGCGTTCCTGGTGTTCACGGCGGCGATACTGGTCGCAAACTTGGCGGCCGACCTCTTGTATCCCCTCATCGACCCCAGAAGCAGGACATCATGACGGCCACCGGCGGTGAAGACCGGGCCATTAGGCGGGCGGTACGCCGTCGTTCCCGGCTCCCCACCATCCTGGGGGTGGCGGGACTGGTGATCGTCGGCGCCTTGGTGGTGACGGCGGTGTTCGCTCCCTGGCTGGCGCCGTATGACCCGACCGAGCGGATCGCGCGGCCGTTCCTGTTCCCCAGCGCCGAGCATCCCCTGGGCACCAACGACGTCGGACACGACCTCCTGTCCGAGATCATCTTTGGGTCTCGGGTGTCCCTGATGGTGGGGCTGGTGGCGGCCACCGTGGCCCTGCTGATCGGTACCACTGTGGGCGTGATAGCCGGCTATTACCCCAAGCGGCTGGGGTCGACCCTGATGCGGGGCGTCGACGTGATCCTCATCCTGCCGTTCCTCCCCCTGCTGATCGTGCTGGCGGCCTACCTGGGGAGAAGCCTCCTGAACACCATCCTGGTGATCGGGTTTTTGATCTGGGCGGAGCCGGCCCGGATCATCCGATCCCAGGTCCTCTCCCTCCGCTCGCGGGAGTACGTGTTGGCCGCCCGTTCGATGGGCGCACCCGACCGGTGGACGATCATCCGGCACATCGTCCCCCGTACGGCCCTTCTGGCCACGGGCTCGTTCGTCCGGGCGGTCTCCGGGGCGATCCTGCTCGAAGCTGCCCTCAGCTTCCTGGGCCTGGGCGACCCCATCCAGAAGAGCTGGGGCTCGACGCTCTACTGGGCACAGACCCGGGGGGCCTTCCTGACCCCGGCCTGGAAGTGGTGGGTGCTGCCGCCGGGCATCCTGATCATGCTGGCGTCGCTCGGGTTCGCCCTGATCGCGTTCTCGCTCGAGGAGCGGATCAATCCGCGGCTGTAGTCGGCGGCTGCAGGTGCGGGAACCCGGCTCTTGAGCCTCCCGGTCGAACCTCGTCTATACGGTGTGGGAGCAGGGCATCGGGGGGTGCTGGTTTGGCGGTGGGGGACTCCTGTGTCGGTGCTCTCCTCGGCGCCGGTGGGCGGGGGGCCGCGTTTGGTGCAGTGGGCGCTCAACATCGGCGTCCGGTCGGACTACGACCGCACCGACCTCTCCGAGCACGCCCGGGAGGTTGCGGCGGGACTGGACGTGCGGGGACCGGGCGTTGCGATGTTCACCGCCGTGGACCTGAGCCGCCGGCAACGCTGCGAGTCCGGAGGGGTGACGGTCGACGCCACCGTCGGGATCAGTCATCCCACCTGGGCCGCCGAGATTCCCGACACGGAGGAACGGATCTTCCCGGGCACCATCAACCTGGTGGTGCAGGTGCCGGTCGCCCTCGATCCGGGAGCCGCGGTCAACGCGGTGGTGACGGCCACCGAGGCCAAGACGCAGGCACTGGCGGCCCGCGGTGTGCCGGGAACGGGCACCGCCACCGACGCGGTCGCCATCGTGTGTCCCGCAGGGATCGCTGCGGAACGGTTCGCCGGCCCCAGGTCGCAGTGGGGTTCAAGGATCGGCCACGCCGTCTACCGGGCGGTGTGGTCTGGCGCCAGACCACGGGAGTGACCGTTTCGACGGAAGGACAGAGGCCATCCTGGAATGCCCTCGATAGGCCTCAGTAGCACGATGACGGCGCCTGCCGTCCCGATCATCCCGGTTTAGAGGGTCCTGTGGCAGTGTGGAGGCGACATCTGTCGTCGGTTTGCCACAGGCTGTGAAAAAAGCTGCGGTCGGGAGATTGATCTTGTCCCACCCCCATTCCATACTGGTACGAGCCAAAGCACTGAGACCGTCCGCCCAGGCGCCGCCCGGACCGCGTCGAGGGATCAGATCGACCTAATCAGAGAGCCCTGTCCCAGGCTGGACAGAGCTGTTCAACCCATGGACTGGTGGTGGTGGGGGAGGGAGCCCGAAGGGGGCCCCTTTTTTCGCGACTTTCCCGTCGCGTTCAATAGGTTATTTCTTGACCGCCCGGCCCGGATCACCCGCCCCGGTCGCTCCCGCTGTCGTTGCACTCAGGAACAGTTCAGCCTAAGCAGAGACATCAAGCCGGATCTGGACCGTTCACGGCGGGAGCGGCCATGCAGCACCGCTATCCGCGGGTGATGATCCCGATCTCGACCAGTTGGCGGTCGGTCAGGCGCCAGCCGGCGCCCTCGGAATTGGTGACGACCTGCTCCGGTGAGCTGGCGCCGGGGATGACTGTGGAGACGTCAGGTTGGGCGGCCAGCCAGCTGATGGCCAGTTCGATCAGGGTCCGGCCGTGGTCGGCCGCGTACTCACCGAGCCTGTCAACTATGTCGAGGCTCCGGTGGCTCATGAAGCCGCGGTCGGATGTGGCCGGGTCGTTTCGGATCCAGTCCATCCGCGAGCCCTTGGGGGGCTCCTTTCCCCGTTGGTATTTCCCGGTCAGCACGCCGCTGGCGAGCGGGCAGTACGGCATCACGGAAAGGCCGTTGCGGGCGCAGGCGGGAATGACTTCTCTCTCGACCTCGCGGGCCAGGAGGCTGTAGTGATTCTGGGCGCTCACGAAGCGAGGGATCCCGCTTCGCGTGCTCACCGCGGCTGCCTGGTCTATCTGGGGGCCGGTGAAGTTCGAGCACCCGATCTCGCGAACCTTGCCCTGTTCGACCAGGCGGTGCAACGCCTCGAGAGTCTCCTCGATCGGGACCGTGGGATCCGGGGTGTGCATCTGGTACAGGTCGATGTAATCGGTCTCCAGCCGACGGAGGCTGTCCTCGACCGCCAGGGCGATCCATCGGGCGCTTCCCCCTGACTGGGCGTCGTTCATCATCATGTGTCCGAACTTGGTTCCCACAACCACCTCGTCACGTCTGCCACGGAGCGCTGCGCCCAGATACTCCTCGGACAGTCCCTTGTTCCCGTAGATGTCGGCGGTGTCGAAAAAGGTGATTCCCTGTTCGAGCGCGGTGAGGACGACTGCTTCGGTCTGCTTCTTGTCGAGTCGGGCGCCGAAGTTGTTGCAGCCCAGACCGACCTTCGAAACCCGAAGACTTCCTATGAAACCGGTGCGCATCGTCATCTCATCTCTCCAGGGACCCCGGTGGGTAGCTCAATCCGGAGTTCCCTTGTCCCGTTCACTCCATCAGAGCATACGCCGACCCGGTCGGCATAGCCGTGCCGGGAGGGCGATCGTCCCCGCCTCTCGCCGCCCGATCATCGCAGGCGGGGGATGACCTCGGTTCCTAGCAGGTCGATGCTCTCCATCCAGCGGTCGAAGGAGAGCCGCAGGTCGAACACCAGGTGATCGACCCCCACCTCCGGGAACTTGGCGGTGGCGGCCACCACCTGGTCGGGGTCGCCGGCGATCAGCGACCCCTCGATGTCCCGGGCGGTCTCGAACCGACCCGACGGAGGCTTCACCCACCACTTCCCGCGGGCGTTGGCCCAGGCCAGGAGGCCTTCGATAGACGTGCCGGCCATGGCCTCCTCGGTGGTCTCGGCGATACTGGTGGGAGGTATGCAGGCCACGGTCGGCATCGGGCGGCCGTTCTCGTCGGTGAGCCTTTGCATCTGGGCCACCCGCTTGGCGATGGTGGGGAGGGTGATGCGTCCCGGCATCCAGCCGCTGCAGTAGGTGGCCGCCCGTCGAGCCGAGGCGGGAGTGGCCCCGCCGTACCAGAAGGGAATGGGACTGGCGGGATGGGGGCGGATGGTGACGTCCTCGAAGCGGTAGTGGTCGTCTCGGTAGGTGACGTTGTCCTCGGACAGCACCCGGGAGAGGATCCGGGCATTGGACTCCACCAACTCCGGACGGAACACCCCGGTTATCCCCACCGCTTCGAATTCGAAGTCGTAGCCGCCCGCTCCCCAGGCGGTGATGAGCCGCCCGCTCCCCACCAGGGAGTCCACCGAAGCCAGGGTGGCCGCCACCACCAGGGGATGGCGATAGGGGATCAGGGTGCCGGTCCCCAGCTTGATCGAGGAGGTGACCGCACCCACCGCGGTCAGGACCGTCAGGGGTTCCAGGAAGGACCGGTTGGGAGCTTCGAACTCCCCATGGGGCTCGAACATGAGGTGGTCTCTCACCCACACCGAGTCAAATCCCAGTTCCTCGGCTCTCCTTGCCCCATCCCAGATCATGTCGCGGTCGGTGTGACGACCGAAATGGGGCAGCAACAATCCGAATTCCATGGCTCAGCCCCTCATTGGCGCGTCGGGGACCGCCTGACGGCCATGACCGGGCTCTCCGACCACCTCGCCGCCCGCATAGACGTCAACCCCCCGGACGATGGTCCGTTCCACCGCTCCGGTGAGGGTCCGTCCGTGATAGGGGGTCCAGTCGATCTTGGAGAGGACCGAGTCGTTGGTGATGGTCCACTCCCGGTCGGGGTCTATGAGAACCAGGTCGGCGTCGGCGCCCGGTTCTATCCGCCCCTTGCGGGGCAGGCCGAACAGGCGGGCGGGGGCGGTGGAGGCAGCATCCACCAGCCGCTCGAGAGAGATCCGCCCCCGTCTGTGAGCGTCCACCAGGAGGGGCAACTGGTACTGGATGCCGGGCGAGCCGGTGTGGGCGGCCCACATGTCCTCATACCCGACGTCCTTCTCCTCCCTGGTGTGGGGAGCGTGGTCGGAGGCGAGTATGTCGATGGAGCCGTCCGCCAGAGCGTCCCACACCGCCTGCTGATGATGGGCCGGCACCCAGTAGGACAGGACGTACGGGCCCAGTTCCTGGACCAGTTCCCAGGTGGCCAGGAACAGGGTCCAGTGATTCACCTCGCAGGTGACTTTCACGCCGCGCCGGCGGGCGGCCCGGATCATCTCGACCTGGCGGCTGGTGGTGGTATGCACGATGTGCAGCCGACAGCCGGTGGCCTCGGCCATGCGGAGGAGAAGCGACGTGGCGGTGTCCCACAGCAGTCCGTCGCCGGTCATCAGGGTGCGGGCGTAGGCTTCGGGACTCCGGTCACCCTCCGCCCAGAACCGCTGTTCGACAACTTCCTCGATGCGCTGGTCGTGAGGATGGACCATCAACGCCAGCCCGGTGGCGGCAACGGCCTCCATCGCCTCCAGTAGATGACCGTGGTCGTGGACGCCTATCGAGGCGGGATGGGGATAGTTGCGACCGGTATCGGCCACCATGTAGATCTTGTAGGCGGCGATCCCCATCTCCGCCATTCCGGCGAGTTCGGTCGTCTGCTTGGCGGCCGGATTGTGGTTGTAGTCGACCAGGCTCTTTCCGTCATACAGGGCGAGGGTGTCCCTGAGGTCGGAGGCGGTCATGGTGGGAGGCTTCACGTTGGGCATCCCGAACACCGTGGTGTAGCCGCCGGCGGCCGCCGCCCGGGTGGCGCTCTCGATGTCCTCTTTGTGGGTGTATCCGGGTTCACGGAGATGGACATGGACGTCCACTCCTCCCGGCAACGCCCACAGTCCGTCGGCATCCGTGATCTCGGCGCCGGGCGGGCTGACCAGTCCCGGCAGCGAGAGGCCGGCAATCTGCTCCCCGCTCACGAGAATGTCCATCGGGATCAGGGACCCGTCCCTGACCACCGACGCTCCTCTGATGATCCTGGTGATTGTCATTCGACCTCCTGGATGTGCATTTGCTCTTGTTTGTCCATGGTTGCTTCGACAGCCCGCATCGGGGCCACCCCCAAACCGGTCCGGAACCAGTCCGTCATCAGGGGCGTGATCGTTTTCCCGTATCGCCGGTAGGCGGCGTAATGGGTGGTTTGACGCTGGATGATCAGCTTCTTGGGCGCTCCGGCCCGGTCGTAGAGCGCTTGGGCGTGATCGGTGGGGGTGACGGAATCGTTCTCCACGGCGACTATGAGAAGCGGGCGGGGAGCTATCCGGCCCACCACCTCGATGGGCTGGTAAGAAATGATCTCCTCCGCCACCGACAGGGGCAGGAGGGTCGGGACCCGGGAGTCGACGTCCCCCTTGATGTTGGTGGCCCGCCGCTCGGGGGTGGGAATCATGATTTCCTGGGGGTGGGCCAACTCGCCCTCGCCGGTCGCAACCCTACTCCTGCGGTCGGCTTCCAGGCGCTGAAGGAACTCTTCCCACTCATAGCCGCGTCGCATCCTCCTGAGCCAATCCCGGCCGTCGGCCACCGGGACCTGGGAGACCGCGCACCGCACCCGGGGGTCGGACGCGGCCAGCAAGACCGCGTTGCCTCCTCCCGTGCCTCCCGATCCGAACACCCCGATCCGGTCGGGGTCCACCTCCGAGCGGGTGGTGAGGTAGGTGACGCCGTTCACCAGGTCCTCCAGTTGGCGAAGCGGCGAGAACGAGAGCGGATCGCCGCCGGAGTCGCCACATCCCCGGTAGTCGATGATCAGGACCGCCATGCCCGAATCCACGAACGCCTGGTGATAGGGACGGTACAGCCCGGCGCTCCGCAGACCCATCCATCCGGGTCCCTGGATCACCGCCGGACCGGGCCCACCTCCCGCGGCCGGCAGATACAGCGTCCCCACCACCCGGTCCGCGCCGCTGAAGTAGGTGATCGTCTCCTCTCTCACGCTCTGGCTGCCTCTCCGGCGGCGTCCCGTCCGCATGCCGCGGCGATCTCGCCCTCCATCGATTCCAGGACCTCCATGAGGTGGTCTTCGAGGAACCGTGCGGCCTCCTCGGGTTCCCCCTTCACCATGGTCTCCATGAGTTCCCTGTGCCAACCGGGGCAGAAGCGTTTTCCGAGCAGGTACCGGCTCACCTCGGCGCGCAGCGCCATGATCGTGTCCACCACCCTGGCGCCGTTGCCGATGGAGTACAGGTGGCGGTAGAAAACACACCTCTGGTTGATCCAGTCGTCCCCCTCCTCTGCGGTCTCGCAACGCTCGGCCAGTTCCATCAACTCCGGCAGGTCGTCGGCGGTGGCGGCCAGCACCGAGCGGCGCAGGGCGAAGCACTCCACCACCACCCGCAGTTCGTACAACTCCCGCAACTCCGATGGAGAAAGTTCCCTCACCTTGGCTCCCCGGTGGGGGATGTTGACCACCAGGCCCTCCGAGTCGAGTTGGCGCAGGGCCGCCCGGATCGGCATCCGGCTCACCATCAGCAGGTCCGCCAGTTGATCCTGGGGAAGACGCTCGCCGGGGCTGAACACCCCGGTGACGATCGCCTCCCTGAGAACGCCGATCACCATGTCCTCGGCCGTCCGGTAGCGCTGCCGGGCCTCGGAGACCCACGGTTCCAGCCTGCTCACATCCATCAGCGGCCACTCTCCCTCATCAGCCTCCACACCCGTTCGGGAGTGAGCGGGAGGCGGTCGGGCCACCTTCCCACCGCCCGCGCCACGGCCGCGGCGGTCGCCGCTCCCATCGGGTTGAGGGTTCCCTCTCCTCCGCCCTTGGCGCCGTAGGGCCCCACCCCGTCTCCGCGTTCGGCCACGATGGAGACAATCTCCCCGGGCATGTCCTTGGCCCGCGGCACCCGGTATTCCACCAGGTTCGGGTTCACCAACTGCGGCCCGTCATACACCAGTTCCTCGAACAACGCCGCTCCCAGACCCTGGGTGGCGGCCCCCACGTCCTGGCCCTTGAGCATCTCCGGGTGGATGGCGTGCCCGACGTCGGCCACCGTCACCATCCGCAGCGGGAACACCTGTCCGGTGTCGGGATCGACGCGAACCTTCACTCCCGAGGCTCCGATCTCCCAGAAGGGAGGGAGTTCGGCCAGATCCCCCGCCCGGCGAACCACCCCGGTGGCCGACAGTTCCCCCAACTGTCCGCCGAACCATTCCTGCACCACCTCCCCGTAGGACAGATCCCCCCAGGGCCCGACCACCGTCCCCTCGGCGGCCTTCACCTCGGTCGGCGGCCCTCCCTTGAGTTCGACGGCCACTTCCTCCAGCCGGGCCAGAAGTTGCAGGCAGGCTCGCTGGATGGCCAGGCCCACCAGGGTGGTGGTCCTGCTCGCCCCCGAGGTCCGTTCATAGGGTGTGGCGTGGGTGTCGGATTGGGAAATGGCCACCCGCTCGAGGGGTATACCCAGCTCCCGGGAGGCTATCAGCGACAGGGCCGTGCGGCTTCCCTGCCCCATCTCCGAGGAACCGGTCGACAAAAGCGCCGAGCCGTCGGGGAGGATCTTGACGGTGGCGGTCGAGACCGGGAAGGCTCCGGCGTCGGAGGCGGTGACCCCGAAGCCGATGCCGTGGCGCTCGGGGGTGGGCTTACCCCAGCCCAGGCCCTCCAGCAACAGGTCGAGGTCCGCCGCCAGGTCGGCGTCCATGGGGCGCTTTCCCGGATAGTGCCGTTCACCGGGCGGGATCAGGTTCCGGCGGCGCAACTCGCCGGGATCAATTCGGAGCACCTCGGCTGCCTGGTCCATGTTGAGTTCGGACGCCAGGCTCACCTGGGGGGCGCCGAATCCCCGGTAGGAGGAGGATGGAACCGTGTTGGTGTACACCGCTCTCCCTCTCACCCGCACGTTGGGATTGCGGTATGGACCGAAGGAACGGTTGGAGGCCTTGGAGAGCACCAGGGGGCCATTGTCGGCATAGGCGCCCGTGTCCAGGATGAGATCGACGTCGCGTGCCAGGAGGCGGCCGTCGGAGGAGAACCCGGACCGGATGGTCACCCGGGCGGAGTCGGCCCGGGTGGTGAGGATCGATCCCGTGGCGTCGAACTCCACCTTCACCGGCCGGCCCGTGTACCAGGCGCCCACCGCGGCTAGAGGCTCCACCTTGGTGTAGGACTTCGTGCCGTACCCACCGCCCACGTAGGGGGAGGTGACCCGCACGTGACTGAGCGGGAGGGAGAAGACCCGGGCCAGGTCGTCGCGGACCATGAAGGGGTGCTGGGCGGTGGTGATCACTTTCAGGTACCCGTCTTCGAAGTGGGCGAGGGCGTTGTAGGGCTCCATGGCGTAGCCGTAGAGCATGGGATAGGAGGTTGAGGTCTCCACGACGTGGTCGGCCCGAGACATTGCCTGCTCCACGTCGCCCCAGTGCAAATCCACCCGGTGACAGACATTGTCCGAACGGGGCTCGGAATGGGCCTCCGAGAAGGAACGGTCTCCCACGCCGTAGTCGGTGGTGTGCAGCAGCGGCGCCCCGTCCGCCAGGGCCTGGTCGGGGTTCATCACCGTGGGGAGGTCCTGGTAGAGGACTTCCACCGCCTCGGCGCCGTCGTGGGCGGAGTAGCGGTCCTCGGCCACCACCAGGGCCACCGGCTCCCCCAGATAGCGGACCTTCCCGATTGCCAGAATGGGATGGTCCGCAACGATGTGTCCGTAACGGGGGAAGAGCGGCGCCAGGTCCTCCCCGGTGATCACCGCCACCACTCCCTTCACCGAAAGCGCAGCTTCGGCGTCGACGCCACCCAGGATGGCATGGCCTCGCTCGGAGCGGACCAGGGCGGAGAAGAGCATCCCGTGGGCGGCGAAGTCCACCGCGTACCGAGCCTTGCCTGTCACCTTGGGCACGGCGTCGAGGCGAGTCGGGTACCTCATGATCCGCGGCGCCCGAGTCTCCCGGCGGCGTCCTGGACCGCCTCGATGATGGGGGCATACCCCGTGCAACGGCACAGGTTCCCGTCGAAGTGCTCGACGATCTCCTCGCGGTCGGGTAGGGGAGAGCGCTCCAGGAGGTGCTTGGTCATCATTATGAAACCCGGCGTGCAGAACCCGCACTGGAGGGCGAATCGGTCCACAAAGGCCTGTTGGATCGGGTGAAGCCGGTCCCCCTCGGCCAGTCCCTCCACGGTGAGCACCCGGCGGCCGTCGGTGTCCGCGGCCAGGAAGGTGCAGGATGAGACCGGCTGTCCATCCACCAGGACGGTGCACACCCCGCACACCTGCATCTCACAGCTCACCTTGACGCCGTAGAGCCCCAGCCGGTCACGGAGCATCTCGGCCAGGGTCATGCGGACCGGCACCTCGAGGACCGTCTCCCGGCCGTTGATCCGGGGGGCGATCTCGACGGTGTCCAGGCCGATCACCGACGGCCCCCCAGCGCGGCGACGGCTCGACGGACGTACACCTCCACCAGGTGTCTCTTGTATTCCTCGGAACCGGTGAGATCGGGCACCACCTCGACCCGGTCGGCGATTGCGGAAGGATCGAGGTCGGACGGCGACGGCGACCGGAAGACCTGGGGAGCAAACCCCACCGCTCCCACCACCAACGAACAGTGACTGTTGGCAGCCGCCGCCACCCCCAGGGTGGGCCGCTCGGTGGTCTGGTGTTTGAGATACGCGAACCGGAGATCCGGTTGGACCGGGACGAGGATCCCGGTGACCAACTCACCCTGCTCCAGGGCGGTGGTGTAGGGGCCGATCACGAAGTCCTCCACCGCCATCGCTCGGCGGCCCTCCGCCGATGCGATCTCCACCTCTCCTCCCAGAGCGATCAGGGCCGCGGCCACATCGGAGCGGGGCTCGGCAAAGCAGAGATTGCCCGCCAGGGTTCCGGTGGCTCGCACGCGGGGATTGCCCACCCGGTTCAATACGGCCGCCAACCCCGCCAGGCGATCAACGACGATGGGGTGGTCGGCTGCCTGGGTGTGGGTGACCAGGGCGCCGATCGAGACCCCTGACCCCGATTCCCTTACGTCACGAAGCGAACCGATCCCCTTCAGGTCCACCAGATGGGTGGGGCGCAGCAGGCCCTCCTTCATGGCCAGCAGCAGTTCGGTCCCCCCCGCATAGGGCATCCGGTCGTCGTTCACCAACTCGAGCGCCTGCGCCAAGGTGGTGGGCCTGTGCAACCGGAAGGCGGGGAGGACGCCCAAACTAGGCCGCCTCCGCCGCTGAGGCGCAGAAGTGATCAAGGATCTTCTCCGCCTTGTGTCTGATCATGGAGGCGCCCAGGGTGGCCACACGCCCGGTCACCTCGTAACGCCCCTCCAGCCGGAGGTCGGTGGAGGCTTGGTCGCCGTCCAGGACCCACAGGGTGAGGGCCAGTTTGATGCGCGAGCGGACCTGCCGGTCCTCGCCCTCGGCTTCGAGCGCCACCTTCGATCCTTCCCGGATCTCTGTGATCCTGACGTCGAGGTCGGCCCGCAGGCGGAAGGGCCCCACCCGGTCGGTCAACTCCGCCCGGTAGCGGGACATCGGCGATAGTTCCCGGACCTCTCCCACCAGCCCCACCCAGCCCGCCACTCGTTCCACGTCCATCAGCACCTCCCACAATTCCCGTCGGGGAAGATCGACCGTCAGATCGCGCCGGAACTCATCGGTGGGCATCAGAACAGGGGCGCCAGCAGCACGCCCCAGTGGATGGGGGAACTCAGAATGTAGTTGATGATGAACCAGATGGCCACGGTCGTGACCAGGGCGGCGATCACCGACTTGCGCCAGTCTTCCCTGCCGAACCATCTCATCAGGACCACCACGTAAATGGGCACCGCCACCAGGTTTAGCCCACCCAACCAGGCCACCGCCAAGAAGCCGAACAGCGAGACCAGGAGGGCCCGTTCCCGCCCGGTCTGGTCCTCCTGCGACTCCATCTCCGGGTCGGCCTCTCCCTCCTCCTCCTCGGCCTCGAAATGGATCAGTTCCTCGCTGATGAAGTACCCCCACCGGGAGCGAAGCGCCGGGGTGCGGGCCACAACCAGGAAGATCAGCACCAGCGCTACGGTCCCCCAGCCCACCGCCTGGGGAAAGAGTCGACCCTCGTTGGCGGCGAAAGTGTAGGAATAGAGAGTGGCCGCCAGCATCACGGCGCCGATGAACGCCACGAGCCCCGCTTCCGCGGGTGCGATGTTCACCTCGGCATCGGCGTCGAGGCGCTTGCGACGCCGGGCCACCGACCACACCGAGGCGAACAGGAGCGCGGCGGTGATGGCCAGGAGCACCAGCGAGATCGGCCTGGTCACGAACACCAGCAGGCCCTGGTCGAAGAGATTCATGGACAAGTGGAAGGAACGTTCGGCTTCCGCTCCCAGCAGGAGACCCAGGATGAGCGGGACCACCGGCATCCGGTAAACCTTCATGTAATAGCCGAGGATTCCGAAGCCCACCGTGAACATGACGTCGACGAACTGGCGCTCCAACCCGAACGAGCCCACCAGCGCCAGGACAGCCACGATCGGCGCCACCAGCGACGGTCGCACCTTGGTGACGGGGACCAGCCAACGGGACGTGATGATCCCGATCGCCGAGGTGACCCAGGAGGCGGCCAGGATTACGATGATGGCGATCCAGACGATGTCGGGACGTTCCCGCAGGAGGTTCGGACCCGGCACCACCCCGTACAGCACCATGGCGCCCAGGATGATCGCCCAGTCCGAGCTCCCGGGCAACCCGAAGGCCAGGGTGGGAAGAGCCGCCCCGGCGTCCTTGCCGTCGTTGGCGGCCTCGGGCGCCAGCACCCCGCGGGGATCGCCCTGTCCGAACTTCCCGTCCTTTGTGGTGTGCATGGCCTGGTAGTAGGCCATGAAGGAAGCCACCGTGCCGCCCACCGCCGGGACGATCCCCAGCCCGGTCCCCACCAGGGCGCTCCGGATCAGAAGGAACGGCTTCTTGATCACGTACCACATTCCCTGCCACACCTGCGAGCGGTCGAGCGGCATATCCCCGACCTGGGAGATGGGTCGGTTCAGCTTCAGGAGCCTGACCACCTCGGAGATGGCGAAGAGCCCGATCAGAACGGCGATCACATCCACGCCGTCGATCAGGCTGAGACTGTTGAAAACGTAGCGCTGTCCCCACGACCCCAACCCCACGAAGGACAGCATCACCCCCATACCCCCCGCTATCAACCCCTTGATCAGCGACCCCCTGGAGGCCGCCGCGATGGCGGCCAGGCCCATCATGGCCAGGAGCATGAACTCCGGATACGAAAAGGAAAGGATGAACACCCGCACGGCGGGCAGCAGCACCACCAGGACCACCACTCCCACCAGGGAACCAAGCGAGGACGCCATGGCAGAGATCCCCAGGGCGTACCCGGCCCTTCCCTGGCGCGATAACTGGTAGCCGTCAAAGGTGGTGGCGGCGTTGGGGGCGGTGCCCGGGGTGTTCAGCAGAATGGCGGTGATAGAGCCGGCGAACGTCTGTCCGGAGAGGGCCGCGGTGAACAGCACGATCGCCTCGGAGATGTCTATCCCGAACGTGAGCGGAATCATCAGGGCGATCCCCACCGATCCGCTCAAGCCGGGGAGGATGCCAAAAATCAGCCCGTTGAGGGTACCGAGCAGGAAGAAGAGCAGCAGCGGCCAACTCACCAACTGGTCGGCGGCGGCGGTCAGTCCCTCAAGGAGTGTCATCGTGAATGGTTATGGTGTCTCTGTCCAGTGGGGCGGGGGGGGGGGGGGGGGGGGGGGGGGGGGGGGGGGGGGGGGGGGGGGG
>JAPPFC010000026.1 GCA_028824015.1 bacterium
CAACCGCGTCTACAAACACCTCCAAAACCCCCACAATTTGACATAGGAGCTCACCCTTCCATGGTCGACCGAGCTCCGTCCAGCCCGGACTGCAGGCTCTGGGAGTCGTGACATCTGATCCCTCGGCGCGGTCCGACCGACGCCTGAGCCGGACCGCCTTAGTGTTTGGCTTGTACCAGTATGAGCTGTGGGTGTGACAGCATCAACCGTTCTCGGGAAGATTGTTTCACAGTCTTCGGACCCCTGCAGCCGACCCGACCACAACGCGGAGCGACGGTTCAGGTTCGGCGATGGAAGGAGAGTGCGTCTTGCCGGCTCGGTTACGCGGGCTGGTCCACGGCTTCGATATCGGCGACCGTGATGGCCAGGGGGGTGTCGTCGAGAGGCAGTTCCACGATCATGGTGGTGGACTCGCCCGGGTCGGTCTCCACCCGGATGAGGCCGCCGTGCTGGCGGGCAATGTCGCTCGAGAGGGCCAGTCCCAGTCCTGTGCCCTGGTCGGTCGGCTTGGTGGTGAAGAAGGGGTTGAAGATCTTCTCGATGTTCTCCTGGGGAATCCCGCCTCCGTTGTCCCACACCCTCGCCTCGACCCGGTCTTCTCTCAGGTGGGTGCTCAGCCGCATCTCCGGAAAGAAAGTCGCGCCCGCCTCCTCCTTGGCCCGTCGTCGTTGATCGGTGGCGTAGCAGGCGTTGCTAACCAGGTTTAGGAACACCCGACCCAGATCCTGGGGAATCACCTCCAACTCCGCGATGTTCTGGTCGTATTCCTCTACGATGGCCAGGTTGAAATCAGGATCGTGCGCTCGGGCGCTGTGATAGGCCAGCAGCATGTGCTCGTGCATTATGTCGTTCACCTGTGCCAGGCGCTTCTCTCCAGAATCCCGGCCCATCATCAACATGTCCTGGACGATTCGGTTTGCCCGATCACCGTGGGAGCGGATTCGCTCCAGGTTGTCCTCCAGGTCGCCGACGATCTCCATTATGTAGGACATGTCGTCCTCGCTCACCTCCCCATTGGTGCTCTCATCCAGGATCTCCCGGAACTCCTCCAACAACTCCTCGGACGCCTCCGAGAAGTTCTTCACGAAATTCAGCGGATTGCGGATCTCGTGCGCCACTCCCGCGGTCAACTCCCCCAAAGCCGCCAGCTTCTCCTGTATGACGATTTGCTCCTGGGCCCGCTGCAGGTCGTCCAGGACCGCTTCCAGTTCGGTGTTCTTCTCGCCCAGTTCCGCGGCGAGTTTCTCCACCAGGTTGAGGCGTTGCACTTCCAGGGCGTGGCGCCGGAATACCTCCAAGGCGGCGGCCATGTCCGCCACTTCGTCCCGACCCTTGATCTCGACCTGGGTCTCGATGTCCCCCTCGGCCATGCGCAGCATCCAGTCGGAGAGCTGGTTGATGCGGCGCAGAAGGACCCGGCCAACGAACAGCCAGGCCATCAGAATGGCCCCGGTGACGCTCAGGATACTGATCGCCAACAGCAGCGTCCGACCGGTGAGGATGGCGTTTTCCGAGGCAAGCGTTGCCTCGTCGGCCCGGGCGCGAGCCGCGTTCACCAACCCGTCCACTTCGGCGAGCAACTGGATAGCCAGTACCCGATTGTTGAGCAGCAGTTCGGTCTGGCGCGCAATCAGGCGCAGTTCCCTATCCGCCAGGTTGAACCCCCCGTCCTGTCCAAGGCCCAGGGTGAAGAGTTGGGAGAACAACTGGCTGAGTTCGGCGTGAAATGGGGACCCGCTCAACACCATGAGACTCTCATCGATCTGTCCCGCCGCGGCTTCGAAGCGTTCCCGGAGCGGTTCGACCTGAGAGGCGTCGGAGAGACTGAAGGTGGTGGCCAGCAACTGGGTCGAGATGTTGGTGTTGGCTTGTATCTCCGACAGGTGCCGATAGATCATCAACTGGTCTTCCGACAGGTGCTCTTCTCTCGGCGCCGGGAAAAAGCCCAGGACCCGGTACCCCGTCATGCCGAAGAAGAACTGGTCGTCCAGGGCAGGCACCACGATGCCGTCCAACTGAGCGCGGAGAGTCGCCAGTTCCGCTTGGAGGTTCTCCTTCTCGATGACCACCTGGGACAGATCGACCTTGTCGACATAGATGGAATCGATGTTGGCGATCAGGGACTCCGCATAGGAGCGAAGCTGTTGGACGGCCGCCGTGTCCGTTCCGGATTCCTCCAGGGTGGCCAACTCATCCAGGAAGGCCGCGTTCGTCTCGGTGACGCTGGTTGAGATCTCGTCGAGTTCTTCCTGGGAGATGGCGGTGGTGATGCGGGGAGCGGCGTCCACCAAGGCGCTGCTGTACTGGGCCACCCCGAATGCCGAAGCCAACTCCGGTACGGTGTCCTCGTTGACCACGCTCTGGGCCTCCCCCACCTGGTTGAAGGAGAACCATCCGACGAGACCCGCCGCTACGGTGAGTGCGACCGCGCCCCAGATCCCCGAATAAAGCTGGGTGGAGATTCGAAAGCGGCTCTCCAACAAGCGCCTGATGAAAGTCCTCATCGCGCCTCCGCCAAGTTATCGATTGGGTAATAGCGCCCGTCGGCGCGCAGCACCGTCCAGAACACCGAGTCCGACCCCTGGTTGTCGTTCTCCCCGTAACGTAGCGCGAACCCATTCAGATCTATCTCTGTTTCCCGGCTTTGCAGCGCCCCGGTGAAACAGTCGCGGCTGACATCCGGTCCGCACCTCTCCAGGACGGCAATGGCCAGGCGTCCGGCCAGGTAGCCCTCCAGGGAGACGAAGCCGGGCACGGCCCTCGGCGCATAGGCATCCAATGCAGCCAGGTATTCGGCAACCACGGGAACGCTGTCGTCGGTGGGGAACGGCACAACCTGGGTCACGAAAACGCCTACTCCGTAGGCGCCCAGCTTCTGGGCCAGGGCGTTGCTGCCGACAAATGAGATGTTGATGAAGACCGGATTGAAATTGATGAACTTCGACCAGGAGATCATCGCGGCAGCCGGCTCGTAGGCGCCGACGATGATAACCGCGTCCGGGTTGTTCAACTTGATGTCCAGCATCGCCGTCTTGATAGCCGTGGTGTTGCGGGTGTAGGAGCCCACCGCCGTCAGTTCCATATCGCGCCGATCCAAAGCGGCCAGGACCCCGTTGTACCCGGCCCGGCCGAAGGAGTCGTCCTGGAAGAGCACCGAGATCCGCGTGATGCCCAGGTCCTCGATCAGGCGCTTGACCATCTCCTCGGTCTCCTGGTTGTAGGAGGCGCGCAGGTTCACCACGTTGCCCAACTCCACGGCGTCCCGCAGGAACCCCGCGCCCGTGAAGGGGGCGATGTAGGGCACCCCGGCCTCTTTTGCCACCGGGGTGGCAGACCGGGAGGTAGGCGTCCCGACCGCCCCGATCAATGCGAACACGCCGTTGTCGTATATCAGGGCCTGGGAGTTGGTTATGGCCGCCTCCGGCTCATAGGCGTCGTCCAGGGTCACCAGTTCCAACAGCCTCCCGTGAACTCCTCCCTTCTCGTTCACCTCGGCGAAAGCGGCCCTTATCCCGTATCGCATGTTCGTGCCCAGTTCCTGGGCCGGGCCGCTGAAGGCGGCGGACTGGCCGAAGAGGATGCGATCGTCGGTGACGCCCGGCACTCCCTGATCCTGCGGGGTTCCCTCCGGGTCGGGACTGTCATCGGGAGCGGTCGTCTCGATCGTCGTCGAGGTGCCGAGCAGGACCTCGACCTGGTCTTCAACGTCCGATGGAAGTTCGACGGCCCCCGAATCGGACGTGGCGGGAGGTTCCCCCCCATCCGATGACCCACAGGCGCCGAGCACGAGACTCATCATGATGGCTAGAGCCCCCCCAAGAACTGAACCTCGTTTTATGGGCAGATGGGGTCTCTGCCTCATGCAAGTCTGCGGGTTATCAGTGTGAGGTGGTTGTACCCGTCATGCCACTGGTAGTGCATTTCGTCGACCATGGTGCGAACCAGGTACAGACCCAGACCGCCGATCGGTCGCTCCTCCAGTGGCAAGGCGAGGTCGGGATCGGGTGCGTCCTTTATCGGGTCGAAGGGTTGCCCGACATCCCTGATCTCGATGGTGACCGTGTCGCCCTCCGTCTTCAGCTTGATGTCTATCGGGTCGTCTTCCTCCACGCCGCCGTAGTTGATGACGTTGATTGCCATCTCCTCCAGAATCAACTTCACCTGAAACACGAGATCCATCGGCCACTCCGCCCGCTCGGCGAATTCTTCCACCGCTGCAAAGACGTTTTCGAGGTCCTCGGCATCCGGTTGCATCGTGATTGAGGTCGATACGTTCAACGGGTGCTCCTAGGTGTCTCGGTGCAGTGTCAGACAGGTGATGTCGTCGAATTGCGATGCCTCCCCCATGAATTCCCGTACCTTCTCAAAAACCAGGTCCGTGCCTTCGCGTGCCTTCAGATAGGCCGAGGAGCCGGCGAATATCTGGTGAAGCCCATCGACCTCGAATGCCGATCCGTCCGTGTTCTGCGCTTCCGTGACCCCGTCCGTGTAGAGAACCACGGTATCCCCGGGGCTGAGAGTGATCTTGTGCTGTTTGTAATTCAGTTCCGGCACTACCCCCAAAGCAATGCCGTCGGTCAGGGGCAAGAGAGAGACACTCCCATCGGAGCGGATCAGGAGGGGTGGGTCGTGTCCACCGCTGGCGTAGGTGAATTCGCCCGTCGAAGGGTTGTAGACGGCATAGAGGACAGTGACGAACAGCATGGTCTCGTTGTCCTCGTGCAAAAGGTCGTTTACTTCACCCAGAACCGCGCCGGGCTCGGTCAAACCGATGGCTACTCCCTTGAGCAGGGTGCGGCACGACATCATGAAGAGCGCGGCGGGTACTCCCTTGTCCGAGACGTCGGCGATAGCCAGGCCGATCTGGCCTTCATCGAGAAGCATGATGTCGAAGAAGTCGCCGCCCACGTCCCTGGCCGGTTCCATGTTGCCGTACACCTGGTAGCGGAGGTCGTCAGGGAACTCCGACGGCAGGATCGACTGCTGGATCCTGCTGGCCACCTCCAACTCGTTCTGGATGGAGACCAGCTTGTCCCGGTAGGAGAGCGCTTCCCGCCACTCCATCATGTGGGCCAGCGTCCGCTCGATGGTGATCTGGAGGTCCTTGAAGTCGACCGGTTTGGTGACGAAATCAAATGCCCCGCGATTCATGGCTGTGCGGATGTTCTTCATGTCACCATAGGCGGAGATAATGACAGAGCGGATGTTCGGATCCACCTTGGGGATCTGCTCCAGCAACGTCAGCCCGTCCATCTGCGGCATGTTGATGTCGGAGAGCACCATGTCGATATCTCCGTCTTCGTTCAGCCGGTCAAGCGCCTCCAAACCGTTGCGCGCGAACACGAAGCTGTAACGGCCTGCTCGGATGTGACGTCGCATGCGCTGCAGCATGAGTGGTTCAAGATCCGGCTCGTCGTCCACCACCAGGATCTTGTAGGGTCTGACCATGGATAGGCGCTGGCTTAGCCTCAGCTACCCATTGCGGCGACAGCGTCTCCCTGCGAGGAGTGGATCGTAACGATCTTGTCGAAGCCGACGATCCTGAAGACTTCACCGATGGCGTCTTGGAGAGAACAAACTGCAAACTGCGCCGTGCGTTTTTGGAGCCCCTTGGCAATGAGAAGGATGGACCGGAGACCAGCGCTGCTGATATAACTCAAATTTTCCATGTCAAGGATCACGGCACCGTCGTCGTCGTCAATGACACTCTCGACGGCCTTTTGAAACTTGCGGGCATTGGCGCCGTCGACCCGGCCCTCGACCGAGACAATCAGTGCCCCGCCGGTGCGCTGACTGGTAACATCCATGAGACTTCCTTTCTATGGGTGAAGCTTGCTCTCACCGCTAAGCGGAACGCTTTGACCACCCGCGATAATAACACTCAACAAGCTGGAGGGGTAGCGAAGCTGGTTGTGATTGTAAATCGCGTTTTCCCCATTGTACATGACTGCGTTCTTTTACAAGTATTGGCAGAGCCGTGTCCGCGATTGATATACCAACTCCCGCGGAGATTGCCGGCTCAAGGGAGTCCTGATGCTCCCGGGGCCTTGGCCGAGCGGCTTGCTCCGCCGCGGCGCATCGGGCCACGGTCTCCCGCACCCCGGTTCGATCGCGGGCGGACCCTAAATCCGGGCTCCGAATTCCCTACCCGCTATAGTTTCCCCCCGAGAGCCAATTAGCCCAGTCTCACGGGACCCCGGCAGGTTTATTCCCGGGTGGCCTTCCTAGAGAATCCAGGGCAGCAAAGGACGGTAGGCGATGACCGATTCCCATGCCGACAAACATGTCGGTGAGCATCACAACCACGCCACCAGCGACCATCACGGCCATGACGACCACGACCACTCAGGCCACGACCACGACGACCACTCAGGCCACGGCCACGACGACCACTCAGGTCACGACCACGACGACCACTCAGGTCACGACCATCACGGCCATGACCATGGAGGACACGACCACTCACACGACCTGCGGGGAGCGAGTAAACGAAGCCTGGTCATCGCCCTTGTCCTGATCGCGGGCTTCATGTTCGCAGAGGTGATCGGGGGCATTCTCTCCGGCAGCCTGGCCCTCTTGTCGGATGCCGGGCACATGATCACCGATGCCGCGTCGATCGCGCTTGCCTTGTTCGCGATGAGGGTGGCGGAACGACCTCCCTCCGCGGAGCGGACCTTCGGATATCGGCGAGCCGAGGTGCTGGCTGCAATGCTCAATGCCCTCAGTCTTTGGCTAATCGCGGCATGGGTGCTGTTCGAGGCATATCACCGGCTGCAGGATGTCCCCGAGATTGAGGGAGGGCTGATGTTGGTGGTCGGCATCCTCGGCCTCCTGGTCAATGTGGCCGCCGCCTGGGTGCTGCACCGATCATCGAAGCACAGCATGAACGTGGAAGGGGCCTTGCGGCATGTCATGGCGGACCTGATGGGGTCGGTCGGGGTGGTTATCTCCGGCATCCTCATAGTCACGCTGAATTGGACGATCATCGATCCGATCCTGAGCGTCCTGATCGCGGCTCTGGTCGCACACAGTTCTTGGAGCCTCACCGTCAAGGTCTTCAAGGTGCTGCTGGAGGGAGTGCCCGATCACATCGATGTGTACCGGCTGTGCAGCGAAATGGAGGACGTGGAAGGTGTCACCCTGATCCATGATGTGCATGTCTGGACCATCTCCTCGGGTCTGGAGGCGCTCACCGCCCATGTGCTCATCGACCCTGCCTTCGAGGGCGACAACGATGCGCTGCTCCGCAGGCTCCGAAGAATCGCCCGCGAGGACTTCGGCATCGACCATGTCACTATCCAATCTGAGCAGACCGTCGAAGGCTGCACCGAAGACCATCACGTCGGCCACCTCCTGGCCCGCTCCCGGCCTCTCGGATAGAAACGTAACCGTCCTTAAACACAAAGGGCTCCGCTGCCGAGAAAGCAGCGGAGCCTCGTTGCGTTTAGAGAGAGTTAGTGTCCGTGGTGCTCGTGATCGTCGCACTCGTGCGGATCGTGCACGTGCCCAGGCTCATCGCCGTGATGCTCGTGAGTGTCACACTCGTGAGCATCGTGCTCATGCTCACCTGCGTGGTGCTCGTGATCGTCGCACTCGTGCGAGTCGTGCACGTGCCCAGGCTCATCTCCATGGTGCTCGTGACCGTCACACTCGTGTGGATCGTGGACGCTCATCCAGTACTCCTTCCCACTAGGGGGCTCTCTTTGTCGGGGCCGGCGCATCGACACTCCGATCGCTCGACAGCGGCAACGCTCCAGCCCGATCTCATAGTAACCTTATCAGTCTCTAATGCAAACCATCCCCATTTGCACTCAGAACATGCGGATACCGACCGCGGCTATCCGGCGACGAAGGAGACCATGGTCCCCGAGTTGACATCAATCACGTATTCGGCGCCGCTCTCGTAGTCCGAGCCCAGGGGGACGATCGTTTCCACGACCGGGTAGTCCGCCGTGCAAACCACCAGCGGGTCGGAGACTTCGTGGTGAGTGATTGACACTTCCATCCGGTTGGCCTCTCTCCGCCGGATCTCATAGCCGTTGAACTGCGAGCAGCCGCTGCCTTTAGGCATGCCGGAGACGACCCGTAGTTCGTACAGATGCGGCCCGTTCTTCGAGAATCTCACCTCGGCGCTCTCGACGGGCGACTCGGCGATGAATGTGTATCCCAGCGCCGGATCCGGCAGTGTGAACGTGGTGGTCAACCGGTGGTTGACGATCACCCGGTAGGTGCTGGCGGGCTCCAGGGCCTCTCTGATGGGTTCTACGGCGTCGAGTTCCACGACTTCTTCGTGGCAGGGTATTCCCCAGGGGGTGGGTGGGGGCTGGTACAACGTGACACCGGCGATGATGTCATTCCCGTCAACCTCCAAACCCTGATTGCCGGGGCGGGCACATCCTTCCATAGTGGACTGGTAATAGGCAATTCTCAAGTAGGGTTCGGGCTCGTTCGGTATCAGGTTGGCCCAGATCACCTCAACAGGGGTCTCCACCCAGGTACGCCAGTCCGATCCGGCCTCGAGGTCGGCCACGAGATCGGGTGGGGGCTGCACCAGCACCAGGAGCACGTCGACCCTGTCGGGACTTCCGTGGGTGATGACCTCATGAACCGTATCGTTGACAAAGGCCAGCCGTCCGTCGGACTCGATTATCTCGGCCCTGATCGCATACCTGTTCCCGGAGACGATGTCCTCCCGGCTGTAGTGAACCTCGAATTCGACCGGGACCTGGCCCGGTCCGACAATGGTCTGGCGTGCGATCAGTGGTGCGGGTCCGTCGGCGTAGGAGACGTCTCGCAACTCCACCACCAGCGTTGCATCAGGGGTGAGCGCCAACCGTTCCTGGTAGGTGACCGTCCCTGCTACCGACGCATTGGGCGTCCGGCCCGAAGGCACTTCCAGGGTCCCGCTGGCCGGGCCGTCTCCTCCCTGGCAACCGGCGACGGCTACCAGCCCGATCAGTGTCCCCATAAACCACCACCGGGCTTTTGCTTTCATCTCCTCCCCAACTTAGAAGCGGGAATGCGGTTAGTCACCCTATTTAGGACCGGCGCGCCCGATCTGGTTACCCGCTTCTCGATGGCCCAACGCCCAGGAGAGGGGGCGTAGGGTCTAGACAGCCCAGTCTCAGGACGCCAGGTTGGCCAGCCGCTCCTGGACCGCAGCATGGTCGACGGGCTCAACCGGGTTGGGCAGCTTCTTGAGTTCCGGAACGACCAGATCCCGAAGGAACTCAGCCTCCCCGGTCGTGAGGTCCGAGCCAGCTATCACGTCGTCTGTCCCCCACATGACGGCCAGCCGGAACCCGTAGTCGGCGACTGCCCGGTCGATGATCTCCCGGAGGGCCTGGTCTGACATGGATCTCGCTCCCTTCTCCGTCCTACACCTGGCCGCCGCCGTGGATCTGGATTGCGGCGCCACTGATGAAGGATGACTCGTCGGAAGCCAGGAACAGCATGAGGTTGGCGATGTCCTGGGGAGTGCCTGCCCGCCCCAGGGCCACCCGCGAGGGGATCAGGGCGAACTCCTCGGCGCTCCCGGTGCTCCCCCGCGCCTGTGGGGTGTCGATTGGTCCCGGGACGATGACGTTGCACCGCACCCCTTCCGGGGCGTACTGGGAACTGGTGGTCAGGGTCAGTTGAATGACCCCGGCCTTGCTGACGCCGTAAGGCACGGCGTGGGTGGTGGGGTGTATACCGGCGCCGGAGGATACATTCACGATCGAACCCCCGCGCCCCACCATGTGGGGAACGGCGTACTTGGTGCAGAGAAACACCCCGCGGACATTGGTGTCGAGGGTCAGGTCCCAAACCAACTCGGTGACCTCCGCCAGAGGCGGCGTCCGAATGAGAATCCCGGCGTTGTTCACCAATACGTCCAACTGCCCGAATCGATCCAGGGTCTGGTTCACCATGGTGCTCACCTGGTCGGCCTTGGAGACGTCCGTGTCGACAAACAGGGCTTCACCGCCCGTCTCCCCCACCATGGCCACCGTGTTCCGACCCTCGGGTGCGTTGCGATCCGCCACCGTTACCCTGGCGCCTTCTCGCGCGAAGAGGAGTGAGGCGGCCCGGCCCATGCCGGTGGCGCCTCCGGTGATTATGGCTACTTTGTCGTCGAGACGGCCTGGCATCGCTCCTCGGTGTCTCCCCTGTGAGAGGTGGTGGGGAACCTCCGGACAGGTCGGGAGTATACCTTCGGCACCCTGGACGAGCCCGGGCCTCATCCCTTTCCGTTGGCAAGGGACAGGGGCTCCGGGGATGAGACGCGGGTCGAGCGTCACAGGCGGGAACAACTAGCATCGACCGTGTTTGTCTCCCGGTATCCGATCCCGTCAGGGGGTTTGTGAGCGAAATGAGCTCTTCGGGCGCCGACGCGGTGGTGGTCGGCGGAGGAATTGTCGGGCTCTGTTCTGCGCTCCATCTCCAACGACGCGGATACGAGGTCACGGTCATCGACCGCGGACCACCGGGAACCGGAGCATCCGGGCACAACGCGGGGCTCTTCTCGATCGGCAATTGCCTTCCCACCGCCACGCCGGGGGTGATCCGCTCGGTCCCGAAGATGCTCCTGGACCCCTCGTCACCCCTGGCGATCCGATGGCGCTACCTCCCGAGACTCACTCCCTGGCTGCTGCGTTTCCTCGCCGCAAGCCGCCCGGGCCGGGTGGAACAAATATCCGTTGCCATTGCCGGCTTGCAGCACCATGCGGTACGGGCCTTCGCCGACCTCCTGCCAATGCCGGATCCGGATGCGGGCCTGTACGAGGGCGGTCACCTCCTTGCCTACGGTTCGGAGGCTGCCTTCAGCAAGGCGGCGTACGGCCTGGAAGTGCGCCGTGCGCGGGGCATCCCCGTTGAAGTGCTCGACCCATCCGGCGTAGCGAGTTTGTATCCCGCTCTTTCAGGCCGAATCAGTCACGGGGTGCTGGTGCCGGACTCCTACTACTTCGATCCGCCGGTGTTCACCGCCGCAGTCGCCGCGCGGTTTACTCACGCCGGGGGTCGATGGCTGGAGCAAACGGTCCGGGACTTCCGGATCAAGGGAGACAGGATCTCAGCGGTGGAGACTGACGAGGGCCGCCTGGGGGCCTCTCTGGTGGTGATCGCCGCAGGCGCCTGGTCGCGTTCTCTGGTGCGCATCCTGGGCTTCGACACTCCTCTGGATACCGAACGGGGCTACGGGGTCAGGATTCCCGATCCTGGCATCGAACTCGGGGGCCCATTGATCTACATGGACCGTCATGTGGGGATCACTCCCGTTCCCGGCCGGCTTCTCCTGGCGGGCACCGACGAGTTGGCGGGTTTGCGCGCCCCGCCGAACTATGCGCGGGCGGAGGCGTTGATCCGGGCCGCCCGGGAACTGTTCCCAGACATGAACACCGACGGTGCCGAGAAGTGGATGAGTTTCCGCCCCTCCCATCCGGACTCGCTCCCGGTGATCGGCCGATCACCCCGCCAGGAGAACGTGTACCTCGCCTATGGCCATGGCCACCTCGGCTTCACCATGGGCGCCATAACCGGGGAGATGATCGGCCAACTCGCCGATGCGGAGGACACCACTGTCGAACTCGAGCCGTTCCGGCCCACCCGTTTCAGGATGATGGGACGCCGGCGTCCCCTGATCAACCCTTGAGATGCGATACCCTTGATCGGTATTGTTAAGCCGATGATCATTGTCGCCGGGACAGTCCGGATGCAGCCGGGAACCCGAGCCCGGTTCTTGGAGGAGGTTGCCTCGATGGTGGCTGCATCACTCGAGGAGCCCGGCTGCCGTGTCTACGCATTCACACCGGATCCGGATGATGCCGATCTCATCCGGCTGTACGAGCTCTGGGATCACCAGGAGGCCCTGGACCAGCACTTCGCGTCGCAACACATGGCCGATTGGAAGGAACGGGCAGCCTCGTTGCCGATCACGAGTCGCGACATTATGTGCTACACCGTCACCGACGCCCGCCCCCTCGGCTGACAGTTCAACATCGGTGGCGTCACAGACCGCCTGATTGCCGGGTCGTGTCTCTGTAAACCGTACTCAGCAGACAACCCGGCCGGGAGCGCATGGCATGCACCGGCGGAGATTGACGCCCCCTAGCCGCCCCCGCGTGGATGAGGGTGGTCGTCCTGAGGGTCACAGCTACCGCAGAACCCGAGAAACGCGAAGTGGTGGGGATAGATCTCGAAGCCGTATTTGTTACGGAGGATCTCAAAGAGAGGTGCGAACTCCGTGTGAGGTATCTCGGTGGTGCTTCCGCATCGTTCACACACAAGGTGTTCGTGGTCGTGGTTCAGCGTGACATGCCATCTTCCCGATTGGCCGTTTCGCAGCGGAATGTGATGCACCAGACCGATGCGGGCCAGATCATCGAGAATCCGGTAGACGGTCGACGCCTCTATCCGGCCGGCGTGCTCCAGTACATGGTCGATGATCATCCGGGCGCTGAGAAAAGGCTCATCAATCTCGGCCAAGGCGCGCACCACGGCCGCCCGGGGAAGGGTCAAGCGCAATCCGGCTGTCCGGATTCTCTCGATCATCAAATCTTCGGTGACAACCACGCTGTCAGCCATGAGCTAGACATTATAGCAAGAGCATCGGATCATCTATTGCAAGTCGATGTCATCAGAATAGATAGCCATCTAACAACTGAACAGGTTCACCTCCTGCCGCCCCCGGGAGTTTCCTTGGTGGGGTTCAAGAACATGTCTACTTGGGGTGCCGTTCGTGTAGTGACAGGTGGTGAACTGTTTACCGGACCGCCGCCGAGGGCTCTCAGCACCTGACACGAATAAACCACGCGATGCCAGCCCTAACTGCGATGCCGGCTTTCTGGTACATCCCAGCGGCGGCAGCGGTCCCGACTTCGTCAAAAGGTGAGAATCGAGATTCAGATGCGGTGGCCGATGTGGTCGGATGCTCCGTGGATGCCTGCCCCCGGTAATCCAAGGCCGGTGTCCATTACCCCCGCCTCAGGGTTGGAATGATGGGAAAATCTCCAAATGACATGAGTTGCAACTGGCGGTTTATCGGAATATAGTGATATGCAAATACTGCCATGAGCAATACGGAGTATTGGTGATAAAGATGTCAACAAACCACCCGCACGGCTCCGCCCCACCTTCAAGCGGTAGTTCTTCTGCTCCATCCGCCGCGGGTGGCCGGTCAAAGGCGGAACAACACCCCCATGCTCATTCCGATGGGCACGGTCACGACCACGGTCATGCTCATTCCGACGGGCACGGTCACGACCACGGTCATGCTCATTCCGATGGGCACGGTCACGACCACGGTCATGCTCATTCCGACGGGCACGGTCACGACCACGGGCACGGTCACGACCACGGGCACGGTCACGACCACGGCTCCGGCTCGGTGTGGTCGGGGTTCAAGCACGGATTGAGTGAGTTGTTCGGGACCCACTCCCACGATCATGCTGAATCGATCGACAGCGCTCTCGAAAGCAGCGAGCGCGGGATCAGGGCGCTGATCATCTCATTCACCGGGTTGATGGTGACCGCGGTGCTCCAGGCGGGGATCGTCTTCTTCACCGGTTCGGTGGCACTCATCGCCGACACCATTCACAACTTCTCCGACGCCCTCACCGCGGTGCCGTTGTTCATCGCCTTCAAACTGGGGAGAAGGGCGGCTACCCGCCGCTACACCTACGGGTACCGGCGGGCCGAGGACGTCGCCGGCCTGTTCATCGTGCTGATGATTCTGCTGTCGGCGATCATCGCGATCTGGGAGTCGGTCGAACGGCTCTTCAATCCACGCGAACTCGAATACCTGGGCGTTCTCTTTGCGGCCGGAGTAATCGGTTTCCTCGGTAACGAGTTGGTAGCCATATACCGCATCCGGGTTGGCCGCCAGATTGGATCGGCGGCCCTGGTCGCCGATGGACGCCACGCCCGCGCCGACGGGTTCACGTCGCTGGCGGTAGCGGCCAGTGCCGTGGGCGTCTGGCTGGGATTCGAGCGCGCCGACCCGATCGCCGGCATCATCGTCGGCATCATCATCCTTCGGATCCTGTGGTCGGCGGCCCGTGACATTTACTGGCGACTCATGGACGCCGTGGACCCGGAGGTGGTGGAAGAGGTCGAGAGCGTGACGGACTCGATCGAGGAAGTGCTGAGTGTGAACAGTTGCAAGGTACGGTGGATGGGCCATCGTCTCCGCGCCGACATCTCGATCGGCGTCGACTCGAGGCTTTCAGTCGGAGAGGGCCACTCGATCGGGGAGGGTGTACAGCAGATTCTCCAACGTCGGGTGCGACACTTGGACGAAGTGTTCGTGCACGTCGAGGCTATAGACCTGGTCAAATTCAGGGAGTCCGATCGATTCGATGGGAAGATCGATGCCTCCATCGCAAATGCCGTGTCCCCGGCGAACCCCACCCGGCAGGTCGTCGAGCAAAAAGAGTCCGACGCATGATTTCGACCCAGGTTTCAGGACAAGAAGGAATGCCACCGCCACCGGAGCAGCCTTTACCACCGCCTTGTCCCGCCCTGATCAGGACTCCCAGGAGCGAACCTGGGTGGTGATGCGCGAGCCCCCCGCCTGATCAATCCGGACTGTCCGGCTCACCGGCGAGCGAGGGTTCTCCTCGAGGAACCGCTCAGGTGAGTGGCTCTGATCCGGTTGCACGCCACGGTGGGCGGGTGTTGGTCGACCAGCTGAGGCGCCACGGTGTCGAGACTGTCTTCACTGTTGCGGGCGAGAGTTTCCTGCCTGTCTTGGACGCTCTCTACGACGAGCCGGCGATTCGCACGGTGGCCTGCCGCCATGAGGCCGGAGCGGCGATCATGGCAGAAGCGCACGCACGGCTCCGGGGCGACCTCGGCGTGGTCTTCGTCACCAGGGGACCGGGTGCGGCGCACGCCTCGGTGGGGGTGCACAACGCGTCGGAAAGCAGCACTCCCCTACTGCTGTTCGTGGGTCAGGTCCCCACCGCACACCGGGGTCGGGGCGCCTTCCAGGAGGTGGACATCGAGGCTTGGTTCGCCCCGATGGCCAAGTGGGCTGTGGAAGTTGAAAACCCGGAGCATCTGAGCGAGGTGACAGCCGATGCCGCCCGCGTAGCCCGGGAAGGTCGCGCGGGGCCGGTGGTGGTGTCTTTGCCCGAGGACGTGCTGGCCGCGCATCTCTCGGTGCCCGACGCCCCTGTGGCAGAGCCGCCGGGGAGGCCCGAACCCGGCCCCGGGGAGTTGGAGCAACTACGTTCCCTTCTGACCGGGAGCACCCGGCCAATGGTGATAGTGGGCGGCGGGGCGTGGGACCCCGCCACCGCCCTGGCACTTGCTTCTTGGGCGGAGCAGAACCATCTCCCGGTGGCGGTGTCCTTCCGACGACAGGACTATCTCGACAACCGGTCGCCCTGTTACATCGGCCACTCGGGGGTGGGGGTGGTAGCCAGCCTGGCCGACCGGATCCTCCGCGCGGATCTGATCATTGCCATCGGGACGCGCCTGGGAGACACGGCTACCAGGGGGTACACACTGCTCAAACCCCCGAATCCGGACCAGGCTTTGGTCCACATCCATGTTGACCCGGAGGAACTGGGCCGGGTCTACAAGCCAACTCTCGGCATCTGCGCCGGCATCCCCGAGACGGTGGCCGCCCTTTCGGCAGCCCCACCCCTCCCCGGCCAGCCATGGCGGAACTGGGCGGCCGGGGCGCGGGCCGACTACGAAGCCACCCTCCCGCCTCCGCCGGCACCGGGTGCGGTGGACTTCGGGCAGGTGATGACCTACCTCGACTCTCGCCTGCCCCCCGAGGCGATCCTGACCAACGGCGCCGGCAATTACACCCTATGGCCGCAGCGGTACTACCGGTTCAAGCAGTACGGGACCCAACTCGGACCTCAGAGCGGGGCGATGGGCTACGCTGTGCCGGCCGCGGTGGCCGCCAAACTGCGCCATCCCGATGTCCCGGTGGTCGCCGTCTCCGGCGACGGGGACTTCCTCATGACCGGACAGGAGTTGGCCACCGCCGTGCAGTACGACACTCCGATAATCGTTCTGGTGGTCAACAACGGCATGTTGGCCACCATCAGGATGCACCAGGAACGCACCTTCCCGGGACGGCCGAGCGCTACAGACCTCGACAATCCCGACTTCGCGGCCTACGCTCGGGCGTTCGGCGCCTTCGGCGCCACCATCGAGCGCACCCGGGACTTCCCTCCGGCATTCGAAGAGGCTCTGGACGCTCGGGTGCCCGCAGTGTTGGACATCCTCGTCGACCCCGAAGCGATTCTTCCCCATAACACCCTCTCCGAGGTCCGTCGGCAGGCACAGACAGGCTGAATCGTCCAGACCAAAGAGTCGCGAAAAACAAGGGTCCCCTTTGGGCTCCCTCCCCCAACACCCTAGCGGCCTATATGATCCCAGGTCAGCGT
>JAPPFC010000001.1 GCA_028824015.1 bacterium
AGGAGGTGGGGAATTTCAGTGATCGAGAGTGGGGAATTTCAATGATCGCCAACAATTTGTGGAGTATCTGTCGCAACGAGCGGCTAATGCGTCGATCTAGCTGGGGGTTTGGCACTAGGGTCCGTGCACGAACCATGTTGAATATCTTTCGTGACAGGGAATGGCGTGCCAAAGAATGGCCGGGTGGTGGACCTACCCAACTCACCCCAGGGCCATTCCCCTGTCGTAATTAGGTGAGGGGATTCTTCCAAGTGACGGGTACGGTGCCGTTGAGGACGCAGCTTTCTGAGATGGCGCAGACGCCTGCTCCATCGGTAGTGTCGGCGGAGACGGCTACCAATTTGGTGGCGTCTCGAGCAGCTGAGACTCGCCGTGCTTATCGGCTAATGGTTGGCCAATGGGTCGGGTGGACTGCCGATCGGGGTCTGGCCGAAGACCTGGGAATCTCATCCCGAGGGTTGGCGGTCCGCATCGGCGGGAGATATGGCTGACTGGCTATCCGGTCTGGCCTCCGACGGCCTTGGGATCTCAGGGATACGTACTGCCCGTGCAACAGTGTCAGCGGCTCACCGGGAAGGTGCCAGTCTCCAAGCGTTGGCTGGCGGTGAAGCCGCGGTGGATCCGTCGCAAGATCGGTTAGTGTCCGCCACTATCGCCGGGATCGCCCGCCGCGTGGGCCCACCGACCCAGGCGGCCGGGCTTCGAGCCGACGGGTTCGCTCGCCTGCTGGCCGTAGTGGATCTGGAGGCTGAAGCCTCTATCCTTCAGGGGAGACGTGCTATTCGTGACGCGGCGCTGTTGTGGGTGATGCGCGACGGGATGCTGCGGCGAGGAGAAGCCGCCGCCCTCCGTGGGAGGACCCGACCATCGAAGAGGACGACGGATCCGGGCGGCTCACTGTGCGGCGTTCCAAAACCGACCAAGCCGGCAAGGGTGCGGTTCTGTGGATCAGCCCCACCGCCATAGAAGCTTTGGAACGCTGGCGAGAAGCAGCTACCAACAATCCCTCGATGTTCGATCTATCAGAACTCCATCTCGGTGATGTCGGGAGCGGCGGGCAGGCGAGCGCTGACGAGAGAGTCAAGCAGACGACCTTTATCTTCGAGTTCGTTCATCCGTTTCATTGCCGCTGCCGTTTCGTCCTTGGTGCAGCAAACCAGCCGGTCGCGTCGGAGGGCACCTTCGCTGAACTGCCCGCCAGAGCGCTTGGTCACTTGCCTTCAAGCAGATCCAGCAAGTCCCCTACGGTGTAACCGGCATAAGTGATGGTGTCGACGATGTTCACGCGGTTGCTGGGTGGATTGGTCCGCCATGCTTGCGGATCGTCGCAGCAGCATCGCAGGTACTCGGGGTCAGGCCAGATATGGCAGTGTCCGCACTTGCGGCGGACCGGTTCTGTGGTCGTTGTCATCGACGCCGAGGATAGTACCTATCCGCCCCTCCGCGTTTCACCCCAAACAGCTCGGAGCGCACCCGGCGAGCACCCCAAGAAAACGAACCTCGGCCCCCGCGTAGACCCCGGTAGGGAGTTCAGCACTTGTCCGAGGGGTTGGCGGAGGAACGCTTCCTCGATCTGGGTCATCAGTTGGCAATGGCGGGTATGGATCCTTTCCAGATCGCCGGTGAGGTTGGTGATGATTTCTCCCCGGGTGCTCTCAGCAGGCAGGGTCACGGTTTGAGCGTCTATAGCAGCGAGGATGTGGGTCATAGAAGGGCATTCCGTGCGGCAACCGGAGGACACTCCGTCGCCCGCCAGGAGCCACAAGGGTCGACGAACGTGCTAGTCCGGGGGAGTTCTGGCAGTTACCGGACACAGCCGGGAGGCGGCGAGTGCAATGCCATTTGGACATAAACCTTTAGCAAGGTCAGGACTACGGATCGTACAATTTGACCCATGACCAAAACCAAAATAAAGCGAAAGAGACGACAACCCTCCTCTTTGCGGGGCTTTACAAGGAGGAGCATCACCTGCGGAAAACGGAGAGCACTCTCCTTGGGCCGCCTAGAACCGCGAAGATGCAGCCAAAGCCGTTTGCTCTGTGCGTCGGTTCGACGTACACTGGGTCCTTATGGACACCAAGACAAGACGGTGGACCCTCAGGGTGACACCGGCCCAGGACACCATCGTACGACAGGTATTGAACAACAGCGGCATGTCACTGAGCGAGTACGTTGTCAGCCGCGCAGTCGCCTCGGCTGTCCAAGACCTGGCCGACCGTCAGGTCTTTGCCGTGTCCAAGGAAGACTGGGAGACGCTCCAAGAGGTGCTCCAACGCCCGGCCACAGCCAAGCCGAGAATCGCGGCGTTGCTGGCCGAGGACTCGGCACTCGACTCGGAGTGAACCTATATCGGGGACCAGAACTACTAGCTGACTCGCATGACATTGACAGATTCGACTGCGGCAACGACTCGCTCAACCACTGGCTCCAACGCCAGGCACCACACAACCAGCGACAGGGATCCAGCCGGACCTGGGTCATTACCGACGGCACTCGGGTGGTCGGCTTCTACGCCTCTGCCACGGCGGTAATAGCCCGTACAGAGGCCACAACACGCGCGGCCCGTAACCAGCCCGACCCTGTACCGGCAATGCTCCTCGGTCGTCTGGCTGTTGACCGCAACCACCAAGGTAAGGGCCTCGCCGCGGCACTGCTCAAGCACTTCCTCCTCAAAGCACTGGAAGTAGCCGAACTCACCGGGCTACGGCTGGTGTTAGTCCACGCCAAAGACCTCCAGGCAACAAGCTTCTACCGCCACTACGGGTTCGAACCTTCCCCGGTCGACGACCTTACACTCATGCTATTGATCAAAGACATCCAACCCTGAAAAGCCGGGGGGCGCGTGCATATGACTCTTCTTGCCCGGCACTTCGAACGCATCAAGAGACGACTGCGGGCTGAAGGTGACGCGGCCCGCTCCTTCCAGCACGGGTTGAATAGAGGACAGATCCGAGAGGCCTTCATCAGGGAGTTCTTAGCTCAGAACATCTCAGATCTGTGGGGTGTGGGAACGGGAGAGATCATTCACGAAAAAGCATCTCCCGAAGAAGCCAGACCCCAGTTGGATGTTGTAGTGCACAACAAGAAGTTTCCCAAGCTTTCCCTAGCTACGGGTATCGACCTGTTCTTCATTGAAACAGTCTCATCTTTCATAGAGATCAAGTCGTGTCTGACCAAGGATGATGTGAGGAAAGCCGCTGCGGCAACAAAACGCGTGAAGAGATTCGCCACGTTCCCTCCGCAACGGTTGAACCCCGTAGGCTTGGTGAAGGCACCTCGCCCGTACTCCTTTGTCTTTGCGTATGAAGGTCCAAAGAAGATGGAAACCGTTCTTGGATGGTTGAAGACCATCGGAAGGGAGGATGAATACGGTTTGGACAGCCTCAAAGCGACTGAACCAAACAAGCGTTTCTTCTTTGATCACAGCTTCATTGATGGTGTCTTCGTCCTTGGACGAGGCTTTGTCGTGCTTGATGCTCTCCCATTCCAAAGCCACATCGACCGTGGGATCATGAAAGGGCTTCCCATTCCGCCAGAATCGGTATGGGTATACGGCAAAGGCTACGAACTGCTGATGCTGTGGGCGCTAATCAATCAGATCAACGCGTGTCTCCTGTGGAACGAAGCGGATTTGAACCCCTACATTGGACCAGTCCCACTGCTCATTGACGACAGCCCTTAGGAAGGCTGGCAGCTCGGCTGGAAAGCCCGCCTTCATGCGCCAGGTTCTTCCCGTTGGTAGCGATATTCGCACTACGAATGGGACTCCCCACAAGTCGAGTTCCGTGGCTAGACCCAAGGTTGCGATGTCCTATGATTGTGTTCACGGAATGTCCCTTCTGTGCATAGAATCGGTAAAGTGGGAGGGTACAGCATGCCTTATGAGGGTTCACAATCTTCGAGAATCGCTTCACGAAAAGACACCGGCGTGTTCGGGGTAAGTGCGGGGGACAGTCTTGAGGTGTGGGTTTCCCGGTACCTGTTGCTGGCGCTAGAGGGGGTGCGTTCTGAGGAAGTTGCGGCCAAAATAGCGTTGCATCTCGACCGGTTCCGCTCGTTTCTGGCTGAGGCTTATGGGCATGACCGGATTTCAACAGTAGTGCGGCGGGATGTCGTGGAGTGGCAGCAGCGCCTTGCCGGGTCGTTCGCTCCGTCCACCGTGAACGGCCATTTGGCTTCCCTGTCGGGGTTCACATCTTGGGTGGTAGTCCATGCGCCTGAGGCGTTCCCGCTGGGTGATCCTGTCTCTGGTGTGCCGGCGTTGCCTCTGCCGGCTTTGGAACCCCGGAGCCTGAACAGCGACCAGGTTCGTTCTCTGAAGAACCTGTGCGATCGCCTGGAGCGGTTCGCCCAGCAGAAGGGCCGTCGGCATCAGAAAGCCGCCGGTGCTGTGCCCACTCATCGGCATGCTCGGCCGTGGCGAGACCGGGCACTGGTATTTGTGATGTTGTCCACGGGCCTCCGAAGATCCGAACTAGTGCAACTGGACCTGGAAAAAGTGGTCCCATCCGTGCCGGCGCGGTTACGAGCGGCCCGGCGGGCCAGGCTGATCGGGGTACGGGGCAAGGGCGGCACCCACCGCACAGTCTTCTTGTCAGCCGACGCACGGAACGCTCTAGCCGACTACCTCGAACGGGAACGCCCCAGGGACGCTGCCGAGACATCGGAGGCGTTGTTTCTCACAGCGAGGTCGGTAGCCAGCCGCCGTCCCGACGGGCGGCTATCGGCCAGGAGCGTCAACACCATCCTTGGGCGCATCGGAAGGCTCCATGACTCCGAGCACACCGACACAACAAGACATGTCAGTCCGCTACGGCCCCACGACCTCCGTCACACCTTCGCTTTCGGTCTGGCAAAAGCCACCGGCGCCGACGCATACGAACTGGAACGACGTCTCGGCCACCGCTCCCAACGCTACATAGCCCGATACACCAACCCACCCGAAGACATCGCAGCAGGCTACATAGAGAACATGTAGCAGACGGTATCGCACCCGCCCCTCTCGTGGCTTCATCGATCGCCCAAGCCGCTCCCCTCCCGTGGTTCGAGATCGGCAATACAACTGGTGTTTTGCGGGCTCGCCGATGGTGCTATTTGCGCCCCCACCAACGACCAGTAGCGAGGTCATCGACCAAAACATTCGCCGGTCTACTGTGAACAAACTTCGTTGAGGACCCAGTCCACCATCTCGGGGGTGATGGTGATCAGTTCGCCGTCTAGCCACACGGGGAAGGGGAACTGTTCGTAGGGGTCTGCCTTTTGTGTCCAATGTGCCCAGTAGATCCGTTCAGCGGTCTCAACCGCTGCGGTCTCAGCCCAGGCAGGCTCGGTGGCTTCCCACACCCATTCTGGGTTCTTTCATCGGAGGGATACCTGTATCTCCGCAAAACCGGGCAGGTCAGAGCGCCCGGTTGGAGGTATTCGGCGGAGCTGACGGTTTGCGCGGTTCACTTCCACCACTTCCACGCCGATGCTGGTCAGGCGGCGGGTCAGGCCAGCGCCGTAGCTGCCAGTGCCCTCTATCCCGACTCGGACCACTCGACCGTGTGACCCTAGCCAGTCGCACAGTTGCTCATAACCGGCCTGATCGGCCGCGAAAGAAGCCGTTCCCAGAACTCGACCGGTGCTGTTCACCACCGCTGCCACATGAACATCTCGATGGGTGTCCACCCCACCGTACACATCTACTTGACCTTCTGACATATCAGCCTCCTACTGGATAGAATCCGGGCTATTCACCAGACCCGCTGGCGGATGGACAGAACACTCAAGATGAAATGGGGAAGCAAAGCTCCTATCAGGTCACATCCGCCCACGGGTCGGTGAAACAGTCCCCCAGCCGGGAAACAGGCCGACAGATCGTCGTCAAGGCAGAAAGCCAGTTTTATCGTGGGTCAGACCCGTCCCGGCCAAGGGACCCCTACCAGTATGAGTGTTTTATCGGTGGAAGCACTGATGGCGATCATCGATTTTCCCCAGAGTCGATCACCGAAAGTGCCCACCCTGGGGGTGGTGTTTTAGGCTAGTGGGTCTCCTTTCGGTCGGTGTTTTCTGGCTTGTGCTTGGTATGAGCGGAGTCGGTAGCTGTCGCCAGTGATGGTGAACACCACACTCCTGTGGAGGAGCCGGTCGAGCATGGCCGCGGCGATGGTGTGATCGGAGAAGATCTCTCCCCAGGAGGTCACTCCTCGGTTGGTGGAATGGATGCGGATGCTGCGGACGGCTCGACGCTCCGCAGTCAAGGCCGCACCCAAGCCGCCAAGCAACAGGAAAAGTACTCACACCTCACTGGTGTGGCCGGGGCGGTTCAACCAAAGACGCCAAGAGTGACTTGGTCCACTCTTGCAGTCGTGGTACCCCAGGTAAGGGGTTGCAGACAAAACCAATGTTCCATCCGCCACAAGCAGATAGAGGGGTACCCCTACCATCACTCGACCGGCGGCCAGCAGCCGCGGTCACCGCTCGGAATATCATCTGGTTTACTGTGAGCAGACTTCGTTGAGGGCCCAGTCGACCATCTCGGTGGTGATAGTGATCAGTTCGTTGTCTAGCCACACAGGGAAGGGGAACTGTTCGTGGGGGTCTGCTTTTTGTGTCCAATGTGCCCAGCAAATCCGGTCAGCGGTCTCAACGGCTGCGGTTTCAGCCCAGACAGGCTCGGTGGCTTCCCACACCCATTCGGGGTGGTCGAACAGCCGGTCGCTGACCATGGCAACGGTTTTCCACAGCATTGTTGTTCCGTCGGGCCGCTGCCATTGCATGTACAGATATTCCGGACGCACCGGCATGTCAACACTGAAATGCGCATTGCCTCGACGTGCCCAGGAACGCCACGGGTCCCCTGTGGAGTACCACACGTCGTCCGGGCTGTCTTCGTACCAGAATCGCAGATCCGCTGCTGTCATGCCCTCCCGAGTAGACGGTTCCGGTGTAACACGAAGGCTAAAGAGCAGACTCCCCTCCCATTCCTGGGAGAATCCCATCACCGCACCTGTGAATCCGCCGAGGTCATACTTGGCGCATTCGGTCCGGGAGTTGAAAGGCCAACAGGATGCCGTCAAATCAGCGGTTTCCTCAGAGGGTGGCTGGCTGGTGGTTGTTTCTCGGGTTGTTCCCCATTTTCCCGGGTCCTGTGGGAACACAAGAAACGTCGCTTCGTTCGCCAAGAGGATCTCCAGTCGTTCGGTGTCACCGGGCACTGTCCACTGGAACCACAACGGCCGTTCCTCCCCTGGCGCTACCGGCACCCAAACCAGGGGGTCGACCCAGTTGATCGCCACTGGTTCGGGGACATCCAACACCGTGTGCCTCACCCCGATAGCTGGTTGGACGCCATCCTCTCTCGCTCCGGGGTAGAACAGCGACAGCGCCGGTGCCTCCGACGAACCGAAATCACCAACCAGGGAAACGAACAAAGTGACCACCAAATCGGCGTCGCCTGTAGACGTCGGATAGTGGTCCACTCTCCATCCGTCCAACACGATCAGAAGACCCCCTCCTGACCCAGTTAGTGAGGTCTTCACAGACCACCCAATCACCTCCTCAGCTGTAGACCCCAGCAAGAACGAAACAGGTTCACCAGTCAGAGAGTCGCCGTCGTCGGAAAGTATCGCTTCGACAGGAGCCGGAGGAGCAGCTTCCCCCACTAGGTCATCCGTCACAGATAGGCCAACAACGACAGGCTCAAGAACCACCTCGGGGTCTCCAGCGGTGATCTCGACCGTCGTAGTAGTAGTGGTCGGTTCCACGGTGGTAGTAGTGGTGGTGGGCTCAACCGTCACAGTAGTAGTGGTCGATTCGACAGTAATGGTGGTAGTAGTAGTCGGTTCGACGTTGGTGGTAGTAGTGGTTTCCGCAACGGCCTCAACGGAGAGAACAGTGGTGGGCACCGTGGAGGCGTCAGCCTCGTCCTCCCCGGTCTCTGCCACCTCGGGCAGAGCATCAATGTCGGAAGACGCGACCGTCGTTGAGGTTGTTTGGACACTGCTGGCTGTCACCGGCGAAGCCGGCGGTTCGTCAGCACCGCAAGCTACACCCAAAAGGGTTGTGGTAACCGCTAGCACCCAAACAGCGACATGATTCTTCCTAAACATGAGCATGGACCTTTCTCCCGCCGCGGCTATGTTGAGATTGCCGAAATGGCCTTGGATTCTGGCCAGGGCCTGTTGCCGGAACAGCTTGCGCATCGTGTGCTCCCTTTCACGCGTCGGGTCGTGTGTTATCGAACGCGGTACACGCGAAGTTCCCGCCTATTCACCCCAAACGGAGCTCTTGTATTCGGCGGGCAACCCGACAGGATTGACCCGCGCTCGATAACAACATCCCTGACGATAGACGGATAAGGGTCGCGAACGTCAACTAAACCCGCCAATATCTCGATCGGAGCACAGGGAAAAGGAACTGCTGCGGCTCCGGCACGGCCCACGAACAGTCGCCCCTTTGGTGTCTTCCCTCCCATAAGCCAGGGTGATGGGTTAGCTTGAGGCATGTGACACGCGAGATTCGACTTCGGACGAACGCAAACGATGTTGCCAGTCTGCTGTTGGAGGAGGTTGATCCTTTCAGAGCACGCGGGGCGGTTGTGTTTCGGAATCGGCGTGGTGAGCGTCGGGTGAGTTGGTGGGCGCATCGCGCCGAGTTGGAGGTGTTGCGAGACAACGCTGACAGGCGGGGGGTGAGCATGAGCGCGGTGGTTCGGCGGTGGTGGACAGGTGGCCTTCCCGTATTGGTGGAAATAGAGGTGTTGTTAGATGATCCGGGTGGTTGGACGTCGTATGTGCATCACTTGCCCCGGTTTTTGCCCCGGCCCCGGGGGACGTCTCGGTCCGCCTGGGTGAAGTGGCGGTTGCCTGATGGGGTGTTGGACCTGGAAAGCGCCGACGGCTAGCCAGCCATTCGTGGACTTCATGTCTTTCTGCGGGCTTTCTGAGGACCCGGGGCGGGTTCGGGCGTGTAACAGTAGTCCGACCGGCAGTTGCTGTTACAGGGGCTCTGTGACGGTTTCGCCTCGTGCGTAGGGTTTTGTTTTTTGCAGAATGCGGGTGGGTGTGTTATCTGTTACGGTTACAGACGGCGTGGTTTGATGCCCCGTCGGACTCGGGTGACGTTCCCGTTGACACGAGCGGTTTCCGACGGCCCGTATCGGAGGGTGAGGAGCTGTTGGAATGTTCTCTCCGGTAGGGGTTGGATGCTCTTTGTGCGACACCAGCGGGTGTACGAGTCTGCTAGCAACGCTGGTGGTGTGGCAGCGTCAACGTCTTCGATCACCTGGGCGTCGGCCCAGGCGTCGAACGTTTCCTGTGCGGTGTCGGCAGACGGGGGCCTGCCCTGTTGGGTTGGGCCGGTGTCATTCCCTTCTGAAACCGAAGGATTGTTGACGGTTGTCTGTGGGGGTGGGGTTGTGTCAAAGTCGTGGGTTTGTTGGATGGTGAGCAGGTTCCCGGTTTGTAGCCAGTGGACGATCCGGGCGGGTAGGGTGTCGTAGTGATCGAGTCGCTGTTCGACCGGTACCAGGCCACTGTTTTCTGCTATCTGAGCGGTGATGTCCCGGTCTGATCGCAGATGCGCCCATGTTTGGTCGGCGTCGATACCCCGCAGTTGGAAGGGTTTCGACCGTTGCCCGTTCTGGGTGACCTGGGAGATGAAATGCCACCTGGCCAGTTTGAGCAGGTCCCTGCTTTCCAACCCGGAAGGCCCCTGGTGGTCTTGTTGGGGTCGGGACCCTCTTTGGCCTCCCATCGCCCGGGCTATGGTCTCCGCGTCGGAGGGGTTGCCCAGTAGTCCGCAGAACATGTGGGTGCGGTTCGATAGGATCGTCTCTCGGGTGTTCTTGGGAACAGCCGATGGTGACTGGTTGATGAAATGCACCTTCGCTCCACGTTTTCTCAGCTCTTGAACGATCACCGCGAACTGTGCTTCCAACACCTCGGCGTAGGTTTGGAACTCGTCCAAGAACAGATGAAACGGACGAACCGGCCCCTCCGCCTGGTGGGTGAGACCGCGTTCTTTGAACGCTGCCACCATCTCACCGACCATCAACCGAGCCAACAGCCGGTCGGTCTCTGACTCGCCGTCGGTCAACACCACTAACAGGATCTGTCCCTCGTCCATGATTTCCCGCCAACGGAGAGTGCTCTGGCTGGCGCCCAGCAACGCCTGGACCCGGTCTTGGGTTTTCCACTGTTCCAACCCGTTCAACGCCGGTTTCAACGCCGAAGACCCAGCGCCTTTCTCACCGACGATCATCGGATAGGTGTGATGCCACCACTTTTGGTCCCGGGGTTTCAACCGCCCGACGGCTAGGCGTCTCCACGTCTCGTCCAACCACAGCTGTTCCATACAGAAAACGTTGGCCTGGATCTCCGCGGGCAACTGTTGGTTGAGGTGCAACAAACACTCCAAGGCTTTGCGAATCAGAGTCGCAGTTTGAGGAGATTTCCCATCCGCTCCGAAATAGGTGGGGAACAACGCCCCGGGGAGGGCACCTCTCAGGTTATCGATCCGACCCTTTCGCAACACCTGGGGAACAACAGTCAAATCAAGAGGATTCCAACCCGCCGACACCGGCTCCCCGAACCGGTCGGTCGCTTCCAAATCGATCTCCACCATCCGACCGGCATGACGGGCACCCAGGAACCGTTTGACATCCCGCACCGCAGTCCGGTGAGGGTCCAATAACAGAAACCCCCGGCCGGTCTCCGCCAAAGCCACCACCCGCGACAAAGCATGCCACGTCTTGCCCGAACCTGACGCGCCTATCGTCCAATCCACCAGAGCATCCGTCGGACCACCCCACGAAACACCCACCAGCCGCTCCGTTCCCCCCTCACCAATCACACCGACCGGCATCAACCCTCCCGGAGCCTGAGGAGAGAAAGTCTCCAACCGGGGAGGATCAGGCAACCTCCGACCCGCCGTCCTAGCGATCTTCGCCGGCGGGGGACCCAACAAAGCCTCCAAACAGGCCCAATGCCAACAAGGCCCGTCCTTCTCCACCGCACCCCTCTCCCACATGCGATCAAACACCCCATTGGGCACAGCACGCACCGTCAGCCCGTTGTGATCAGTCGACCACAACGAATCCAACACCCCAACAATCCGATCCGCTATCCGCTCACACTCCGCCGCGTGACCCGCACCCGCTCGGGACACCCGCAACAACACCCGAACCCCCTCCACCGTGGCCCGTTTGTCATCTGCTTCCCACAAACCCCGATCCGGATCATGCTCACCCAAATCCCCCAAACGCGCCTCACACACCCGATCACGGTCAACAGGAGACAAAGGCACCACATCCACCCGCAACTGCACATCCACCCCCGGATGGCCGGCAGCAACGTCCAACACCCGAGCCATCGGATGATCAGGAACCCCCTCCGGAGAACGCAACAGCCCAGACAACACCTCCGGCATCAAAAACCGGCGGATCACCGTCCCCCCACCCTCACCAATAGGAACACCATCGGACACCTCCTTCGTGTCATCCACCGGCCACCGCTCCACCACCGCATTAGGCCACACCGACCCCACCGCTCGGCGAACCGAAGCACCCAACCCCCGAGGCACCGAAACCCCAAACACCCACCTGCCATCCACCAACACCCACAACGCCCGCACCACATCAGCCTCACGCAAAACCCCCGACCAAAACCGCAACACCGGACTCACCCTCCGCAGCTGACCATGCCCAGGACCAACCCGCCGACCACCCGAAACAGGCACAACCGCCAACACCTCCCGACCACCCGGATCCCAACCCTCCGACAGACCACGACTGCTCACCCCACCCGACCGCTTCGCCCACCAACGCCACACGCCACGACCCCCAAACACAGCAACCATCACCACCCCACCCCACCACACAACCAACCCGACCTGTTTACCGTGCTCCTCCCACCACGGACCCACCCACTGAAACCACGCGATCACCAAAATCACCAAAACAGAACCCACCACCTCCAATACTCCCCCCACACCCATCCTCTTCTCACTACTCACAACAGACCACCGTCCCTTTCCAACCCGACCCCTGCCAAAACGACCGCACCACCGCCACCGGTGACGACCGAGAAACGAAAACAAGAACAGCCCCCCACCGCCGCACGCTCCGAATACCAAGTCCACCGGATGCCTTCCCGCCACAGGACAAAACCCCTGCACAGAACAAGCGCAAGAAAAACCGCCGCTACATTAAAACACAACAAATCGGGCACCAAACCATTCCAAGCCCGATCCTAGTAGGGGGCCCCGAGCAATCGGGGCCCTCCTACATCACAAACAACGTCAACCGATCATCGCCACGCCACAAGATAACTTTGGCGACGGTCCCCCTGCCCCCGCCGCATGCGAGGGACTTCCCAAATAGGACGGGTCCGGATCCGTTGGACCGACAGCCCGCTCTCTTCCCTCTCGCCAAAGGTCAGGTCTTTAACGGTCCGGCCGACCCCCTTTGGTGCTCACTGTCTACCAAGTGCCCTTTTTCCCGACCCGCAGCAATGACCTGTTACTAACCAGACCTCCCGCGAAATAAGCCCAGACTTCGCGGCGGAGGCCGATTTCCCTCAAGAAAGACCCAAACGCCGACCCGACCCGAATTGCATTCCAGAAACAGCCCTCTTATGGTGAAAAGAAAACCGGGCCCTCCAGTGGGATGGAGGAACCCGGCCAACAACATCCGAACCTTACCGCCGACAAAACGAGAAGATCGGACACTGTGCACTATAGCCCAAAAACACTTTTACCGGAAAAGAAATCCGGTCAAGGCGGGCAGCCCGGAGTCTCCCTTCTTTCTCGCAGGTGAATAACCAAGAAAGGAAAGGGACTCTATGAGCACCGAACCGCCCAGCCCACCCCCCAAAGAGCACGGGGCCACAGGCCACCCCATAAGCCCAGACTTCGCGGCGGAGGCCGATTTCCCTCAAGAAAGACCCAAACGCCGACCCGACCCGAATTGCATTCCAGAAACAGCCCTCTTATGGTGAAAAGAAAACCGGGCCCTCCAGTGGGATGGAGGAACCCGGCCAACAACATCCGAACCTTACCGCCGACAAAACGAGAAGATCGGACACTGTGCACTATAGCCCAAAAACACTTTTACCGGAAAAGAAATCCGGTCAAGGCGGGCAGCCCGGAGTCTCCCTTCTTTCTCGCAGGTGAATAACCAAGAAAGGAAAGGGACTCTATGAGCACCGAACCGCCCAGCCCACCCCCCAAAGAGCACGGGGCCACAGGCCACCCCTGCCCTCACACGCACTCAGCGAAAGCCGTGATGAACATTCGCGAGGTGAGCGAGTATGTGGGTTTGGACAAATCCACCATTTACCGGCGAATAGCTAAAGGGGATTTCCCCAAACAAAGACGTTTGTCGCCTAACCGGGTGGGATGGCTACGAGCAGAGGTCGAGCAGTGGCTTAGTGACAGGCAAGAACCCGACAGTCCAGCAGGCTCAACCCGATCGAGGTAGGGGGAGGGTAGAACACCCCTCTCCCACAGGGCAGGATGTCGGCCCCTGTTGGCCATCCCCCAAAAGGGCATATATGACAACGAAAGGACCAAGAAACAAATGGACACCCAGAAATCGAACCTAACTAAGACACTTCTCGAGAGCCCTCTTGAACCGGGCTACTACAAAGACCACGAAGCGCCCGGTTTAGCGCTGCGGGTGCAGGACACCAAGACCAGGGGCCGCACCAAGTCGTGGGTTCAGAGAGTCGAGATCAACGGCCAGGAGACCAACCTCGGTCACGGCTGTTGGCCGGAGGTCAGCCTGGAAGAGGCCCGACGGCGGGTCTGGGATTTTTTGGACGAAATCGCCGCTGGCCGAGACCCTCGACTAAAGAACGTTCCCACCGTCCGAGAGATGTTTGTCCGTATAATCGCGGAGCGGTCTGAGTCGGAGAAGATCTGGCGTAGTGAAGGCACCCGGAAAAGGTGGCGACACAACGTAGACACGCACATCAATCCTGTGATTGGGCACCTGAAGGTGACCAAGGTGATGAGCGCGGACATCTTGGACTGTATTCGATCCCTCGTGGGGAAACATCCGGAGACCGGGCGGCAGGTGCTATCCCACCTGCGGGAGATGTGTCGACAGGTCAGGGCGGAGAACCTACGCGGTGACGATCCGACAGAGGTGGTAGCCGCCGCGCTAGGACCTATACACCCGCGAAGTCGCAACCGACATACGCAAGCTCTGCCCTACCAACAGGTGGCGGAAGCACTCCAGCGGGTGAGGGAGTCCGGTGCGCACTGGTCCACGAAAGCCGTGTGCGAGATGATGGCTTTGACTGGAGCCAGGCAGAACGAAGTGCGCGGTGCCCGGTGGGAAGAAATCGACCTCGACACGGCCACCTGGACAGTGCCCGCACACAGGGCCAAGGAAAGTAGGACTCACAGGATCCCTCTAAGCGAACCTGCTCTAGCTGTCCTTGAGGACGCTTGGGAGCGCACCGGCGGTGTCGGCCTGGTCTTCCCATCCGCCGCTGGACAGTCCATCTCCAACGCGACGGTGCGGAAGCTGCTGAAGACCCTCTGGATTCCTTGCAGGCCGCACGGGTTCCGAGCCAGCTATCGGACGTTCATGCACGAGAACGGCGTCCCCGACGAGGTGGCTGAGCTAGCCCTTGGCCACACCCACAAAGGGGTCCCTTCTGGTATCGACCTGCTCGAAGAAAGACGAACCGTGGCCAAACAGTGGGGATATTACCTCACTCGGGACACCGGGCTTGACCACCCCAGCCCGCTTTCCCCGGCCTAGCAACACAGAAACGACACCCCCGCCAACCAGAAAAGAGAGGAATTAACAATGGCTAAACACCGACCCAAACGCCTCACCGTCCTGTACATTCGCAAGCATATTAAGGAGCCCGGCCGGCACACCGACGGGCCCGCTAGCAATGGTCTAAGTGTCTTGGCCAAACTTAGGTACGGGCAACTGGTCATCTTCTTCGAGCAAGCAGTTCGTATCCGCGGAAAGGCCACAATGCTGAGACTGGGCGAGTTTCCCTACATTACTCTCCGAGAGGCGCGCGGGGTAGCAGCGGCCAATATCCGAGCCATCAGAGAAGGTCGAGACCCCCGAAAACGGTGGGATACCAACTTCAGGGAACTCGCCATGGAATACATCGAGTTGGTCGCGTTGGGCGGAACATGGAGTCCAGGAGGGCGCAGTCGCCCAACATGGACAAACACGCTCACCACCTATGCCTTCCCAGTCATAGGCCTCATGCACCCCAGGGATATAGACAGCGCCCACATCATGGAGATCCTGCTGCCCATCTGGATCAAAAAACACAAAACCGCCCGGGATCTCGCAGGCCGGATCAGCAAAGTATTGAAATACGCCAAGGCCTGGGGCTACTGCGACTCCGACCCCGCCCAGATAGCCCTGGAAGGCTTGTTCCCCGTCCATATACAAACAAAGCATCGCAAGTGCGTCGATCACGAGTTTCTCGGAGAAGCGATGCGGATCGTGGCGGCGTCCGATGGCGACCCCATAGCTGTGAACGCGCTCCTGGTGGTGACCCTCACAGGCGTCCGCAGCATAGAAGCCCGCAGAGCCACCTGGGACCAAATCGATCTGGACAACCGCGTCTGGCACATCCCCGCTGCAAACATAAAGAATAAGCGTGATCACTTCGTGCCGCTAAGTGAAGCTGTCATAGCGTTGCTGAAGGACACCCTCGAACGCACAGGCCCCGGCACTCAATGGGTGTTCCCCGCGCCCAAGGGAGGGATGATGCACTCCGACAACCTCAAGAAACCCCTTCGAGACAACGGGATCGATGCCGATGTTCACGGATCCAGATCATCCCTGAGGACCTGGGCGATCCTCGAAGACATCGACGATAATGCCGCGGAAGCCGTGCTAGCCCACAAGGAACGCAACGTATATGTGCGAACCACCCTATTCAAAGCCCGTATCACTATCATGAACGACTGGGCCGATCATCTGAACCTCTGGCCCCTCCCTTCCAGGGAAAACACCACCCCATGAACTCCTTTCAACCCAAGCTGATGGCGATCACTGAAAGTGCTCACACCTGATCACTGAAAGTACCCAGTTGCT
>JAPPFC010000037.1 GCA_028824015.1 bacterium
GTCTTGGTGTTTGACTGGTGTCAGTATGGAATGGCGGTGGGACAGGATCAACCTCCCGACCGCAGCTTTTTTCACACCCTGTGGCAAGACCCAACGACGAGTGTCGCCCCAACACGGCGAGAGGACCTGTTGGTCTGTCCTGCAGTAGCTTCTCACCGACACTGGGTTCTTTGGGAATTCAAAGAGGGACGGGCGGATGCCCGTCCCTCTTCTCCGTTTGTGAGGCGATCGACTAAGCGCCGCGACCGGTCCAGCTGACCATGGCGGTCTCGGCGAGGCCGTGCCACCTGGTGATCCCAGCCCGGAAGTCCTTCCAGGCTTCATAGATCGTGGCGAAGTCGTCGTCTTCGGCAGCGGTCTCGTCGAACAACTCGAAGGCCGCGTCCTCCGATGCCTGCATCACGTCATCGGGGAAGGGCCGCAACTCGATGTCCGACTGGATGATCTCCTCCAGAGCCACCGGGTTCTTGGCGTCGTAGCGGGCCATCATCGTGGCGTTGGCGCCGTAGGCCGCGGCTTCGACGATCGCCTGGTACTCCTCGGGGAGTTCGTTCCACCGGGACAGCGGGATGAACACATCCAGCTCGGGGCCCGGCTCCCACCATCCGGGGTAGTAGTAATAGGTGGACACATCATGGAATCCCATGGTGGTGTCGTCATACGGTCCTACCCATTCGGTGGCGTCGATGGCGCCGGTCTGGAGTGCCTGGAAGATCTCGCCTCCGGGCAACACCTGGACGGTGACTCCCAGCCTCTCCAAGACCCTGCCGCCGAAGCCCGGGATCCGCATGCGCAGACCCTCGAGATCGGCCACCGAGTTGATTTCCTTGTTGAACCAGCCGCCCATCTGCACGCCGGTGTTGCCGGCCGGGAAGTTGATCACACCGAAACGGTCGGCGTAGAACTCCTGCATCATCGGCAGTCCGCCGCCCTCGTACATCCACGCGTTCTGCTGGCGGTAGGTGAGTCCGAAGGGCAATGCGGTCGAGAACGCCGTTGCCGGGCTGAGCCCCACGTAGTAATAGGAGGCGGTGTGACCGGCCGGGATGGCGTCCTGCTGGACGTTCTGGAGAACCTCCAGGCCGGGGACGAGTTCACCCGCCGCTCTGGGGGTGATCGTGAACCGGCCGCCGGTCAGGAGGCCGACCCGCTCGGCGAAGTCAACCGCGCCGCCGTAGATCGTGTCGAGCGACAGCGGCCAACTGGTGCCCATCTCCCACTCGATCTCCGGACCGCCTTCCGAAGCCACCACCTGGGCTGCCTCGGCTGCCGTGGTGGCCGGCGCGGCGGTGGTGGCCGGCGCTTCCTCGTCTTCGCTGGCACAGGCAGCCACGGCGGTCAAGAGGCCACCGGCTGCCACGGTCATCCCGGCTTTCTTCAGAAAGTCGCGCCGATCGACCTTGGTCTCGATCGTTTCTTCCAGGGATGGTCCTGGGTTTTTGTTAACCATCGCTACTCCTTGCTGTGGCTTACCTATTCGCTTGATTCTTCATTCTATTCACACGAATCTACGGACACCCTGGCGGGAGAATCCTTCCCGTTGATCTTCTCCGGCAGGCCGGCCCGCCTGGAGGGGCCCCCGGCGGTTTATTCATCCAGATTGGGCCGGTCCGTCCTTACCATTCCGAGCAAGCGTGATCGGTTCTGGCAACATCCTCGCGGCAGGCGCCGTGGCACTGGCGGCCTGGTTGGGCGTCGGACCGCCGGTAGGCGGCTTCGCCGCGGGCTACCACGCCGATCGGGTGCCCCATTCTCACCCCGAGGACCCGGCCCCCGAACCGGCGCCGACCGAGGACCCGGCCCCGGTCGTCTACCTCACCTTCGACGACGGGCCTCACCCCGTCTATACGCCCCAGGTGCTGGACGTCCTGGCTTCCTATGAGGTGAAGGCCACCTTCTTCGTGGTGGGGGACATGGTGCGGCGGTGGCCGGACGCCGCCCGGCAGATAGTCGAGGCAGGCCACTCCATCCAATCGCATGCCTGGAATCACGACACCCTCACGACATTCAGCCGCAAGGAGTTCACAAGGGACATGAACCGGACCCAAACCGAACTGCTCTATGCCACCAAGACGCAGGCCACCTGTATGCGGCCTCCCTATGGCGCCACCAACTCAAGGGTGGAGAAGTGGGCCAATGAGTTGGGGCTGACCGTCGAACTGTGGGATGCGGGGGGCGCCGACTGGACCGGCATCTCCGCCGAGAGCATCGCTAGAAGGGTCCTGAGCCGGGTTGCTCCGGGATCGGTGGTGCTTCTGCATGACGGGGGCGGTCCCCGCTCTCCCACGGTCTCGGCCCTGGACATCATCATTCCCGCCCTGTTGGAGGACGGCTACCGTTTCGGATTCCTGTGCCGGCCCAACCCGCTGTCCGTCGAGCCGGCGGTATGCGCGTTCTCCCGCGCATGGCCGAGGGTGGGGACCTGCGGCCGCTACTCGCAGCGGGGCCTTCAGTAGCGGCGGACCGCGCCGGGAAGGCCCAATCCCTTCAGGCTCACGGCGAAACCCTCGCTCTGCAGGGCTCCGGCGATGGGGTGCTCAGCGGCGGGGAGGTCGTTGATCCGGTCTATCCGGAATCGACGGTGCCGGCTCCCCAGCCTGGCCAGCCCCTCAGCCAGCATCCGGGACGACAGCCCGCCGAGGTCCCGCACCGTCAGCCGGCGGTGGTTCAGGAAGGCAGCCAGTTCTCCGCCCCAGAGCGCCACATAGCATCCCGCAGCCCTGGCGAAGCGGACCTCGTCGAGCTTGGGCCATGGAATCGCCGCTCCGTAGGGGTTGGCCGGGTCCGTGGCCGCCAGCACCACCAGCCGGGGTTCGGACTCCTCCCGGAGGCGGTCGACCGCTCCCGGCAGGGCGAACTGGGCCCCTCCCAGACCCTCTATGAAGTAGCCGCGCCTGGACTTGGCGGTCTCCTCCAGGCGAGCCATCACCGGGTACAGGCCCGTGAAGCCTCCCGGTATGCCCTCCGCGGTCACCACCGACCGGGTCACGATCCCGTGCCTGTCCAGCAGTTGGATCCCCACCGCGGCGTAATGCTCGGTGGCCGACAGCGGACTCTCGCCGGACCGGTTGGGCACCAACGACCACCTTCCCGCCGTGTCGGGAGGAAAGGCCATGTTCCTGCGCCGACCGGTGGGGGAGCGGCGGGCGCGCAGGTGTGCCCGGAGGGGGTGGAGGCTGTCGTTGGTCACCAGCCCCGCCCACACCAGGTCCCACAGGGCGTCGACCACGTCGGGGAGGTCTTCGGTGCCGGCGGCCTGGAGGATCTCCCCGAAGAAAGACGCCCCCCGCCTCTCGAGATGCTCGCGGATAGCCCGGTGAAGGGGATGGTCGGGAGGGTCCTCGGGTCCTCCCGGATCGAGTTGTGAGAACCGGTCCCGCAGGTAGAGGGCCACCTTCCCGTCCCGCCGCCCGAGGGACCCCCTTCCCACCCAGATCACCCGGCCCTCGGCCAGCAACTGGTCGAGCCGCAGCGTGGGATTGGTGTGGCGGGCAGCCAGGATGTCGTTCTCCAGCATGGAGGCGGGAACCGGATACCCCTGAATCTGAGCGATGGTCCCCAACAGCGAGCCGGGGCCGTCGGGTGGATCGTCTCCCACCCGGTGCCATGCGGTGAGGAACCGGGCGAGCGCCGCCGAGTCGACCGGCTCCACCTGGCGGCGCAGGGAGGCCAGCGAGCGGCGCTTGAGCCTTCTGAGGACTTCGGCGTCCACCCACTCGGGGGGCCCCCCGGCCCGGAACACGCCCGAGATCACCCTTGCCTCGCCGGCCAGCCGAGAGAGCACCTCCTCGGTCACCGCGGTGGGAAGGTCCAGGGCGCCGGCGGCCTGGGAGGCCGGGAAGGGACCGTGGGTGCGGGCATAGCGCGCCACCACGTCCCCCAACGGGTCCTCGACGGGTTCGGAGAAGACCGCCGGGACGCCGGGCGGGAGTTGACAGCCCAGGGCGTCCCGGAGACGGGCCGCGTCCTCGACCGCCGCCCAGACCCGACGGGAGGCCACGGACACCTGGATCACCCGGCGGGCGTCCTGAAGCTCCTCCAGGGCGGCGCCTGCCCGGTGGGCGCGCAGTTCCAGGTCGGACCGGGTCAGGGGACCCAGCCGGCGCAACAGGTCGTGGACTCCGTCGGCCCCGCGCACCTGCCGGTCTGCGGTGAGGTGCTGCAGTTCCAGCTCGAGGGAGGCGACCACGTCCGGCGAGATCAACTCTCCGATCTCTCCTTCACCGAGCAGTTGGGAGAGGAGGTGGCGATCCAAGGTGATGGCCATGGCCTTGCGCTCGGCGGCCGGGCCGTCGGTCTCGTAGAGGAATCCCGCCAGGAAGGCCTGCATCAGGGAGGTTGCGAACGGCGAGGCCTGGAGGAGTTCGACCTCCACCAGCCGCACCTTGCGGCTGCGGAGGTCGGTGAGAAGCGACCGCAGATAGGGAAGGTCGAAGTCGTCCTGGAGCACCTCCCGGTAGGTCTCGAGGATGATCGGGAAGGAGTCGAACCGGCGCGCCACCGACAGCAGGTCCGCCGCCCGCCGTCGCTGCAGCCACAGGGGAGTGCGGTACCCGGGCCGGCGGCGGGGCAGCAGCAGGGCGCGCCCGGCCGCCTCGCGGAACCGGGAGGCGAACAGGGCGGTGCCCGACAACTGATCCATCAGCAGGTCGGAGACCTGGTCGGGCGTGAGCAGGATGTCGTCGGCGGAAGGGGGATCGTCCGCATCGGGAAAGCGGAAGATGATCCCGTCGTCCGACCATGCCGCGTCGATCTCGATCCCGTAGCGTGCACGGAGATGGCCGATGGCCGCCATCGCCCAGGGGGCGTGGATCCGCGCTCCCAGCGGGGAGAGCACCACCATTCTCCAGTCCCCGATCTCGTCCCGGAAACGTTCGACGACCACCGTCCGGTCGTCGGGGAGGGTGCTTCCCGAGGTCCGCTGGTCCTCCAGGTAGGCAACCAGGTTCTCAGCCGCCCACTGGTCGAGGCCCACCTTCTCGGTGAGGCGGCGTTCGGCCTCCTCCGGCGCCAGGGCGGATGTCTCCCGCAGGAACCTTCCGATCGCCAGCCCGGTCTCGGCCGAGCGCCCTATCGTGTCCCCCCGCCAGAACGGCATCTGGCCCGGTTGGCCCGGCGCCGGGACCACCTCTATCCGGTCGTGGGTTATCTCGGCGATCCGCCACGAGGAGGACCCCAGAAGAAAGACATCGCCGGGCCGGGACTCATAGACCATCTCCTCATCGAGTTCCCCCACCCGGCTGCCGTCGGGCAACTGGACGCGGTAGAGGCCCCGGTCGGGAATCACCCCGGCGTTGGTCACCGCCAGTTGCCTGGCGCCCGACCGGGGTTTGACGGTGTCCTCCATCCGGTCCCACACGACCCGGGGCCGGAGTTCGGCGAAGAGATCGGACGGATAGCGTCCGGCCAGCATGTCCAGGGTGGCCAGGAACACCTCCCGGGAGAGGTCGGCGAAGGGAGCGGCCCGGCGCAGGAGAAGGTACAGATCGTCGACACTGCGTTCGGAGGCGACCACCGCCGCGACAACCTGTTGGGCCGCCACGTCCAGGGGATTGCGGGGGATGACGGTGCTCTCCACCTGCCCGCTCCGCATGCGCTGGGCGACCACGGTGGAGGTCAGGAGGTCCCCCCGGTACTTGGGGAACAGCTTGGCCCGGCTGGTCCCCCCCACCTGGTGCCCGGAGCGGCCCACCCTCTGCAGCCCGGAGGCGACACTGGTGGGCGCCTCGATCTGGACGACCAGGTCGACCGCTCCCATGTCGATGCCCAACTCCAGCGAGGAGGTGGCCACCACCGCCCGGAGCTGTCCGCGCTTGAGGCCGTCTTCGATCTCGAGGCGGCGCTGGCGGGCCACGGACCCGTGATGGGCGCGGGCGATCTCCTCGGTGGCCAGGTTGTTCAACTCCGCGCAGACTCGTTCGGCGAGTCTCCGGCTGTTGGTGAACACGATGGTGGAGGTGTGCCGGCGGATCAGCTCCAGCAATCGCTGGTAGATGGAGGGCCAGATGGAGCGGGTCGGGGTCTCCTCGCCCGAGTCCACCGGTTCGGGCTGGGTCATGTCGCGGCTGGGAACCACCAGTTCCAGCTCGAGAGGACGGCGATGGTCGGCGTCCACGATGGTCACCGGCCGGGGCTGGTGGGGCGCCTCGGGGCTCTCTGTGGTCCCGCCGCCCAGGAAGCGGGCGATGGTCTCCAGGGGACGTTGGGTGGCCGACAGGCCGATCCGCTGGGGCGGGGCGTCGGCGATCTCCTCCAATCGTTCCAGGGACACGGCCAGGTGGGCGCCTCGCTTGGTGCCCGCCACGGCATGCACCTCGTCGACTATCACCCACCGCACCGGCACCAGCCGCTCACGGGCGGCCGAGGTGAGCATCAGATAGAGCGACTCGGGAGTGGTGATGAGAATGTCGGGTGGGCGACGCAGCATCCGCTGCCTGGCGGAGGCGGGAGTGTCCCCCGTCCTCATGAAGGTGGTGAGAGCCGGCGGCGCTTCGGCGCCGATGCGAGCCGCGGCGTGCCGGATCCCGGCCAGGGGAGCTCGCAGGTTGCGTTCGATGTCGTAGGCGAGCGCCTTGAGCGGTGAGATGTAGAGGAGGCGGCACCGGCCGGCGGTGGGCGGGAGAGGCTCGTTGCACAGCCGGTCGAGGGTCCAGAGGAAGGCGGCCAGGGTCTTTCCCGAGCCGGTGGGTGCGTGGATCAGGGTGTGATCGCCCGAGGCGATGGCCGGCCAGCCCAGGGTTTGGGGGAGGGTCGGCGACTCGAAGGTCGCCTCGAACCACTCCCGGGTGGCGGGAGCGAACTGCTGCAGGACCGATTTCGCCATCGTCAGAATCAGGGTAGGAGACCCCGGTGACAATCGGTCCAAACGGCGACTTGACACGGGGCCGGTGCAGAGGCTATAGTTAGATACGATACGGTAGCGTAACTAATCAGGGGGTTGCCATGAAGAGCACGGGTGCGGACACCTCGGTGGTCTATCGAAGGCGGTGGTTCACCCTGGTGACTCTTTCCACCAGTCTTCTCATCATCGGGTTGGACAACACTGTCCTCAACGTCGCCATTCCCACCCTCCAGCGCGAGTTCGACGCCACGGCCACCACCCTCCAGTGGATGATCGACGCCTACATTCTGGTGTTCGCCGGGCTATTGCTGACCATGGGGTCACTGGGCGACCGCTTCGGACGCAAGCGCGCCCTCCAGGCCGGGCTGGTCGTGTTCGGCCTGTCGAGCATGCTGGCCGCCTACGCAGGTTCGAGCGCTCAACTCATAACCGCCCGGGCTCTCATGGGGATCGGAGGGGCGCTGATCATGCCGTCGACGCTCTCCATCATCACCAACGTGTTCCCCAGGGAGGAGCGCGGAAAGGCCATCGGGATCTGGGCGGCGGTGGCCGGCATGGGCATTGGCCTGGGCCCGCTGCTCGGCGGATACCTCCTCGAGCACTTCTGGTGGGGCTCGGTCTTCTTCATCAACATCCCCATCGCGGTGGGGGGCCTGGTGGCCGGGATCTTCCTGGTCCCCGAGAGCAGGGACCCCGATCCTCCCCGGCTGGACATCATCGGCGCACTGCTTTCGATAGCGGCGGTGTCGATGCTGGTCTACGCCATCATCGAGGCGCCCGCCCTGGGCTGGACCGACGGCTTGGTGGTGTCGGGATTGGTCGTGGGGTTGGCGCTCTTGGGCGCCTTCGTGTATTGGGAGAGGAGAATCGACCATCCCATGCTCAACCTGGCCTTCTTCAGGAACCCGCGCTTTTCGGGTGGAGCGGGCGCCATCTCCGTCGGGTTCTTCTCGCTGTTCGGGGTCATTTTCGGGTTGTCCCTGTACCTGCAGTTCGTCCAGGGCTACACGCCGCTGGAGGCGGGGGTGCGGATGGTTCCCCTGCCGCTGGGAATGGTGGTGGGCGCGGGCACCAGCCACCGGTTGGTCGGGAGACTCGGAACCAACCGGGTGGTGGCGATGGGCCTCCTGATCCTGTCCGGGTTGCTAGTCTCCTTCTCCTTCTGGGAGCCGGACACCGACTACTGGGTGCTGGGGGCGAGCTTCTTTGTGATGGCCTACGGGATGGGCAACCTGATGGCGCCGTCCACCGATGCGGTGATGGGGGCGGTTCCCGAGGCCAATGCCGGCATCGCCTCGGCCATGAACGACGTCACGCGCATGGTGGCCGGGGCATTCGGGGTGGCGGTGACCGGGTCGGTGATCAACACCGTCTACAGCAACCGCATGGCCGATGCCCTGGGGGATCTCCCCCGCCAGGCCGCCGAGGCGGCGGGAGACTCGGTGGGGGCTGCGGTGAACATCGCCGCCAATCTTCCGGGCGAGGCTGCCGTCCGCCTGGCGGACACCGCCAAGACGGCGTTCACCGACGCGCTCGGAATCGCGGTGCTGATATCGGCGGGCGTGGCGCTGGTCGGTGCCGTGCTGGTCCGGAGGTTCATGCCGGCCCGTCACCTTCCCAACCCCGGGCAGGCGCTATCGGCGCCCGATCCCACCTAGGCGACAAAGGGCGACGCGATGTCCTCGACAGCAAGCATCGAGACGGAGAGGAACCCCAGGCCGGGCCGTCCCCGGGATCCGGAGGTCGACCGGGCGATCGTCCGGGCGACTCTAAAGGCGCTGGCGGACCACGGCTACCGGGGCATGTCGATCGAGGGGGTGGCGGAGGAGGCGGGCGTGGGGAAGACCACCATATACCGCCGGTACGCCTCCAAGGTGGAGATGGTGGTGGCGGCGTTGAGCACCCTCAGAGACCCGGGGCACTCACTTCCGGACACGGGGAGGGTACGCACCGACCTGTCCGGGATGATGGCCCTGGCCCGCACGACGCTACTGCGCGGCTTCAGCCTCATGGGCGCCGTTCTGGTGGAAGAGGACCGCAATCCCGAATTGCTGAAGTTGGTCAGAGAGCGGATCATCGGACCCCGCAGGGACGAGGCGGTGACGATGCTGCAGAGAGCGGTGGACCGGGGGGAGATCCGGCCGGACGTCGATCCGGAGGCAGCCGTCCATGCCATCGTGGGGTCGCTTTTCATGCGGCGTCTCCTCGGCGTCCCCGAGTCGGAGGAGTGGATTCGACAGACCGTCGAGGTGGTGTGCCGGGGAGTCCTGGCCGACCCGAGGGGTTCCTAGCTGTCCACCGGTGGCTTTGCCGCCCATGCGGGGTGCGATCCGGCCGGGTGGAGGACCTAGTAGACCGAGAGCATCTCCAGGGCGTGTGCGGCGGTCTCGGTTGAGCAGTCCAGGCTGGTCTCCGACAGCGCCAGGCGGTGAACGGCCAGGCGCGCCCAGTCGGAGGCGCTTCCCTTGATCTGGTGGGGGGAGTGCTCCTCCCCGTACACCCACTTGTAGTACTGGGGTCCGATCACCTCCACCCGGACGGGCGGGTTCTCCCCGTTCTCCTGGAACTGGTGGGCCAGGGTGGCCCATCCCAGCCAGCACACGTGGCGGATGCGGGTGGTGTCCTCGTACTCGTCCCCCATCGCCTCGTAGATGTCCAGCCCGTAGGCCCAGGTGTCGGTGAGCCGGTAGATGGCCACGGTCTCGGCCGCCACCTCGCCGCCCATCCAGGGTATCACCTGGGAGGGGGACATTTCCGAGAGGGGCTCGATCAGCCTGGCGCGGCCTTTTCTCCACCACTCGATCACATCCTGGGGCCTTATCTCCCGACCTCTCCGCACCCCTTCCCAATGCAGGTCCCCTGACTCGCCCTCGCCGATGGGAGGCGCTTCGCCCGCCACCGTCTGGGCGGTCAGTTCTTCGAAATGGGCGAGATGGCTGACTATGTCGCGGATGTCCCACCCCTGTACGGCGGTGGGAGTGCTCCAGTCGCGCACCGGGATTTTCTGGAGATACTGGTCCAGTGACTGCTGCTCGGCTACGAGGTCGGAGAGGATGGTGCGCACCACCCCCATTCTATCAGGTTTTTGGGATCGGCTTCCCAAAAGGCGGCCCGCTCGGTCCTTGCCTGACCACCGCTCGCCACACCGTCTCGTAGTGGTCGCGGTCGTGGGCGTCCACTCTGGGGAGCACCAACTCCTCCCACGCCCGGCGGAGGGGATCGGGGTGCTCCGAGAAGATCCGCAAGCCCGTGGGTAGGCGGTCGAGGGCGCCTCTGAGGGACATGGGGGTCTCCACCCGGGTGTCGGCGTCGGCGGTCTCGAAGGACGCGTTTATATCCACGGTGAGCCGGGCGATTGCGCCGACGAATGCATCGACCATTGCCGGGTATCGCCGTCGGAGCATCGCTTCCACCTGGGGGCCGGTCGGAAAGTTCTTCTCCCATATCACCCACCGGTCCGAGAAGGCCTTGTTCAGGGTCTGGGTGCCCGCGTAGTCCCTCAGGTCGGTGGGGTTCATGGTCCCGAAAATGCGAACGTCGTCCCGCAGCCGGATGGTCTCGCCGGTGGGTAGATCCAGGGCGGCGTAGCGATCGAGCAGCCCGTGCAGGGCAAAGAGCGTCTCGGCGCCGGCCGCGTTCAACTCCGACAGGTTGATGAGAGCCGGGCCGCGCAGCGCCCGGGTGATGTCCCCGTCCTCCCAGCGGCTCTCGGTGCCGCCCTTGCCGTCCCCGTGCAGCCGGGTGGATCCGATCAGGGTGAGGTCCCGGACCTCCCCGGTCATCGGGATCCGGTAGTAGGGGAGGCCCAGCCGGGCGGCGAACTGTTCGATGTCGTGATCCTTGCCGGTTCCCATGTGACCGCGGACCGCGATGTGGAGGGAGACGTACCCCGGAGGGCGAAGGCGATGCACCCGCTCCAGCGCAGCGAATCGGTAGAGCATTCCGAGATCCACGTAATAGGGATCGGGGGCGGGAATCTTCCCCATGCGCTGGGAGTAGTCCGCCAGGTCGGGGGCTACCGAGAAGGGCGCCAGGCTGATCTCCCTCTCCGGCCTGCCGGAGGGATGGGCGAAGGTGGCCGGGCCGGTCATGCCGCGGGCGCCTTCAAGCTGTGAAGGCTCCGGCGCAGGAGGTCCTTGGTCCCCTTGACCATCGCCTGGGCCAGGTCCCCGGGGTGGTGGACCACCTGATGGCGCGGGTAGGCGGCGGCCACCGTATCGTCGCCGATCCCGATACCCAGGACGGTGGCCCCTCCCCTCTCGACCGCGGAGACGGCGTTCGCCAGGTTGCGGACCGATCCGCGGGTCATCCCGTCGGCCAGCACCATCAAAAGGCGCGTCTGGGCGCCATGGGCGGCCATTCTCTGGGCGGCGTGGATGACGTTCAGTTCGTCCACGTTTGCGGCTTTGTCGAACATGGAGACGGGTGGGGCGGTTCGGGGGTTCCTGCGGGCCTCCACAGCGGCCTTGCGGGGCGCGGAGGCAGTCCAGAGCATACCGGCCAGTATCTCCTCGGCGCTGGCCCATCGTTTGTCGAAGGGCTTGATCAGATAGTGGTTCACGGTGGTCGTGAGCCGCTCGGCCGATTCTCCGTGGCTGGCTCTCAAACCGGCCGTGGACTGGCTGAGAGACCGGGTGTAGGACCACTCGGTGTCCTGCTCGCGGGCCGCGAACGAGCGGTTGAATATGCTCACCTCGAAGTCGATCTGCAATTCGTTGCACAGCGCGGCCACCGTCCATGCGCCCAACAGGGCCGCGGACATGCCCCATCCGCTCCCGGTCGGCCCGTACTGCCGGGACTGCAGCATGGAGGCCGAACCATCCACCAGCACGCTCACCGCGTAATGGCGCCGGGTCGGCAGGTGACGCCTCTCATAGAGTCGCTGGTAGAGGCCGGCGCCGATGAAGAGGGCCGAGTAGGGGGAGATGTCGCCCTGGTCGAAGCCCGAACGCAGTCCCCGCCTCTGGTTGGCGGTAAAGAGGGGGAACAGTTCTCCCGACACCCGCCGGGGGACGACCCCCCAGCGTTCCGCCGAACGACGGTAGGTCTCGCGCCCCTGCTCGGCAAAGCGGGAGAAGGCGGCGGGAGCGGGGGAGATCAACAGCCGGCCGCTCTGGCCCGTGGGCAGGTGGATGAGGGGAGCCGATCCCACCCGCAGCAACTGGTCGGTGGTGGACTGGTCCGTCTCCTGGGACAGTCGGGACTCCTTCCCGTCGCTCCTCTCGGCGCCGACCGCTTCCAGGTACGATTCGGCGTCCGCCACCGCCGGGCTGGGAAGGCGAATCATGTCCAGGGTCTCGGCCGCTTTCTCGCTCACCGCCTTCCCGGCGGAGGGCTCGCGGGGAAGCGTGGGGGGGACCAGGCGGTGGTCCATGGCGATCCGCAGCATCGCCATGGCTGTCTCTCCCACTTCCCATGGGTCGGCGAGCGCGGGGACCCCTGCCAGCAGTTGCGCCCCGTCCCGGAGGGCGTCGGATGCGGGTCGGCTCATGAAGTCGGGTGGCCGGCGGGCGGCGAGGGCGCCGTTGGCCGACAGGAAGCATCCGGCCACGAACTGGGACAGGTCGGGCTGGGACTCCAGGGCGGGGACGGCGGCCCGGTAGAGATCGTCGAGGATGGAGCGCGCACCCGGATAGTTGACCAGCCCGGTGTGTTCCTGGCGGGCGTCTTCCAGGGCGAAGAACAACAGCACGGCCAGTTCTCCTCCGGTGCGCTCCAGGGCCGCCAGCAGGTCGACCGGCTCGTCGGAGATCGGTGTGGGGCGGGCGGCGTCTTCTCCCAGCAGGTGGCGCCAGTGCTCCGGGAAGGGCCGCTTCTCCTCGAACCGGCTGGAGAGGAGGTGCACCACCTCGTGAAGGGCGGACGCCACCGCCACTTCCTCCGGGGTGACCGGAGCGCTGCGCTGATAGGCGTTCTGGAAGAGACGGGGGTCGCACACCACCTCGCCCGGGACGCGGTGGGAGTGAGAACCCAGCCTGACCCGGAGTTCGGGGTCGCCCGAAAGGGTGCGGGCGAATCGGGTTATGGCGGGCGCCACCCGCTGGTAGCGGCTGACCACCTCTTCTATGGTGGTCTCCTCCGAGGAGAGGAGCCGCTGAAGTACGGTGGCTGAGCGGGTTGGCATAACGGTCAATTATCCCTCATCGGATCATCTACAATCCCGAACTGGTATGACTCATTATCGTCTCTCGACTCTGGACAACGGTTTGCGGGTGATTACCGAGGAGATGCCTGCTCTGCGCTCGGTTTCGGTCGGGTGCTGGGTGGACACCGGCGCCCGCGATGAACGAGCCAACGAGGCCGGGGCTTCCCACTTTCTCGAACACCTGCTCTTCAAGGGCACCGAGGAGATTTCCGCCCGCCAGATCTCGGAGACTTTCGACGGGATGGGCGCCGAGTCGAACGCCTTTACCTCCAAGGAGCAGACCTGTTACTGGGCCCGGTTGGTGGATGACGACCTGCCGGTGGGGCTGGGGCTTCTTTCGGAGATGCTGCAGCGACCCGCCTTCCGGCAGAGCGAGATCGACTCGGAGCGGCAGGTGGTTTTCGAGGAGATCAACATGCGCGAGGACGATCCCCAGGACTCGGCGTTCGAGGCCTTCAGCCGTACTGTCCTCGACGGCCATGCGCTGGGACGCCCCGTCCTGGGCACGCGGGAGTCGATCGGGGCGATGACCCGCGCCGACCTGAAGGGCTATTGGAGGCGCCGCTACGGGCCGAACTCGGTGGTGGTGGCCGTCGCAGGAGCGGTGCGGCACACCGAGGTCCGGGATCTGGTGGCAGAACTCTTCGGGGAGTGGGGGGGAGGGGAGGTGGGCCACGACTTCTCTCCCAACGTGCCGTCCGCCTCGGTCGGACTGGTGGAGCGGGACACCGAACAGGCCCACCTGGTGCTGGGAGGCGCCGGGATAGACCGGACCGACGAGCGGCGGTGGGCGTTCGGCGTGCTCAACCTGGTGTTGGGCGGGGGGATGTCCTCGCGTCTGTTCACGAGCATTCGGGAGGAGCGGGGACTGGCCTATGCCATCTTCAGCTTCGGCCACTCCTATGCCGATTCGGGCGTGTGGGGCATCTATGCGGGAACCACCCCCCGCCAGACCGCCGAGGTGATGGAAGTCATCGACGGCCAACTCTCCATGCTGATGGAAGACGGCATAACCGATGCGGAGTTGGAGAAGGCGCGGGGCGCGGCCCGGGGGGCCCTGGCGCTGGCGATGGAGGACTCCCAGAGCCGCATGGTCCATCTGGGCCGCGAGGAGATCTGCGGGCTGGAGCACCTTTCCATGGACGAGCGGCTGGAGAGGATCCTGGCGGTGGACCGGGCCGAGGTCACCGAGGTGGCCCGCCAGGTCTTCTCGGGTCCCAAGACCCTGGGAGTGGTGGGTCCCTTCGCGGAGTCTGATCTGACCGGGTACGTGACATGACGATCCGCGTCGGGGTGGCGGGAGCGCTGGGCCGGATGGGGTCCCTGATCGCCGAGACGGTGGCGGAGGCTCCGGACATGGAGTTGGTGGCTGGTTACGACCGCTTTGAGGGAGAGGTGGCGGGGACTCCGGTCCGCATGGATGCTTCATGCCTGGCGGGGGCGGAAGTGGTGGTCGACTTCACCAACCCCGAGGTGGTGATGGACAACCTCGCTCACTACCGTGACATGGGGTGTCACGCGGTGGTGGGCACGTCCGGGTTCACCGAGGAGCGGATCGACTCTGTCCGCGGTCTGTGGGGAGACGACCCCACGACCAACTGCCTGATCGTTCCCAACTTCTCGATCGGTGCGGTGCTGATGATGCGCTTCGCCCGGGCGGCCGCCGGGTTCTTCACCGCGTCGGAGGTGATCGAACTCCACCACGACCAGAAGGCCGATGCTCCCTCGGGTACGGCGGTGTCCACCGCGGCGGGTATGGCCGGGAGCGGAAGCCAGTCCCGCCAGGTCTCCTCGGCGGAGTTGTATCCGGGGGCGTTGGGCGCCCGGGTGGAGGGTGTTCCGGTGCACTCGGTGAGGCTTCCCGGCCTTCTGGCACACCAGGAGGTGCTGTTCGGCAATCCCGGCGAGATCCTCACCATCCGCCATGACTCCACGGACCGGGTCTCCTTCCTCCCGGGCGTGATGCTGGCTGTGCGGGGCGTGTCGGGACTGGAGAGCGGGGTCTCGGTAGGTCTGGAAGTCCTGCTGGACGCCTAGTCGGCCCTGGTTGCCGCGAAGTAACGGAGAGCAGCGAACACAGGCCCGCCGGTCAGAACTGCGTGTTCGTGGCAACGGCGCTATCCGGCAACCGGTTGTCTTCATTTGCGCTGTTTGGTGGGATACCGGCGGCGTAGGTTGTTGCGCTTTCGGAGTGCATGCCGTAGGTGTTTGGGCGGTGGTTTGAGGTGGTACTCACCGGTTGGTTTTTTGCGTACTTGCCATCGGTCGTCATGCACTTTGTGGTGACACCTACTGCATAGAAGGACCATGTCGTCGATGTCGGTGTTGCCTTGCACCGCCCAGGGAATTATGTGATGGGATTGGCACCAGTTGGCGGTGGCGCCACATCCCACACAGTTCTTGTCCCGTGCTATGAGAGCGATGCGTTGGGCGGGACTGGCGGTCCGTCGTGACCGTCCCATGTCCAATGGCTGTGATA
>JAPPFC010000051.1:0-81333 GCA_028824015.1 bacterium
TCTCCCCGTCCAGCACCCGGTTCCCTCCTATGAACAGGACCAGGACCAGTCCCACCACCCGCAACGTGTCCACCTGGGGAAAGTAGCGGACCACGGTCTTCGCAGCGGCCATGCCCTTCTGGTAGTACGTCTGGTCTATCTCTTCGAACCGCTCCTCCTGGCGAAGTTCCTGGGCATTGGCCTGGACTTCCCGCACTCCGGAAATGTTTTCCTGGAGGGCGCCCAACACCCGCCCCACCTGGCTGCGCACCTGACGGTAGGCCTGGCCCGACCGGCGGCCGAAGTGAACCGAGATAGCCACCAGGATGGGCATGAGCAGCATCACGATCATGGCGAGGAACGGATCTATCACGAACAGGGCCACGGAGACCCCCGTCACCATCAAGGTGCTTCCCACCACCGAGATGACGCCTTCGGTGGCGAATACCTGGAGGGACTCGATGTCGGCGGTGAGCCTGGACACCAAGACCCCCGTCTTGGTCCTCCCGAAAAAGGCCATGTCCATCCTCAGGACGTGGGAATACACCTGGTTCCGAAGGTCCATCATGAACTTCTCGCCCAGCCAGGCCACCATATACAGGGTGATGCGGGTGGATACGTACTGGGCGACCAGGATGCCGCCGAATATCAGGGCCACGTTGGTGATCACCGTCGTGTTTTGGGGAACGATGCCCTTGTCGATCCCTTCTCGTATCACCAGCGGCCCCGCCACCCTGGACATGGAGGACACTATGGCCGCGGTGGCGGCGCCCAGGGCAGGGAGGGCCATGTACCGGGCGGACTTGGCGGCCCGGCGGACGAGGTTCATCCGGTGGGGGACCGGGTCGGCGGATCCGTAGCGGGAGTACATCAGCGGGCCGGGCTGGCTTCCGCGAGAAGTTGGCGGTAGCGGGGCACGTTGTCCCAGAGTTCCTGGTGTTCTCCGAATGCCAGGACCTTCCCGTCCTCCAGGAGGATGATCCGGTCGGCAAGGAGCAGGGTGGAAGTGCGGTGGGCGATGACGATGGTGGTGCGGCCCCTCATCATCTCCACCAACTCGGCATGGATATGGGCCTCGGTGATGGCGTCGACCGCCGAGGTGGCGTCGTCCAAAATGAGGATGCGGGGGTTGCCGACGATGGCCCGGGCCAGGGCCACGCGTTGGCGCTGGCCTCCGGACAGGGTTATCCCTCGCTCGCCAACCACCGTGTCGTATCCCTCGGGTAGCTTTCGGATGAACTCGTCAGCGTCGGCGATCCGGGCGGCGGCCACAATCGCGGAGCGTTCGGCGTGGGGGGTCCCGAACCCGATGTTCTCGGCGATGGTGGCCGAGAAGAGGAATGGTTCCTCGAAAGCGACCGCCACCTCCCGGCGGAGATCGGTCAGGCGAAGCTGGCGGATGTCGATTCCGTCGACCGAGATGCTGCCGACCTGGGGGTCGTAGAAACGAGGTATGAGTTGGGCCAGGGTGGTCTTGCCACAACCGGTGGCTCCGAACAAGGCCACGCTGCTTCCCGCCGGGATGGACAGATCAAGGTCGGACAGCACATCCACCCCGTTGTAGGAGAAGGAGACCCCTTCGAAACGGATCTCACCGCCTCCCGGGCCCAAAGGACGAGGAGCGTCGGGGCTGGTCACCGATGGAGAGGTCTGGAGAAGTTGCACTATCCGGGCCGCGGCGGCCGAGGCGCGGGGGAGTTCGGCGAAGAACCAACCGGTCATCCGGAGCGGGAAGTACAGGATCACCAGATACTGGGTGAAGGCCACCAGATCGCCGATGGTCATCTCGCCGCTGGCCACCCTGAGCCCACCCAGCCACAGCGCCCCGAGAGTTGTCAGGGTGGGGAGCAGTTCCAGCCAGGGCAGGTAAACCGACCGGAAGCGGGCCAGGCTCATGGACTTGTCGAAGATGTCGGTCGCCACTCCCTGCGCCTTGCGAGCTTCCCTGGCCTCCCGACCGAAGGCCTTCGTCACCGCGATCCCCGAAATCCCCTCCTGGGTCAGTCTGCTCATCCCGGCAAGCGCCTGCTGGACCTGGAAGGAAATGCCGATCGCCTGGCGGGAATACAACGCCGCAAAGACGATCATGGCCGGCAGGGTGATGGCGGCCACCATGCCCAGGACCGGATCGAGCACGAACGCCATCACTCCCACCATCGCCATGGTGATGAGGTTGGCCACGGTGATGGGGAGCATCATGAAGATCAACCGCACCTGGGTGACGTCGGTGGAGGATCGAGCCATCAACTCTCCCGCCGAGGCGTGGTCGTGAAAGTCAAATCCCAGCCGCTGGATGGCGGAGAAGATGCGCCCGCGCAGGTGCACTTCGAAGCTGTAGGAGAGTTTGAAGGCGTTCCAGCGCCGCCAGGCGATGCTGCTGGCCCGCATGAGCCCGACCAACAGAACCAGCAGCACCAGGGGCACCAGGAGGTTCGGCTGGTTGCCTTCTATGGCGTCATCAACCACCAGTTTCTGCAGGTAGGGACTGATGATGGTGACCACCATCCAGGTCAAAGCTCCCATGACGGCGATCACCGTCATGCGCGGATAGCGCTTCACTCCCGCGACAATTAAGCGCAGGCCTGTCCACATATCCGACCAATGTTCCCGTGAGCCCATCCAATTAGAGGGTAATGACCCGGGTTTCGGTCATGTCTTTGTTTGGGTCGTCGGCAGGGTTCGTTTCAAGCAGCGGTTCGGAACTCGACGGCGCCACCTTCGGCGTAGGCCTCGACGGTCGAATCGGTCGGCCACTCCCCTTCCAGCAACCTGATGGCCAGGGGATCGGCCAGCCTGCGCTGGATCGCCCGTTTCAACGGACGGGCGCCGTATGCGGGATCGTATCCCTCGTCGGCCAGGATCTCTTTCACCGCCTCGGTTACCCGGAGCCCAAGGCCGCGGGCGGCCAAACGCCGCCGGAGCCGGCCCAACTGCAGGTCGACTATCCGGGCAAGCTCGGACCGGGTCAATGGGCCGAACACCACCATCTCGTCGATCCGGTTCAGGAACTCCGGCCGGAAGTGGGCCCTCACCGCTCCCATCACGCGACTCTCGATCACCTCGGCCTCCAGGCCGGGGTCGATCAACTCCGATCCCAGGTTGGATGTCATGATCAGCACCGAGTTGGTGAAGTCGACCGTGCGACCCTGGCCGTCGGTGAGCCGTCCGTCGTCCAGCAACTGCAACAGGGTGTTGAAGATCTCGGGGTGGGCCTTTTCCACCTCGTCCATGAGGATCACCGTGTAGGGACGCCTGCGCACCGCCTCGGTGAGCTGTCCGCCCTGGTCGTACCCGACGTAACCGGGCGGCGCGCCGATCAGACGGCTGACCGAGTGCTTCTCGGAGTACTCGGACATGTCGATGCGGGTCATGGCCCGCTCGTCGTCAAAGAGAAAGTCGGCCAGGGATCGGGCCAGTTCGGTCTTGCCGACCCCGGTTGGGCCCAGGAACAGGAACGAACCGATCGGCCGGTTGGGGTCGGAGAGGCCCGAGCGACTGCGGCGGATGGCGTTGGAGATCGCCCGGACGGCCTGGTGCTGTCCGACCACCCGCTCATGGAGATGATTCTCGAGGTTGATGAGCTTGGCCACCTCGCCTTCCAGCATCCGGGCGACCGGTACTCCCGTCCAGTGGGAGACGACCTCGGCGATGTTCTCCCCGGTCACCTCTTCCGACAGCATCCGACCGTTGGCTGCCAGCTTCTCCAGGTGCTCCTCCCTCTCAACCAACTGGTTCTCCAAACCGGCCAGCACTCCATACCGGAGTTCTGCCGCCCGGTGTAGGTCGCCTCGCCTCTCGGCCATCTCGGCTTCGGCCCTTGCCACCTCGATCTGTTCCCGGATGCCATGGACGGAGGCTATGGCCTGCTTCTCCTGCTGCCAGCGGACGGTGAGGCCGTCAAGGTCCTCCCGGATGTCGGCCAGTCTCTGTTCGAGTTCCGAAAGGCGGGCCCGGGCGTTCTTGTCCGACTCCATCCGGAGGGCCTCCCGCTCGATCTCGAGGCGGGTCGCCACGCGGGTCAGCTTGTCGATCTCCTCGGGCATCGAGTCGATCTCGATCCGCAGACGCGAGGCCGCCTCGTCGATGAGGTCGATCGCCTTGTCGGGAAGGTGCCGGCCGGTTATGTACCGGTCCGAGAGGGTGGCGGCAGCCACCAGGGCTGCATCGGTGATGTGCACGCCATGGTGCACCTCGTAGCGCTCCTTCAATCCCCGCAGGATGGCAACCGAGTCCGACACCGAGGGAGCGACCACCAGGATAGGCTGGAACCGCCGTTCCAGAGCCGCATCCTTCTCGATGTGGAGGCGGTGCTCGTCGGTGGTGGTGGCGCCGATCATGTGCAGTTCGCCCCGGGCCAGCATCGGCTTGAGCAGGTTGGAGGCGTCCATGGCCCCCTCGGCGGCTCCGGCGCCCACGATGGTGTGCATCTCGTCGATGAAGGTGATGATCTCACCGTTGGATGCGCTGATCTCGGTCAGCACAGCCTTCAGCCGCTCTTCGAACTCACCCCGGTATTTGGCGCCTGCCACCATCGCTCCCATGTCCAGGGCGACGATGCGCTTGGTCTTCAGGCTCTCGGGCACGTCCCCGTCGGCCATTCGCCGCGCCAGTCCCTCCACTATGGCGGTCTTGCCCACACCCGGTTCCCCGATCAGCACCGGATTGTTCTTGGTGCGACGGGACAGCACTTGCATCACCCGCCGGATCTCGTCGTCCCGGCCGATCACCGGGTCCAACTTCTGCCGGTGGGCCAGGGCAGTGAGGTCCCGTCCGAAGCGTTCCAGTGCGCCGAAAGTGGCGTCGGGATCGGGGCTGGTGATCCGGTGCGCACCCCGGAGTTCGGTCAGAGCCTCCAGAATGGCCTGGCGGTCCAGCCCGTGCCGGCGCAGGAGGTCTCCCTCCGTTCCTTTGGCCTCGGCCAGGGCCAGCAACAGGTGCTCCACCGACAGATAGTCGTCTTTAAACTCAGCTCTGAACCGGTCTGCCCTTGTCAGGACCTTGGCGAGTTCCCGACCGGCGACCGGATCCGAGCCGCCGTAGGAGCTGGGAAGCGATGCCAACAATCCCTCCGTGTCGGCTTTGAGCATGGCAGGCTGTGCGCCTACCGCATCCACCAAAGGCAGCATCAATCCGTCGGTTTGGCCCAGCAGAGCCGCCAGCAGATGTGCCGGTGTGATCTCGGGACTCTTCAGTTGGCGGGCCAGTCCCTCTGCATCGGCGACCGCTTGGCGGCTTTTGGCAGTGAGTCGGTCGAACATCTCAGGCTCCTATATATACCCTTCTGTCTATAAGAAAATCTTAGTCTATCTATATCAACTCTACAAAAGGCCACAGATATTCCCCTTGCGAATAACCGGAATTTCTGGAAGGAGGTTTATCGGTGTCGGCGAGCCCAGAGGGCGAAGGCAAGGCCGATGACTCCGTAGCCGGCATAGGAAACGACCAGCGGCGTGACCGAACCTGCGATGGCCCGGTCGACGAAGCTGGCGAGGATTGCCCCACCGCCCATTGTTATGGTGCCGATCACCGCCGCAGCCGTTCCGGCCAAATCACCCATCGGCTGCATCGCCTGTGCCTGGATCAGAGGATTCGCAAGGGTTCGGAGGGAATTGATCACCGTGATCAGTGCGAACCAGATGAGGAACGACGGCCTACCGCCGGATTGCCAGGACCACAGAGCCAACCCAATCGACAGGACCACCGCGGTCGGCAAGGTCATCATGATCACCCGGTCGGCCCCTACTTTCTTCACTTGCCGGCTTCCTGCGAAGATGACCGCTCCCATGATCACGCTCATCCCGGCGAAGTAGTAGGCGAACTGGTCCCCCCGGTGGTAGACATCGTCGAATATGAGTTGGATGCTTCCGAGAAACGCGGCGAAGGAGCCGAAGTCGAACATGACCGCCAAGGCCGAGGCGGTTGTCACTTTGCTGGTGAAGACGGCGGCGATGGCCTGGCGGGTGCGTCCGAGGGTGAGTGGACGGCGCCGGTGGGCAGGGAGGGTCTCAGGGAGACGGATTAGCCACACAGCCAACAGCAATGTCACCGCTGCGGGGGCAGCCATCACCCAACGCCATGAACTCAGGTTCAGCACTGCCTGACCCAGCAGGGGAGCGAAGGCCGGCACCACCATGAACACCGAAGCGACCACTGCCATAATGCGGGCCAGTCGATCTCCTTCGAACAGGTCGCGGCCGATGGCCAGGGTAAGGGCTCGGGGACCGGCGGCGCCGACACCCCAGAGGAATCGGCTGGCGATCAGGACGGCGAAGGTCGGGGCCACGGCTGAGCCCAGGGCGCCGAGAGCGTAGAGCCCGAAGCCCGCGTAGAGAACCGGCTTGCGGCCGAATCGATCGGTGAACGGGCCGTATAGCAACTGAGCGCCGGCAAGTCCCAAAAAATAGAGGGTGACCGTGAGCGCCACCCGGGGCGAGTCGGCCGCAAGCCCGAGTCCCACACGCATGTCGGTGAACGCGGGTAGGGCCATGTCGATCCCCAACGCCGTCATGGCGCTGATCGCCGCCAGCATGGCGATGAACTCCTTCTCGGCAACTCTCCGGTGCCGCCGCGGCCGGTTGTCGGCGGTCATGAGCGGCCGGTCAGCCCGATGAGCCCGGAGGACACTTGCCGCCGCCGGACGGGGTGTTCAGTCAGGCTGGGAGTCGGCCTGACCGGAACGTTCCCCGAGGCCCTCGGGGAACCACAGGGTTCGCTGCGGGAAGGGAATCTCGATCCCGGCCGCGTCGAGGGCGCGCTTCATGGCCCGCCCCGCCCGGTCCCTCACCGCCCACAGTGTTGGGCGGTCCGAGGCGTGCCAGTAGCGCACGTAGAAGTCGATGGAGGAATTGTTGAACTCCACGAACTCGACTGTTGCCGGGGGTGGGATCACCACACCATCTACGTTGTTGATTGCCTCCTGTAATACCTGCTGCGCAAAGTCCAGGTCGGTGCGATAGGCCACCCCCACCACCAGGGTGGTGCGGTGAAGGGGGGTCTCCGTGAAGTTCACCAGGGGGCTCTTCCAGACCATGGAGTTGGGGATGTAGACACGGTCGCCGTCGTAGGTGTCGATGGCCACCGCCCGCAGGGTCATGTCGTTCACGTCTCCCTTGTAGCCGCTGGACTCCATCTCGTCGCCCACTTTGATGGGCCGTCGCATCAGCATCAGCAACCCGGCGATGAAATTCTCCAGGATGTCCTGGAAGGCGAATGCCAGAGCAAGGCCGGCCAAGCCCAGAGCGCCGATCAGCGGGCCGACCTGCAGTCGCAGGATGGTTAGGGCGAAGTACAACCCCAACACCACGGCCACATAGACCACCGCCTTTCCCAGGACGATGGCGGCAAACGGGGGAACCGCGGTCTTGGCCAATCCCCTGCTCAACGCCCGTCTTATCAGGCGACCGCCGATGAGCGCCACCAAGACGACCAGAACGGCCAGGATCCACTCGTACCATCCGACGTGATCGATCAACTGCGTTACGTCTTCAGGCTGCTCCTCCTGTGCGAGAATCGAGAAAGGCATCGCCACCTTAGAGTAGGCGGCGCCTCGAATACCGTGCCCTCTACGGACCGGGAACTAGCAGGCAGTCAAGACTGGCAGGCAGCCAGACCAGCAGGGTCGGTGAAGATGTCATTGGCGTACTGCAACTCTCGCACGTAGCAGATGATCTCGTTCACCTCCCCGTCCGACAGCCCCGGGACCGGATCCATGTCGCCGAACTCCCAGTGATGTTGGGGGGTCCCCTGTCGCACGGCGATGTGAAAGCTGAAGTCCGCATGGTGGCCGGGTTCGTAGTAGATGTGAACCAAAGGGGGGCCTTCCGAGGTTCCCCCGGCGTCGGCGCTATGACACTCGGAGCAGTTGGCTTCGAACAAGTCGGCGCCGCGCCTGGCCGTCTCGGACAGATCGGGCACCGTCACCGCAACGCTCTCCGCCTCGCTCCCCGGGGAAGATGACTCACCGTTGTCTTCGCCGCACCCGATCAGTAGAAGACAGAGAAGGGCCGGGATCAACCTGGATCGAAGGGGCGGTTCTCCTCTATGACTCATTGCTCTCCGGTTGATCCTCCGCCAGCATTTTCTTCAGCGCGGCGCGCTGTTTGAAGTACTTGACCAGGCCGAGGATGACCATGATGATCCCGATGCCGACGGAAATGAAGCTCAGTTGGCCTGCTAGTTCCATGCCGGACCCTTTCGGTGGAGGCGGCGAGACAAATCCTAAGCGAGTTGTGTCGCCTGCTATGTCTGGCGGGTCACGACCTCCGAAAACCCCGGTCCCGACGGCCGCTCCAACTGGTCCATCGTGCATTCCCGGGCAGGTTTGTCGGGTCGCCATCGATGAAACCGGGTTGCGTGGCGAAACCGGTCGTTCTGCAACTGGTCGTAGCTGACCTCCACCACCACCCCGGGCTGGACGGGCGTCCATTGCATGCTCTTCTCGGTGGACCAACGGCTGACCGCGCCCGGCGCCCTCGCCTGCTCATCGAAGGAATCGGGGGTACGGAGACTCTCGAAGAGTTCGAGGATCTGCACCCGGTCGGCATTGGAGAAACCCGAGCAGTGGCCTATGAAGTGCAGGGCGCCGTCGGAGTTGTAAAGACCGAGGAGGATCGATCCGATCTTGTCCCCGTCCTTGTGGACCCGGTAGCCACCCACCACGCAGTCCACGTGGCGGCGGTGCTTGATCTTGATCATCCGTCTCTTGCCGCTCACGTACTCCTCCTCCAGCCGTTTGGCCACCACTCCGTCGCACCCCGCCGCCTCATACTCGTCGAACCAGCGGCGGGCCACCGACTGGTCGGTCGTGGTCGGGGTTAGGTTCCACGGCGGCCGGAGGTGTGCGGCCAGGTCCTCCAACCGGCGCCGCCGCACACTGAGGGGCCGGACCCGAAGATCCTCTCCTTCAGCGGCCAGCAGATCGAAGGCGACAAGTTGGGCGGGGACCTCCTCCGACAGGCGGGTGATGCGGCTCCGGGCGGGGTGGATGCGCATCTGCAAGGCGTCGAAGTGGGTTGTGTCGTCGTACACCACCACCACCTCCCCGTCCACCACCGTGCCCCCCGGGAGTTGGTCCAAGGCCGGTTCGAGTTCGGGAAAGTAGCGCAGCAGTGGCTTTTGGTTTCGGGAGTCGAGACGGGAATCGGGACCGCTCCACGCCAGGACGCGGAATCCGTCCCACTTGGGCTCGTATGCGAACGATCCCCTGGGCCACCGCTCCGAGACGCGGGCTTCCATGGTGGCGATCGGAGGAGTGAAGGGCCATTCGCTCATCGGTCCCGAGATTAGATGTCCGCGTCGCCCTCGGAGTCTGAGGTGATCGGCAAGGTCAGGAGAGAAGAGAGACGGCGCTCCAGATGACCATCAGCGCTCCGGCAAGGATCAGAAAGGCCGCCCGTCGAGGCCGGAAAGCGCCTCTCTGGCCCGGAGGGGGCCTTCCCTGGAAGTGGCGGAGGACCGCCCAGCCGTTGCCCGCCACCAGGGCGAGCCCGATGGCTAGGATCATTTGTGCGACCAGGGTATCCAGACCGAGTATTTCAGCCATGACCTCTCTCCGACCATTGGATGTGTCAACCATCATGGTATGCCCACCCGGGGCAAGGTGAGATGGCGCGCCCGGTCCAGGTACTCAGGGTGTTCACCGACGGGGAGCAGGGGGGCAACCATCTAGGGGTGGTGGCGGACACCGTAAGCATCGACGACCAGCGGATGCAGGACATCGCGGCGGACCTGGGCTTCAGCGAGACGATTTTCATAGACTGGCAGACGGGAGGGGTCCCCCACATCCGTATCTTCACCCCTGTCGCGGAACTGCCTTTCGCCGGGCATCCCCTGGTGGGAGCGGCCTGGTTGCTGCTCAAGGCCGGTCCGGGGGGAGTGGACCGTGTCACCTGCGGGGTGGGGGAGGTGAGAATCGGCGCCGATGGAGACCGTGTCTGGATCGAGCCGCCTTTCTCCCAGCCGGTGCGAACCCAGGAAGTTCCCCCGACCCTGGGGTGGTGCTCCCCGACTCGGGCCTGGGAGGTGGACATGCCTCTTCCCTATTCGGTGTGGCAGATGGACGATCCCGAACAGGTCGGAAACCTTCAATCCCCACCGCCCGAACTGGGGATGACGCTGGTGTGGGCTTGGATGTCGCTGCCCCACAGGGTTAAGGCGCGTTTCTTCGCTCCCGGCCTGGGGGTGACAGAAGACCCGGCCACCGGCAGTGCGGCGGTGGCCCTTGCCGCGGTGCTGCGCTCCGAGGACATGCCTTCCGGCCGCGTCCGGATCTCCCAGGGACGAGAGATGGGGTGGCCTTCGGTGATCGATCTGATGTGGGAACCGAACAGGTGTCGGGTGGGGGGAACGGTTATGAGGGACGAAGTCCGCGAGTTGGAATGGTGATACCCGCCCGGGGCTCAACGACCGTTACGTTCCTCCCTGAGGGACATAGACTTCTCCCCCGTGGCTAGCGGCGGATCAAAACTGGCGGTGCTCGCCGCCCTGGTGGCGAACAGCACCATTGCCGTGGCCAAGTTCTTCGTCTTCTTGATCACCGGCTCTGCCGCCATGCTGGCCGAATGCATCCATTCGGTGGCGGATTCCTCCAATCAGGGCCTGCTTCTCTATGGAGCCAGGGCCGCTCGCCAGCCCGCCGATGTCAGCCATCCCTTCGGGAGGGGCAAGGAGGTCTATTTCTGGAGCTTCCTGGTGGCGGTGATGCTTTTCTTCGGCGGGGGCGTCTGGGCTTTTCTGCATGGATGGGAGGCAATCGGTCATGCTGAGCCGCTCGGTGATCTGACACCCAGTTTCATCGTGTTGGGGGTGGCCATAGCCTTGGAGAGCATCAGCTTCGGGATCGCGCTGAGGGAGTTCAACCGGCGTCGGGGCACAGCCTCCATCTGGCAGGGAATTCGTGATTCGAAGGACGCCTCCCTGATCGTGATTCTCCTGGAAGACACGGCGGCGATGTTGGGACTGATCCTGGCCCTGGCGGGTACGTTCATGGCCTGGAATACCGGGGACTCGCGATGGGACGGGGCCGCCTCGATGCTCATCGGTGTGATGCTGGCCGTTGTGGCGGTGCTGCTGGCAGCGGAGATCAAGGCGTTGTTGATCGGCGAGGCGGCCGGCCGGCAGGAGCGGGCCGTGATCCGGGCTGTGCTTTTGGAAATGGACGAGGTGGCCGGGGTGGGACGCCTCCTCACCATGCATCTGGGGCCTGACGACCTGTTGGTGAACGTGGAAGTTGATTTCATCGAATCGCTGGGAACTGTCGAGATCACCAACGCAATTACCAAAGCCGAGCGAGCTATCAGGGAAAAGATCCCCGTCGCCGGGAACATCTTTGTGGAGCCCTATGACCAGGATCGGGGCTGAGGTCTCTGCTCCGGCTTCCTCGGCCAATCTGGGGCCAGGATTCGACTGCCTGGCGTTGGCCCTCGAGATCAGATGCCTGGTCAGGGCCCGGCGCAGCGACCAGTGGCAGGTCCGCCACATCGGTCGTCATCAGCCGCCGCCAGGATCAGCGGACGCGGTGCTGGCCGGCGCCCGGTTGGCGGTAGGTCCTGAACATCCCCTCTATTTGGAGGTGGACAATCACATCCCCATCGGGAGCGGACTCGGGTCATCGGCTGCCGCCTACGCGGCCGGAGCAACGGCGGCACTCCGGTGTATGGATCGGCCGGTCGATCCAAACCGGGTGTTCAGGTGGGTAAGCACGCTCGAAGGTCATCCCGACAACGCGGCGGCTGCTGTCTTCGGCGGACTGGTGCTGGTGGACCCCGACAGCCGCGTCCGAAAGCTGACCATGAGCGAGGCCTATGGTCTGTTGGTGCTGGTTCCCGCCTTCCGGTTGTACACCAGTGAGTCCCGAAGCGTCGTGCCGGATCGGTTTGAACTGCCTGCGGTGGTCAACAGCCTGTCGAGGATGGCCGCCCTGGTGGCCGGGTTGACTTCGGGGGAAGCGGGGATACTCCAATCCGCCCTGGGAGATGAGCTTCACGAAACCAGCCGCAACCGGCTGCGGCCCTCGGTGGGGGAGTTGATCGGAGAAGCGCTGAATGCGGGGGCTGTCTACGCTGCCTGGTCGGGTAGCGGCCCGTCCGTGTTGGTCTTCACCCGATCGTCGGAGGCCGGACTGGTGACCGAGGCCCTCTCCTCCTCCTTGGGTGACGAGGTTGAGATTGTCTGCCCTCGGGTAGCCTCCCGGGGCATCCTTTGATCGAGAACAGGCTCAACAAGCGGTTCCCGGTGCCCTGGAGCCAGATTTGGACGAAAAAACCCTCGGCTGGTTTCCGGTCGCTCACCAGGGGATGCTATCCTTTGAGGTGTCCTGTCGGCAGGGGTGGGCCGGCACAATGTCCCCGATCGGTCAACCAGGAAGCCAGTTATGGGTTCGCTAGTCAAGAAGCGTCGCAGGAAAATGTCGCGGCACAAGTATCGCAAACGGCGCAAGGCGAATCGCCATAAGAACAAGAAGTAGTCGCTGCGGCCGCAGGGACGAGGTGGCGACTGTGCACTGCTTTGGGCAGGTCCATGAGGTGAGGTGGTCTGCCGGTGCCTGACCCTCTTGACTTTCTGGATACCGCCGGGCTGCTCACCGATTCCGAGCGTCTGGTCGCCAAGACCGTACGGGAGTTCGTCACCAAGAGTGTGGTTTCCGAGGTGGGGTCGTGGTGGGAAGCGGGGGAGTTCCCGGCCCATCTGATTCCCGAAATGGCCCGGATGGGTATGTTCGGGATGAACCTGGAGGGCTATGGCTGTGCCGGTCTGGGGCCGGTGGACTACGGGATGGCCGCCCTGGAACTGGAGGCAGGTGACTCCGGACTGCGCAGTTTTATCTCGGTACAGGGATCGCTGTGCATGTTCCCTATCTGGAAGTACGGGTCCTCCGAGCAGAAGGCCGAGTGGCTCCCCCGCATGGCCGCAGGAGAGGTGGTGGGATGCTTCGGCCTGACCGAAGCGGACTCGGGAAGCGATCCCTCCTCCATGCGCACCACCGCCCGACGGGTGGGATCCGACTGGGTGATAGACGGGTCCAAGGCCTGGATCACCAACGGGGGGATCGCCGATCTGGCGGTGATTTGGGCCAAGACCCCGGAGGGGGTCCGCGGGTTCCTGGTGCCCACCGACGCTCCGGGGTTTTCGGCGCATCCCATAGATCGCAAAGCCAGCATGCGGGCCTCGGTTACCTCCGCCTTGGTCCTGGACGGGGTGCGGCTGCCTGAGGAGATGATGCTGCCGGGAGTGGCTTCGATGAGAGGACCGCTTTCCTGCCTGACCGAGGCGCGGCTGGGGATCGTCTTTGGCGCCATGGGGGCGGCTCGCTCCTGCTACGAAACCGCGTTGGGCTATGCATCGGATCGGTCACAGTTCGGCGCTCCGATCGCCTCCTTCCAGTTGACCCAGTCGAAGCTGGTGGAAATGATGGTGGCTGTTCAGAGAGGGATCCTGCTGGCCATCCGGATCGGACGCCTGCGGGAGGAGGGCAAGTTGACGCCCGAGCAGGTCTCGGTCGGAAAGTACAACAACGTGAGCGACGCCCTGGCGGTGGCGCGGACCGCCAGAAGCATCCTGGGGGCCAACGGGATTTCGCTCGACTACCCGGTGATGAGGCACGTGGCGAATCTGGAGACGGTGTACACCTATGAGGGGACGCATGAGATACACACCTTGATCCTGGGCAACGCCCTCACCGGGATCCCCGCTTTTCAGGCGGCCCGCCCTCGGACCCGGAGTGGTTGATGAGCGAGAAGGCCGTCACCGTGGCGGAGTTGATGGAGATGGTGGGCACCGAGATAGGCGTCTCGGAGTGGTTCACCATTTCCCAGGACCGCATTGACGCCTTCGCCGACGCCACCCTGGATCATCAGTTCATCCATGTGGATCCGTCCAGGGCCGCCGCCGAATCACCCTTCGGGGTGACCATCGCTCACGGGTTCCTGACGCTCTCGCTCCTGCCCCATCTCGGCTCGGGAACCAAGCTCCTGCCGGCGGGCACCAAGGTGGAGATCAACTACGGCACCGATAAGGTCCGTTTCCTGGCGCCGGTCCCCGTAAACAGCCGGATCCGGGCCCGGGTGGCTCTTTCCGACGTCACCGAGCGTCGGCCCGGCCAGTACCTCATCAAGCGGATGGTGACGGTGGAGATCGAGGGATCAGACCGTCCCGCGCTGGTGGCCGAGACCCTTACTCTCGCTATCACCTGACGCCTGAACGGCTCTTGCGGGTCAACTAAGAAGGAACAGTGCTTCCCTGATCCCCTTCTTGGGGTTGTTTGAGATGGCTGCCGTGCCAGGCCAGGATGTACTCGAAGCGTTCCACGCGGTGGCGGGGCGCCCCGCTGCGGCTCAGTTCGTGGCCTTCGTTGGGGAAGCGAATCATCTCGACATCGATCCCTTTTCGGAGCAGAGCCGCAAATAGCTGCTCGGCCTGCCCGATCGGGCAGCGCAGGTCGTTCTCGGAGTGGATGATGAGGGTGGGGGTGTCGATGCGCCGGGCCGCGGGGAGGGGACTGGCTTCCCACAGGGCCTCGTGGTCCCAGGCTGTCGCCGGGTGCAGGTACAACCCCGAGAAGTCACGGTTGATGTCGGAGGTCCCCGCGAAAGACTCCCAATCGATCAGGGCCCTTTCCACCACCGCCGACCGGTAGCGATCATCGCGGGCGATCGTCCAGGCGGTGAGGAACCCCCCGTAGGAGCCACCCATGATTCCCAGGCGGGAGGGGTCGAGGCGTGAGTCCCGTCTCATAGCCTCGTCGAGGACTGCCGTTACGTCCTCGATGTCGACCTCACCCCATCCGGGGCCTATCACCGCCCGAAGCCACTCGAGGCCCCGTCCCTCCGAGCCGCGGGGATTGGCGGCGACCACCGCGTAGCCCGCCGACGCGTAGACCTGGAACTCGTCGAAGAAGTAGAAGCCGTACTCCGAGGCCGGGCCTCCGTGGATGTTGAGGAGCACCGGGAAGGGACCCTCGCCGTCGGGCACGTACACCCATGTGTCCACATCGATTCCGGGAGCGCTCTCCGCCTGGAAGAAAGTGGGACTCACCAATCCGCCGCCCGAGCGGATCTCCTGGTTGAAATCGGTGAGGGCGCGCTCTGTCCCGTCGGGAGTCCGCTCGAACAGTTCCCCCGGGCTCAGGGGATCTGAGGCGGTGAAGGCGAGCCGCCCTTCCGATGACCTGGACAGGCCGGTGATGTAGCGGTCGCCGCCCAGCACTGTTGTCCTGTTCCCTTCACCGTCGAAGGCGACTACATGACCGCGGCCCCGATCGGTCGTGCTGCAAAGAAAGCCCTCCTCCAGCCACACCGGTCTCTCCAAGGCGCTGGCTATGGCCAGACCGCTGATGCTCCGGTCCATGTGCCCGGTGAGGTCCACCGGCGGGTCGTCGAGACGCCACAAAGAGAAGACGTAGGGGTAGTCGGTGGTCGGCGCGCCTATCCCGTAGAGGGCGCCGGAAGGGTCATAGTCAGCCATGTAGTAGCCTGCGCGCCTGGCTCGCAGGGTCTCGGCGCCGCTTTCGGTGTCCACTTCCACCACCTCGGCGCCGCGTTCGAGGGACCGCGGGTTGTCGCGACTGGTGACCATGGCCACCTTGCCGCCGTCCGGCGACCAGGCCAAGCCAGATTCGTTCTCCTCTCCGCTGCCCACTCTCCGGGGCTCGGTTTCGCCATCAGGATCCACCAGATAGGCGTAGGTGCGCCGGTCATGCAGCCAGCCTCGGTTGTCCAGTCGCGCATCGAAGCCGGTTATGCGCCTGGGGCGCCGGGCCCGTTCTTCCTTGTCGAGGTCCGCCCACTCCCCGAACCACTCCGTCGCCAGTACCAGCAGACGCGAGCCGTCGGGCGACCAGAGCGGCGCCTGCACTCCCAGTTCGAATGAAGTGATGACCCGGGCCTCGCCGCCGTCCGCCGGCATGATCGCCAACTGGGTGGGGTCGGTGCGTTCAGGTCCCTTCCTCACGAGGGCCAGTGACCCGCCGTCGGGCGACCAACGGGGCGCCGAGTCGCCATCTCCGAAGGTGATCTGGCGCGCCTCGCCGTCCCAGAGCCACAGTGACGACCGGTACCGGTCCTCGTCGAGGTCGATGGTGGTCACCACGAACGCGATTCGGCGACCATCAGGATGTATCTGGGGATCTGACACGGAAGTGAGGAGGGAGAGGTCGGACGGCTGCATCGGGATCGAGCCTAACAACGGTTGGGGTCTATGGCGGGCCGGTATTCTTGGTCGTATTCGTAGGCACCGGTGAGGGCTTCGAGCCCGGACGGGGAAGGAGCGCCTTGCAGTACGGCTTTGTCATCGACCAGACGGCGTGTATCGGTTGTCACGCCTGCACGGTGGCGTGCAAGACCGAGCATGATGTGCCGTTGGGGGTGAACCGCACCTGGGTGAAGTACATCGAGTCGGGGACCTGGCCCGACACCAAGCGGGCCTTCTCGGTGTTGCGTTGCAATCACTGCTCGGATGCTCCCTGCGTCTCGATCTGCCCGACCGGCGCCCTGTTCCGCCGCGACGACGGGATCGTCGACTTCGACACCAGCCTGTGCATCGGCTGCAAGAGTTGCATGCAGGCCTGCCCCTACGACGCGCTCTATATCGACCCCCTGGACAACACCGCCCAGAAGTGCAACTACTGCGTTCATCGCGTAGAGGTGGGACTGGAACCGGCCTGCGTGGTGGTATGCCCCGAAGGCGCCATCATCTCGGGAGACCTCAACGATCCGACCACACCCATTTCCCGCTTTTTCCAGGACCACCTGGTCGGGGACGACCAACTCCTCCAGCGGTCTCCCGAGCAACGCACCCGGCCCAACCTTTGGTACAAGGGAGTTGACAAGGCCGCCATCGACCCCTTGGGCGCCGTCGACCCGGGGGACGGGGGAATCTGGGGTGACCCTGCGCCGTCGTTCATGACCGTCGACCTGACGCCATCGACGACCGGGAGCGGCAACGGGAGGAAGCAACCTCCGCCCTCTTCCAATGGACAGTCCGACGGTCCCCCCAGGGTCGTCTACAACACCGACCACCCGATGCCGTGGGGATGGCGGGTGTCGAGTTACTTTCTCACCAAGGGGATCTCGGCGGGAATCGTCATGGCCCTGGCGTTGGCGCTCCTGTTCGGAGCCGACTCCCAGAGCGCCTTCGCCCGGTGGGGCGCTCCTCTCATATCCGGGTTCTTCCTGGCGCTCACCGGCTTGCTGCTGGTGGCGGACCTCAAGCGCCCCGACCGGTTCCATTACATCCTGACGAAGGGCAATCCGGGCTCCTGGCTGGTGAAGGGCGCCTGGATTCTCTCTGCCCATGCGGTGATCCTCGGGTTATGGTTCCTATCCGGTTTGGCCGGGGCGGGTTTCGTCCCGGTGCTGATCTGGGCATCGGCCGCGCTCGGCCTGGGCGTGGCCGGCTACACCGCTTTCCTGTTCGGCCAGGCGGAGGGTCGCGACCTCTGGCAGAGCCCCACGCTCCTCTGGCACATGGTGGCCGGTGCGTTGGCGGTGGGGGGTGGATCGGGACTGCTGTGCGCTGGGATCTTCGATCTCGGAGAATCGTCGCGTCGGGCGTTCGCCTGGGCGCTCGTGGCTGGAGCGGCGGCGCTGGCCGTAGTCACCGCCATCGAGTTCTTCTCTCGGCACCCGACCTCCAACCACGCGGCGGGCATGCATCACCTGACAAAGGGAGCCCACGCCACCGAGTGGTGGCTGGGAGGGCACCTAATCGGCGTGGTGGCGCCCCTGGTGCTGGGAGCGGTTTTCCTGGCCGGGGCGGGTGTTCCCTTCTGGCTGTCGCAACTGGGAGGGTTGGCGGCCTTGATCGGCATATGGTTCGCAGACGACGCGTTCGTCAGGGCCGGCCAGAGCGTACCCCTATCGTGAAAGAGAGTAGAGGTCCGAGGAGATGACCCAGACGCCGGATCAGCCGCCTTCCGACCGTGTTCCACGCCTGGTTCCCGGGACGGGCCTGGTGTCCTTTCCGCCCGCGGAGCGCTGGGATGACTGGGAGGAGTATGACGCCAAGGCTTGGCCCGAGCGGGTCAAGCGTCGCTACCGGCTGGTGCCGACCACCTGTTTCAACTGCGAAGCCGGTTGCGGGTTGCTGGCCTATGTCGACAAGGACAACGGCCAGGTACGGCGTTTTGAAGGCAACCCCGAGCATCCTGGGTCGAGGGGTCGCAACTGCGCCAAGGGCCCTGCGACCCTCAACCAGATGTACGACCCGGAGCGGATCCTCCACCCGCTGAGAAGGGCCGGGCCGCGTGGGGAGGGGCACTGGGAACAGGTCTCTTGGGAGGAGGCGCTCGAGGACATAGCATCGCGAATCCGCCGGGCGCTTGTAGAGGACCGTCACGACGAGATCATGTACCACGTGGGACGACCCGGCGAAGACGGCTTCATCGACCGCATCCTGCGTTCCTGGGGGGTGGACGGGCACAACAGCCACACCAATATCTGCTCCTCAGGGGCCCGCACCGGCTACGCCATGTGGATGGGCTACGACCGCCCCTCCGCGGATTTCGCCAACGCCCGGTTCATCCTGCTGCTGTCGGCCCAACTCGAGTCCGGCCATTACTTCAATCCCCACGCTCAGCGGATCATCGAGGCTCGCCAGCGGGGAGGGAAGGTGGCGACCATCGATCCGCGCCTCTCCAACACCGCGTCGATGTCCGATTACTGGCTGTCGCCCTGGCCCGGCACCGAGGCGGCCATGTTGCTGGCGGTGGCGTCCCGGCTGCTGGAGTGGGACGCAGTCGATCACGACTTCATGCGACGCTGGGTCAACTGGGAGGCGTCGCTCCGGGCGCGGGCGCCCGAGAGGCCCCGCACGTACGAGAGCTTCGTGGAACTGCTGCGGGAGACCTACGCGCCCTACACCATCGACTTCGCCGCAGAGGAGGCCGGCGTCGACGCCTGGCGCATCGAGGCTGTCGCCCGGGGCATCGCCGAGGCCGGCTCCCGCTTCGCCTCCCACACCTGGAGGGCGGCCGGATCGGGCAACCTGGGGGGCTGGCAGGTGGCTCGTTGCCTCTTCTTCCTGCACGTGCTGACCGGATCGGTGGGGACCCAGGGCGGCACCTCCCCGAGTGCCTGGGACAAGTTCAAGCCCGATCACTGGAACACCCCTCCTCCCGCCAACCGATGGAACGAACTGATCTGGCCGGGCGAGTTCCCCCTCAGCCATTACGAGATGAGCTACCTCCTGCCTCACTTCCTGAAAGAGGGCAGGGGGCGCTTGGAGGTGTACTTCACCCGGGTGTACAACCCCGTGTGGACCAACCCCGACGGGTTCACCTGGATCGAGGCCCTCTCCGATCCCGAGCGGGTCGGCCTCCACGTGGCGCTTACTCCCACCTGGTCCGAGTCGGCGTGGTTCGCCGACTACGTATTGCCCATGGGGGTAGGCGCCGAGCGGCACGACACCCATTCGTACGAGACCCACGCGGCTCGCTGGCTCGGGTTCCGCCAGCCCGTGCTCCGGGTGGCAGGTGAGCGGGAAGGACGCCGGTACCAACGCACCTACGAGGCCAACCCGGGTGAGGTGTGGGAGGAGAGCGAGTTCTGGATAGACCTGTCGTGGCGGATCGATCCAGACGGGTCGTTGGGGATCAGGCAGTGGTACGAGTCGCCGAACGACCCTTCCCGCCCGGTCAGCGTCGACGAGTACTACGGGTGGATGTTCGACAACTCGGTCCCGGGACTGCCTGATGCGGCCGACGTCGAAGGCCTCACGCCCCTGGAGTACATGCGGAAGTACGGCGCTTTCGAGATCGACCGGGATCGTTATCTGCTGAACGAGAATGCGGCGCAGGAGGGCGAACCGGGCGTGGAGGTCGACGGGGAGCGCAAGACCGGCTTCACGTCCCCGTCCCGTCTTCTCGAATGGCACTCGGAGACCCTGGTGGACTGGGACTGGGCCGATGCGGCCATTCCCACCTACCTCAAGTCCCATGTCCACTGGCGGGACCTGGACCTGGAGGGCTCCGAGCGCATCCTGCTCCCCATATTCCGGCTCCCCACTCTGATCCATACACGCTCGGGCAACGCCAAGTACCTGTACGAGATAAGCCACGGCCACCCGCTGTGGATAAACCCGGTAGACGCCGACCAACTCGGGTTCGACACCGGGGACCTGATCCGGATCAGCACCGACATCGGTTACTTCGTCATGAGGGCCTGGCGCACCGAAGGCCTCCGTCCCGGAGTGGTGGCGGCCTCCCATCACATGGGTCGGTGGCGCCTGGACCGGGAGATGGGGAACGAGCGCTGGTCTTCGGCGCTGGTCGATATCGGACGCCGCGAGGGCGGGTGGCTTCTCAGGCACCGGTCGGGCATCGAGCCGTTCCGCTCGGAGGATCCCGACAGCGAGCGCATCTGGTGGCGGGACCCGGGAGTGCACCAGAACCTGGCCTTCCCGGTGCACCCCGATCCGGTGTCGGGCATGCACGCCTGGCACCAGCGGGTCCGCCTGACCCACGCTGACCCGGCGGACCGGTACGGGGACGTCTTCGTCGACACCGAGCTATCCCACCGGATCTACCGCGAGTGGATGGACCGCACCCGTCCCGGCCCGGGACCCGGGGGTCTCCGCCGTCCCCGCTGGCTCACCAGGCCCCTCCCGCCCCTTCCCGAGGCCTACCAGGTCTGAGAACCCACGGTCTTGCCGTCCGGGGATATGCGCCGCTGGAAGTTTCTAACTCGATCCGCCTACATTGGTGCTTATGACATTCCCTGGCCCTATCCGGAGCACCGGCGATTGACGATCAGGAGCGATTAGAGGCCATCGCCCACGGCCTTTCCATCGGGGGCGCCCGATGGCATGTGTTCCTCTGCGCCGGCCAGAGCAATCCGCGCTGTGCTCCTCGTGAGGAGACCGACCAGCTGTGGCTCCACCTGAAGAGACGCTGCAAGCAGTTGGGGCTCACCTCGGCGCCTCCCCGTTGGTCGAGGAATCCCCGATTGGAAGCCCAGCCCGAATCGCCCGGCGACGGCATGGTGTTGAGAAGCAAAGTGGACTGCCTGAGGGTCTGCGAGCAAGGCCCGGTGATGGTGGTCTATCCCGAAGGGGTCTGGTACCGAGCGGTCACCCCTGAGGTGCTCGATCTGATCATCGAACAGCATCTGATCGGCGGCCGCGTCGTGGAGGAGTACGCCTTCGTCCAGGCGCCCTTGGTTTCGTAGGTTTGGGCTACTGTCGCTGGTAGCGGGTGGCCTTCTCATTCCTCAACCTACTGGCGGTTACCGGGCCATCATCGACCATTGCTCGTTCCAAGGGGGATTCTGTTGCGTTGCGGCGGTTTTTATTGCAACAAAACAAATTGGAAGTCGGTCAAAGCCCACAAGGCCTCGTAATACCGAGACACGGTTAGTCGTCAGACCCCCGGATTTCCATTGCCTGGAAGCCGAACAGTCCACTCGTGGCCTCGCGGACTGAGCAGGCGCTCCGCCTCCTGTGGACCCCAGGAACCGGCCTGATAGGGGTATGGATTGATCCCTGCCTCGAGTACGGGGGTGTAGAGGCGCCAGGCTTCTTCGGCTTCATCGGACCGGACGAACAAGGTCCGGTCCCCGGTCATGACGTCGTAGAGGAGCGTTTCGTAGGCGTCGGGAAGAATTCCGAAAGCCTCTTCGTAGGCGAAGGCCAGGGACTTGGTGTCCAACTGGGGAGTGCCCGAGGGCTTCTGAACGTCGAAAAACAGGTCGAATCCCTCGTGCGGCTGGAGTTTGAAATAGAGCACGTTGCCCTGGTGGCGGCTCCGTTCGAAAGACTTGAAGAGTGCCACCGGCGGTTCGCGGAAAGTCACCGCGATCTGGGTGAGGCGGCCGCCCAAGCGTTTGCCGGTGCGAAGGTAGAAGGGGACGCCCTGCCACCGCCAACTGTCGATGAACACCCGGAGAGCGGCGTAGGTGGGAGTGTTGGAACCACTGCTCACTCCCTTCTCGTCCAGATACCCCGCCACCCGTCTTCCATTCACTCGCCCCGGGGCGTATTGACCGAGCACCACGTCGTCGGGGCTGATGGGCCGGATGGACTGGAGCACCTTGACCTTCTCATCCCGGATGGCCTCGGCGTCGAAGGAGACCGGGGGTTCCATCCCCACCAGACTGAGTAACTGGGTCAGGTGGTTCTGGACCATGTCTCGCAAGGCGCCCGATCGATCGTAGTAGCCGGCGCGACTGCCTATCCCGACGGATTCGGCCACTGTGATCTGGACGTTGTCGATGCGATCCCGGTTCCAGACCGACTCGAAGAGGGGATTGGCCAGCCGGAAGACCAGCAGGTTCTGCACCGTCGCCTTCCCCAGATAATGGTCGATGCGGTAGATCTGGGGCTCGTCGAAACACCCATGGAGCATGGCGTTCAGCCCAACCGCCGATTCGAGGTCGACGCCGAATGGCTTCTCGACCACCAAACGGGTCCATCCCGCGCTGTGGGTCAGACCCGATGCTCCCAGGGCCTCGACCGTCGGGCCCAGGGCGGATGGCGGTAGGGCCAGGTAGAAGATACGGTTGCCCCCCAGACCGTGCGCGGCCTCGATGCGTTCGATCCGGCGCCGGAGGGCGTCGAACGCCTCCGGCCCTCCATCGGCGATCGACTGGTAGTACAGGACCTGGTCGCACCACTCGGCCGGATCGGCATAGGGCTCGCCAAGTTGTGTCTGCCTGGGAGAGATGCCTTCGACGGACGCTCGGGTAAGGGACTTGAAACCCTCGTCATCCATTTGTGATCGCGCCACGCCCAGGATGAGGAACCTATCGCTCATTTGGTATTGCCAAACCAGGTGATAGAGGGCGGGGGCCAGTTTCTGGCGATAGAGATCGCCCGTGGCGCCGAAGACCACCAGCAGGTGGCGATCCACCGCCCGGGCGCCCACAACGGGCAAGGGCTCCACTAGCCGCGGCTTTCAGTGACGGTTTTCATCTCTGGAATGAAACCCAGATGTGAGTCGTGCATGGTCTGGCGCCTCCTGAATCCCGGGGAGCGTCCCCACCTCGCACATGGTAGAAGCCGGTGTGCACCACCTGGGAACGGGTTGATGGGCCGCGGTTGGGCTCAAACGGCGCTTGCAGCAATACGGGCGATACATCTAACTATATCCAGTGCAGGCGGTTCGCCCCGTGTGCTCGCGTCGGCCAAACCCAGGGGAGGCCACTCATCTGCGGGGAGGGGTGGGCGGTACCGTTAGGTTCCGTGCTTTACCGTCGTCTGATGCTGGGCACGGTGCTGGCCGTCGCCATGGCGGCCGCCACTTTCGCTCCAACGGTCTTTGGGGTGCTCGCCTCGGAACTGATCTCGTTCTTGAGGATCGAACGGTGGCAACTGGGGTTGCTGGTCAGCGGCGCCACTCTATGCGGGGCGGTGTTCTCGCTGCTGTTGGGGAAATGGGCTGACATGGCGGGTGGTCGGCGGGCCACGATCTTAACTCTGATAATCGCCGGGGTCTCCCTGGTAGGGGTGGGGACGGCCCCCGGGTTCGGCGTGATGATGGCGGCGGCATGCCTGGCCGGGATAGCGTCCGGGTTTTCCAACCCGGCCACCAATCGGCTCATCTCCGAGGAATTCGCCACGGGTCGGCAGAGTTTGATCGTGGGCGTGAAGCAGTCGGGCGTACAGATAGGAGTTTTCCTCGGAGGATGGCTGCTGCCGGTCTTCTCCATGTGGTGGGGTTGGCGATGGGCGGTTATCGCGTTCGCCGCGGTCCCCCTTGCTTTTGCCGGCATCTATTCGGCGGGGCCTCCGCGGGTTCACGCTGGCCGGGAGGACACTGCTGGAGAGCCGTTCAGCCGCATCCCCAGGATGATCTACCGTCTGGCGGTCTACGGGTTCACCATGGGAACAGGCATGTCCGTGGTGCTTGCTTATCTGCCGCTCTATGCCGAAGAAGTGTTGGGGATGAGCCAGGGCCAGGCCGGATTGGCCCTGGCCGTCACCGGGCTGGTGGGGATCCCGGCCCGGCTCGGTTGGGCGCGCGTAGCCGAAGGCCGGTTCGGGTCGGTGAGAAGCCTGCGGATTATCGCTCTGACGGCGGTGGCGATGGGTCTGGTCCTGGCCTTCGGGCATCACCTGGGATCGTGGACCATCTGGATGGCGGCGGCTCTGATCGGGCTCAGCGGGAGCGCTTGGAACGCGGTTGGCATGCTAGCCATCATCCAGATCCTCCCGACCTCTCTGGCCGGCCGGGGTTCGGGAATAGTGTTACTCGGCTTCCTGACCGGTCTGGGGCTCGGCGCTCCCCTCGTGGGCTTGTCGGTGGATCTCCTCGGTATCTACACCCCGGGTTGGCTGGCGATTACTGTTCTATTCGGGTTTGGATTCTGGGTGATGAACACGGGTAGGAGGAGAGTGGGTTGAGTAGGGTGGTGGCTTCCTGGCTGTGAACTTTGGACGTCTCCGCTTTGGCGCGGTGTTGGTCGTGACGATGGCGTCCACCACCATGGCCATAACCACCTTCGGGGTTCTTGCCTCTGAGTTAATCGCGGCAATGGGTATCGAACGGTGGCAGTTGGGGATGCTGGCCACCTCCGGCACTCTGAGCGGGGCGCTGTTCTCCACTCGTTTGGGTAAGTGGGTGGATGTGGTGGGCGGTAAGCGAGCCACTGTTACCACCCTCATGGTGGGGGGAACCGCGTTGTTCTGTGTGGGGGTGGCGCCTGAATTCTCCCTGATGGTGGGGGCGGCGTTTCTCAACGGGATCGCATCGGGCATTGCCAACCCGGCCACCAACAAGTTGATTTCCCTGGAGGTCGAGCCCGGTCGGCGGGGACTGATCGTGGGCATCAAGCAGTCGGGAGTGCAGGTCGCCATATTCATGGGAGGTTGGTTGTTGCCGGTCTTCACCGATTGGTGGGGCTGGCGATGGGCGGTCCTGGCATTTGCGGCGGCCCCCCTGACGGTGGGAGCGATTTCCATGGCAAGGGGCGCGTCTGTGGGGCCCCCCTCCGGCCGGCCGCCGGACAAAGAGGCCGGGCGGAAAGACACGAATGAGGAGAGTCCGGTTCGTCTTCCCAGGGTGGTTCGCCGCCTGACGGTCTACGGGTTCTTGCTGGGGATGGGGGTGGTCGTCCTGGTCGTCTACTTGCCGCTCTACGCCGAGGAGGTCCTGGGAATGAGCCGGGGCCGGGTCGGGCTGGTGCTGGCGATCACCGGGCCGGTCGGGATTCTTGCCCGGATCGGGTGGGGGCGTATAGCCGAGGGTCGCCTGGGGATGGTTCGCAGTCTGATGTTGATCGCATCGCTGGGGGTGGTCTCGGGAGTCTTCCTGGCCTTTGGGGAAGACCTGGGGACCTGGGTAATTTGGGTCGCCGCGGTGGTGGCGGGCTTCAGCGTCTTCGCCTGGACCTCGGTGGGGATGCTTGCGGTCATCGAGATCCTGCCGGCCCATCTGGCCGGAACGGGGTCGGGGAGGGTGTATTTGGGGTTTATTACCGGATTCGGGATCGGCGCACCACTGTTCGGATGGTCGGTGGATGCCCTGGGTGTCTACGGACCGGGTTGGTTGGGCATCACCGCTCTATTCGCGGCGGGCTTATGGGTCATGTTCACGGTAAGAGGGGACGAAACACCCACCAGGCCGATCGGGAGCACCGCTTAGGCTGCCTTCAGTCGCGTCTCCCGTTCAGATCAGCAGCGGCGCATCAGAGTCACCCCGTCCGCGAAGGGGAGTACCACCACTTCCAGATCCGGGGAGGAGGCGGCCAAGTCGTTGAAGCGGCGGATCGCGTCGGTTGCCTCGGTTCGATCGCCGGGATCGATCACCCGTCCCGACCAGAGCGTGTTGTCGGCCACGATCACCCCGCCCGGTCTCACCAACTCCGTCAGTTTTCGCAGGTAAGCCGGGTAGTTCGGTTTGTCGGCGTCGAGGAAGGCCATGTCAAAGGGACCCTCCAGGTCCTCCAGGGTCTGGAGGGCAGGGCCGATCAAGAGAGTGATCCGGTCAGCCACTCCCGCTTCCTCCCAGGCGCGTTTGGCGTGGTTCGTAAACTCTTCGGAGAGATCGCAGCAGACGAGTGTGCCTCCCTCCGGGAGGGCTTGGGCCATCGAGAGCGAGGACAGGCCGGTGAAGGTGCCGATTTCTAGTAATCTCGTTGCGCCGATCAGCTTCACCAGCAGAGCCAGGAACGCCCCCTGGAGGGGATCGATCTGCATTCTCGAGAGATCGGGATAGCGGCGGGCAGTGTCCTCGATCACCTGCCGGCCCACCCTGCCCGAGGTCATGGAGAGGGACGAGGCGTAATCCAGGAGTTTCTGGTCCGAGAGGTGCTTTCTCATTCCAACCAGGTTACCGACCACCGGGGTTGGTCATTGGTGGGGGAATACTGGCGGGAGAGACCGGGAAGTCAGGCTCTCGTGGAGAAGGGACCCGAGAAGGACAGCCGGACGGAACCCGCTCTGGCCTCCCGGATCCGGCCCGGCTCCCAATGCCCCTTGGAGCAGTACGTTAAGGACTTGCCCGATGTCGTTGGACGCCACTCGAACCACAGATGCCCGGACGTAGTCTCCCAGGACTTTGGTGGGGGCTTTTGTTGCTGTTGGCGGTGGCGTGCACGTCGGACACCGGGTTGAACGGCGATCTCTCCACCTCGCCCGAGTCGGAGACTGCCGCGCCGCCATCGTCGGTCACCATCCCTGCTGACGCGGCGAGCAACACGGCGGAGCCTGCCGGCACCACATCCTCCACCGGGACCCCACCATCCACGACCACCACTGCGGGCGCGGTAGCCACGACTCTGCCTGTCACGACCACCATGGCCGGCGCCGCCACTACGACTACGCCCGCGGTTACAACCTCCCAGAGCTCAGCAACGACCATTCCCCCACCTTCGACCTCGGCCGCGCCGTCAACCACCACAACCCGGGCAACCACGACCACCACCCTCCCCGATGACCTGACCGTTGTGGAGATAACCGTGAGGGAGGGAAGGGCAGTGGGAGAAGACCGAGTGGACGTTCCCCTGGGCGATCGAATTTCGCTTCGGTTCGACTCGGACACCCGGTTGCTGGTGCACATCCACGGTTACGACGAGGAGTTCACCGTGGAGGCCGGCGTCATCACGGTTTACGAGTTCGACGGGGACCTGCCCGGGATCTTCGAGGTGGAGGACCATGTGAGCCATCGACTGCTGATCGAATTGAAAGTGTCGCCCTGAGGTGAGAGCATGATCCTGGGTCACGGCATCGGTGGGCGTCTCGACCTGCCCATCCCCCTCCTGTATTTCACGCTGGCGGCGATAACGGTGCTGGTGGTCACCTTTGCCATGCTGTCCGCCCGGTGGCACGAGCCGCGCCTGCAGAATCCCACATTCAGGGTGGTCGAGGTTCCCCACTGGATGAGGCTGGGAGGGAGGATCTTCTCGGCGCTGTCGGTGGTGCTGTTGGTTTTGATGGTGCTGAGCGGGTTTCTCGGATCCGACGACGCGCTTGAAAACCCGGCGCCGGTTTTGGTCTTTGTGGGGCTTTGGCTGGTGGTTCCCTTCCTGTCGGCTCTGGTTGGGGACTTCTACCAGGTGATCGCTCCCTGGCGGGTCCTGGCCCGATGGCTGAAGGTCGACCGGGCGGGTGATCGAGGCAGGTCGTCGCGGGTCGGATACTGGCCGGCGGCGGCGGTTCTCTTTGCGTTCACATGGTGGGAACTGGTGTCGCCGGTGGGCAGCGTTCCGTGGTGGCTTGCCGTGATCGCCCTGGTCTACACCCTCTACATGCTGGTGACCATCGGTCTGTGGGGCAGCGAATCCCAGTTGACCATGTGGGACGGCTTTGGGGCTTACAACCATCTGATGGGAGCCATCGGGCCTCTCGGCAGGAACCAGCACGGTGAACTGGTCCGTCGGAAGTGGTTGAGAGGGCTCCCGACGGTGGCCGAGCGCCCTGGCCTTGATGGTCTGGCGGTGGTCCTGATCGGGGGAGTCACATTTGACGGCCTCACCGGGATCCCCTTCTGGAGAAACCAGCTTGCCGGGCCGCTTGAGGACACTCTGTCGGCCGCCGGGTTGGGCTGGCAGTGGGCGGAGGCGGTGGTGGGCACTTTCGGACTCCTGGCCGTCGTCCTGCTGATCGGCTGGGCCTACCACGTGGCCTGTGGGGTCTCCGCGGTCCTCTCGGACACCGACGTCGGTCTGGCCCGCATCCGAATCCGGTTCGCCCACACCCTGGTCCCGATAGCCCTGGCCTACGCGTTCGCTCACTATTTCACCCTGGTCATCTATGAGGGGCAGTTCTTCCTGAGCGCCATCGCCGACCCCTTCGACATGGGGTGGGATGTGTTCGGAGCGGCCGACCGGGCAGTGGACTACACCGTGATTTCTCCCACCGCGGTCTGGTACGTTCAACTGGCGGCGGTGATAGCCGGCCATGTGGGCGGCGTGATCCTGGCGCATGACCGGGCTCTGGTTGACTTCCCGGGGGTCAAGGCTATACGATCCCAGTATCCCATGTTGGCGCTGATGGTGGTTCTGACCATGCTCGCTCTCTTCATTCTTACGGCTGGATGATGCCCATTGCCCACATCCTCGGAGGAGGCTCCACCGACGAGTGGGTTGCCTCCGGGGTGGTGCTTATCGGTCTGGTATGGCTCTTGCGCCGATCCGAGCGCCGGGCCCGGCAACGGCGGCAGCAAATGGAAGACGAGTCCTCCGGCGAGAACCAGTGACGCGCCATACGGGTCCCATCGGGACCGCCGGTGTTGAGGGCCCCATCCGGCTGTGTATCCTCGGTGGCGCATATGAGTGAGTTTCTGGCGGCGGCCGCGGCGGCTATGGACGCACCCGAAGAACTGGTCCTGCGCTCGGCCGAAGCGAAGGCCCAGGCTTTGGGGGGAACCGCCGATGATTACCTGCGGGCATGGGGAGGCGGTGGAGCCGCTCCCACCCCGGCTGCCCCTGCGGCGCCCCCTCAAGCCGCCCCGGCTCCCCCGGTGGAGGCAACACCGCCGCCGCCTGTCCCGGAGGCTGTTACCGCTCCGGCAGAGACGCCTCTGGCGGCAGCGGTGGCCGTGCAAACGGAAGAAGCCGTTGTGGTGGTGGAGGAGCCGCCTCCTCCGGAAGTGGATCCTGCTCCGTTGCGAGTGCGCAGGAAGCTGGGGGGAAGGCTTGGTGCGATCACGGGGGCGGCGATCGGACTGGTGACCCTGGTGGCGCTTGCCCCCTGGCTGGCGGCTCGGGCCGACACGCTGGGCGAGGAGGGACCTTTCTCTCCCTCGTTGCTGGTGGCGCCCAACCGGGCCGTGATCGGGTTGGTTGTGCTGTTCGGTGTCTACGGGTTGATTCTGTCGCTGTTCACCACCGCGGCCGTGGGATGGCATGGTCCCGGGATGAATATCGTGGAAGGCCAGGGTTCCATAATGGTGGGCGGGGTTCTCACCGGCTCTGTGATCGGAGGTGCAACCGGCGGGGTGGCGACCGGCATGTTCGGTACCGGGTTGCCGGGCGCCGAAGAGGTGGAGGTGTCGGTTGTCGCCGGTCTGGTGGTGGTCGTTGCGGCCGGAACTGTCCTGGGTTGGGCAGTGGGACAACTCTCGCAGGTGCTGGGGGTCCCGGAAGGCATGGCCGGCGCCGAGGGGGAGGAAGCGGGAGTCGTGAGGTTCCGGCTGAAGTCCGCTCTGGCCCTTCCCGTAATAGGAGTGGCGCTGATTGCGGTGCTGGTGTTGCCCAACGCCTATATCTTCCTGCAGTTCCCCGGTTGGGCGCCCATCATGGGATCGGTGGTGGCCGCCAGCATTCTCACTTTCGCCGGGCTCTCCGCATCCAGGCCGGGAATGCGCATCACCAGGGGAGAGTTCCTGCTGGCGGCCGCCGGAATAGGTGTGGTGGTGTTCATCCTCTTTGCGGTGCTCAACACACAGGGGGCGGGACACGGCGAGTCCGAGGACGACCACGGCGTCGAAGCAGAGGCGATCGAGGTAGTCGTTCCCTCCTGATCCCCGCTCCGGCCTCAGGGCGCGGGACGAAGCACCAGGGTGGATTCGCCCAGGGATTCCACCGTATCCCGGTCCCAGGGGAGTGGTTGCATCTCGCCGGCCGCCCAAGGTTCCAGGAGGTCGTCGTAATGGGGGTGGTATGCATGGCCCGACTGACCCGGTACATGGATGGATAGTGAGGCGTCGGGATCTCCCAGGTCTATCACCATCCGGAACGACGGCACCCCGTCTGTCTCGTAGCCCTCGGAGGCGATCCATTGCGTGGCGTTGACTGTCCCCGATCCGCCCGAGACGCTGTCGGTGTGCCGGTTGAAGACGGACTCGATCAGCGACACGCCCGATTCGCCCAGGCTGGCGTTGTTGAAGACTCCGGTGTGGATGTCGCCCCATCGCCAATCTTCCGGGTTGTCGCCCATCAACTCGACCAACTCGGCGTGGGCCGCTTCCAACGCGTCATGGAGCACGAGGTCGCGCGTCTCCCGGCGCTCGGTTCCCGTACGATCCCACCAGGGGTCTTCAGGAGATTCGAGCAGGGCCCTCACCACCTCCATGAACCGGCTTCCCCCGTGGGCCTCGTGGCCTTCGGGAAGCTCGTCGAAGGTGAGGGCCAGGAGATGGCGCCACGTGGCCGCGTAGGCGGCGGCTGCCGCCGCTTCGGAATCCATCTGACCGGGTCGCTCCCCCTGCATCCACCCGGTCAGGAGGTCCTGCATCACCGCCACGTTCTCGCTCCCGGCTCCCACGGCTGCCAATGCGGGAACCAGGAAGGCGGCCGATGGATCCTGGTGGTCGAACTGTATTGCGCTCATCCCGGCGGTGTCCAGCGGGAGGGATCCGGCCAGCAGTTCGTGGATGCGCCGGGCTCGGTAGCCATAGTCGAAGTCACTGCCGATGTGGCGGACCAGGTCAGGCCGGGCGAGGGGTTGGTTGGCGGCCACCACCATCCCGGAGGGGGGATTCAACGACCAGGGAAGGGTCTCGAAGGGCCAGAAGCCCTGCCAGTCGTACTGGCTCTCCCATCCCGGCGCGGGATAGCGTCCGTCGCCTGCCTCCCGCACCGGGATCAGCCCCGTGGCCTGGTAGCCGATATTGCCGTCCGCATCGGCGTACACCATGTTCAGGGGCGCCATGTCGAAGAGAGCGGCCGCCGACCGGAACTCCTCCCAACTCCGTGCCAGAACCATCCCCAGCACCGCTTCCATGTTGCGGGTGGTTTGGAGGGCGGTCCATGCCAGAGATGCAGCGTAGGGGTCGGGTAGGTCCACCACCCCGTTTCCTTCCAGTTCGTCGACGGGATCGTATATCCCCGAGATCACCGGCCCGTGGTGTGTCTCCCTGATTGTGATCTCCACCGGATCGGCGTTGGCTACCTCGATGGTCTCGGTGCGGGTGGACATGGGGAGCCACTCGCCGTCCACCTCGTACAGGAGTGGGTCTTCGGGGTGAACTCGCTCGATGAAGAGGTCGGAGACGTCACCTCCCAGGTTGGTGAAGCCCCAGGCCAGAAATCCATTGTGCCCGACGGTGACCAGAGGCGTGCCCGGCAGGCTGAATCCGGCCGCCTCCACCGGGCAGGAGTCGCTCACGGGCCGGCAGTGGAGACCCACCCGGTACCAGATGGAGGGAGTCTGGCCCCCCAGATGGGGGTCGTTGGCCAGGAGTGGCGCTCCGGACACGGTGTGGCGGCCCGCCACGACCCAGGAGTTGGATCCTCGGCCCCGGTTGTCCAGGACGAGCCCGACGCGGTCGGCGCCCACGGGTAGGACTACCGCTTCCCCCAGGGCGTTGGAGGCCTCCCGAACCGACGGGGACGGCAGGGCCGCGCCGGTCGGCTGCGGCGATGATGGCGGTGGCTCCCACCCGGGAACGATCACCGGGTGACCTTCGGGATAGGCCGGCCACAGTTGGGAGACCCGTTCGATCGGTATCGACTCCGAGAGCACTGCTCGCTCGAGTTCGGAGACGATGTTGGTCCGAAGGTCCCAGGCCACCACCTTGGCGAAGGCCAGCGTGTCGGTGGGTTTCCAGGGCATCGGCTGGTAGTCGGGGTTCTGGATTCCCAGGAAGGCGTACTCCAGGCTGATCTCCCATTTGCCCCGTTCGGCCAGGTAGGCGTTGACACCCTGGGCGTAGGCGTCCAGCAGGGATTGCATGAAGGGCGAAAGCGCCTGGTATTCGCGGACCGCTACCTGTTCCCACCCCAGGGTTCGCAGGAAGATATCGGCTTCCACCTGCGCCTCGCCGAACATCTCGGCGGTCCGCCCGGTGGCGACATGCCGGTAGAAGTCCATCTGCCAGAAGCGGTCCTGGGCTTCCACGAAGCCCTGCGCCATAACCAGGTCCGAAAAAGTGGACGCATAGATGTGAGGTGTTCCGTGGCGGTCCCGGATGACGGTGGCCTCGGCGGTCAAGCCAGGCAACACCATCTCCCCGTCCACCTGGGGAAAGGACCGGCGGACCACCAGCAGGACGGCGACGGCCAGTAGCGCCAGGCCCAGCGCGATCCATGGGCCGACGAGTCTCAGCAGACGGAGCGGGAGCGGGCGGCGGTCCCGGGTAGCCGGTTGTAGGTTGTCGGGAGACCGGGTGCCCCTCAACTCTCCACTCCCGAGGTGGGGGAGCGACGCAGGTCTCGCTCGATCGAGTCCCACCTCCGTTCCGAGGCGATCCACTTGAACCAGATCACCACGATCGTTCCCCACAGAAGCAGTCCGCCTCCAAGTTTCATTATCAGTCCTGCGATCTGGAGATCGGTGACCGTTGACATCCCAAACCGGGATGCTGAGTCGATGTACGACGGATACAGGGGTGAGCGGCTGAAGGTCAGGAAGGAAGCCGGAACGGTGGGGATGATGGAATGCAGGAACAGATAAAGCATCCGCAGGGGAGGATTCAGGCGGGGAATCAGCGGGGTGGGACTCACCACCGGGAGCCACATCAGGATCGAGACTCCGAACAACCAGAAGTGGGCCGCGAAGTGAAATAGGCTCGAGTTCACCATGGCTTCCACGATGGGCCGCCAGTGCATGCTCGCCAGGCTCAGGTGGAAGAGGAAGAAAGCGGGAAGCGGCCTGCACAGGCGGCGCAGGATGGTCAGTCCGCGAGGGGAGGCCAGGAGATGTTCAGCCATCCAGCGGGGGGCGCCCATCAGCATCAGGGGCGGGATCACCAGGGCCACCAGCATGTGCTCGACCATGTGCAGGCTGAAGAAGACCTGTTCCGCCAGGTCGTGGAAGGGCCAACTGGCGCTCCCGGCCAGAAGGGCGAGGGCCCCGAACCAGAGCCCCCGCTGGCGGGGTGTGGCGGACGGCATGGTGGGGGCTACCAGGGGGCGTATGCGCCGATCTGCGTGGAGGTAAAGCACTCCCAGCGCCACCACCACCGCCAGGACATCCCAGTGAGGATGCCAAGCCGGCAGGGTCAGCTTCCCAGTGCTATAACGCCGAAGGCCAGGAGCACGATCGCATACAGGACCATTGCCAGGATGAATCCCGCGGTGAAGAACTTGGAGAGGGTTGAATCCTCAAAACGCAAGTGCATGTACCACCCGACCACGATCACGAATTTGATGAACGCCAGAATGATCAAGAGCGGAGCGTCCCAGCCACCCATGTCCGCCGCCTCGTTCACGTAGAAGAGCGCGACTTCGATGATGGTCAGCACCGCCAGCAGGATGGCGATCTTCACATATTGGAGTGGCGTCGGATGATGGTGATCGCCGGGGTGGGCAGCCATTGTCAGCCAACTCCCGCCGGGACGCTGGCCAGCAGATAGACCACGGTGAAGATCACGATCCAGATTATGTCCACGAAGTGCCAGTAGAGACCTACCAACTCCAGGTTCAGCCCGGAGGCTTCCGACAGTTCCCCCTGGCGGCGGGAGATCCCGTACAAGGTGAGGAGCATCAGGATTCCCAACAGCACGTGGAAGCCGTGGAAGCCGGTGAGCATGTAGAAGGCCGAGGCAGCGGGGTTGGTGGTCAGTTTCATCGCGCCGACCGTGATGAACTCGGTGAACTCGAAGACCTGCCCGCCCAGGAAGACCGAGCCGAGCATGGCGGTGGCCAGGAGCCAGGTGCGGGTGGCGTGCTGGTCATGGCGCGCCAGGGCATTGTGGGCCAAAACCATGGTCAAGGAACTCATGAGCAGGGCGAAGGAGGAGAACGACGTGAAGGGAATGTCGTAGATCTCGGCCGGGTAGGGACGGGCGAAGCCGGCCTGTCCCTGATAGAGGAGGTAGTTGGTGATTAAGGCGCCGAAAAACAGGAACTCGGAGCTTAGAAACACCCACATTCCCAGCTTGCGGTGGTCGATGCCGGTTGACTCGTGCTGGTCGTGGTGATCCATTGCGGCCGCCGCATCCATCAGTCGTCGACCTCCACAGAGGAGTACCCGCCTCCCAAAGGATCGGAATCGTCATGCTCGTCGTGGGGCTCCTCAAGGGGTTCCATGCTCCAGCCGAAAGAAGCGGAGGCCACCACCAGGACTCCGACCAGAATCAGGAGTTTCCCCACGAAAGAGGTGTGGTAGATGATCCCCCATCCCACCAGGGGTATCCCCGCCGCCAGCAATATGGGGTAGTAGGAGGGAGCGGGAAGATGGATGGGGTGGGGCGGGTCTATCCCGGTCTCCATCAGGTCGGTGAGTGTCTCCTCGGCCTCCGGCCTGCGGACCGGTCTCCCCTCGGAGTCTTCGGCGTACTTCTTGTGCCAGAAGTCGTCGAGACCGGTAACCGTGGGCGCTACCCCGAAGTTGTATTCGGGGGTGGGATTGGGGGTGGTCCATTCGACGGTTCGCGCATCCCATGGGTCTATTCCCGAGGGCTCACCGTGTTTCTTCGACCTCCACCAGTTGAACATGAAGATCAGGACGCCGGCGGCGATTATGAAGGCTCCGACGGTGGCCACCAGGTTCCAGAAGTCGAATCCCGCCTCGGGCGGATAGTAGGCGGTGCGCCGCACCATGCCTTGCAGGCCCAACCAGTGCATGGGCGCGAAGGTGAGGTTGAACCCGGTGAACATCGTCCAGAAATTGAGCTTCCCGAGTTTCTCGTTGAGCAACCGGCCGGTCATCTTGGGGAACCAGTAGTAGAGCCCGGAGAAGATCCCGAACACCGACCCCCCGAACAACACGTAATGGAAGTGGGCCACGATGTAGTAGGTGTCGGTCTGCTGCCAGTCGGAGGGAACCACGGCGTGGGTTACGCCGGACAACCCCCCGATCACGAACATCGCCACGAATCCGATGGCGAACAGCATGGGCGTGGTGAACTTTATCCGACCTCCCCACATGGTGCCCATCCAGTTGAAGATCTTGACCCCGGTCGGAACCGCGATCGTCATGGTGGAGAGCCCGAAGGCGGCCTGGGCCACCGGGCTGATCCCGGACGCGAACATGTGGTGGGCCCACACTCCGAAACCAAGGAAGGCGATGGCCGCCCCGGCGAACACCACCGCCGCGTACCCGAAGAGCGGTTTCTTGCTGAACACCGGTAGGACCTCGGAGACGATCCCCATGGCCGGGAGGATCAGGATGTAGACCTCGGGGTGACCGAACAGCCAGAACAGGTGCTGCCAGAGTATTGGATCTCCGCCGGCCTCGGCCACGAAGAACAGGCTTCCGAACTGACGGTCGAACGTCACCATGAACAGGGCGATGGCGATGATGGGAAGGGAGAACAGCAGGAGGAGGGCGACCACCAGGCTCATCCACACGAACACCGGCATGCGCAGAAGTCGCATTCCCAGCGCTCGCATGTTGAAGATGGTGACGATGAAGTTGACCGACGAGATGAGCGACGCCAAGCCCAGGAACTGGACGCCCAGCGCCCAGTAGTCCATGGCCGTCCCGGGTGAGTAGAAGGGACCGGCGTTGGGCTGGTACCCGAACCAGCCGCCATCCGGCATCCCGCCCAGGACGGTGTTGTCCGCCGGGTCCAGGTTGCCCGCCACTCCCTCCACGCCGACGGGCGCCGCAGGGTCGCTGAAGACCAGCACGGAGTAGAGAAAGATCCCGGCGAAGAGGAAAATCCACCAGGACAGAGCGTTCATCCGGGGGAAGGCCACGTCCCGGGCGCCGATCATCAGCGGGAGCAGGTAGTTGATGAAGGCGGCGGAGATGGGCATGACGAACAGGAACACCATGGTGGTCCCGTGCATGGTGAAGGCCGCGTTGTACTCGGCGGCGGTCAGGAAGGTGTTGTCGGCCGCCGAGAGCTGGATTCGCAATAGGAGGGCCTCCAAGCCTCCGACCAGGAAGAAGATGAACGCCGCATAGCCGTACATGATCCCGATCTTCTTGTGATCGGCGGTCGTGATCCACGCCCAGAATCCCGTGGTGGAACGAGGTCTGCGGAAGATGGTTGTGGCGGGGCGGCGCTCGGCGGTGGCGGTCATGTGGAGGACTCCGGCCTGGCTGTTGGCGAAGGGACTTTCTCGGGAGCGGGTGTGCTCAGATGCAAGTTTACGCTCACTTCAGGGTGTCCAGCCATGCGATCAGATCTTCTATCTCCTGGTGGGTGAGATCCAGGTTGGGCATGAAGGATCCGGGTTTGACCTTGGGAGGGTTGGCCAGCCACTCCCGCAGCCCGTCCGACCAGGACTGGCCCTCGCGGGGAAGGATGGCGCCGGCGAACACGCTCCGGGAAGCGAAGTGGGTGAGATTCGGCCCGTTGAAAAACTCGTCCGCCACCAGGTTGGTGCCCTGGTAGTCAGGCCCGTAGTCCACCGTGTGGCACTGGGTGCATCCCTGTTCCTGGAATACCCTCAAGCCGGCCTCTGCCGGAGTCTCGGGTTCGGGTGGGACCGCGTATTGCTGCTGTTCCGCCACCCAGGCGTCGAAGTCGGCCTGGGTCATCGAGATCACCCTGGCCCTCATCAGCGAATGGGAGAGCCCGCAGAACTCGGCGCAGTGTCCCCAGTACTCAGCGGGCTCATCAGCCTGCAGCCTGAGAGTGGTTTCCTGGCCTGGAACCAGGTAGCGCTTCCCCATCAGGTGGGGGACCCAATAGTTGTGAAGCACGTCGGCCGACGTCATGTAGGCGCAGACCTCCCGGTCGATGGGCATCGCCAGCACGCTGGCGGACTCGATCCCGTGTTCGGGGTACCGGTACTCGAACCACCACTGATGCCCGATGATCTCCACCGGCATGGCGTCGTCGCCGCATTCGGTCAGGTCGAACACCCCCTGGATGGTCGGGACCGCGATCACGGTCAGTATCAGGGCGGGGATGATGGTCCAGGTGATCTCCAGCTTGTTGTTGCCGTGAATCTGGCGGGGGTCCTTTCGTCCCTCCCTGTCGCGAAAGAGGAGGACTATGAGAAGGATCCCTCCCTCGACCACCACGAAAATGACCACCGCGATCCAGAACACCTGCCAGAACACCGCGTCGATCCGCTCGGCGAAGGGCCCGGCGGGCTCGAAGGTGGTGAGAGGGGCGTCCTCTATCTCCACCAGGCTGCAGGCGGCTAGGCCGAAGACCGTTAAGGCAACCAGCGATCCCCATCTGATGAGTGGTCGTATGAGCCGCCCCAGGTGCCGCCAGATCATATAGGCCAGATGATACGATCTGCGCCTGCTCTTCCCAATCCGGGGCGCAGCCGACTCATCATGTGAGCGCTGTCGGAGTGGCGGGGTGATAGCGGGTTGCTACGCTGGAAACAGGATGGTGAATGACAATGGCCGGTCCTTGGTGAGCCTGGAGGATGTGGTCATGCACTATCCGGTCAGGATGGAGGGGATAGTGGGACGTCGGCGCCAGTTGAGGGCGGTCGACGGAATCAGCTTCTCTATCTCCGAAGGGGAGGCTCTGGGGCTGGTGGGGGAGTCGGGCTGCGGAAAATCCACGGTAGCGAGGCTGATGATGCGCCTGCTGACCCCTACCAGCGGTCGGGTTGTGTTCATGGGCCGGGACATCACCGACCTGGGGAGACGGGAGATGCGACCCCTGCGTCGCCACATGCAGATCGTCTTCCAGGATCCATTCGCTTCCCTGAATCCCGGCATGAAGGCCGGAGAAATCGTGGCCGAGCCCCTGGTGGTCCACGAAGGGCGGCGTCCCGACTCCGGGAGAGTGGCAGACCTGTTGGAACTGGTGGGATTGCATCCCGGCGACGCCCAGAAGTATCCCCACGAGTTCTCGGGAGGCCAGCGCCAGCGCATCAGCATTGCCCGGGCGCTGGCGCTGCGGCCCAAGCTCCTGGTGTTGGACGAGCCGGTGTCGGCATTGGATGTCTCCATCCAGGCGCAGATCATCAATCTCCTGATCGAGTTGAAGCAAAACTTGGGGTTGGCCTATCTGTTCATCGCCCACGATCTGTCAGTGGTCCGTCATGTGTGCGAACGGGTGGCTGTCATGTACCTGGGGAGGATCGTCGAGTCGGGTGATCGGGATGAGGTGTTCTCCCGGCCCTGCCATCCCTACACCCAGGCCCTGGTGTCGGCGGTTCCGGTTCCCGAGCCGTTCTCTCGTGCGGAAAGGAGCCGCATCCTCCTGGCGGGCGACGTGCCGAGTCCTCTCCATCCACCTTCGGCTTGTCGGTTCCGGACCCGGTGCTGGAAGGCCCAGGAACTGTGCGCAACCGAGACGCCCGCGCTGGAACATCGCCTGGCCGGAAGCGGGAGAGCGGCGTGTCACTTTCCCGAGCAGGTAGAAGCAATCGGAACACATCCATGATCCGACTTCGAACCGCTCATCTCGAGGTGAGGGTCGATGAGAGGAAGGGAGCGGAAATCCTCTGGTTGGGCCGGCCGGGGGGGCGAAACCGCCTTGCTTGGGTCGACTCCGATTGGCCTTTGCGCGCCTCCCGAGGCGCCTCCTATTACTCCTCCGACCTCGATTGGCTGTCCGAACACCGGGGCGGGTGGCAAGAGATGTTCCCCAACGCAGGAGCAGGCTGCACGGTGGCGGGCGTCACCCACCCCGTTCACGGTGAAGCATCCCTGGCGCCCTGGGAGATTCTGGAGAGTTCGCGTGACCGCCAGGTCACCTTACGCTGCTATACCCACATCCCGTTGGTTCTGATCCGCAAGATGAGTCTCGATCCGGAGAGCCCCAGCCTTCACCTGGAGGAGGAGGTCCACAATCCGTCGGATATGGACTTTCACTACTTGTGGGGCCATCACCCCACCTTCGCGGCGCCGCCGGGCACCCGCCTGGTCATGAAGGGGGCCCGTCTGGAGGTTCCGGGACTGGGAGTACCTGAGGACGACCTGTCACCGGGAGGCCGCTACTCGTGGCCATGGGTACAGGACCGCGACGGTGAGCCGGTTGACCTGGGTGAGATGCCCCGCCAGCCCGTGGAGCGTTTGGCGTATCTGACGGACGTTCCCGAACCAGCCTGCCACATCCTGCGATCCGACACTGCAGACCGGTTGACTTTCGAATGGTCGGCGGACGCCTTTCCCTATGCCTGGTTGTGGATAAACCGGCAGGCTTCCCGTTTCCCCTGGTTTGGCCGGCTCAGTTCGATGGCGGTTGAGCCGGTGAACGCCTGGCCGGCCGATGGGCTGGCTGCCGCCATGGACCGAGGCCAGGCGCCGGTGGTCAGGGGTGGAGAGACCCATAAGGCATGGTTGAGCGTGCGGCTCAGCGATCTATGAAAGGAGATGAAATTGAGATGAGCCAGGTAGAGGTTTACAGTGCCGGTCTTGACCATCCAGAATGCGTGGCGATCGACCCCGACGGCCGAGTCTGGGCCGGGGGGGAAGCAGGACAGATATATGTAATAGACCCCGAGACCCGTCAGCCCGAAGTGATCTGTCAGTTGAATGCCATGGCCGCCGGCCTGGCCTTCGACCGCAACGGCTATTGCTATGTCTGCAGCCAGGACAACACAATCGTCAGGGTTGCCGCCTCAGGAGAGTGGGAGGTATTCTGTGACTCGGTGGACGGTCGTCCCCTGCGGGGCCCCAACTTCCCGGCCTTCGGTCCAGACGGGAGTCTCTACGTGTCGGGCTCAGGAGACTATCCGGGACCAACCGGGGAGATTTACCGCATCAATCCCGGTGGCGAGGCCACGGTGTACCACTCCGGTCCCTTCTATTACGCCAACGGGTTGGCCATCGATCAGGGCGCCAGGTTCCTGTACGTCGCCCAGACCGCCACCGACGATGTGGTTCGGATTCCCCTGGATGGTTCGGGGACCCCGCCCGAGCAGGTGTGCGCCCCGGGGGCCCTGCTTCCCATGCCCGACGGACTGGCTTTCGACGCCGCCGGGAACCTGTACGTGACTTCATTCGGCGCCAGCGCTCTCGAGCGCATCCGCCCTGACGGGGAAGTCGAACTGGTGGCCCAGGACGAGCGAGGCCTGACCATGAACCGGGTTACCAACTGCGCCTTCGGAGGCCCTGACCTGGAGCAATTGTTCCTGGCCAACCTGGGAGGTTGGCATGTCTCAGTGATGACCCCCGACACTCCCGGCCAGCCTTTGTTCCGCTAAACCCCCCCATTTCCGCAGTAGAGAGACGCCTGTTTTCGCATTTTGCGAAAGTCGCACAAAGCACGAAGGATCTTGGCCGGCCTGCCGCCGTATTAGCCAAGTCTTATTTGTGCTGTCAATCCTCCGTCGACCACCAGGGTCTGGCCGGTGATGAAACCGGCGTCGTCTCCGACCAGGAAGGCCACCACCCCGGCGATGTCTTGGGGTTTTCCTCGTCGGCCTACCGCATGAAGGGCGGCAACCGAGGCGGCGAATTCATCCGGATCGTCCATCTTGGCCAGCACCCTGTCCCAGGCGGCGGTGTCGATGAACCCCGGAGCGATGGCGTTTACCCGGATCCCCTTCGGTCCCAGTTCCAGGGCCAAGGTTCTGGTGAGACCGATCACCCCGGCCTTGGAGGCGGTGTAGGCGCCATAGTCGGGGAAGGTGTATCGAGCCATCACCGAGGCTATGTTGACGATGCTGCCTCCTCCGGAACGCTCCATGAGATCGGCGGCCGCCTGGGCTGAAAGGGCGACGCTGCGAAGATCCACTTCCAGGCACCTGTCCCACGCGGCGACGGTCATCTCCGACAGCGGCTCGTTGTAGTCCAGTCCGGCGTTGTTGACCAGTACGTGCAGGCCATCCCACCGGCGGGCCACCGCCGCCACGATCCCGGGAAAGGCGTCGGGCTCTCCGACGTCGGATTCCAAGAAGAAGGCTTCGCCACCATCGGAGCGAATCCCGGCGGCGACCTCCTCGCCTCCCTCCACGTCGATGTCGATCACCGCCACCCGATATCCATCTGAAGCCAGCCGGAGGGCGCATCCCCGTCCGATGCCGGCGGCGCCGCCGGTTACCACAGCCACTCTGGAGCCCATCATCTGATCGGTTGTCCTTTCGATCTGGGGTCGATCACGTCTCTCAGCCCGTCGCCGAAGAGGTTGGTGGCAAACACTGTAATGGCCAGCGCCACCCCGGGGAAGAACGCCGTCCACCACGAGAGGGCCAGGAATTGGCGTCCGTCCTGGATCATTGTTCCCCACTCCGCGGTGGGTGGCGGAATACCCAGTCCCAGAAAGCTCAGCGCCGCGCCGGCCAGGATGGCCCCGGCTACGTGAATGGTCATCATCACCAGGATGGGCGGGAACACCCGGTAGATGATGTGGCGGAACAGCACCCGTCCGTCCCCGGCCCCGATGGCCACGGCGGTCTGCACGAACGGCGCCTCCTTGGCCTGGATTACCTGACCGCGGGCCATGCGGACATAGAACGGGATCCCCGACAGACCGAGGGCCAGGGAGACGCTCCACAGCCCCGGTCCCAACACCGCCACCACGGTCAGCGCCAAGAGGATGGGGGGGAATGCCAACGCGAGGTCCACGAAGCGAGTCATCAGCAGGTCAGCCCACCTGCCGTAGTAACCGATGATCATCCCCGCCGTGGTTCCGATCACCGAAGAGATCAACATGGGCACCACCCCCATGATCAGCGAGGGTCTGGCCCCGTGGATCACCCGGCTGAACACGTCGCGCCCCAGCTGGTCGGTGCCCATCCAATGGTCGCCGCTGGGGGGTTCCAGAGCGTTGACCGGGTCGGTGTCGACCGGATCGAAGGGGGCCAGCCAATCGGCGAAGATGGCTGCGATCAACACCAGTGCGAAGAGGGTGCCGCCCACCACCACCGAGCGATGGGACAGGAGTCGCCTCCACACCCCGACGGTGGTCTCGGTCAGTGGAGCCGGGGCGGGAGCGGCGTCAAGCATTTAGGTCGTTCCCAGTTTGACTCGCGGATCCAGAACTCTGTAGAAAATGTCCACGATCACATTGATCAGCACGAAAATGGAGGCCAGGATCAGAATGGATCCCTGCAGAACCGCCAGTTCGCGTTGGAGGATGCTGTCCACCACCAGTTTCCCGACGCCCTGGCGTCCGAACAGGGTCTCTATCACCACCGAGGCGCCCAGGAGGTTCCCGGTCTGCAGCCCGATCATCGTAACCACCGGCACCAGCGCATTACGCAAGCCGTGTCGCCAGGTGACCCGGGAGTCCGAGGCGCCCTTGGCGCGGGCGGTGGTTATGTAGTCCTGTTCCAGGGATTCGATCAGGCTGCTTCTGACCAACCGGGCCAGAATGGCGGCTTCGGCCAGGCCCAGGGTGATTGCCGGAAGAAACAGGCCGTCGAATCCCCCCGAACTGAGAACCGGAAACCACCCCAGGTTGACCGCGAACAGGATTATCAACATCAGCCCCAGCCAGAACTGGGGGATAGAAAGCCCCAGTACTGCGGTCCCCATGGCTGCGGTGTCAACCAGGGTGTTGCGCCGCCGGGCAGCCAGTACTCCCAGAGGGACTCCGATTACCAGCGCAACCATCATGCCGGCCGCCACGAGGATCAGGGTGGAAGGGATCTGGGCGCCGACCAGACCGATCACCGAACGGCCGGCTATCGACCGGCCCAAGTCTCCCTTCACCAGTCCCGACAGGTAGTCCCCCAACTGGACGATGATCGGCCGGTTGAGTCCCAGAGACTCCCGCATCACCTCCTGCTGTTCGGGGGAGAATCTTGCTCCGGCCGACATTTTGGCTGTCACGGCGTCACCCGGTATGAACTGCATGAGCAGGAATATCAGGGTGGCGACGCCGATCAGCACGGGGATAGTCAGGGCCAGCCGGCCGACTATGTATCTCAGCACTTCTTTTTACGCCCAACCCCGAACAGGCCCTGGGCGGCAAAGGTTGGTTCCTTTGCCGCCCTGGTGTCTTCTGTCCGACACCAAGCCTGTCGGATTTCGATCATTGCTACTGGCTTAGGGATGCTCCAGCGAAGTACTTGTAGAAACCGGTGCCGTCCACCGAGAATCCGCTCAGGGCGTCGGAGAACGCCGTGAAGAAGTGCAGCTCGATGATGGGGACCATGTAGGCCTGGTCCATCATGTAGCGCTGGAACTCAGAGAGGATCTCGGCGCGCTTGCCGACGTTCACCTCCACGAAGGCGGCATCCAGAAGGGCGTCCAACTGCGGGTCGTCGATGTGCCCGACGTTGATGTTGCCGGGGCCGATTGACGAGGAGTGGAAGTCCCGGCGAATGGTGGCCGGGGAGCCGAACACGTCACCCATCGATGGAAGTGCGAACTGGGTCTCGCCGGTCACGGTGTAGTAGCCGCCGCCCTCGTGGGTGACGACCTCGGCGTCGAAGCCGATCTCATTCAACTGGGCCTGCAGAAGGTCGACCCACGGGTTCCAGCTGGCATTCTCGATGATCTTGACGCTCAGCGTTTCGTCACCCTTGCGGCGGACACCGTCATCACCCAATACCCATCCGGCCTCCTCCAGCAACTCGACGGAGCGAGCCGGGTCCAGCGGGTAGTAGGTCTCCACGATCGGGTCGTACTCGGCAAAGTCGCTGGACAGCGGCCCGAAGGCGGCCGGCGCCCGTCCGAAGAACACTGCCTGGACGATGGCGTCCTGGTCGACCGCGTGCAAGATCGCCTGGCGCACCCGGATGTCCGAGGTGGGCGAGATGTTGGGGTTGATGGCGTTGGCCTGCGGCAAGCCGGGCAGGGAGAATCCTTCCACTGTGATTCCGTCCAGCGCCTCCAATGGGGCGATGTTCTGGAACGGAACCAGGTCCAGGAAGTGGATCTCGCCGGTGGAGAGGGCCGCGGTGCGGGCCTGCTCGTCCGGGATGTACCGGAAGATCACCCGCTCGACGCGGGCCGGACCGGTGGTCCCGTAGAAGGAGAAGGCGCCCCATGTCCAGTCGGGGTTGCGCACCATGGAGATGTGGCTTCCTTCCACCCATTCCTCGAAGATGAACGGACCGGTGCCGATCGGCTGCCGACCGGCATCGTCGCCCAGCGCTTCCACGGCCGCCGCGTTGGTAATCCCCGCACCTGGAGCAGCCAGGTCGATGAGGATGTCGGGCACCGGCGCGGAGAAGATCAACTTGATGGTGTTGTCGTCTATGATCTCGGTGTCCTGGTAGTTGACGGCGAGCAGCGCGGTCTGCGATCCGGTGACGTCGCCCTTCAGCCGGTCGAAGTGGGCTTTGACCACTTCCGCGTTGAGAGGATCGCCGTTGTGGAAAGTGACTCCCTCTCGAAGCGTAAAGGTGATCTCGGTGGCGTCGGCGCTCTGGGACCAGTGGGTGGCCAATCCGGGATGGATCTGCATCCCCTGCCCCAGGATGACCAGCGTCTCATAGATCTGGGCGGCAACCGCCATGTCGTTGACCGACAGAGCGGCGAAGGCATCGAGCTGCAAGGGCTCCTGGTTGGAGCCGAAGACGATGGTTCCTCCGGCCATCAACTCCTCGATCTGCATCTGGGCTTCTTCGACCTGCTTCTGCGATTCGTCGGCCTCCATCTGTGCTTCTTCAGCAGCTCTGGCTGCGTCCATAGCCGCCATTTCGGCTTCCTCGGCTGCTTGCATAGCCTCGTCCAGGGCTGCCTGGGCCTCCTCGCCACCGGCCGCTGCTGCTGCCTCGGCCTCTTCCAGGGCCATCTGAGCCGCTTCGGCTTCGGCCTGAGCTGCTTCCAAGGCTGCCTGAGCTGCCTCGGCTTCGGCTTGGGCTGCCGCCGCTTCGGCCTGGGCTGCGTCGGCTTCGGCTTGGGCTGCTGCTGCTGCTTCGGCTTGGGCTGCTGCTGCGGCCTCGGCGGCGGCCTCGTCGTCCGCACCGTCATCGCCGCATGCGGTTGCAATCAGCGTCAAAGCGATAATGATGCCGAGCAAAGCACGGCCTCTTAGTCTCTTCATTCTCTTCTCCTTTTCGCTATGGAGGCACAGGCTGAGGCGCCCCTCCATGACTGTTCCTTCCAAGATACATCGCCATCCATGGTCAGGCAACCAGAACCAGGTTCTGATCGAGTTTGGTGAGGGGAAACGGAGGTTCACGAACAGACGCGCCTGACTTCTCCTCCTCCCAGGGGTTACTGGCTACTCGACTTGCAGAATCAAACTCTCGTTTTATTCCCCTTGACAACCCTCGTGAGGCGGTAGGCACAAAGCTCGGATTCCGCTCGCCGAGCATGGCCCGGGAGTGACCTCAGCCGGTCTCCGCCAGATAATGACAGGCGCCGCTGTGGCCGCCGCCCAGTGAAGTCAACTCCGGAACCTGGTGGCGGCACGGTTCGCGTCCTCCGGACAACGCGCACCGGGTGTGGAAAGCGCATCCGGTGGGTCGTGCGGCCAGAGTTGGTGGAACTCCGGGGATCGGCTGCAGGTGCTCCAGTTCCGTGTCCAGCCTGGGAAGACTGGTGAACAGTCCGATGGTGTAGGGATGGCGAGGCCGGTGGAAGATAGTCTCGACTGTTCCGGTTTCCACGATCCTCCCGCCATACATGACGGCTACCCTGTCCGCCACTTCTGCGATGACTCCCAGATCGTGGGTGACCAGAATCATCGAGGCGCCGGCCGCTCCGCAGCCGGCGGCCAGCACCTCCAGGACCTGAGCCTGGATGGTGACGTCCAAAGCCGTGGTGGGTTCATCGGCGATCAGGACAGAGGGTTGATTGGCGATCGCCACGGCGATGACCACCCGCTGCCTCATGCCTCCCGACAACTCATGGGGGAACTGCCGGTAGCGCTGGCGGGGATTGGGGATGTCCACCAGATCCAGCAGTTCGATGGCCCTCTCCCGGGCGTCGGACCGCGAGAAGCCGTGGATTCTGAGCGCCTCGGCGATCTGGCGCCCCACCCGCATCACCGGGTTCAACGAGGTCATGGGGTCTTGGAACACCATGGCGATCTCCTTGCCCCGGACTGCCTCCAACTCTCCATCGGACAGTGTCAGCAAGTCTTGGCCCCGGTAGAGGACCCGTCCTCCGTCGATTCGGGCGTTGTCGGGAAGGAGCCCGACCAGGGAGGAGACCGTCACTGTCTTTCCGGATCCGGATTCCCCCACCACTCCCAGGATGTCGCCGGGGTGAAGGGCAAAGCTGACGTCTTCGATGGCGGGGAGCACCCCGGAGTGAGTCTCGAAGGAGATTGAAAGATTGCGAACCTCAAGAAGGGGCGCCGGGTCTCGAGATGAAGGGTGAGGGGCGGACATTGGCTCGGACACCGGCTATTCCGTGTCGCCCTCCGCCAGATCGGCGAGGAGCAGGCCGGATTCGCGCTCCAGCACGGAGGCGGCTTCCGAAGTGTACGCCGTTGCCCAGTTCGGTTCGTAGCCTCCCCTCTCGAACTCCTCTGCAGTGGGAACGTACCCGGTGTGGCCGTTCGAGTATCCCGCCATGTGGGTGTACTCGAAGGGGGAGGCATCCCTTACCCTCGCTCCGATCTCCGAGAAGGGCTCGCCGGGAAAGCCCAACAGAGCCACCGAGTCGATTCTTATTCCATGCAGCGTGGTGGGCAGTTGGGGTCTCCCTCTGCACAGCTTCGCCCAAATCGAGCTGATGATGGCCCGCCTGGCGCGATATCGAGCCTCCAACACCTGTTCCTCCGGCGCTCCGGTCCTCTCCAACTCCAGAAAGCGTCGGGAGAGGCTGTCTGCATGGGCTTCCGCCAAGTCGGGATCCTCGGTGGGCCGAGTCGGCATTTCTATGTTGCGTTCCACGACCCTGACCAACGGCTCCCGGTCCGGAAGCGGCTCATCCACCCAGATGCCCAGCGGGGCGCCCGATTCGACGATGCCGGCGAACCTTCTTCTGGTGGGTCGGGTGCGGATGCCGGTGAACACCTTGGCGGCCTCGGCCCCCAGCATGGTCCCCATCCGCTCGGCGGCACCCAGGTCGCCTGTCAGCGCTTCGATGGTCATCATGTTCCCCGCGCACCCCTGGAGGTAGAGGCAGGCAGCGCCGGTCAACTCCTCGACCACCCGTTTGGCCACTCCGGGGAAGTCGGGGCTGAGCAGACGGTTCTGATAGGCCAGAACGATCGGATGAGCGGCGTAACAAACCAAAGCGGCGAGAGGGTCCTCATCGAGATCGTCAAAACGCACCACCATTACCCGGTGGTCGGCGAAGCCGTCGAGGTTCTGTCCCACCACCAGTTCGCCGGTCGGCGCCCGGAGTCTGCGGTTTACCGCGATGTCACTGTTGCCCCACCCCGCGGCCACCCGGGCGGGCCGCAAAGCAGCCTTGGCCTGACGGGTTGCACCCAAGGTCTGCGACCAGACCGTCTCCCGGTAGCCCGGCACCAACTCATGGCCTCCCCGGCCCTCACGGGATCCCATCAAGTCCGACCAAACCGGGCCGGCATGGGTGTGGGTATAGGAGACCCTTACATTCCTGGGGTCGATACCCAACACCCCGGCCACGTCACTGCGGATGCGATCGGAATCCTTCACCGTCACATCCCCCAGGTCGTAGTCCAAAATGGCCAAGGTCTGGGTCTCGCCCTCCACCACCAGCACGGTTACGAAGAGGTCCAGGTGCACGCCCTCGGCCCGATGGTGAATCTGCGCTCCCCAGCCGGCGTGTTCGATCCCGATCGGGGGCGTGATGACTGCGCGGCCTACTCCTACTCTCATGCTGCTACTCCCATGCTGCCTCGGTCAATCGGTGTGGTTACTACTCAACGGCACGAAATGCCCTTGCCGTAGGGATGGGGAAGGAGGATACCGAGCAGCGTCCGTTCATTACGGTGGCGGCCAGTCGAGTTTCTTGGCAGTCAGCCCCCCATCCACTTTGAGGGTCTCCCCGGTGATGAAGCTTGCCCGCGGGGAAAGCAGGAAGGCGACCGCCTCCGCCAGTTCGGCGGTGGACCCGAAGCGCAACTGGGCGTGAAGAGCGTCTGCGTCGGGCTTGGAGAGCCTGCCGCTCTCTATGGCCTCCCTGGCGAGAGGCGTGTCGATGAAGCCGGGGGCCACCGCATTGACCCGGATTCCCAGGTGGGCCCATTCGGTGGCCAGTGTCCTGGTCAGAGCGCTGATCGCCGCCTTGGCGGCGGCATACGGCGCCCGGAGCGGCCAGCCGAAGAACTCAGAGACCGAGGAAATATTGACGATTGCTCCACCCTGGTTGTCCATCATGTGCCGACCGGCGGCCTGGCACCAGTAGAAGGTCCCCGACAGGTTGGTGTCGAGGACCTTCTGCCAATCTTCGGGCGGAAAGCCGACGCTGGATCCGGCCAACTGAATCCCGGCGCAATTGACCAGGCTCCGCACCGGTGTGTTCCAGTTCTCGATCTCGTCCATTGCCCGGCGAACGCTCTCGGGCCGGGAGACGTCGCAAAGCACCTCCAGTACCCGGTCGGGACCGTACCGCCCGATCAGCGGCTCAGCGTGGCCGGGCTTGAGGTCGACCGCGGCGCACCGGGTCCGGGGGTTGTCTTCCAGGAGAGTCGTCGCCACCGCCGAGCCGATGCCTCCCGCTGACCCGGTGACAACGGCCACCCCGGCGAAGTCGTTGGTCACGCTAGGCGCGCCTCGGTGTTTCGGTCATGTCTCATCCCTGGCTGGATCGAGTCTCTCCCTTGTCAGGCTAGCCGCCGCCTTCGGACGAGGTCGCCCTACGGGACCAACCTGATGATGCGGAGCCCTGTTAGGCTTCTCGGCTGATGGCGACCATCGCCTATCCCCCTATCCCGGTCTGGGAAATCGGGCCTCTGCTGTTCTCTCTTCACGGGGTGTTTGCGGCGGTGGGTTTCTTCGCGGGCTTTTGGCTGGTGGTCCGCTTGTTGGAGCGGCGAGGTTTCGATCCGGCCGGTTTCCACTCCCTGGCGGTCTGGATCCTGATCGGAGGCCTCCTCGGCGCTCGCCTTCTGACCGCACCTGCCGCCTTGGTGGACGGAGCAGGGTGGGCGGCGCTCAATCCGGTGGTCGGCAACTACTCCATCATGGGGGGATTCCTAGGAGGGATCGTGGTGGGGGTCTGGAGGATCCGCCGTGGCGGGCTTCCTCTCATGCCTTACCTGGACCTGGCTGCCTTCGGTCTGGCGATGGGCACGGTGGTGGGGAGGATCGGGGACTTGGCCATTGTCGAGCACCTGGGCAGGGCCACCACCGCCGCGTGGGGATATGAGGTCCGCCCCGGCTATGACCTGGCGCCCCAGCACAACGGGCTGGAGTGCACGGTGGCCGAGGCGGGTCCGGACGGGATCTGTGGCGTCTACCACCATGTGGCTCTTTACGACATGCTGGGGGCGGGGATTCTCTTGGCGGTGCTGTGGCTGATCTATCGCCGGGCGCCCCTCCGGTACGGACAGCTCTTCTCGGTCTGGGTGGTGTGGTACGGCCTGCAGAGGTTCCTGCTGGACTCTCTCCGTTTCGGGATGGGCGACGCCACCCTGGGCGGGTTCACCTGGAACCAGGTGAGTGCTCTGGGAGGAGCGGCCCTGGGAGTCGCCCTGTTCTGGTGGTTCGGCCGACGCCAGCCGAGCGTCTCCCCCGAGGAGGATGCAGGCATGGGGGCGGGGTCGGTGGCTACCGATCAGGAGGGCCAGGCCGTCGATGACCATTTGCGACATCCCCCGGAGGTGGGGTAGTATCTCCCTCCTGATGCAGGCAGAGAGATTTGTTCGCTATTTCGTCTTTACCGGGCCCCGGCTCCGGAGGGCATAGCGCGGACTGATAACCGACAAACGCCTGACCCGGAGCCCGGCTCCGGGTTTTCTTTTGCCCGGACGCCGGTCCCCGAGCACCAGTAGCAAAGAGGTATGGCAGTGGAGAGACAAGCAACCAAGGAAAGCCGATCGAAGCCCACGGTCGTAAAGGTGGGGGAGACCCGGTTTGGACGCGATCCTTTCCCGGTCATTGCCGGACCCTGTGCGGTCGAGAGCGAAGAACAGATCAACACTGTGGCGGATGCAGTGGCCGACGGCGGTGCTTCGATCCTGCGAGCAGCCACTTACCGGCAGGCCAACTCTCCCTACTTTTTCCGCGGTTTGAGGCTTGAGGGCGCCGAGCTCCTGGCCGAGGCCGGCAAGCGGGTGGGTTTGCCGGTTGCCATGCCGATCATGGAGGAGCGGGAACTGGAGGAGGCGGGGCACCTGGTCGACCTGTTGGAGATACACCACGGTTCGATGCAGAATTTCGAGTTGTTGAGGGTGGCGGGCCGCTCTCAGAAGCCGGTGATGATCCGCCGGGGTCCCTCGGCCACCCTCGACGAGTTCCTGTGGTCGGTGGAATACCTCATGGCCGAGGGCAACGACCAGATCATCCTGGTAGAGCGGGGCATCCGCACCTTCGGGACGGGACATCGGGACACTTTGGACATCACGGCTGTCCCCCAGTTGAAGGAGATCTCCCACCTACCGGTACTGGTGGACCCAAGCCATGCCTCGGGGGGAGCGACGCGGGTGCCGCCCTTGGCGTTGGCCGCCCAGGGAGTGGGATCGGACGGCCTGATAGTGGAGGTCCATCCTCGGCCCGAGGCGGCCAAGACCGAGGGTCCTCGGCAGTTGAACCTGGAGGAGTTCGCCGATCTGATGGTGCAGTTGGGAATCAGTCGGCTCCGTTCCCGCATCGATTTGGTTGACCGGGAGATCGTCCGGCTGCTGGCCCGCCGCCGCCGGCTGAGTCTGGAGGTGGGCCGGGCCAAGGCCGACCAGGGTTGGCCGGTTCAGGTGCCCGACCGGGAGGCCGAGCTCTTGGAGGTGGTGCGCGAGGAGGCTCTCCTGACCCAACTCGATCCGGATTACATCGAGAGACTGTTCGAAATGGTGTTGGAAAGCTCCCGCCGGGCCCAACGCGAGATGCGAGACACCGAGAGCTAAGGCGCCCTGCATCTGAGAGCAGCGACGAGGAGGACATAGCCGGATTCCCCGGCGAGGGAACACACGAGGGAAGCCACCGACGGTAGCAAAACCCGCGAAAAACGGGGTTCCCTCCGGGCCCTCCCCCGCCACCACCTTGCCATGGGTTGGTCAGGCTCTGTCCAGGCCTGGACAGGGCCTTGATTCGCAACATGATTGATCCCTCGACGGGGTCCGCTCGACGCCTGGGCGGACCTCTTCTGGTGTTTGACTGGTATCAGTGTGAGCTACGGTTGGGACAGAATCAACCCTTGGTCGGGGTTTTGTTTCACAACCTTGTGATAAGCGATGAAGCGTTTCAGGCCGAATCCGTGGCCGCAGTGGCAATGCTCCTCTCCGTGCATCCGGGATCGGCTAGCATCTTGGCCGAGTCGGCTACGGAGATGGCCGAGGCAGGGCCCCGTCGTCCAGCGGCCTAGGACGCCGGCCTTTCAAGCCGGTAACGCGGGTTCGAATCCCGTCGGGGCTACCACTTGCCGGGAATGGTCTACTAATGATCTGGATCCGATTCGGCGATCACGTAGTGAGTGCCGCGTTTGGCGCCTCGCCTCTCCAAATGACCCTCCTTCAGGAGTTCTCGCAGTAAGTCAAGGACCTGAAACCGTGACAATCCGAGTTGTGAACGCAGGAATCGGTTCGTTAGTGGCCCCTCATTGGCCATTCTGAGAACCATTGACAACCTCTCGCCTCTGCTAAGAGGCACTCTGGTGGGAGGCTTGATGCTCCGAGCCAGCCGGTATCGGGCTCCTCCTTTAATACCGTCTTGTTCAAGGAATCCCGCATCACGCAGCCTTTGCAGGCTTTGACGCGCCTTGTGGCTGTCGACATTTAGCAGTGAGCGAACGTCGGCATTGGTCAACTCGGCGCCGCGAGCCGCTTCGATAAGGACACGCCGATCGGCGGCCCGCAGGTGCCCTTGAACTTCCTGCTCTCGTACCCACGCCCGCTCTTCTGGAGCCACGGGGCTCTCGATAGGCAACTGGACTGTCACATGGCCAGTGGTCTTCTCCGCAAAGACCGGCTCAGCTCTGAGATCATCGGCCATTTCGTCGAGGATTACCCGAATACCGCGGCCGGCATCCTCCGCCATCCCGAAATGACGCAGCATTTTGATGATCACCCTGTTTCTAGCCGAATGGGATGTTCGGAGGTTGTCGATGGTTATCGGGTCTATTAATCCACCGGGAGACGTGATCTCTACCCCATGAGGTGTTACGTGCACTTCGACGGCCGACCCTGACAACTGGTAGTCGCGGTGGGCCACCGCGTTGGCCAGAGCTTCCCTGATTGCTCGTGTAGGAAGACGAGGCAATTCGTGGCGGCTAAGACCCACGACGACTAGATCAATGCCGATTTGCTCTGCTATCCAGGCTGTTGCATGGTGCACCTGTTGAGCTGGAGTGCCCGAGACAACGACCCGCTGGTCATACTCCTGCGCTCCTCCCTGGTAACGAAACAGTTCGATGTAGCACTTCCCGATGGCTTGAGATGCTTCGGGAACCAGGTAGAGCGCACCTGCATTCGTCAGAGTGGCGCCATCCCCCTGCCGGACAGCCATCTGGCGTTGAACAAGGGCATCTGACAGATCAGTCTCTTCCTGCGGTTCGATCTCAAGGGCTGCACACAACTCGTCGACAAGTGTTGGGTCAGCCTCGCCTATTGACCACTGCGAGGGACTGCTGTCGAAGCTCACGAGCGTTCGCTGGCGCATCAGCCGCCGGAGTTGCTCTCCCTTGAGCACCAGGTTTTGCTTGCCCCGTCGGATCAAAGGCCTGCCATCCGAGGTTTGAGCGATGCCCTGTCGTCTCTCAGCAACCGAGATGACCGCAATACGCACCCCATCTACCAGGACCTCCGCTAGTTCGACCCGTCCGGGTGACTCGATCTCGTGGATCGTCTCCCACAGGTCCTTTTCAAGCCCTGTGTCAAGGGGTCTGCCGACTATTTCCCCTTTGTTGTTGACGCCGATCATGATCAGGCCCCCTTCGGCGTTAGAGAAGGCCACGACAGCCTCTTGGATTTTCTTGCCGCTCGACCCCAACTTCCACTCGACGTGCTGGCCTTCGTCGGGGAACTGTTCGGCGAAGTCCTCCACAGTCATGAAGAGCGGTTGGTCTAGCGTGGCCCTAATAGATAGATTTGCGAGATTTCTCAGAATTCGTCTCCTAAATAGGACAAATAGATAAGTGCATCATATTTGCTCAAAACCTCTCTTTGCATCGCCATTTGAACAGAGTTGGCTCCGTTCGGGGAGGAAGCCGAGGGGCCGAGTTCTAGTTATAGACCCTAAACCAGCAGTTTGATACTGAACAAGAGAGATTATGTGAGTTTTCTAATAATAGACCATCTCTTCTACCAATATACACAACACTCACATATTTTGGTCAATATCTGCGGCTCCCTGGCGGAAGGGCGGAGACTAAGGCTACGATTCGTCAACGACGTTGCTCTGGGGTACGCGGCCCCCTATCTTGGGTATTAGATTTCTTAGCTGGTTCTTTAGATGTCCGTACAGCTATACAACCGGTTTCTGGCGCTTCTGGTCCTGATGGCGTTGGCGGCCGCCGTGGCGTTGGCGTTCCGTCCGGTGCGGCGGGCCGTGGGTGGTCTGGGTCTGGACAGGTCTTGGAGGTGGCCCGCCTTCCTGCTTGCCGCCGCCGCAACCGCCGGGAGCCTGGTCTTCTCGGAGGTGATCGGTTATGAGCCCTGCGAACTGTGCTGGTACCAGCGGATAACCATGTATCCCATGGTGGTGGTCTTCGGGGTGGATCTCCTAGGCGGGGACGGCGACTCCCGTAGCCGCCGGTACGCACTCCCTCTGGCGGTGGTGGGACTGGCGATCAGTGTTTATCACTACCTGGTGCAGGTCTTTCCCGATGCCGGTGGCGGCGTATGCGGGATGGGGGTGCCATGTTCGGCGCGTTACGTGGAGGAATTCGGGTTCGTCTCCATCCCCTTTATGGCCGGAGCCGTGTTCGCCCTGATAGTCGCTATTCTCTTGGCTTTCGGGAAGCCGGTCCCCACGGGAGAAACAGCAGATGGCGGCTAAGAACAAGAACAAACTGGTGATCATCCTGGGAGGGGTGGTCGCGGTGGTGGTCGCCGGGCTGGTGGCGTTCTTCACGGTGGCCGGATCCGAGCCGGAGACCGCAGAGGTTGCGGTCGACGGGGACCCGATCCCTGTGCTGGCGGGGAATGTGCCGGTCGGCCAGGACATCGCCTTCGGGTGGGATGCGCCAGCGGTGACCGGTTCCGACTGGATGGGCAATCCGGTGACCATCGATCAGGCTGACGGGCGTCCCAAGGTGATCGTCTTCCTGGCCCACTGGTGCCCCCACTGTCAGGCCGAAGTCCCTCAGATCCAGGCGTGGCTCAACCAAACGGGGGGAAGTTCCGAGGTGGATCTCTACGGGGTGGCAACTTCAATCAACCGGTCCCGGCCCAACTGGCCCCCGAGCGACTGGCTCGACAGGGAAGGGTGGACCTCGCCCACCATCATGGACCACAACAACCGGGCTGCCACGGCCTACGGTCTGTCGGCTTTTCCCTACTGGGTGGCCGTCAACGCCGAGGGCAAGGTGGTGTACCGCGTGGCGGCGGCCATCGGCGTTGACGGGCTTCTGACCCTCCAGCAGCTTGCCACCCAGAGCATGGCTGAACTCCAGGAGTTGGTCGGGCAGACCGGGGGTTGAGTCCGGTGGGCGCCTATCGCTGGTCGTCCAGGCTCTTCACCTTGGCCAGCCGGCGCAGATAGGCATCCTCCCTTAACAGTTGCGCTTCAAGGAAGGCTTTGACCAGCTCCTCTGCGAGAGCCTGTCCTATCACTCTGCTGCCTAAACAGAGCAGGTTCATGTCGTCGTGTTCCACCGCCTGGCGGGCTGAGTAGGTGTCGTGTGCGACCGAGCCCCGTATGCCCTTGACCTTGTTGGCGACGATCGAGGCGCCTGCCCCGGTTCCGCAGATCATGATTCCCCGATCTGCCCGTCCCTCCGTGATCGCGTAGGCAACCGCCAGCGTGTAGTCGGGATAATCGACACGGTCGTCACTGTGGGCGCCAAGGTCGAACACGGTGTGACCCTGCTGAGCGAGAAACCCGGTCAGCTGTTGCTTCAGCGGAAAGCCCGCATGGTCGGCGCCTATCGCCACCCTCATAAATTTCTCCTGTCACCGAAGACGTACCGAGTGAGGCTACCGCACGGAGGCCGAGTGTTCGGTGACCCCCGGAGAAGAGCCGGTGTTCCGCCTCAGGCAGTCCGGTTCGTACAATCGGGGTTGAAAGTGAGCGAGATAGTCCTGGAAGGCGGTTTCCCCCTGCGGGGGTCGGTGGGAGTGCTGGGGGCCAAGAACGCCGTCCTGCAGCAGATGATCAGCACCCTGATCTGTCCCGGATGGCATCGCCTTTCCAATGTGCCCGACATCGCCGACGTGAGGGCGTTGATGGAAGTGATGGAGCACTTGGGCGTGAGGTGTGACCTGGCCGGCAGGGAACTGGCGATGGTGGTGCCGGAACGGATGAGCGTGGAGGCTCCCCTGGAGTTGGTCCGCTCCATGAGGGCCTCCATATTGCTGTTGGGTCCCCTGCTGACCAGGTTCGGCGAGGCGAAGGTCCCCCTGCCGGGTGGAGACGACCTGGGTGCCCGTCCGGTGGACATGCACCTGAACGGCCTGCGGCAGATGGGGGCCGAGTTGGAGTTGGTGCACGGGGTACTGATGGGAAGGGCTCCCGGCGGGCTCACCGGAGCCGAGGTCGAACTTCCCTTCCCGAGTGTGGGCGCCACCCAGAACCTGATGATGGCTGCGGTGATGGCAAGAGGGGATTCGGCGATCATCAACGCCGCCCGCGAGCCCGAGATCGAAGACCTGGGCGTACAACTGGAGAAGATGGGCGCCCGCCTCTCCGGTGTGGGAAGCCCCATCATTCGCATCATCGGCACCAGGGATCTGCGTCCGGCGGCTCATCGGGTGATGTCCGATCGGATCGCAGCCGGGACCTATGCCATGGCGGGGGCCATCACCGGAGGCGAGGTGACCATCACCGGATGCGAGCCCGCACACCTTCGCATGGAACTCGCCAAGCTGGAGGCCGTCGGATGCGAGGTGGAGAGAGGGGAGGGGTGGTTGAGGCTCCAGGGACCGGACCGTCCCGAGGCGGTCGACTTCGCCACACTGCCCTATCCGGGGTTTCACACCGACCTCCATCCCCAGATGGTGGCGGTGTTGTCGGTGGCGAGGGGCACCTCGGTGATAACCGAGAATCTGTACGACGGACGGTTTCGTTATGTGGGGGAACTGGCCCGGATGGGCGCCGACATCTACACCGAGTGGCAGCACGCCATCGTGCGGGGAGTAGAGAGACTGTCGGGGTGTCCGGTCATGGCAACCGACATAAGGGCCGGAGCCGCCCTGGTGATCGCGGGACTGGTGGCCGATGGCGTCACTTCCATAGCAGGGGTGGAGCACATCGACCGCGGTTATGCTGACCTGGTCAGCGATCTGAACGGAATGGGGGCCCGGATCAGGCGAGAGGACCTGAGCAACGAAGACCGCCCGCGGCTATTTGGGTGGTAACCGGCGGAATGATCCGTTTACGATCAGGGTTCTTAGGGTTAAGGAATAAGAGATGACCGAGACAATTCTGGAACTTCCCAAGCGTCAGGCGCAGAGGCCGGACGGCCCTTCGCTGCCCGAGGTTGACTTGAAGCTGCTCGATGCGGCCCTCGACTACATTCGCCCGGCGGTGCAGGTGGATGGCGGAGACCTCATCCTGCTGGGTGTGGAGGAGGGAGTGGTGACCATCCAGATGGTGGGAGCCTGCGGTGGGTGTCCCTTGTCGATGATGACCCTGAAGGAGGGGATCGAGAGGATCCTCAAAGCCAAGGTCCCGGGAGTCGTCACGGTCGAAGCCGTGGCCTAGGCTCCGATTGGGTTGGGAGTGGGCAGCCATCGCCCGGAGCTTTCCCGTCTCCTGGACGATCTTCGCACCGGGAATCGAAGGGCGCTGGCCCGTGCGATAACCCTTGTCGAGAGCCATCTCCCCACCGACCCCACGCTGGGGAGGCTGTGGGAGTCGGCCGGGGCGAGCGACGGCTCGGCGAGGCTGGTCGGCATCACCGGCCCCCCGGGCGCGGGGAAAAGCACCCTGGTCTCGGAATTGGTGGGTTGCATCAGGCAGACCCCTCTGACGGTGGGGGTGGTTGCGGTGGATCCGGCCAGCCCTCTGACCGGAGGCGCCATGCTGGGGGACCGGATCCGCATGCAGCGGCATTTCACCGACCCGGGGGTGTTCATCCGGTCCATGTCAACCCGCGGTCATCTGGGAGGTCTGGCCAAGGCCACCCGCGCCGTCACCGAGTTGATGTCCCTGGCCGGATTCGAGGTGGTGCTGGTGGAGACGGTTGGGGTGGGACAGTCGGAGGTGGAGGTGATGCGGTTGACCCCCACCGTGGTGGTGGTGGTCAATCCGGGCCTGGGAGACTCGGTGCAGGCCGACAAGGCCGGCCTGTTCGAGATAGGCGGGGTGTTCTGCGTCAACAAAGCCGATCAGGATGGGGCCGATCGGGCGGTGCGCACCCTCCGTCAGATGATCTCGCTGGGACATCGTCCCGGCCCCAGGCCGCAGGTTCTCACCACGGTCGCCACCGAGGGACGTGGCATCCCCCAACTGTGGGAGGCCATTGTCGCCCGCGGGGACCGCGCCCGCCAGATCTCCTGAGCTGTCTCCCCGTCAAACCAGCCTCACCGCCGTCCCCCCGCTGAGCCGCCCTCCCTACCCCCACACTGCGGCCGTCACCGCCAGCGCCAACGCGGTGGCCATCTGCAGTCGGGAGGTGGACTTGAGCACCCTGGTCAGGGCCGCTCCGCGAGCCGCGCCCAACACGGCGCGGACGGGACCGATGGCGAAGGGCGCCAACCCCAACGTTGCCAGCGTGGCCAACGGAGTAAAACCGGCGGCGGCCGAAGCGCCGACCACTCCGAAGGAAACCCACACCAATACCGCATAGAAGGTCCGCGAGCGGACCTCACCCAACATCACCGCCAGGGTGCGCTTTCCGGCCCTCGCGTCGGTCTCTATGTCTCTCAGGTTGTTGGCTACCAGGATCGCCGAGGCCAGCGTTCCCATCGGAATGGCCAGCGCCCAGGCTTCGATGGGGGCGGTGGCGTCGTGAACGAACCGGGTGCCCACGGTGGCCACCAGCCCGAAGAAGACGAAGACGAACAGTTCCCCCAATCCCCGATAGCCATAGGGCCAGGGTCCCCCGACATAGGTGAGCATGGCCAGCACCGAGAGGACCCCAACCCAGACCAGCACCCATCCGGCGATCAGGATTAGATAGAGCCCCGCCGCCAGGGCAACCGCCACCGATGCCCAGGCGGCTGTCCACATGTGACGAGACGAGATGATTCCCTCCGAGACCATCCGGCGAGGGCCTTGGCGATCCGGGGTGTCGGCGGATCGGGCCGCGTCGGAGACGTCATTCGCGAAGTTGGCGGCCACTTGAATGGCCACCCCCACGACGAACGTCATGAAGAAGGCGTCCCATCGGAACGCCCCGTCACCCACCGCCAGTCCGGTCCCCACTGTCACGGGCGCAACCGATGCCCACAGGGTGTGGGGCCGGGCAGCGGTCCTCCAGGCCTGGAGTCGGGTGAGATTGGGAGAGGAGGCGTTAATAGTGCCAGGGAAACTCGTCGAAGCGGGGAGACCGCTTTTCCAAGAAGGCGTCCCGACCCTCGGCCGCTTCGTCGGTGCCATATCCCAGCCGGGTCGCCTCCCCGGCGAAGATCTGCTGTCCCACCAGACCGTCGTCCACCAGGTTGAAGGCGAACTTGAGCATCCGCTGGGCGGTGGGGCTCTTGGCGGTGATGGTCCGGGCCCAATCCAGGGCCACCTCTTCCAGCCGTTCGTGGGTGATCACCTCGTTCACCATCCCCATCTGCTTGGCTTCCTCTGCGCGGTAGTCCCTCCCCAGGAAGAAGAGTTCACGCGCTCTCTTCTGGCCGATCATTCTGGCCAGGTAGGCAGAACCGTATCCGGCGTCGTAGCTGGCCACATCAGGATCGGTCTGCTTGAAGATCGCATGATCGGAGCACGCCAGTGTCAGGTCGCACACCACGTGCAGGCTGTGCCCGCCTCCCACCGCCCATCCCGGCACGACCGCCATCACCACCTTGGGCATGAAGCGGATGATGCGCTGGGCCTCCAGGATGTGGAGTCTCCCCAGACGAGCGGGGTCGATAGAGGGCCCGTCGGCCCCATCGGCGTATTTGTATCCGTCTCTTCCCCTGATCCGCTGATCGCCTCCCGAGCAGAAAGCCCATCCTCCGTCGCGGGGAGAAGGACCGTTCCCGGTGAGCAGCACGCACCCCACACGGCTCCACTGCCGGGCGTGTTCGAGGGCGGTGATCAACTCATCCACGGTGTGGGGGCGGAAGGCGTTGCGCACTTCCGGGCGGTCGAAGGCTATCCGCACCGCTCCCACCTCCACGGCGCGGTGATACGTGATATCGGTGAATGAAAAACCGGGTACAATTTCCCAGGCAGAGGGGTCGAAGTGCTCCGAAACCACGTCCATGACGAGGTTACCCCGGTTCTCGCCCTTCCATCAACCAGACAGAATGCTCCCCAGGACGGTCCTCGATGCGAGTGTTGTTGGCAGACAGTTTTCCCGAGCAGTTTCTGCCCGAGATGGAGAAACTGGGTTTCGAGTGTGCTTATCGTCCCGAACTCGGCGGTGCGGAACTGGCAGGGGCCCTCGGTGGTGTGCAGGTCCTCCTGGTGCGTTCCACCCCGGTCACGGCGGAGACGATAGAAGCGGCGGATGACCTGGCATGGATCATCCGCGCCGGGGCCGGTTACAACACCATCGACTGCCAGGCGGCCTCCCGCCGGGCCATCTGGGTCTCGAACGTTCCCCGCCAAAACGCGATCGCGGTGGCGGAACTGGCCATGGGGCTGATGCTGTCGGTCGACCGGCGAATCCCCGACAACGTCACGGCCATCCGCAAAAACGAGTGGCGAAAGCGCGAGTTTTCGGGGGCCCGCGGTCTCCATGGCAGGACCCTGGGCATAGTGGGAATGGGCCAGATCGGCTTCGAGGTGGCCAAACGCGCCCGGGCTTTCGGCTTGAAGCTGCTCACCGTAGATAAACCCAGATCCTTCGAGGCCCTCGACCAGATGAGGAAACTGGGCGTGGGGACGGTCTCCGGACTCGAGGAACTCTTCGCTGTGTCGGACATCGTCAGCCTCCACACCCCGTCCACCCCCGAGACCACCGGCATGGTCTCGGCCGAACTGTTGGCGCGAATGAAGCCGGGCGCCTGGCTGATCAACACCGCCCGCGCCGAACTGGTCGACGAGGAGGCCCTGCTGGATGCTGTCGATCGACAGGACCTGTGGGTGGGAATCGATGTCTTCTCCGGAGAGGCCGACGCCGCGGCGGGCACCGGTGACTCGAGGCTGGCCAGCCATCCGCGGGTGTACCTCACCCACCACATCGGCGCCTCCACCCGTCAGGCCCAGCACGCAATAGCAGCCGAAGTCGTGAGAATGCTGGCGGACTTTGCCCAGGGCAAGGTACGCAATGTGGTCAATCTGGGTGCGCTATCCCCCGCGGGGACCTACCTGACCGTTCGTCACACCGATCGGGTGGGAGTACTCTCCGGCGTCCTGACGTCGATCAAATCATCGGGACTCAATGTGCAGCACATGACCAACCAGGTTTTCAGCGGAGCGGGCTCTGCGGTGGCGGTGGTCCAGGTGCAGGGAGAGGTCTCGGATGCCATGGTGGCCGAACTCGAGGGACTGCCTTCCATCCTGGGGGTGACCGCTTACCCGAGCGGGACACGGGAATGAGCGGCTGGCTGAGGCCGGCCCAGACTCGGCTGGTCTCTCCTGAGTACGCGTGGCGGGTGGTCCCGCCCGCCTACGACTTCCTGACTCCCTACGAGCGGTACCGCTGGGCTTCGGAGAACCCCGACTCGTTCTTCAACGCCTTCACCCCGGCCGACTCCTGGCCCAACAAGTCCTTCCGTCAACTGGTGTCCCAAGCCGCCGGGTACCTGGACCGTCAGATGCGAAAGGGCGTCTTCGGCCCGCCGCTGGAGGGCTTGTTCGTGTACCGGATAACCGACAGCGGGCATCAGCAGACCGGAGTGGTGGGGGATGCGCCGGTGGCTTCCGCCCCGCAGACACTGGTGCCTCACGAGACCACTCGGAGCGACCGCGAAGAAGAACTGTACAAGTACATGGGGGAAGTGCCTTACAGCTCCAATCCCTTGGGACTGGGATACCGGTCCCGGAAGGTGATCGACGGCATGGTCGAACAGGTTTGCCACTCTGTCCCCGACGTCTCGGTGACGTTGGAGAACGGTGATCTGCACCAGATCTGGGTAGTTCCCCAAGATGTGGTTCCCCGGTTGGTGGATGAGTTCGCCAAGGTTCCCAAGGCCTACATCGTGGATGGTCACCATCGGGCGGCCGCCTCGCTCCGCCACGCCTCCCGGTACGGCGCCGACGAGGCGCATCCGGCGGGAAGGATGCTGGTGGTGGCCTTCCCCACCGACCAACTTCGCATCCATCCATATCACCGGTGGGTGAGGGCCGAATTGTCGGCCGAGCAACTGGAGGAGAATGTGGGAGCGGTCAGGGCGCCGGTGCGCCTGCCCGCCCGAGGTGAGGCGATAGCCATTACCAGGCAGGGCTGCTGGTCGATACGGTTGTACCACTGCGAGTCGTCCCACTGCGAAGACGAAATGGACGCCGTGGCTCTCCATCGCACCGTCCTGGAACCTTTGTTGGGCGTGGCGGACGAGAGAACCGATCCACGAATGGATTTCATCCCCGACCACGATGGCGTAAAGACGGTGGTGGACCAGGTTGCCGCGCACGGCGGAGTCGGTTTCATGCTGTCCCCGGCCACCATGGAACAGGTGATCCATGCCGCGGACAACCGACTGCCCATCCCGCCCAAAGCGACTTTCTTCGTTCCCAAGCCCCGCTCGGGTTTCTTCCTTTCCCCCCGGCACGGAGGTTCCTAGGCACCCGCTGTCCGACGGGATGGAACCGGGTTGTCTACAGCCTGTCCCAGAGGCCTCCGGCGGCCAGGTCGATGGCGGTCCAGGCCATTCCCACGGCGCCGTCGAAGACGGCCCGCTTGCCTTCGGGGGTGATGGTCTGGCTGGTGAACGCCGGCTGGTGGTTCCCGACGGGAGCGCAGTTGAGCGAGAGCATGGGGTGGATGGTGGGCACGACCTGGGAGACGTTCCCCATGTCGGTGGAGCCGGCTTCCGAGGGATTGATCTCGGCGCCTCTCTGCAGGGGCCGTCCCAGGGCAAGGGAGTTGGCGGCATAGAGTTCGGTGAGGAGGGTGTTGCTGATCAACTCGGTGTATCCGTTACCGATCTGCTCTATCTCCGCCCGGCATCCGGTGGCAAGGGCGGCCGCTTCGAAGCAGGACCGGACCCGTTCCCTCAGCACTTCGAGTCGTTCGAAGTTCTGGGACCTGACGTACCACTTCGATCGGGTGAGGGCGGGGATGATATTGGGAGCTTTACCGCCCTCGGTGATGATCCCGTGGATCTTGTCGGTGGAGAGGATGTGCTGGCGGAGAGTGGAGATATTCACATAGGACTGAACGAATGCGTCAAGAGCGTTGATCCCCTTTTCGGGAAACGCCGAAGCGTGGGCCTCCTTTCCGTGGAAGGCCACCTCCAACTGGATGATTGCCAGGGAAGGGCCGTCCACCACGTCGCGGGGTGAGGGATGGACCATCATGGCGGCGGCTGCGTCTTCGAACGCTCCGGCATTGATCAGGTCCACCTTCCCCCCATAGATCTCTTCGGCCGGGGTGCCCAGGACGGTGAGCCGGAACCCCAGTTCCTCGGTCAGGGGTTGGAGAGCGAGGCCGGCTCCCACCGCGGCCGAGGCGATGATGTTGTGCCCGCAGGCGTGACCGATGCCGGGTAAGGCGTCATACTCGGCGCAGATCACCAACTCGGGGCCTCTTTGTCCCGATCGGGCCGCGAAGGAGGTTTCCAGACCGTACGCGGGGTATTCGACCGTGAAGCCATATCCTTCCAGCACCTGGGCGAGGCGGGCCGAGGATTGGTATTCCTCGTAGGCGGTTTCAGGGTTGTCGTGGAGCCAGAGGTTCAGTTCCTCCAGGCGGGGTTGCTGGTCGGTGACTCTCTGGCGGGTCTGTTCTTTCAGGGCGGCGTGGGCCAACTCGGACATGGGACGGAGACCTCCTCCCGGGAATAAGGAGACAAGCTGGTTTGTGGAGACAATTTACCAAGCACTCCCGTTCCCTCCGGGGGCGGGAAGCCTTTCATGTAACCTCCGCGGCGGTGACTGCGGATTAATGGATATATCGGAGATAGGGTTTTCCGGGCTGAAGCCGTCGATTGACTTCGCCTTTTTGGCAGACGCCGTGCAGGTGGTGGGAGGGAAGCTGTTCGCCCTGGGAGGCGGTTGGGACCAGCTTCTGGTGGGGACTCTCCCAACCCGGCACTCCACCATGGGGATCGGCCTGAGGGTCACCTTCCCGTGGGGTTGGGACAAGTCCCCGGTGAAAGTGGGCGTGGACCTCCAGGACCAGGATGGAAGGAGCGTCATGGGGCCGAGGATGCTTCAACGAAGGATCCCCGTCAAGCAGCCTTCCAGACTCCCCCCCGGATCGGTCTTCGGATACCCGATAGCCTTCACCTTCAACTCGCTTCCCTTCCAGTCGGAGGGGGACTACTCCTTCGTCATCCATCTCGACGAGGAACCCGTTCATCGACTGCGCTTCACGGTGCGCCGGCGCCGGCGCCCCAGGGCATGACCCGGATAAAGGCGGTCCTGTTCGATCTGGGAGGAGTGATCTTCGAATCGCCCCTCCATACCATCTCCTCCTTCGAGGCCGACCGGGGTCTGTCGGCCGGGACCGTGGGACGGATCGTGACGGAGGCGGGAGCAGGGGGAGCCTGGGCCCGGCACGAACGGGGAGAGATCAGCGCCGAGACCTTCGAGCGGGGCCTGACAGAGGAGGCGCGCCGGATTGGGGTGGATCTGGATGTGGCGGGGATGATGAGAAGGATCGAAGCCGATGTGGCGATCCGTCCCCTCATGCTGGCGGCGGTGCGCCGGTTGCGCGAGGAGGGGTTGGCGGTGGCGGCCGTCACCAACAACTGGAAGGGGTTGAACGCCCCGTCGGTGGCGGACCACTTTGACATGGTGGTCGAGTCCTACGTGGAGGGGGTTCGCAAGCCCGAGCCGGAGATCTACCGCATAACGCTCGCTCGCTTGGGCGTGGAGCCCGGCGAAGCGGTGATGCTGGACGACATTGGCGTCAACCTCAAGACCGCCCTTAAGATGGGTATGACCACGATCAAAGTGACAGATCCCATCGACGCCCTGGAAGAACTGGGCGCGTTGGTGGGTGTTTCGCTCCTCTAGACAAGGAGGCGCAGACCCGATGACTCTCCCCCCGCTCCCCGCCCCATATCGGGAGCAGTTTCGCGAGCCCCCGGGGTTCATGAATTCCGCGGCCATCTCCCCGGTTTCCAAGCTGGTGAAGAGCCGGGTTGCCGACTATGTATCGGACTTCTGCTCGGCCACCGGGAACCTGAGCACTCTTCTGGAGGAGGGGGTGAGGCGGGGCCGGCGGGCCCTCGCCGGGCTCCTGGACACAGACGTTTCGAGGGTCGGCGTCACGCACACCACCGGGGCGGCGCTCCTGCATGTCGCTTTCGGCCTCCGGGGCGGGAATGTGGTGGTCCCCGGAGCCGAGTTCCCCACCAATCTCTATCCGTGGATCCGCGCCCGCCAAGCTGGCCTGATTGACGAGGTGCGCCGGGTCCCCCTCCCGGATCTTCGCCTCACTCCCGACCACCTCCGGCCGTTCGTCGATGCCTCCACCCGGGTTGTGGCGGTAAGCCATGTCGACTTCGCCACCGGCTTTCGGACGGATCTGGCGAAAATCCGGGAAGCCTTCCCGGCACCCTTGCTGGTGGTGGACGCCATCCAGTCGATGGGGGCCTTCCCGGTGGACAGCGCCTCGTCGGATGTGGTGGCTGCGGGTAGCCACAAGTGGATGAGGGCCGGATTCGGCGGGGCTGCGATGATGGTGTCCGACCGCGCCGTCGAGCGTCTGGAACCCAGTCTCACCGGATGGATGGGGGTCGCCGAACCCCTCGACTTCCAGACGCCTCCTCCCCATCCTCCCGCCGCGGCGGCCGCCCGCTTTCAGATGAGCAGCGATCCGGTGATGGGGGCGGTGGCCCTGGCGGCGGCCTGCGAAGTGATCCGGATGGCAGGTGTGGAGTCGATCAGCGGCCGCATCTCGGCGGCGATGGACCGGCTGGAGGAGGAGTTGGAGAGAATCGGGTGCGAACTACGACGGCCGTGGAGGGACCCGGGAGAGCGGGCGGGAATCCTCACCTTCAGGATCCCCGGCCGGGACTCGGGGCAGGTGGTGGAGGCAATGAGAGAACGCGGGGTGGTGCTGGCCGACCGTGCCGGCTGGGTGAGGGTCTCCCCTCCGGCCACCGTCACCGAGGAGTCAATAGACCTGCTCTTGGAGGGACTTGGTTCCCTAATGCTCTAGGTCTCGCAGTCGATTTGGGTACGGATCGGCCGCTGTGAAGGACTGCGTGGGACTCAGAGAGCCGCCGCGTCGTCCAGGTCAGCCACCCGGTTGGCAATCTCTGCGGGGGACAGATCACTGTTCACGGTCGCCCGTTCGGGTACCTGAGCTTCGGGGACCGGATGGTTGGCTACCCAGATCACCCTCCTTGCTCCCGCGTCGGAGACCGCCTGAGCCCACTGGGTGAAGAGTTCTGTGGCGTCGGCCGCGAAGGAGATCTCCCGTCCGTCGCTGCCGGCGTCGCACACCAGGACCACTGTGTGGCACCGCAGGCATGCGGCGGAGACGTGGGAGGCGTCCGAGACATCGCCCAAGGCAACCTTTACGCCGGCTTCCTTGAGGCGCACCCCGATGGAAGGATCGGAGACGAACGCTCGTACCTCCCGGTCGGGTTCGATCAAATCTTCGATGATCACCTCACCCACCGGGGTGTCGGCGCCCACCACCATTACCGGCATCGGATCGGCGTCCCTTGTGACGGTTCTTTCGGCAGGTCACGGCGGCTGGGCGGATTATTGATATAAGCGATTTTCGGTAGGTTAATGGTTTCTTACCGGGGGAGCATGTGCAGGCTTCACAACTGATAAACGATCTGGCGGCTCGTTACCATCACGACGCCTGTGGGGTGGGGCTGATCGCTGCCCGGAACCGCCGGCCGTCCCATCGGATGACCAGGCTCGCCGTGGAGTGTCTGATCCGGTTGGACCACCGGGGAGCCAAGGTTGCCGACGGCACCGGAGACGGCGCCGGCCTTCTGACCCAGATCCCCCACCGGCTCCTGTCCAGGTACCTGCGGAGCGTGGGAGTCGCTCCTCCCGACCGGCTGGGGGTTGTAATGGCTTTTCTCCCCGCCGAAGACCCCCGGGCGGGAGAGCAGGTGGTGGCCGAGGCCCTGTCGACCGAGGGCATCCCCCTTTTGGCGTGGCGTTCGGTACCCATCGATCCCCAAGCGCTCAGCAACCGCGCCCGAAGGCTGATGCCGGTGATACGCCAGGCCTTGGTCGCCGTACCGGACGCCTTCGATGTCGAGGAGTTCGAGCGCTTGATGCTGCTGGCGAGAAAACGCATGGAGAGTGCCGGAGAGGGCCTGGCTACGTTCTCGATACCCAGCGCCTCGGCGCGGACCGTCGTCTACAAGGGCCTCTTCACCGCGGCGCGCATTGCCGACTTCTACTGGGACTTGAATGATCCCGATTACGAAACCGCTTTTGCCATCTTCCACCAGCGCTATTCGACCAATACCTTCCCGGCATGGGAGATCGCCCAGCCTTTCCGCTGTCTCGCCCACAACGGGGAGATCAACACCATATCGGCAAACCGGAGCTGGATGAAGGCTCGGGAACAAAGCGTGACTTCGACCGTGTGGGGGGAACGGACCAGGGACCTGCAACCCTTCGTGCAACCAGGGCTCTCGGATTCGGCCAGTCTGGACAACGTATTCGAGTTGCTGCTCCGCACCGGCAGGTCTCTTCCCCATATCAAAGAGATGCTCATTCAGCCCGCTTGGGAGAGTGCGCCCACGCTCGACCCGGACGAGCAGGACTTCTATGAGTACCACGCTTCCCTGACCGAGCCGTGGGACGGCCCGGCGGCGTTGGCGGTCACCGACGGGGTGTCGTTGCTGGCGGCCATGGACCGGAATGGTCTGCGACCCGCTCGCTGGACGATCAGCCCCGAGATGCTGATTGTGGCTTCGGAGGCCGGAGTGTGCCCGTCGGAGGAGGTGTGGGCTGAGCGGACCGGCCAGCTTGGCCCGGGTGAGATGGTGCTCTTCGACGGCGAGACCGGCGAGATACGGTTCAGCGATCAAATACGTCCGGAGTTGTGCCGCCTCCGGCCCTACCGGGAGTGGATGGAACACCAGACCCTCTACATACAGAAGCCGTTCTCCGCCGAGGTGCGTTTCGAGATAGAGCGTGACAGGCTGTGCCGGGTGTTCGGTTACACGGCCGAGGAACGCCGGCTGATCCTGGCGGAGATGGCCCTCGGCAAGAGCCCGCTCGGTTCGATGGGAAGCGACACCCCCCTGGCGGCCTTCTCAGGGAGGCCCCGACGGCTTGCCCACTACTTTCACCAGCAATTCGCCCAGGTGACCAATCCGCCCATGGACCCCATCCGGGAACAGTCGGTGATGTCGCTGCGAACCTACCTGGGAGGAAGGGGATCATTCCTGGAGGACAGCTACCGGCCCTTCGCCAGGATGGAACTCCTCTCACCGGTGCTTTCCCTCGCCGAACTGGAGACGGTGGTGAGATCGGGAGATCCACGTTTCTTTTCCCACTGGATTCCCTGCGTGTGGCCGGCTGTGGAGGGACAGGACGGGATGAAGCGCCGACTTGATCAGATATGTGAGGAAGCGGTGGAGGCCACCGAACAGGGAGCCTCGATCATCGTGCTCTCCGACCGGGAGGTCGACGGCGCCCATGCGCCCGTTCCCATGCTGCTGGCGGTGGGGGCGGTCCACCAACGTCTGATAGAGAGCGGGCTGCGGGTATCGGTCTCGATAGTCGCCGTCTCGGGGGAGACCCGGGACTCCCACGACCTGGCTTGCTTGATCGCATACGGCGCCTCGGCCGTCAATCCCTATCTGGCGATCCGGGAAGTCATGCACATGGCCCAAGAGGGAGTCCTGAAAGTCCACCCAGTGGAGGCCCAGGAGAACTACCGGAACGCCCTGCAGAACGGGCTCTTGAAAGTCATGTCCAAGATGGGAATCTGCACGGTCTCGGCATACCGGGGGAGTGAGTTGTTCGAGGCGTTGGGGCTTGAGCCGGAAGTGCTGGACTACGCCTTTCCCAACACCTCCAGCAGGCTGTCCGGCCGGGGTTTCGATCACCTCGCCTGGAACACCCTGCGGTTGCATTCCCTCTACTCGGCGGGTGAGGTGCAGCCAGGCGGCTTCTACAAGCAGCGTGGAGGGGGAGAGTTCCACGTAACCAGTCCCAGGGTGGTTCTCGCTCTGCATAAAGCGGCCCGATCCGGAAACCAGGACGACTGGGATCGCTACCTGGAAACGATCCAGCAACGGCCCGTAACCCATGTGCGCGACCTCTGCACCTTCGTGGAGAGGACCCCGGTCCTGGTGTCGGAGGTTGAGCCGGCCGAGGCAATCATGCGCCGCTTCGTCACGTCGGCGATGTCTCACGGAGCCCTCTCCAAGGAAGCGCACGAGGCGCTGGCGGAAGCCATGAACCGGATCGGGGGTCACTCCAACTCCGGGGAGGGAGGGGAGGGCACCGACCGCTACGGGACTCCCCGCAACTCCTCCATAAAGCAGGTGGCGAGCGGCCGGTTCGGGGTTACTCCCGGCTACCTCCACTCGGCCAAGGAGTTGCAGATCAAGATGGCGCAGGGTTCCAAGCCGGGGGAGGGCGGCCAACTCCCCGGGCACAAGGTCTCTCCGGAGATTGCCCGGCTGCGCCATACCAAACCGGGGGTGACTCTCATCTCCCCGCCCCCGCATCATGACATCTACTCGATCGAGGACCTGGCACAGCTCATCTATGACCTCAAGACCTTCAAGCCGTCCGCCAGGGTCTCGGTCAAACTGGTCTCCGAACCGGGAGTGGGAACCATCGCGGCGGGGGTGGTGAAAGCCAGGGCCGATGTGATCCTCATATCCGGCACTGAGGGAGGCACCGGGGCCTCGCCCCTCGAATCGATCAAGCATGCCGGGTCGCCCTGGGAGTTGGGATTGGCCGAGGCCCATCAGACCCTGTCCGTCAACGGTTTGCGGGGGGAGGTGGAACTGGAGACCGACGGAGGGCTGCGCACCGGCCGGGATGTGGTAATCGCCGCCCTGTTGGGCGCCGACCGTTTCGGGTTCGGCACCCTGCCCCTCCTGGCGCTGGGATGCAAGATGGTCCGCCAGTGCCATCTCAACACCTGTCCGGTGGGAATCGCCACCCAGAGGGAGGATCTTCGCGCCCGCTACGCGGGGGAGGTGGACCAGGTGGTCTCGGTCTTTCGGATGCTGGCCGAGGAGGTGAGGCGTTACCTGGCGCTGCTGGGCGCCAGGACCCTGGATGAGGTGGTGGGCAGATCCGACCTGCTGGCGCCCGTGGATCATCCGCTCGCAGCCAGCCTGGCGGAGTTGTTGGTCCGCTTCGACTCACACTCCCGTCACCCCGGGTATCGGCCCTTCGCGGTCTCCAAGCTTTCCCGGCGGCTGGCCGCCGAGGCAAAAGAGGCGATCGAGGGCGAGGTTCCCATCCGGCTTTCCTACCCGATCTCCAACACGGACCGCACTGTCGGCGCCCGCCTCTCGGGGATGGTCACCGCCCGGTACGGCGCCGAGGGTCTGCCGGAGGGTTCGGTCTCGGTGATGCTGTCCGGTACGGCGGGCCAGAGCCTTGGCGCCTGGCTGGCCCCCGGTATCTCCCTTCGCCTGGACGGCGTCGCCAATGACTACGTGGGAAAGGGCATGGGGGGCGGACAGATAGTGGTGGTGCCCCGCCGGAACGCCGACCACCCGGAGGTCTCTCCCCAGGCGGGCGGCAATGCCGTCATGTACGGCGCGACCGGCGGGCTTCTGCTCATGTCGGGGGCGGTGGGTCAGCGGTTTGCGGTGCGCAACTCGGGAGGGACGGCGGTGGTGGAGGGATGTTCGGACCATGGGTGTGAGTACATGACGGGAGGGAGGGCCTTGATCCTGGGTCCGGTGGGCGCCAACTTCGCGGCAGGAATGACCGGCGGAGTGAGCTATGTGTGGGATCCCGAGTTCCGACTGCACGGTTATCTGGCCGACACCTCTCCTGCGGTGCGCCGACCAACCGGCCAGGACGCCGAGGAGATCCGTCGCCTGGTGAGCCTGCATCTCCAGCACACCCACAGCCCATTGGCGGAGAGAATCCTGGGCGCCTGGTCCCGGGAGGCGCCTCGTTTCTGGGTGCTGGAGGCGGCCCGCCGGGTACCGCTGACGCCGATCCTTCCCCTGACTGCTTCGACCGCCCCTTAAAAAAGCCAACCGGGATGTGCTATTTCTGAACGGCTGTTACCATTGGGATCAACGGTCTAGCGCAATGAAGAGGTGAGTGGTGGCAACCGTTGATATCGATCTCGGCGCCTACAAGCTGGGGTGGCACGATTCGGAGGACGACTATGTCTTCAAGCCGCAGAAGGGGCTGTCAGAAGACATAATCCGGCAGATGTCGGCTATGAAAGAGGAACCGGAGTGGATGCTCTCCTTCCGGCTCCGCGCCTATAAGCGGTTCCTGGCCAGACCCATTCCCACCTGGGGCGGGGGAGGGTTGCTCAACGACATCGACTTCGATGACATCTACTACTACGTCAAGCCCACCGAGGAGCAGGCTCACACCTGGGATATGGTCCCCGATGAGATCAAGGAGACCTATGAGAAGTTGGGTATCCCCGAGGCGGAACGGAAGTTCCTGGCCGGGGTAACGGCCCAGTACGAATCCGAGGTCGTGTATCACCGCAATCGGGAGGACCTCGAGGCGATGGGGGTGCTTTTCTGCGACATGGACACCGCGGTACGGGAGTATCCCGACCTGGTGAAGAAGTACTTCGGGACTGTCATCCCCCCCAATGACAACAAGTTCGCCGCTCTCAACTCGGCGGTCTGGTCGGGCGGCTCCTTCATCTATGTGCCGCCCGGCGTGCATGTCGAACAGCCCCTGCAGGCATACTTCAGGATCAACTCCGAGAACATGGGCCAGTTCGAACGCACTCTGATCATCGTCGACGAGGGTGCTTACTGCCACTATGTGGAAGGCTGCTCGGCGCCTGTCTACACCACCGATTCCCTCCATTCGGCGGTGGTGGAGATCATTGTCCAGCGGGGCGGCCGGTGTCGTTACACCACCATCCAGAACTGGTCGAACAACGTCTACAACCTGGTCACCAAGCGGGCGGCCGCCTATGGGGACGCGACGATGGAATGGGTGGACGGGAACATCGGGTCCAAGCTGACCATGAAGTATCCGGCTGTATGGCTGATGGAGCCGGGGGCTCACGGAGAGGTGTTGTCAATCGCCTTTGCGAACTCAGGGCAGCATCAGGACGCCGGCGCCAAGATGGTGCATGTGGCTCCCGACACCACCTCGACCATTGTCTCCAAGTCCATTTCCCGGGCGGGGGGTCGGGCGGGATACCGGGGCCTGGTGAGAGTCGAGCCCGGCGCGGAGCGGTCCAAGAGCTTCGTCCGCTGCGACGCCCTGATTCTCGACGAGGACTCCCGGTCCGACACCTATCCCTACATGGAGATCGAGGAGAACGACGCCGAGATCGGTCATGAGGCCACCGTCTCCAAGGTGGGAGAGGAGCAGTTGTTCTATTTGATGAGTCGAGGTCTCTCCGAGGACCAGGCCACGTCCATGGTGGTGGCCGGGTTCATCGAACCGATCGTGAAGGAACTCCCGATGGAGTATGCGGTGGAGATGAACCGGCTGATCGAGTTGAACATGGCTGAGGCGGGCGCGATCGGCTGAGCCGTTCCGGCAATGCCCGGACTAACTCACGAGGGGGGCTGTCGGCGGGTTCCTTGCCCGCTCAGCAAGTTGAGCACGGCCACGAATAGGGCTGCGCCGAATATTGCCCATACCACGGGGAACCCCTGGATCTCCCAGATTGTCGGCCAACCCATGAGACCCGCCAGCCAGGTACCCAGCAGAGAGCCGACCCAACCCAAGGCGATGGAGGCCCAGCAGCCGGTGGAGCGTCTGCCGGCCAGCCGGGCGCCGATACCCCCGGCCAGGGCGGCTATCACCACCGACAGCAGGAAACCGAACATGGGGACATACCTTAGGGAGATATCTAATCTCGGTTGTCGGATATGTCTTGGCGCAGACTATGGGCACGGAGGGTTTTGACCCTGGTCACCATCACCTGGGTGTTCTGGATGGCTTGGCTGCTCTTCCGTGACGATCAACCCTTCATTCTCTATGCGTTGGATGGGAATGGCCGGCCCATGGGAGACGTTACGGTTCTCCAGGGAGGGCAGGTGGTGGGGATCACCGACCTGGATGGGGCAGTTGAACTGGAGTGGGTTTCGGATGGCCGCCGCTATGTGTTGGTCTCACCGGGCCACCTGCAAAGGACGGTTACGGTTGCCGGCCCGGCCCAGGAATCGGTGAAGGTTTACCTCAAGCCGAGGACTCTGCGGGGAAGAGTGACAGACCTGGGCCAGGTTCCCGTCGAGGGAGCACTGGTGAGTTCCGGGTCGGCCAGCACGGTGACCGACCCCGATGGGAGGTTCCTGCTGGAAGGAGTGGAGCAGGGCGACGTGTCGGTGACCCGACCCGCCTGGGTGGGCGCCCAGTACGAGTGGGATGGAGGCCCGGGAGACGCCGATGTGGTCATCACTCCCCTGGTGGTGAAGGCCGTGCACGTTTCAGGAACGGCGGCCGGGGACCGTCAGCAATGGGACGCCATGGTGAGGCTGGTGGATGAGACCGAGTTGAACGGGGTGATGTTGGATCTCAAGGACGAGACGGGATTGATCTTCTACGACTCCCAGGTTGAGGTGGCCCGCGAGGTGGGAGCCGTGTATCCCCAGTACGACCTGGCCGGGATCGCCGACTCCCTGGAAAAGAAGGACATCTATCTGATCGGCAGGATCGTGGCCTTCCAGGATCCCACCGCCAGCGTGAAGCTCCCCACCATGGCGGTGTGGGACGCCTACTACGACCGGCCCTACCAGCAGGGCAATCAGTATTTCTTGGATCCCACGGATCAGAACGCCCGAGCCTATGCGCTGGAGTTGGCGGTGGAGGCCTGTGAGCTGGGGGTGGATGAGATTCAGTTCGACTACATACGATTCCCCGACTCCCGCCGTCCATCCGCCACCTTTGACGGCCCGATCGACCCGGACTCCCGGGTGGCGGCCATCACCTCCTTCCTGGAGGAGGCCCGCGCCCTGCTTTGGCCCATGGGATGCGCGGTGGCGGCCGACATCTTCGGATTCTTGACGACGGTGCCCGATGACGGCGGCATCGGACAGCAATGGGAGAAGATCACCGAGACGTTGGACGTCGTCTCGCCCATGTTGTATCCCAGCCACTATGACACCGGATGGTTCGGCTTCGAGGTGCCCAACAACCACCCCGGCGAGGTGGTCGGCCAGGCCCTGGCGGACGCCGTTGCCCGGGTGCACACCGGGGTGGTGATCCGCCCCTGGCTGCAGGACTTCGGATACCGGGATTCCCAGGTGCGGGCGTCCATCGATGCCGCAGAGGGGTTCGACCTGGGCTGGATGCTGTGGAACCCGGTCAGCGATGTCTCGGTGGGCGCCCTGCAGACTGCGGGCGGTTGACCCCGGGCTTGTGGCGTTCCAACCGAGGGCCTGTTACGGTCGACCGGTCATCCGGTTGGGCAAACGGGATAGCCCGGGGATCATTCTCCCAACTCGGGCAGGACCCATTCGGCCAACCGCTCCAGCTGTTACCGGCCGAAGTGCGAGACCAGCACACCGAATTCCATCTGCCCTTCCAGTCTGTCAATGAGAGGGCTTGTCGTTTGGCCGGTGGGGTCAGGCCATGGGTCGCATGTGCAGGCCCGGGTGCATATCGGCGGGCCGCTCGGGCGACTGCTCCTGAGGGACCCCGGCGATGTAACGGCCGTATCCCGGCTCCACGGTTATCCGGCCGTCCCGATAGATGACTGTCCCCCGCAACATGGTCAGAATCGGCTTCCCCACGAAATCGCGCCCGTGATAGGGAGTCCAGTTGCTTTTGCTTTCCATCTGCCCGTCCTGGGGTTGGTAAGCCAGATCGGGATCAACAATCACCAGGTCGGCGTCCGATCCTGGTTGGAGGGCTCCTTTCCTCGGATACAGGCCCAGGATCCGGGCGGGTGCCTCCGTCAAGGCATGGATCAACCTGCCCAGGCGGAGGTTGCCCGCCTGCACATCGGACAGCATCAAGGAGAAGAGGTGCTCGTAGTGGGGTGACCCGAAGGGTCCGATGAGCGGATCCTCCTCCATAAGGGTCAGCTCCTCGAGCAGGTGGGGAGCATGGTCGGAGTCGACGATGTCGATAACGCCGCTGTCCAGCGCCTCCCAGATGGCCGCCATGCGATCGGGATGGGTAGTTACCGCTCCCCCCGGTATTGCCCGAGCGCCTTGGCTTCGGATGTCTTCTTCCCGCAGATGGAAGTACTTGGGATCGGTTGCCACTGTCACCGGAACTCCGTCAGCCTTGGCCTGAGCGAGGAGGCGGAAGCTGCCGGGAGCGTGGGTGTGGACTACCTGCATCCGCATGCCGGTTTCCCTTTGAACCTCCAGCAGGATTGCCACCGCCAACCGCCACACGATGTCTCGGGTATAGACATCACTGAAAGTGAATATGTCTCCTGCCCTGCCTTTGGCGACCTCTCGGTGATAGAGGCTCTCGAAGAGAGTCTGGGCAAAGGGGTGCACCACACAGAGCAGGCCGGTCTCCGCAATGGCCTCAAAGGTGTCAAGCAGACGGGCGGGGTCGGCGATGGCCAACCGCGGATCATGGGGGTAACCGCCGGTCACCTGGAAGAACTTGAAACCGGTTGCTCCCGCCTTCGCCAGCTTGGGGATCTCGTCCACTTGGGTGGGCCCCACGAAGTGGCCCCAGTCGACAATGCACAATTCGTCTGCCACAGCCTTCTTCTGCTCGAAGAGCTCTACTGTGACCGTGGGTGGTTCCACATTGGGCATGTCGACAAAAGTCGTGTACCCGCCTGCCGCCGCGGCCCGGGAGGCGGTAAGGAAGTCTTCTTTCTGCTCATATCCGGGGGACCGGGTGTGGGCATGCAGGTCGATGAGTCCCGGAAGGACCCACTTTCCTGCGGCATCAATCTCACTGTCGGCGGATACCGGACTGGAAGGCTCCAGCAAACCGGCGACCTTTTCTCCCGAGACCAGCAGGTCGGCCTTGATTCCTCCATCCGGAGTCTGGATCGTCCCACCCCGGATCCTGGTGGTTGTAACGGTCATCTTGGCTTTTGTTCCTTTCATCGGATGCCGATCGACGGATACCGATCACAACAGGCGTGATCACGATGTTTCGTCAACCTGTCGAAGGGTAACCAGGCAAGATCCTCACGCCACCGTTTCCGATGGGTTTCCGAAAGGCCCGGGCAACCGGGCCCAGAGTGCGGTTGCCCGGGGCCGGGGACCTATTCGGCCATAGCGACTTTGGAGAGAGACAACTCGCTGATGATTCCTGCCAGGAGGGCGGCGCGGGACACCAAACTGTCGATCTCTATGTGTTCTTCGGAGGTCATCAGGCCACCTCCCACGGGACCCAACCCATCCAGGGTGGCGGTCCCGGGCTTTCGGAACGACACGCTCCCCGCGGCTGCCGACTCGAAGGCCTCGATCTTGAAAGACAGCTGTTCGCCCACCCGTTCGGCTATCGAGAGCAGGTGATAGGTCCCCTGGTCCGGGCGGACACCCGGTCGATGATTGTGGGCCAGGAGTTCGACATTTACCTTGGCTTCCGTTTCCACCGAAGTCGCCAGAGCCTGCATGCGCCGGACCACATCCTCCCAGAATCGGGGGCCCCGGGTGCGGATGTCCACCACCGCCGAGGCGTGAGCGGGCGTTACACTGCGCCGCCGACCGCCATGGGCCATGGTCACCGTTATGTAGGTGCCGTCCTCCGGGTTGGTCAGGCGGTTGAACCCGATGATCAGTCGAGCCAGGGCATCGAGGGCGTTGCGGCCCTGTGCGTGGGCGGACCCGGTGTGAGACTCCCTTCCCTCCACGGTCAACCTTCCCACTCCGATGTGTCCGCGTGCGGACATGAGCTTTCCGCCTTGGCGGGCGCACTCCAGACCCAGGCACCAGTCTGCGCCCACCGAGGCCTGCTCCACGGTTTGGCGGGACCCGAGGCTGCCCGCCTGCTCGTCTCCGGAAAGGACCACCGCTATCTCGGGAAGTTCCACCCCGAGGTGGTGCAGGGCTTCCAATGCGGCAACCATCACCACCAGGCCACCCTTCATGTCGGCTATGCCGGGGCCGAATGCCTTCCCTCCGCGGACACGAAATCCCCTGCTCGTCGGGCTTCCATGGGGAAAGGCTGTGTCGAGGTCTCCGACAAGCAGAAGTCGGCCCGGCCTCTCACCCCTTCGAGTTCCCGAGTAGGAGGACGCCAGATGATGGTAGGGAACACCGGGCGACATCAATTCTTCCAGCCAGTCGAGAGAGGGGGGGAGTGGTTGAGGCGGAATCTCGGTGAAGGTGAATCCCAGAGCCGCGAGTTTCCTCACGACCAGCGAGGCCACTTTTGCGACTCCGTCGGGTTGGGCGGCGTGGCTTTCGGTGTTTACCAACAACTCCACCATTGCCACCAGATCGGGCCGGCGTCTCTCCAGCCAATCTCTGGCGAACGGTCCGGCATTCACGCTGTCAAAGAATACGCACGACCCCCGGAGTGTAGAATTCTGGTCGTCAGACACCCAGGAGGATTGGCTCTATGACGAAGGCTACAGAGTTCGGAGTGCGGCTTCCGGTCGCGGGACCACTGGCGAATACCGAGGACATTCGGAGATCGGCCGTGCGTTGCGAGGAATTGGGCTACGACGCGGTTTGGGTGCATGACTTCTTGGCTTGGACGACCTTCCAGGACCGTCACCATGTCTCCTGCGGGTCCCGGGAAGCAGTGGAGGCCGCCGATTCTCCTCCTGTTTTCTTCGAGTCGTTGACCAACATGGCCTTCCTGGCGGGGATCACCGAACGGATCCGCATCGGGGTGGCGGTTCTGTGCCTTCCCTACCGGAACCCCTTGGTAGCGGCCAAGCAGGTTGCCAACATCGACCAATTGAGCAACGGCCGCGTCATATTCGGGATCGGCACCGGGGCTCCCAAGAGCACCCACAATGTGGATTTCGAAGTGCTGGGGATCCCTCGCAAGACCAAATACCATGTGACGAGGGACTACCTCAGAGCCATGAAGGTCATCTGGACCGAGGACTACCCCTCCTACGAAGGTGAGTACTTTAGCTTTCCCGAGACCGAGATCTGGCCGAAGCCGGTGCAAAAGCCCTACCCGCCGATCTGGACGGGCGGCCATGGACCCACCGCCATGGACATCACCGCTGAGTATTCGACCGGGTGGATACCGCCCTGGATCCCCCCTGATGAGTACCCCGGTCGGATCAGGAACCTGGACCGGCTTGCCAGTGAGAAGGGACGGGGAGGTACCGAGTTCGACATCGCCACCGAGGTGTACGTCTCTCTGGCGGAAACCACGGAAGAGGCGGTCTCCAGCGCCCGGAGAACCCTTGGAGTTCTGACCGAGGGGTTTGATCACACCGCCACCCAGGAGGCCATCAGGGCAGCGGGATTGATCGGAAGCGCTGACGATGTTGGTGAGAAGATCGGTCGTTACGTGGAAGCAGGCGTGAACCATTACGAGATGAAGTTCGTCTACCACACGGTCGATCATCTGCTCGAGCAACTCGATCACTTCGCAGCTGCGGTAGCCCCCGCTTTCGCATAACCAAGAGACGACGCCTGGCGGCTTCCCACCCCGAAAGGAGGCTCCGGCCATGGAAACGTTGAAGTTTCCCTCCCCTTCCGGCGTCACCCTTGCGGCGGACCTTTACCTTCCCTCCGCAGGCCCGCCTCCAAGCGGATACCCGGTGGTGGTGGTGTGTCTGGGGTGGGGAAGCGTTAAGGAACTGATGCCCCAATGGGGCGAAGCCCTGACTTCCCTGGGCTTCGCGGTGTTGATCCCTGACTACCGGGGATTCGGGGCCAGTGGTGGCGAACGGGGACGGTGTTTCCCCGACGAGCACGTCGATGACATCCGGGCCGCGATGGGATACGTGGAGGGCAGACCTGGACTGGACGCGGGTCGTATTGGCCTGTTGGGGGTGAGTTACGGAGGGGCGGTTGCGGTTGCGGCGGCGGTCGACAGCCGCTGCCGGGCGGTCATTTCGGTGGTGGGCTATGGGAGCGGCGAGCGCCACCTGGCGGCCGTACGGACACCGGAGCAATGGAAGTCCTTTCGTTCCCGCCTGGCCGAGGACCGCCGCCGCAGATCCGAAGGCGCTCCCAGCGAGACGGTGGATCCCGATGAGATACTGCTGCGTGACGAGGAGGCCAGGGCATGGCGGCTGCGGGTGGAAAAGCAGTATCCACACATGGCTTTCACCACCACCTTGGAGTCGGCCGAACAGATCGCAGCATTCCGGCCCGAGTCGACTCTGCCGTACACGCCACCCAAGCCGGCCATGTTCATCCATGCCGGAGGAGATACCATGATTCCAGTGGAAGAATCACGAAGAATGTGGCGCATGGCCGAAGACCCCAAGCGATTGGTGATCATCCCGGAAATCGGTCACCACCAAGTCCATCATGGAGAAGCCTTTCGGTCGGTCATACACCACATAGGCGATTGGTTGGGGCAGCACCTTGCCGCAGGGTCCGATGGTCGATAGGCTTCCGACCCGATTCGGGCTGGTGCTCCCGCACTTCGGAGCGGAACCGCATGTTGCTGAGTTGTTGGAGGTGGCGCGGCTCGCCGAAGAAAGCGGGTTCGATTCTCTGTGGGTGCGGGACCGCTTGGTGGCGGGAACCCCTCACGGGCTTCTTCTCGAGGCGGGTGGAACAACCTTCTACGAGCCGCTGCTCACTCTGGCCGCGGTCGCCGCGGTTACTCGACGCATCACTCTTGGGACGGCGGTACTCCTGCCCAACCGGCATCCCCTACGCCTGGTCCAGGAGGTGGGGACCCTTTGGAGCCTGGCTGAGGGCAGGCTGGCGATCGGGCTGGGCCTGGGCGTCGGATCCAAGAACTTCGGATCCCTGGGGTTGGACTACGGCAGCAGGGTCGAGATGTTCGAGGAGACCGTCAAGGCACTGCGAGGTGCGGCGACCGGAAGTGCCCCCGTGGGCATCGACCCGGCTCCGGGCGAAGGGTTGATGCTGTACTACGGGGGGGTCAGCCAGGCGGCTGTGCGCCGGGCCTACCAGCTGGCTGACGGCTGGATAGCCGGGCGGCTTCCCCGCGATACCTTCCGAGCGCGCATGGAGTTGGCAGGCCGCTACGGCGCCAGGACCGGCCGGCAACTTGACATTGCCAGTATGCCGATCACACTGGTTGACTCCGGTGATGGAAAGCACCTGGAGACAGCCCGCCAAGCCGTCAGCATCTTGGCCGGCAGCGCGGAGGGCGCCAAGGACTGGCTCAAGCCCCCGTCAGGCCGTTTCGAAACCGTAGAGGATCTCGCCGGTCTGCTCATCACGGGCTCACCGGCCCAATGCCGCCGGCAGGTCGCCTCCATGCTGGAGTCCGGTGTGGATCATCTCATCTTCGACCTGCGACTCGTGTTCAACGACTATCGGGGCCAGATCCGCCTGCTGGCCGAAGAAGTGCTTCCCGCATTCCGCTGATTGCTTGAACAGCCATTAGATTCTGGCCACGGTTATGGGGTAGCGCGCACCGAAGGCGTGTTAGGGTAGGCTGGGCGAGTCAGCGGCGCTTCTTGCACAGGAGTCGCCCCTCCAGTTGTGTTTTAGAGAGAAAGGAAAGGAATGATTATGAGTCGCATTCGCAAATACCTCGTGGCGGTGCTCGCCTTAGCCCTGATCGCAGCGGCCTGCGCCGACGAGCCGGCTGACGAGGCTGCCGACGAAGGAGGCGTAGACCAGGTCTTCTTCATATTGGACTGGGTACCGAAGGGACAGACCTCGCCCTTCTATGTTGCTCTGGACAAGGGTTTTTGGGCCGAGCGCAACATAGCGGTACAGATCACCCGGGGTTACGGTTCCGGTGACACTTCCGCCCGGATCGGCCTGGGCGAGGGTGACTTCGGATTCGCCGGTGTGGGCGCGGTGATGCGCACGATCAGCGAAGGACTTCCGCTGGTGGAAATCGCCGCCATCGCATCTACCGCACCAACCGCGGTCTATGCTGCCCCGAACGCCGGGGTGAGTGGTGACGATCCGACCAGCCTGGTGGGCCTACGGGGCGCGGTCGACGCCGGTGACGAGAACGACCAGTTGTTCAAGGCTTTCGCCGGTTCGGTGGGCATCAACTACGACGATGTCGACTGGCAGTATGTGGACGGCGCCGGAATCGGCTCTATCGCCACCGGACAGGCCGACTTCGTAATGGACTGGATCACCAACCTGCCGGAGTGGTGGCTGGCCGATCCGCCCATTGAACCCGACACCTACTGGGTCGGGCGCGCCGTGGACATCTACGGAAACGGCCTGATTACCCGTCCCGAGATGCTGGAGAACAACCGCGACCTTGTCAGGCGGTTCATCGAGGGCGCCCTGGCTGGGTATGAGTACGTGATAGAAGGGGGCGTCAGCGCTCACAATGAGTCAATTGATGCCCTGTTCAAGTACAACCCAGAGTTGGAAGAGCAGCCCAACGCCCGGGAGTTCCACCTCGGCAACCTGCAGCTATTCCTCACTCTGATGCTCACCGAGGATGTGCGCGACGACGGAATCGGGTACTTCGATCCGGACAAGAAGCAGCGGAGCCTTGACTTCATCAACGACTTCTTGCTCGATGCCCCACTGACTCTCGATCAGGCGTTCATCTCTGATCTGATCATTGACAGCGGCGACGTGCCGATCGACGACTTCGACGCGGCCCGCGACTCGCTCGCCACGGTGCTGGGCAGGTCAAACCCGCTTTCCCCATTCTTGGGCTGAGCGAGCCTCAGTAGAGTGGTTGTCCGGGACTCTCCTGGTAGCGGCCGCGGCACCCCGAACAACCCCGAAACGACGTCCGGAAAAAGCATCTGACTATAAAAAATGGATTTGTGGAGGCA
>JAPPFC010000051.1:81343-91182 GCA_028824015.1 bacterium
CCCCCGGGGGGGGTGGTGGACAAACCCCCGCATACCGTTTTTGTGGTGGGGGGGGGGCGGCTGTGGGGGGGGGGCGGGGGCCGGGCGGGGGGGGGCCCCCCCAAAAACCGCCACGCCAGAGAACTCTCACTAAATGGGTATCGAACTAAAGGGTCTGGGGAAGACCTTCCAGACCAGTGACCTCACGGTCGAAGCTCTGCGGGACATCTCCGTAACGGTTTCCGATAGTGAGTTCGTCAGCATCATCGGGCCCAGCGGGTGTGGGAAGAGCACCCTTCTCCGCCTGGTCTCAGGTCTCATTCCCCCCACCCTGGGGGAAGTGTCGATTGACGGTGTCCCGGTTGTGGGTCCGGCAGGCAATATCGGGTTCGTGTTCCAGGCACCGACGCTGTTGAGGTGGCGCACGGTGTTCAAGAACGTCATGTTCCCCTACGAGGTGTTGGCCTCGCAGAAGCGTGCGGTCATGTCCCGCGAGGACTACGAAGAGCGGGCGGAGATGCTGTTGAGAATGGTTGGCATCGATGACTTCCGCAACGCTTATCCCAAGCAACTCTCAGGCGGCATGCAACAGCGGGTGTCGATCTGTCGGGCATTGCTCCACGATCCAACCCTCCTGTTGATGGACGAGCCCTTCGGCGCACTGGATGAGTTCACCCGGGAACGCATGAACGAGGAGTTGATGCGGATCTGGAGGGAGACACAGAAGACCGTGTTGTTCGTGACCCACCACATTCCCGAGGCGGTCTTTCTGTCGGATCGGATCCTGGTGTTGTCGGCGCGTCCTGGGAAGATTCTGGGTGAGATAGTCGTAGACCTTCCCCGCCCACGGACTGCCGAAATGCGCGACAGTGTCGCCTTCCTGGAACAGGTGGTGATCACCCGCCGCCTGATCGGGCAGGCCGACGGAGATGGAAACTCCAAGGAATCCCCGTGACCTCGCAAGTGAGTGAGGCGGCTACCGAAGCGGTAGCACCTGCTCCGAGCAGTCGGACGGGGAGAATCCGGCGCTTCGTCGACCCCATTGTCTTTGCGATCTTCTTCGTTCTGGCATGGCAGGGTTTTATATGGGTCACCGGTTTCCATTCGGTGGTGTTGCCTCCGCCGTCCAAGGTCTGGGGAGTCCTGTGGAACCAGGGAGACTTCCTGGTGGGCAATATGCTCGACACTGCGGTCACCATCGCCTGGGGATTCTTCCTGGGAGGTGTGATGGGGTTCGTATCGGGGGTGCTGATCAACCACTTCGAGGCGGTGAAAAGAGCCATACACCCCATCCTGGTGTCTCTCTATGTGATCCCCAAGGCGGTGTTCATCCCTCTCCTCATCCTGTGGTGGGGAGTGGGATTCGAGTACAAACTGCTGGTCACCGTACTGCTGGCCTTCTTCCCGGTAACCGAGAACACCATCACGGGGCTGAACGGAGTGGAGCAGGAGATGGTGGAACTCACCCGGTCACTACGGGGCAGCAACTGGTTCGGCTTCAGGAAGGTCTCTTTGCCCTTCGCCTTGCCCTTTGTCCTGGCCGGGCTGCGGATCGCACTCACCGAGTCGTTCATCGGCGGGGTGTTGAGCGAGGTTCTCGTTCCCGGTAGCGCCGGGATCGGCTCCCGGATCGTGGAAGCGGCGGCGTTCTCCAACACCGAGTTCATCATCGCCTCCATAATGGTGATCGCGTCGTTTGGGATTGTCAGCTACTTTCTGTTTCTCTGGCTGGAGCGGAGGTTGACCTTTTGGGTATAGAGCGCACTCTCGCCTCTGGATCAGCCTCGCGGCTGGAGAAGGCCGGTCGGCGGCTTTGGTATCACTGGCCGTTGCTGGCCGTGCTGGTAGGCATATTGCTGTTCTGGATATTCATGATCGAGTGGCGGGACTTTCATCCGATAGTGCTGCCGCCACCGGCGTCGGTTGTAGAAGCGTTGATCGAGAACCGGGTCGAGTATGTGGAGGCGGGGTTCGTCACCTTCTACGAGATGATTCTTGGCTTCATGGCGGGCGGGCTCTTGGGATTCTCCTCGGCGATCGGGATCTTCTACTCACCGTTCTTGAGGCGTTCTCTCTACCCACTGCTGCTCGGGTTCCGGATCGTTCCCAAGGTGGCTTTCGTCCCGCTGTTCCTGGTTTGGTTCGGCATCGGTGTGGGAGTGAAAGTGGCGTTGGCCAGCTTTGCCATCTTCTTTCTCATCCTCATCCAGACCGGGCTTGGCCTGGCCGGGGTTGACCCGGCGCTTGTGGAGTTGGGCCGTTCTCTCCGAATGAGCGAATTTGCCCTGCTGCGCCGGATCCGGCTTCCTGCCGCCCTCCCCGCCATCATGGTTGGCGTGAAACTGGGGATCACCTACGCGCTCACCAACGTCGTAGTGGCGGAGATGGTGGTGGCTACCGAGGGACTGGGCTTTTTGGTGGTGGAGGCCCGTTCCTTCATCAAAACCCACGAGATGATCGCGGCAATCTTCGTGGTGGCCATCATCGGGCTCGTGGTGTTCGCCGTCGGTCTGTGGGTTGAGCGCAAGACGGTGTTCTGGTACATGGAGTCAGACACCTAGGGGTCATCGTCGACCGCCTCCCGATTGCCATCCGTACTTACGGCCGGGGACCGTCAGCATTGGGTCCCCACCCGCGATGGTGCCGGGAACCGGGTCGGCGGTGAAGAGGTTATGTTGAACTCCCCGATCAGCGGGGAAGGAGTCGGCGGGTGACGATGTCGACTGGTGAAAGACCCCTGCGATGGGGCCTACTCGGTACCGCCCGGATAAACGATCGCATCATCGAGGCGGCCGGCATGTCGGGTCGTTCCGAGATCACTGCGGTAGCCAGCCGGGACTCCGACCGAGCTTCCGCCTATGCCCGGGCGGCGGGCATTCCCCACTCATTCGGCAGCTATGAGCGGATGCTGGCGTCCAACGAGGTGGACGTCGTCTATGTCTCCCTGCCCAACTGGCTGCATGTCTCATGGGGGGTGAAGGTGGCCCAAGCGGGCAAGCATGCTCTGATCGAGAAACCGCTGGTCATCTATCCCGGTGAGATGGAGTTGTTGAAAGGGGCTGCCGAAGCCAACGGAGTGATCATCCAGGAGGCGTCGATGATGCGCTTCCATCCCCAGACCGCCCTGGTTCGCCGGCTGGTTTCCCAAGGCGTGATCGGGGTTCCCCGCTGGGCGCAGGGCACTTTCGGGTTCACGTTGCTGTACTCCGACGACATCCGGTTGGACCACCGGGGCGGGGGTTCGGTGTGGGATCTGGGCTGCTATCCGGTCACCCTGTTCCAGGCCGTGCTGCAGAGGCGGCCGATCGAGGTCGAGGGATTCATCCGCCGGGCCGGCCAAGCGGCCGACATGACCTTCGGCGCCCAGATCCTCTACGAAGGTGGAGTCATGGGCCAGTTCGTCACCAGCTTCGAGGCGCTGCCCTCCTGGTCGGCGGAGTTCGTCGGTTCCCGGGGTCGCATCCGGGTCTCGTACCCGTGGCTCAGCCAGGTGGAGTTGGCTTCTACGGTGGAGGTGGTGACCCGGACATCTGAGGTGGCTCCCCTCTCGAAGTCGGGAGACGACAACCGGGCTTTCGGAGACGAGGCGGACGATCAGGTCACGAGTCACTACACATTTGAGGGCACGAACGCCTACCTGGAGGAAGTGAGGGCCATGGAGAGCATGATTCTGGACGGAGAAGCGTCGACCTTCCCGCTCCGGGAGAGCGCAGTGAACATGGCTACCATCCTGGCTCTGATCGAGTCGGCGAATTGTCGAAGGGTGACGAGAGTTTATGAGTGACAACGGTCTGTTCGGGCATCTCACCCGGCTTCAACACGTGAACATTCCGTCGACGAACCTGGAAAGGTCCCGGGAGTTCTATCTCGACAAGCTCGGCTTGCCGGAACTCCCCCGGCCGGCCTTCGAGTCGCCCGGGGTTTGGATCGGCGCCGGTCCCGAGAATGCCATCCACATCAGCAAGGTTGCCGATCTGGGCCCGAACCCCAACAATCATTTCGCCTTGGAGGTGGAAGACCTGGAAGGCCTCTTGGCGGTGCTGGAACGGCGGGGAGTGGCCTTGCGACGATCGGCCCACGTACCCGAGGCCGGGCGCCAGGCCTTCATCAGCGATCCGGACGGGAATGTCATCGAATTGAACCAGCCGCCCGGCTGACCGCCGCTCGGATTGCACCACTCGGAGAGGTTGGCGGCGGTGTGACCGGTCCCGGATCCGGGCAGGTTCCCACCGAGGCGCCTGCAGAGGTGCTCGCCTTCAACAGGGCGTTGGAACTGGGGACCCTCCATCTTCCCAAGATCTATGAAGTGGGGCCCGAGGCGGCCCGCCGGGCGCGAGAAGAGGGGAAGTCGGTGTTCGGCCCTTTAGTCAACTCAGAGCGCGCTTTCGAGAAAAGAGTGACCGGACATTCAGGACCGCTTCGCTTCAGGGTCGTGCCACCCTCCGCCCGGGCCCGGGGGGTGTTCCTTCACATCCACGGCGGTGGATGGGTCCTGGGCGGCGCTCATCACCATGACCTCATGTTGGAGCGGTTGGCCGACGCCACCGGGCTCATGGTGGTCTCCGCCTACTACCGCCTGGCGCCCGAGCATCCCTATCCCGCCGGACCGGACGACTGCGAGGCCGCGGCTCTCTGGCTGTCCCGGAATGCGGTGGAGCACTTCGGAACGGAACTGGTGGCGATCGGCGGCGAGTCGGCGGGGGCTCACCTGGCGGCCGTCACCTGCCTCCGTCTACGAGACCGTCACGGGCTGAGCCCCTTCCGGGCGGCTCTACTCACTTACGGCGCATACGACCTGCGAGGCACCCCCTCGGTACGGGAAGCGGGTGAAGGGACACTGATCCTCACCACCAAGGTCATCCGGTGGTTCACCGAGCAGTTCGCCGGATCACGGGACCTGTCCGACCCCGATGTCTCCCCGATTTTCGCAGATCTGCACGGGATGCCTCCAGCGCTGTTCACCGTGGGAACCATTGATCCGTTATACGACGACTCCATCTTCATGTTCAGCAGGTGGCGTAAGGCCGGCAACCGCGCCGAACTGGCGGTTTGGCCGGAGGGAATCCACGCCTTCGACTATTTCGACACCGCCTACGGCCGGGCGGCCCGGGGTCGGATGCACAGCTTCCTGAACCGGATTCTTGGCTGATTTCCTGCTCTAGTATCGAACAGGAGTCGCGCGACACAGGAGGACGGCGATGGATCTCTTGAGTGGAGTAAGAGCAGGGACGGTCAGCACCGATCGGCTCGAGACCTTCGTGTACGAATCGGGCCCTGAAGATGGCATTCCGGTGGTGATGATCCACGGCAATCTGTCGACCGGACGCTTCTATGAACACCTCTGGCCCCAAGCCCCCGACCGCTACAGGTTCGTGGCCCCGGACATGCGGTCTTTCGGCCGTTCGGAGCCCAAGCCCATCGACGCGACCCGGGGTCTGAGGGATTGGGCGGACGACGCCCACGCCCTGGTCCAAGCGCTCGGCATCGACCGTCCGGTGCACTTGGTGGGTTGGTCGACCGGAGGCTCGGCAATCGCCGCCTACGCCATGGACCGGGAGGTGGCCTCCCTGACCATGATCGATCCCGTGTCTCCTTTCGGTTTCGGCGCTTGTCACCGCGACGGTACACCCTGCTATCCCGACTGGGCAGGCTCCGGCGGGGGGACCGGCAATCCCGACTTCACGGCCCGTCTGGCGGCCGGAGACCGGTCGACGGAGAATATGGTGTCCCCTCGCAACGTAATGAACTCTTCCTACTGGGCTCCCACTCATCGAGAGTCCCCGGAAAGAGAAGAGGTCCTGCTGGACGAGGTGATGCTGTCGGTGACCGGCGACGACGGCTATCCGGGGGACTTCACCCCTTCGGAGAACTGGCCGGGAGTGGCGCCGGGCTCCCGGGGGATTCTCAACGCGCTCTCCGGCAAGTACAGCGATTGGTCCGGCATTGTCGACATCGACCCCAAGCCTCCGGTGCTCTGGACGCACGGCTCCGCCGACATAGTGGTCGCCGACGGTTCGGCCTGGGAGATGGGGACGCTCGGGCAAGCCGAATTCGTGCCGGGCTGGCCGGGCGCCGAGGTGTTTCCCCCGCAGTTGATGGTGACCCAGATACGGGATGTGCTGGAGCAGTACCGGGCGGCTGGTGGCCGCGTGATCATGGAGATGTTCGAAGGGTCGGGCCACGGACCGCATTTCGACGCCGCCGAGGCCTGGTCGGAGGTCTTCTTCGACTTCCTGGCGTCCGTGGAGTAGCGGGACCTTCCCGGAAGAGACGGCCGCTCCCGGGGCGCCGGCCAGGACCTGCACCCTTCCTGAGGCTGACCGGGGACGATTGCCATGACCGAACGTGACCTGACGTTGACGGACCTTGCCGCTGCGCTGGTGGAGTGCAGGAAGTGTGAGCGGTTGGTGTCCTGGCGGGAGAAGGTGGCCACCGAGAAAAGGGCAGCCTACCGGGGAGAAACCTACTGGGGTCGGCCGGTCCCGGGATTCGGGGATCCCGGGGCGCGATTGGTGCTGGTGGGCCTGGCGCCCGCCGCCCACGGCGCCAACCGCACCGGCCGGATGTTCACCGGCGATCGATCGGGAGACTGGCTGTACCGGGCGCTCCATCGAGCGGGATTCGCCAATCAGGCCTCCTCGGCGGCGCGCGATGACGGGCTGAAGCTCCGCGACTGCTGGGTTACCGCCTCGGTGCGGTGCGCCCCTCCCGGGAACCGCCCCCTGGCCACCGAAACCGCCAACTGCTCGGACTGGTTGGTGAACGAGTTGAGCCTGTTCAAGCGTTTGCAGGTGCTGGTCGCTCTGGGTGGGTTTTCGCACACCAACCTGCTGCGGATCGGTCCCCGGTTGGGCTGGTCGGTCCCCCGTCCCCGCCCCGCATTCGGCCACGCGGTGGTGACTGCCCTGGGAGACGGTCCTGTCCTGGTCTCCTCCTATCACCCCAGCCAGCAGAACACCTTCACCGGTCGGCTCACAGAGGAGATGTTCGACCGGGTCTTCGCGCTTGCCCGGCAGTTGCTGGAGGGGTGATCGGGTCCCTCAGGAGGGAACGTCCGGGAAGGAGACCTCGTTTCTTCTAATCATGGGACTCCCGATAGCATTTGTCTCCGTACACCTTGGAGTGAAGTAGTCCATGCTGAACCTCAATTCCGACACCCTTGAGCGGTTGAACGCCGCCGTGCCTGCCTGGCTGGCTTCCCGACGCCGGGACGCCCTTCGCGAGTACAGCCGTCTGGACATGCCCAATCCGAAAGAGGAAAACTGGAAGTACGTGACCCTCGGGTTCGATCTCGATCACCTGACGATTCCAGCCACCCCGGGCGACTCCCTTCCCGACGGCGACTTTCTGACCGCGCTTTCCGACCGGGCGGGTTCGGCGGTCATGGTGGACGGGAGTTTTATCGGGGTTGAGAACCACTCCCAGGCGTGGCTGGGGTCGGCCGCCGAAGCCTGGGAAACTAATCCGCCCTCGGATCTGCTCAACGCCGACACCGATAAATTCGCCGCGGCTGCCCTGGCGTTTTCGTCCGGCGGAGTCAGCCTCCGCATCCCTCGCAACCGGGCAGTGGAAACCCCGTTCGTCATCGACGTGCAGTCCACCCTTGCGAACACCGTTACCTTTCCCAGCCTGGACATCCGGGCGGAGGAAAACTCCGAAGCGACGGTGGTCGTGCTTTTTCGCTCCCCCGACGGGGTGGCAAATGTTGTGGTTCCCAACCTCCAAGCCACGGTGGAAGACGGCGCCCGTCTATCGGTCACCACCGTCGGGCTCATGGGGACCGAGGGGGTCACCATCATGCACCATCGCTCCCGGATCGGCCGGGACGCCACCTTCCGGGCGGGAGAGATCGGGTTGGGGGGCCGGTTTGCGCGGATCGATCTGCGCACCACCCTCGAGGGAGCGGGAGGAAGCGTCGAGGTGGTGGGGCTCTACTTCGGGGAGATGGAGCAGGTGCTTGACTACCGTCTGGTGGTCAACCATGTGGGTCGGTCCACAAGTTCGGACGTGTTCCTGAAGGGGGCGGTGGAGGATCAGGCGCAGTCCGTCTTCACCGGCCTCCTGCGAATCGAGGAGGATGCGGTCGGCACCTCCGCCTTCGAGACCAACCGGAACCTGGTGCTTTCCGAGGGCGCCAAAGCCAACTCGGTGCCCAACCTGGAGATCCTGTGCAACGACATCATCTGCGGCCACGGGTCGAGTGTCGGGCCGCTGGAGACCGAGCCCATGTACTACCTGATGAGCAGGGGTCTCAGCCGGGAGCGAGCCGAGCGGGTGCTGGTGCGGGGCTTCTTCGAAGAGGCGATCGACCGGCTTCCTCTCGACGACCTGGACGAACCCGCCCGCCAGGCCGTGAACCGGCGGTTTGCCGAGGCACAGGAAGGTGGAAGAGTCTGATGTCCTGGGTGGAAGTAGCCAACCTGGCCAACCTGCAGGAAGGAGTGGGCCACAAAATCTGCCATGGCGGCAATGTGGCGGCGGTTTTCCTGACCGACGGGGAAGTGTATGCGGTGGGAGACCGGTGCAGTCACGCCGAGGCCTCCCTGTCGGAGGGGGAGGTGTTCGAAACCGAGGTGGAGTGTCCCCGTCACGGTGCGGTCTTCGACCTGACCACCGGGGAAGCCCTGACTTTCCCCGCCACGCGCCCGGTTCCCTCCTATCCCACGAGGGTGGCGGGGGACAGAGTCCTGGTGGAGTTGCCCGATAGCCCGGCGGAGGCGCCCTGATGGGCATGGCCTTGAGAGTACGCGGACTCCGAGCCGCGGTGGGCTCGGTGAAGATCCTCAACGGCATCGACCTGGACGTGCCGTTCGGAGAGATGCATGCCCTGATGGGGCCCAACGGGTCGGGCAAGAGCACCCTGTGTCATGTCCTGTGCGGTCATCCCGACTTCAATGCTGAGGGGGAAGCCTGGGTGGACGGACAGGAGATCCTGGGTCTGGAGGCTGACGAACGCGCCCGGGTGGGATTGGTGCAAGCCTTTCAGAGTCCGGTGGCCGTCCCAGGAGTGGATCTCGTGGAGGTCATGCGGGAGGCGGCGGAGGAGAGAGGGATCGATCCCGAGGAGGCGGATCAGCGGATTGCCGCGGCCTCTCGCCGTTTCGACATGGACCCTTTCCTGGAGAGATCCATCAATGACGACCTTTCCGGGGGCGAGAAGAAGCGTTCGGAGATCTTCCAGATCTCGGTGCTCTCACCCAAGGCGGCGCTTCTGGACGAGACCGACTCGGGACTTGACATCGATATGGTGCGCAAGGTAGCGGCCGCGGTGGATGAGATGCGCGGTCCCGGTATGGGGGTGCTCATGATCACCCACCACTCGCGCATTCTCAACTATGTGAAACCCGACCGGGTGCATGTCATGATGGGAGGAAAGATCGTTACGTCCGGAGGACCGGACCTGGCCCAGGAACTGGAGAAAGAGGGTTACGAGGGACTCCGGAAGCGGCTGGGCATCGAGGTGTCCCCGGCTGCCGGGACAGCCAGACCGTCTTCGGACTTCTTCACGGATCTGCCGTTCGAGGTCTAGTCCCGCGGCGACAACGACCTGCTGGGTCTGACGCCGAGTCGCTCGGCGCCCAGGGCACCCAAGGCCTCCACGGTGCGTTGCCAGGATTTACTTAGCGTCGCGTGGAGCCAGCGATCGACGTCTGGTTCAGCGAGCCGGTCGGCCACCGGTATGACCTGCATGGCGCGGCGGTCGACCCAGGTGGGGGTAAAAGTTAGGGAATTACATACTTGGGTAGACGGCTGATCTGTTAGTGGCCGTTGTTGCGGCGCATCTCGTCTAGCACGTCATGCCCGTGCCACGTCAGCCGGTGGATGGCTTGGTAGTACCACAGGCCACCGCCTTCAACCCG
>JAPPFC010000012.1 GCA_028824015.1 bacterium
CGTTGGGCGGGACTGGCGGTCCGTCGTGACCGTCCCATGTCCAATGGCTGTGATACACCTTTGAATATGGCGGGGAGGATGTCCGACTGACACGCCAGGTCCCGGATCTTCTCCACCGGGATGGGAGTCCCATCACCCAAACGCCCGTTTCTGAGTTCCCGGTCGATCACGTCGTAGTCGGCGATCAGCAACAATCTGGGTCCGCGGACCTTGCCGGTGTCCTGATCGGTTTCTTCTCTGGTGACCAAATACGCGAGGGCGTCTGCCATTCGCTGTCCCGGGGTGCACCGTGCGCGGGGGTCTTCCTCCCGCCACAACTCGTCCATCTTCTGCGAAAGGGCGGTTTCGATGAGAGCACCGGTGATCGGATCGAACCGACCGAACAGCACGGTCATCCCGTCTGTGCGGTCGGTCCGGATCTTGGCGAACCTCTGGGAGCGTTGATGCTCAAGGCGGCTCATGCCATCATCTTCGGAACGTTCCTGTTGGTGCTTTCGGACCGTTGCGGCGAACTTGTCAGGAGACTGGGTGCGGGCGGGACCGATCAACTCGGACTCGTCTATGTCCCCGTCTTGGGAGGCCTTGGCCAGGATCCGGGCGTTCTCATAGGGGATCTCTCCATCCCGCATACCTTCCGATGTTCGGGGTAGTTCTTCTAACTCGACTGCGGTTTCTACTTCCGAGCGGGCCCGGCGGCGGGGTCGCAAACCCTTCTCCCGCAGATCGTTCTCGGTAATGTGGACACCTTCTCGGCGGGTCAACTCCGCCAAGACCCCCGTACGGAACCCGGCCAGTTGGTTCTCCACCCGGAAGGTGGACTGCAACCAGCCTTGGAGCTGTTCCAAGGTTGCCTCGCCCACCGGCCGGGTAGGCAACACCACCCGAACCTCATCGGCGACCCGACGGTCAATAGCTGTCTTTTCCATGTCAACCAGTATGCCCAGGGGGGTGTGACAAAACACCGCCATATACCACGAAAGTGGGAAAAGAAACACTAATAATGCTGACACTCGTAGGTGTTTAGACACTTGCACCCCCCATTCCCTCCCACCCAATGGTTCGGCTCCGAAACCCCAGGTTGCACACGCACTGTCAGGCCACCGATCACGATTGGCCTTGTTCCCGACATCCACCTGGTTTCCACACCGGTCAACAGAGCCACCCCCGACAACCGCAGAAATGTCGCGAAATTCGAGTGTCCCCACTTTGGGAAACCCTCCCCCGCCACCACCGTTCCATGGGTCGAACGCGGTCCGGCCAGCCTCTGTTGGGGCTTTCTGGATCGGAGGACCCTCTGATCCCTCGACGAGGTCGCTTGACGTCCGAGCGACCGTCTCAGTGCTTAGCTCCTATCACTATGGACGGTCGGTGGGACAGAGTCAACCTCCCAGAGCCTGTTCTTAGACGACTTGGGAAAAAAGCTGCGGCAAATGTCGGCCGAACGCCGGTACACCGCAACTGGGTTGTCCCGGTCCGGTGCCGGCGAGGGCTATCCTCGCGGGTGTGAGTCCTAGCCTGCCTTTCGGCCGCGTCCTGACCGCCATGGTCACCCCCTTCGCCGCGGACGGATCGCTGGATACGGCCAAGGCCGGCCGCTTGGCCCGCCACCTCGTGGACAACGGGTCGGACGGTCTGGTGATCAGCGGCACCACCGGCGAGTCGCCCACCCTTTCCTCCGACGAGAAGGTGCGCCTGTTCGAAGCCGTCGTGGAAGCGGTGGGGGATCGGGCCGTGGTGGTGGCGGGCACCGGCACCTACGACACCGCCGGGTCGGTGGCCCTCAGCCGTCGGGCGGCCCGGGCCGGATGCGGGGGAGTGATGGCGGTCACCCCCTACTACAACAAACCCACCCAGGAGGGGCTGGTGGCGCATTTCGAGGCGATCGCCGACGCCACCGCACTCCCGGTCCTGGTCTACAACATCCCCTCCCGCACGGCCCGGCTGATCGAGGTCCCAACATTGGTCCGCCTCTCCAACCATCCCAACATCGTGGCCACCAAGGACGCGGTCATGGACCTCGACTTCACCTCCCTCACCGTGGAGGACGCGCCGGACCTCACTGTGTATTCGGGCCAGGACTCCTACACGCTTCCGATGATGTCGGTGGGAGCGGTGGGGGTGGTCTCGGTGATCTCCCACCTGGCTGGGAGGACCGTGGCACGGATGGTCGGCGCCGCGGCCGGGGGGGACTACGAAAGGGCGTCCGCTCTCCACCATGCCCTGATGCCGCTGTCGGTGGCCTGTTTTCTGGAGACCAATCCCGGCCCGGTAAAGGCCGCCCTCTCGGAGAGTTGGGAGCCGGTCGGGGATCTCCGCCTGCCGATGGTGGCGCCCGCCGAGGAGACGTTGCGGGCGGTCATGAAAGCTCTGGCGGCATTGGACGGAGGGTGAGCGTACGCATCACCTTCCTGGGGGGCCTGGGAGAGGTGGGACGCAATTGCGCGGCGCTGGAGGTGGAGGGGAGGATCTGTCTCATCGACTGCGGCCTGATGTTCCCGGAGGCCGACATGCTGGGGGTGGATCTGGTGTTTCCCGACTGGTCGTGGGTGGTGGAGCGCGCAGAGGACGTGGAGTGCGTGGTGCTGACCCATGGCCACGAGGACCATGTGGGCGCGTTGGGCTACTTCCTGGAGCAGGTGAACGTACCCGTTTACGGCACCGACCTCTCCCTGCAGATCGCCGGTGAGCGGATCAAGGAACTGGGAGTCACCCCGGATCTGCGACCGGTACCCACCGGAGAGGAGATCCGCCACGGGCCGTTTCTATTCACGTTGATCCCCGTCTGCCACTCCATTCCCGATGCGGTGGCCTTGGCTTTCGACACTCCCGAGGGGGTGATACTCCACTCGGGGGACTTCAAACTGGACCCCACCCCGATCGACGACCGGGCTACCGACCTGGCCGCGCTGGCGGAGTTCGGCGACCGGGGGGTCCGGTTGTATCTGGGAGACAGCACCAACGCGGAGCGCAGCGGGTTCGTGCCCTCGGAGAGTTCTCTGGCGGGGCCGATCACCGACATCGTCCGAAACGCCCGGGGAAGGGTCATCGCGGCGTGCTTTTCCTCCCACATTCACCGCGTCCAACAGATCGTCGACGCGGGAGTGGCCGCCGGGCGCAAGGTCGCCCTGGCGGGACGCTCGATGATGCGCAACAGCCGGATCGCCTCCGAGTTGGAGGTGCTGCGACTACCCGACACCCATGTGGTCAGCGTCAAGGAATTGCTGCGGCTCCACCCATCCCAGCAGGTGCTGATCGCCACCGGCAGCCAGGGGGAGCCCTTCTCGGCGTTGTCCCGCATGTCCAATGGGACCCATCGGCAGATCTCCCTCGAGCCCGGCGACACGGTGTTGATCAGCGCCACTCCGGTTCCCGGCAACGAGAAGGCGGTCTCCAAGCTGGTGTCGGGGATGCTCCGGTTGGGAGCGAATGTGTACCACGGCCTCAACTCGCCCGTGCACGTCTCCGGGCACGGGGCCCGTGACGAACTGGCCGTCATGCTGAGGCTGGTGCGGCCCGAGGCTTTCGTGCCGGTGCACGGTGAGTACCGCCACCTCCACGCCCACGCCCGTCTGGCCGAGGAGGTGGGCGTGGCACAGGTCGAGGTCCTTGAGGACGGTGACCGGGTGGTGATCGATGGCGACGACTTGTGGGTGGAGAGGGCGGTGGTGGAGGCGGACTACGTGTTCCTGGACGGATCCTCCCTCGGCGGCGTCCAGACCAGGGTGCTCCGGGATCGCAGCCGCCTGTCCGAAGCCGGGGTGGTGACGGTGTCGGTGGTGATCGACGCGGACAGCGGGGAGTTGATATACGACCCCGCCATCACCAGTTGGGGACTGGTGGATGATCCGGTGGCGGTGTTGGACGCGGCCGTCGACGATGTTGTGGAACTGGTGTCGGCGCGGATGGCCGATGGCTTGACCGACCGCGACCAGTTGCGAGCCGTGGTGCGGAGGACCGTGGCCAGGGTGGTCCGGGACGAGACGCGCCAACGGCCGGTGGTCCTGGTGGAGATCGTGGCGGTCTGACGACTCAGACCGTTTGTCACAGCCCGAAGACATGTTGATGCCATGGTGTGGTGTCTGGCCTGTCTGCGACCCGGCGAACTGGCGGTCTGCCGCGATTGCGTCCGCACCATGGGTCCGGGGCTCCGGCGGCGCCTCCCCTGCGGGATAGGTGTGTCATCGGCTCTCGACCATCGGGCGGCGGCGCGCCGGCTGGTGCTCCGTCTCAAATACCGGGGCTGTCGGGAGTCGGCCGAGGTGTTGGCGGCGGTGATGTCTCCGCTCCTGCCCGCCGACGCCAGGGCCCTGGCTCCCATACCCCGCATCTACTCCCGGCGTCTGAAGTACCGCTCCGACCCCGGCCTGCTGTTGGCCGGGGCCCTCTCGCGGCGCTCGGGTCTTCCGGTCTGTCGCGTCCTCGGCCCGCGCCTCATGGGTGGGGCGAACGCCGGATTGGACCGCTCCGACCGGACCGCTCCCCGTTTTCGACGCCGGTGGACCCCTCGGGGCGGGTTGGTGCTGGTCGACGACGTGCTGACCACCGGCACCACCCTGTCGGCTGCCGCGGCCACCCTGGGCCTTTCGGCGGTGATGGGGGCGGTCACCGCAACTGCTTCGTCCATGGTTTGAGCGCTGGGTAGTCTTCGGACCATCGGAGAAAGGTTTCCCGAGGTGGAAGTGAGGCTCAGCGCCCGGAATACGGACGTGACCGACGATTTCCGTCGCGCCCTGACGGCCAAGTTGAGCCGGGCGGTGCGGGTCCTGTCTGACCTGACTTCGGTGGATGTGAAGATCATCCAGGAGACCAATCCCCGTCTGTCCGAGGAACGGTTCCGCATCGAGTTGTCGGGTCAGGCCCTGGGCAGGATTGTTCGGGTGGAAGCGGCCGCTCCCACCCCCGAGACGGCGCTCGACACCGCCGCCGACCGCTTCACCCGCCGGATTCGCAGGCTCAAGGAACGGCTGATCGATCGGAATCGCCAGGGCGGGTCGCCTTCCCGGGCCGTCTCGGAGGCCGAGGGCGATGAGATCGTGCGGGTGAAGAGGTTCATCATGAAGCCGATGAGCGTCGCCGAGGCGCAGTTGCAGATGGAGATGCTGGGCCACGACTTCTTCTTCTTCCTCAACTCGGCCAACCGCCGCCACAGCGTCCTCTACCGCCGCCGCGACGGTCGCCTGGGCCTGATCGAGTCGGGAAGTTGACCGATGGCGCCGGGCCATTTGCCCGCATAGCCGCCGCGCCCATATAGCATCTAGGTACGGATGGGAATTCTCACCAAGGTTCTCAAGGCGGGGGAAAGCCGTTCGCTGAAGCGTCTGTCGGCGTTGGCAGACCGGGTGAACGCGCTGGAGGGTGACACCCAACGGCTCTCCGACGCCGAGCTTTCCGCCCGGACCGGGCATTTTCGAGAGAGGGTGGCGCGCGGCGAAAGCCTCGACGACCTGGCTCCCGAGGCCTTCGCGGTGGTCCGTGAGGTCGCCTGGCGGGTGCTGGGCCAGCGGCCCTACGACGTGCAGGTGGTCGGGGCGGGAGCCCTCCATGAGGGAAGGGTCGCCGAGATGAAGACCGGAGAGGGAAAGACCCTGGTCTCGACCATGCCGGCCTACCTCAACGCCCTGGGAGGCGGGGGCGTCCACCTGGTCACGGTCAACGACTACCTGGCGTCCCGGGACGCCGAGTGGATGGGGGCGGTCCACCGCTTCCTGGGCCTGGAGGTCGGCCTGATCCAGAACTCCATGACCTCTGCCGAGCGCCGGCCCGCCTACCGGGCGGACATCACTTACGGGACCAACAACGAGTTCGGCTTCGACTACCTGCGGGACAACATGTCGATGGACCCGGCCAACATGGTCCAGCGGGGACACCGCTACGCGATCGTGGACGAGGTGGACTCGATTCTCATCGACGAGGCCCGGACTCCCCTGATCATCTCGGGCCGCGTGGCGGACAGCGCCAAGTGGTACCGGGATTTCTCCCGGATCGCCTCCCGGCTCCGCAGGGACATCCACTACGAGGTGGACGAGGGGAAGCGACAGGTCCTCACCACCGAGCAGGGCGTGGCGCAGGTGGAGGAGATGCTGGGGGTGGAGAACCTCTACGATCACGCGGCGGTGGACTTCGTCCACTACCTGGAGACCGCCCTGAGAGCCAAGGAGCTCTACCACCGGGACCAGGAGTACCTGCTCCATCGCGGCCAGGTGAAGATCGTCGACGAGTTCACCGGACGGGTGCTGGAGGGCCGTCGGTACTCCGAGGGCCTCCACCAGGCCATCGAGGCCAAGGAGGGGGTGAGGATTCTCGACGAGAACCAGACCCTGGCCACCATCACCCTCCAGAACTTCTTCCGGATGTATGAGAAGCTGTCCGGCATGACCGGCACCGCCCAGACCGAGGCGACCGAGCTGTCCCAGATCTACGGGCTCGAGGTGGTGACCATCCCCACCAACCGGCCGGTTGTCCGAGCGGATGAGGGCGACCAGGTGTACAAGACGGAGGTCGCCAAGTACGGGGCGGTGGTGGACGAGGTGACCCGTGCGCACGAACGGGGACAGCCCGTGCTGTTGGGCACCGTCTCGATCGAGAACTCCGAACGCCTGTCCACCTTGCTGTCCCGCCGCGGCATCCCCCACCAGGTGCTCAATGCCAAGCACCACGCCCGGGAGGCAGAGATCATCTCCCAGGCGGGCCGTCCCGGAGCGGTCACGGTGGCCACCAACATGGCCGGCCGGGGAGTGGACATCATGCTGGGCGGCAATCACGAGTCCCTGGCTCGCCTGGACCTGCGCAGGGCGGGGATCGACCCCGAGGACCCCAAGTACGAACCCCGCTTCCGCGACCTGGCCGCCCGCTTCCACGAGGAACTCTCCGACGACCGCGAGCGGGTCCTGGACGCGGGGGGCCTGCTGGTGCTGGGGACCGAACGCCACGAGTCCCGCCGGATCGACAACCAGTTGCGAGGTCGGTCGGGACGCCAGGGCGACCCGGGCCGAACCCGGTTCTTTCTGTCGCTGGAGGACGACCTCATGCGCCGCTTCCAGGGCGAGCGGGTGGCCTCGATCATGGGACGGCTGAAGATCCCCGAGGAGGTGCCGATCGAGCACAAGATGGTCACCGGCGCGGTGGAGAGGGCCCAGCGCCAGGTCGAGGCGCAGAACTTCGAGATCCGAAAGAACGTCCTCAAGTACGACGAGGTGATGAACCTCCAGCGGGAGCGGATCTATGACTGGCGCAACGACATCCTGGTGAAGGAGGAGACCGCCGACCTGGTGTCCAGATGGATGGAGCAGGCCATCGAGGGCGTGGTCACCGACGAGTTCGGCCCGCTGGCGCCGAGCGAATGGGACTGGGAGAAACTCAACCGGGAACTGGAGATCTACTACGAGAGCCGGCTCGGCCCCGACGGCGCGGCCAAGAGGCTCACCACCGACGACGTCGCCCGGCTCGCCCTGGTGGAGGCGGAGGAGGCCTACCGGCAGAAGACCGAGGAACTGGGACCGGCCGTGGTGGCGGCGGTGGAACGTTCGGTGATGCTGTCGGTGATCGACAACAAGTGGCGCGAGCACCTGGCGGAGATGGACTACCTCCGTTCGGGCATCGGCCTGCGGGCCATGGGACAGAGGGACCCGCTCACCGAGTACCAGCGGGAGGCATACGACCTCTTCGCCGACATGGTGGAATCGGTGAAGCGGGACTCGGTCCGCTACCTCTTCCATGTCAAGGCGACCAAGCCGCGCCGTCCGGCGGTCACAGCCCCCCGCCCCGTCCGACCGTCGCGGGCGGGAAAGGCCAAGGTGGGGCGCAACGCCCCGTGCCCGTGCGGCAGCGGCAAGAAGTACAAGCGGTGCCACGGCTCCGTGGTGTAGGGGAATCGAAAGGGGTTCGCCGAATCCGCCGCTCGGAGTTAACCTAGGTTGCCTGTCCACCCCACCCCGACCCCGAGCCTGACCATGTCTGTAGAGCATTTCGATCCCGAGGCGATCCTCGCCGAGTTACGCATCCGCCTGGACGAAGCCGGGAGGTTCCTTTGACATCGATCGCAGGCGATCGGAAGCCGAGGTGCTTCGCCGGGAGTCGGCCGACCCCCGCTTCTGGTCGGATCCCGACCGCGCCCGGGAGACCGGTCGCCGCCTAGCCGGCCACGAGAGCCTGATCGCATCCTTCGACGGGCTGGCCGGTCGTCTCGACGACGCCGAGGTAATGCTGGCGCTGGCCGACGAGGGCGGCGCCGACGCCGCCGAGGCGGTGGCCGAGGCATCCACGGAGCTCCGCGCCGCCGAGGAGGTCCTGGGGGAGTTGGAGCTGTCCAGCCTCTACTTCGGCGAGTACGACAACCATCCCGCCATCCTCGGCATCCACGCCGGCGCGGGAGGCGTGGACGCCCAGGACTGGGCGGAGATGCTGCTGCGCATGTACCAGCGTTACCTCTCCGACCGCAACTACCGGTGGCAGCTCATCCAGATCACCCCGGGGGAGGAGGCCGGCATCAAGTCGGCCACCCTCACGGTGACAGGCGAGAGGGCCTATGGGAACCTCGAGTCGGAACGGGGAGTCCATCGCCTGGTCCGCATCTCCCCCTTCGACGCCCAGAACCGCCGCCACACCTCCTTCGCGGGCGTGGACGTGGCGCCGGAGATGGGGAAGGAGGCCCAGGTCGAGATCAATGACGAGGACCTCCGGATCGACACCTACCGGTCCACGGGCGCCGGCGGCCAGCACGTCAACACCACCGACTCGGCGGTTCGGATCACCCACATTCCCACCGGGGTGGTGGTGCAGTGCCAGAACGAGCGGTCCCAGTTGCAGAACCGCTCCCGGGCCATGGACATCCTCCGTTCCCGGCTGGCCGAGTTGGCCCGGAGAGAGCGCCAGGCCGCGCTGGACGCCATCCGCGGGGAACAGGGCGAGGCAGGCTGGGGTCGACAGATAAGGTCCTACGTCCTCCAGCCCTTCCAGCTGTGCAAGGACGTGCGGACCGGCCTGGAGATCGGCGACGTTCAACGGGTGCTGGACGGCGGCATCCAGCCACTCATCGACGCCTATCTGCAGTGGCGGCGGGTCTCCCACGAGCGCCGATCACGCGCCGAGCCCCTCCCCGGACAGGGTGCCTGAGATTGGAGCCGCAAAGTGGTAGCATCGTTTTCTGGCCGAGTATGAGCCCTGCCATCGGTCTCCCGGAAGGTTCGCTTTGATCAGACTCGACTCCGTAACCAAGGTGTACAAGGGTGGAACGGTGGCTGCCCGCGATGTCTCCCTCAACATCCGCCGGGGCGAATTCGTCTTCCTGGTCGGCCCGTCGGGTTCCGGCAAGTCGACGCTGGTCAGGCTACTGCTCCGCCAGGAGATGGTGACCCGGGGGACGATCTGGGTGGCGGGAAAGGACATAACCCGCCTCCCGGCCTGGAAGGTGCCGTACCTGCGCCGGTCGATCGGCACGGTCTTCCAGGACTTTAAGCTCCTGTCCACCAAGACCGTCTCGGAGAACGTGGCCTTCGCGCTGGAGGTGATCGGGCGTCCCCGCTCGGCGATCCGCTCCCAGGTGGAACAGGTCCTGGAATTGGTGGGCCTGGAAGACCTGGGCGGCCGGTTGCCCGACCAGCTCTCGGGTGGAGAGCAGCAGCGGGTCTCCATAGCCAGGGCGTTCGTCAACCGCCCGCTGATACTCCTGGCCGACGAGCCCACCGGGAACCTGGATCCCACCACCTCGGTGGGGATCATGAGGATCCTCGACCGGATCAACCGGTCGGGAACCACCGTGGTGATGGCGACTCACGACCACGCCATCGTCAACGCCATGCGACGCCGGGTGGTGGCCATCGACAAGGGCCAGGTGGTGCGGGACGAGCGGGGAGGAGGGTTCGAGAAGGCCCGGGAGGCGGTCGAACCCAACGGGGCGCCCTCTCCCCAGCAGAACCTGCCTCTGTCGCCTGACTCCGACAAACCCACCCTTCCGCACATGGACTCCTAGGAGACCGAGACCATGGGCCGGATGATCTTTCTGATCGGAGAGTCGCTGGTGAACCTGCGGCGCAACGCCCTGGTGGCCACCGGGGCGATCCTGGCGGTTTTCATCTCCCTCACCCTGGCCTTCGGCGCCCTGGTGGTGAACGAACTGCTGCGCCTCAACACCATCGGATGGCAGCAGGGCACCCACATCATCGCCTTCCTCAAGGACCCCGACCAGGGCGGCCTGGACGCCGCCAGCCAGGTTGCCTACCGCGATGAGGTGATGGCCTGGGAGGAGGTGGAGACCGTCCACTACGTCGACAAGGCGGGGGCCTACGAGGAGTTCAAGGAGATATTCTCCTCCCGTCCGGAACTGATCGAGGTGACCGACCCGCTGAAACTGCCTGCGTCCCTGCGCATCGAGTTGCAGTCCATCGATCTCTACCGGGACGTCCAGTTCCGCCTCTCCGCCGACCCGGTGGTCCGGGAGGTCCGGTCCTTCGGCGAGCAGATCGAGCAGCTCTCCACCATCTCCCGGGTGTTGAACGTGCTGGGTTGGGGGTTGTCGCTGGTGCTGGGCCTGTCCGCGATCATCCTCATCTCCAACACCATCAGCCTGGCCATCTACGCCCGCCGGAACGAGGTCTCGGTGATGAAGCTGGTGGGGGCGTCCAACTGGTTCATCCGGGTGCCCTTCCTCCTGGAGGGCCTGATCGAGGGCGTGGTGGGCGCCGTCATGGCGGTGCTCACCGTCTGGCTGGCCGCCCGCAACCTCAACAGCCTGGGAGAGACCATCCAGTTGATCACCCTCAACATCCCCGCCCGGTTCTTCTTCCGGTGGGGTGTGGTGCTGGTGCTTTTCGGGGCCACCGTGGGAGTGGCGGGGTCGCTCCTGGGGCTGAGCCGGCATCTGAGAGAAGTGGATTCCTAGGATGAAACGGGGATGGGGAGGCTGGGGGGCGCTCCTCCTGATCCTGGTGGTGGCCGCGGCTTCGCTCGGGGTCCCCGCCGCAGCGGACACGGCCGACGAGATCGCCCGCCGGATCGCCGAGTTGGAGCGCGAACTCGAGGAGGTGCAGGCCGGGATAGAGGATGTGGAACTGTCGGTGGACGCCAACCTCGAGGTACTGGCGGCCACCGAGCAGGACCTGGCCGTCGCTCGCCGCCGGCTCACCACGGTCGAGGTGGACCTCGAGGCGGCCCGAGTCCGCCTGGCCTTGGCCAGCCAGGACGTGACCGCGGGGGAACGCCGGATCGCCGGGGTGGAGAGTCGCATGGCCCTCCTGGAGGCCCAGCTTGCGGAGATCCGGACCGAGATCCTGGCCGCCACGCTTTCGCTGGAGCGGCGCGCCGTGGACCTGTACGTGGGCTTTTTCTCCGCCGGAAGGTGGGCGGTGCTGCAACAGGACAACCTCGTCGACCTGACCCTGGGAAGAGCCTACGGGGGGGACCTGCTGGCCGAGGCCGACCAGGAGATCCGCGACCTCCACGCGCTCGACCAGGACCGGGTGGAGAAAGAAGTCCTCCTCGAGCGGGAGAGGGCTCTCGCCTCAGAGGAACTGGTCCTCCTGGAGGAACACCGGGAACAGCAGTCCGCGGAGTTGTGGGAGGTGGAGCGCCTGCGCATCGAGGGACAGTCGAGCGTCACGGCGGTGGAGGACCTCCTGGACGGGGTGCAACTGCAGATCCAGGCCTACCTGCAGGAGAAGGAGGGGCTCCTGGACGACGCGGAGCGCCTGGGCCGCGAGATCGCCTACCGGAAGGTGCTCCTGACCCGGGCGCTCCGACCGGGGAGGCTGGCATGGCCGGCGGACGGGCTGATCACCTCCGGCTTCGGATGGAGGACCCATCCGATCCTCAACCGGAGGATCTTCCACAACGGCATCGACCTCGACTCGCCCCACGGAACGCCGGTCCGGGCCGCCGGCGACGGGAGGGTGATCCTCGCCCAGTCGTGGAGCGGCTTCGGGAACACCGTGGTGATCCAGCACGGCGGCGACGTCACCACCATCTACGGCCACCTCTCCCGGTTCGGGGCCTCGGTCGGAAACGACGTCCGGGAAGGGAACGTGATCGGGTATGTTGGGTGCACGGGGCTGTGCACCGGCCCGCACCTGCATTTCGAGGTACGGGAGGACGGCACACCAGTTAACCCCCTCAAATACCTGCAAGGATGAGTCCTCATGGGCGTGAAAATGATTGCCACCAACCGTCGGGCACGGTTCGACTACGACGTGCGGGAGACCTTCGAGGCCGGCCTGGTGCTGCTCGGCTCGGAGGTGAAGAGCCTCCGGAACCACGGCGCCTCGATCGCCGAGTCATTCGCGCAGGTCAAGGCCGGCGAGGCGTGGGTGATGGGGATGCACATCGCCCCGTACTCCTTCGCCCGTGAGGGAGGACACGATCCCTTGAGGCCCAGGAAACTGCTCCTGCATCGCCGGGAGATAGAACGGATCTCATCCCGGGTCGCCGAGCGGGGCCTCACCCTGGTGCCCCTGCGACTGTACTTCAAGAAGGGCAAGGTCAAGTTGGAGATAGCGTTGGCCAAAGGGCGCACCAAGGTGGACAAGCGACAGGTCATCCGCGAGCGCGAGCAGCGCCGGGAGATGGAAAGGGGCCTCCGCCAGGTCGGCCGCCGTCTCGGAGGCTTCTAGCCTCGGTCAAACCGAAAACGCCGCGGCGTCTGTCACACCGGGTTTGTATAGTTGAGCGGTACCGAGAAGACATGGGGGTGACTTGGATTCGACGTTGAGTAATCGCCGTGTCGGAAGCGAGCCGAGGTTTCCGGAACCTCGCAAAACAACCGGGTAAACAAAAACAAGTGCCAAACCACAAATGGCGCTGGCTGCCTGATAGATAGGTAGCCCGTCCTCTCCGGAGGGTTCCCGCCCCACCGGACAAGGGCGTCGCTAATGCGGGATGCCCCCGACGGGACTCCGGGACCGCTGGGCCAAGCCAATCCCGGATGGGCCGATGGGAGACAGCTGCCGTGATCTCACCGGCCGACAACCAACCGGCGGCTGCGCTCGGAGAATTCGACACGAAGAACTCGGCGGACCGGGGTTCGACTCCCCGCACCTCCACCAATACCGCCAGGGCCTCTAGTCCGTTTATTTCAAACGAGAAGGCCAGTTAGGTCGTCTTTAGTCCTGTTTTCGCCTCAGCTGCGGCTAGCCGTCGGTGTGCGTCCAGCGCACCCCTTCGGGGGGTTGGGGCCAGCAGGTGACGGTGTCGTCGGTGCCGACTGCGCACGAATGGTTCTCACCCAGGGCGAGGGCCTTGTAGGTGCCCGCCGGCGCGTCGGTCTGGCCGTTGTTGTCATTGCCCCAGCAGGTGATGGCGCCGTCCAGGGCGATCGCGCAACTGTGGGAGTTGCCGGCGGACAGGGCCTTGTAAGTGCCGGCGGGAGCACTGGCCCGGCGGTGGCTGTTGCTTCCCCAGCAGGTGACGGTGTCGTCAGAAGCGATGGCGCAACTGTGGCTGCCGCCGAGGGCGAGGGCCTTGTAGGTTCCTGCCGGCGCGTCGGCCTGGCCGTAGGTGTTGTTGCCCCAGCAGGTGATGGTGTCGTCGGTGCCGATGGCGCAGTTGTGGTCCCGGCCTGAGGTGAGGGTCTTGTAGGTTCCTGCCGGCGCGTTGGCCTCGCCCTTGCGGTTGTTGCCCCAGCAGGTGATGGTGTCGTCAGAAGCGATGGCGCAGCTGTAGTAACGGCCTGAGGTGAGGGTCTTGTAGGTTCCTGCCGGCGCGGCGGTCTGGCGGTAGGCGTTGTTGCCCCAGCACGCGATGGTGTCGTCGGTGGCGATGGCGCAACTGTGGAGGTCGCCCACGGTGAGGGCCTGGTAGGTTCCTGCCGGGGCGCGGGTCGAGCCGCCAACGTCGTCGCCCCAGCAGGCGATGGTGTCGTCGTCTGCGATGGCGCAGGTGTGCTCGAAGCGGGTTGTGAGGGTCTTGTAGGTTCCTGCCGGGGCGTCGGTCTGGCCGTATTCGTTGTTGCCCCAGCAGTTGATGGTGTCGTCAGAAGCGATGGCGCAGCTGTGGCTGTTGCCGGTGTCGAGGCTCCGGTAGGTGCCGGTCAGCGGCTCGGTCTGCGCGAAGCGGTGGAATCCCCAGCAGGCCACACCGCCGCCCGACTCCAGCGCGCACAAGTGCTCCGAGGAGAAGGCGACGGCCTCGAAGGCGCCCGCGGGAGCGTTGCTCTGGCCGTAGGCGCTGTTGCCCCAGCAGGTCAGTGTGTCGTCGGTGGCGATCGCGCAACTCTTGTTCATTCGGGCGAACACGGCCTTGTAGGTTCCGGCCGGTGCGTCGGTCTGGCCGCTGGTGTTCTTGCCCCAGCAGGCGATGGTGTCGTCGGTGGCGATCGCGCAGGTGTGGTGGTAGCCGGCGTCGAGGGCCTTGTAGGTTCCTGCCGGGGCCCTGGTCTGGCCTTCGGATCTTCTTCCCCAGCAGGTGATGGTGTCGTCGGTGGCGATCGCGCAGTTGTGGACGTCTCCGCTCGCCACAGCCTTGTAGGTGCCCGCCGG
>JAPPFC010000045.1 GCA_028824015.1 bacterium
GGAGGTGGGGAATTTCAGTGATCGAGAGTGGGGAATTTCAATGATCGCCAACACAGTCGCTTTGGTCTGGGTGTGGTATTCGAAGACTCTCGGAAAGGATCGCACTCCAATATTGGATAAACGGGCCAAGATGGCACTTGCTGAGATGTGGCGTTCTGCCTGCACCACCAACTGGAGCGATCCGGAATGTACCTGTGATACCTGCGGGGATTACCTGTCTCCCGGTCCCGAGAGGGTCCGACTCTTCGCAGAGGGCTGGTCCCTGGCAGAAGAGGTCACCAAGAAGGACGTACACCATGATTATCAGTACAAACCCAACGTAGAGCGGGCGCGACGATTTGCGGTTGCTTACGACGGAGACCGGGACTGTGCAGAGGAAATCAAGAGGGCTATTTCGTGGACCGACTAACGACGTTCTCCAGTATTCAGAACACACCGTTACGGCATCATCGACAACTTGAAAGGAAGCAAATATGGAATTCTTGATACTGATAATTCTCATAGCACTTGCATTTGTATACCGGCAGAGCATCAAAAAGGGTATGGCCCCCCGTGTGTTCAAAACCAAACTACCTCAACAGAGACTGAGAACCCTATTCGAGCAACGGGTCGCCCGCGCCGGCTGGAAGATTGTCAATGAAAGTGATCCTATTGTGGCAGAGGCCGGGGTCATCGTCGGGGCCCAACAACAGATTGCATTGCACTTCGGCGAGAATGAAGACGATGACATGACCTTCGCCATGATTGGACCTCACACCTGGATCGAAGGCGCTTTCATGCCCAAGAAGAGCCACACCATCCGGATGCGTTTGAACAGTTTCATGAATGCTGTACAAGCCGAAGATCCCGGTGTAATGGTGATCCGAGATGTAGATGGATTGAAGGATGCCACCTCCTTTCCCACTCTATGAGAGGGGTGTTGACCGCCGTCGGTCGGGATGGTGGCGCCAGAGAGAACCGGACGAAGTCCTCGCCAGGACCAGGTAGAAACCTGATCCCCGCCCCAGGGTCGCCACGATTGGCAACCAAGCGATGGATTCTATGGACGATCGCAACCGCGACGCTGCTGGCTCTGTCCGCCTGCGGCGGGGGATACGACGAATACGTGATTTCAGACGTATGGGGGAACGAAGAGACAGTTCGCGTCCCGTTGGGAGAATCTCCGAGCCAAGTGTCATCCTTCGCCTACTTGGCGGAACTTGTCGAAGGCGACGGTATAACACCGGGCCAACGGTCCTGCCTTCAAACGCACTACAACGGACGGATGATGACCGGCAGTGTCGAACTGCCGTCTGTTGCGGCGCGGGAAGCCCTGGAGATATGTGGGTTCCCGGCCTTGGCTGGAGGGTAGACGATCAACACCGACGGCGCCCGTGGCTGCATCCTGTGATGCTTGACCGCTTGTCTGGGAGGTAGGGGCGGATGAACACCACTGTTCGTCGGGTCCTGGCAGTGGCCGCCCTCCTGATAATGGGAGTCTTGTTGGTGGTGTGCGGCGACACAGACCGAGACGACACGGTTACCAGTGTTGCAGAACCCCCTGCTGCCGAGCCCCAGGAATCTCCTGCCGAGCCCCAGGAATCTCCTGCCGAGCCCCAGGAGTCTCTAACCGAGCCCGGCGAGTCTGTCGCTGAGCCCCGGGAGTCCCCGCCCGAAGTCCCTCCATTCGATCCGTTCACCACTCCGACTCTGTCCGATATCGATTTGCCGCGTTTGGCTGAAGCGGTTGACACGCTCGAGTTCGGTGTTTCTTGCCCTGTACATTGGCCGGTCGGTTCTATGGAAGATGTAGTGGAGGTGGTTCGGATCACCGGTGGATGCCTGATGGTGGAGTACGTCTCCTTGGATGGAAGGACCATTGATGAAGTCCGCCGGGTTCTTTCCTCCGATCCCGAGGTCCACGCGGTGGGAGTCCCGGTCTTGGAGGTGTGGCCGGCCCAGGCTGGTACGGAGAGCAGCGACCCGGAATCGGGCAGGCAGTGGCATCTGACCAGACTGCAGGCCGGCCAGTTGTGGCAGGGCTGGCCGGACGGAGCGGAGGTGAGGGTGGCCGTGATCGACTCGGGCGTGGACGCCGAGCACCGCGATCTGTCACACAGCATCGTTGGCGGGAGTCTGGGGGACCATCAATGTCACACATCGGATCAGAACGGCCACGGAACTCATGTGGCGGGAATCATCTCGGCTGACGTAGACAACGGTTTCGACGGCGCCGGTTTGGCGCCAGAGGCCAATGTACTGCCCATCAGGGTGTGGGGAGGTCCCGAATGCACGGACATCAGGTCGATGACACCGGCTATCGAAAGGGCAATCAGGACTGGAGCAGATGTCATCAACCTGTCACTGGTGTGGCGGCAGGGAACAGAGGGACTCGGCGGTCACCAGGACCCGTTTGAAGCAATGATCAGGGTTGCGATGATGCAGGACATCGTGGTGGTGGCAGCGGCGGGCAACTGTGGGAATCCCGATTTCTTGGATGCTTATTGCAGCCATGAGGATCAAGTGGTTGCCCCTGCCATTTACCCGGGGGTCATCACCGTGGCTGCGACCGACGTCAATGACAGCCATGCCCACTTCAGCACGGCCAGTGAACACGTGGGTATTGCAGCCCCCGGAGGATCAGGCCTCGGCAGATTCGGCAACGAAGTCCGCGCCTTGGCGCGCTCCGATTACACCAGTGTTGGGTTCACCGGAGACGAAGAATTGACAGAGTACGACATTCTGTCCACCGATCCAAACAATTGTTCGGAATCATCCAGTCCTCCCCAAGGATGCACCGACTCGGCATACGGTACATCGATGGCCGCACCCATGGTGAGTGCCGTTGTTGCACACATGAAGGCCCGCTATCCGAAGGCGTCGGTGGCAGAAGTCAGGAGAGCGCTGTACGAAACCGCTTACAATCCCGACGATCCCGGAGGTTGGACCAAAGAGTACGGATTCGGCAGAATCCAGCCCCTGCAGGCGATACAGCGACTTGGCGAGATCTTCCAATCCTGCAGCGAAGTGTCTCCTGACGCAGGGCTGATCGCTTACCAAGCCGGTGTTGACATCGACGCCGACGCCGACCAAATCGACGACACCAGAGTCGACCTGATAGACCGCCGCGACCTCTGGGTCGCCCAGCCCTCTTTGGAAGGGAAACGATGCCGTTTGGCTCACAGTGGATGGCAACCGGTGTGGTCGCCGGACGGCGAACACCTCGCATTCGTACACAAACTGTCACCGGAGGAGGACAACGACATTTGGGTAATGGACGCTGACTCCACCAACTGGCGCAACCTCACCGACAGCGACTCCAATGAACACCAGCCGGCATGGTCGCCCGACGGCTCTCAGATCGCCTTTGTCAGAACCGGTTCGGGCAACGTGGAGATCTGGGTGATGAACAGCGATGGAACCAACCCGCGGAATCTGACCAACCATCCCTCCTGGGACATGAACCCGGCGTGGTCGCCCGACGGCTCCCGGATCGCCTTCGCCAGCAACCGGGATGGAGGCGACTTCGACATCTGGGTAATGAACCCGGACGGGACAGACGCTCGCAACCTTCACGACAACGACGACGACGAGATCCAACCCGCATGGTCACCCGACGGTACCCGGATCGCATTCGTCCACAACCAAAACGAACCGGGATCCTCCGACGACGACATCTGGGTGATGAACACAGACGGCAACAACTGGCGCAACCTCACCAACCATCCGGCCTCGGACAGCGAACCGGCCTGGTCCCCCGACGGCGCCCGGATGGCTTTCACGAGTGACCGAGACGGTAATGACGACATCTGGATCGTGAATGCGGACGGAACCGGGTCCTTCAATCTGACCAGGACCAACCGTCGATCCGAAAGCGGGCCATCCTGGTCTCCGAATGGCGATGGGGTGTCGGTAGGAGGCAACGGACCCGGAGAAGCCGGGGATGAGGAGTCGCCCGGCGGCGATCCGACACCCGCCATATCGATACCGCAACGCCTGGCATTTGTCAGTTACGGCGCCATCTACGTCGCCAAACCGGACGGATCTGAACCGGTCAGGCTCACCCCTGACAACTCCAACCCGGGCGACGACTTCGTGGGTGACTTCAATCTTGCCTGGCAGGACGCTGACCCGGAATGGTCTCCAGACGCAACCAAGATCCTGTTCAGTAGCGATCGAACCGGTCAGAGCGAAGTCTTCGTCATGGATGCAGACGGTGGCAACACCCTCCAGCTCACCAATGGCGGTGGACACAGTCCGGCCTGGTCGCCGGACGGAAGCCGCATCCTCTTCTCACGAGTGGGTGTCTATTTCACCAGCAAGTGGCGAGGCAACATCGACGAATCCGCCAACCTGTTCATTATGGACTCCGATGGAACCGACATCCAGAGACTGACTTATGGCGGCGGTTCTGATCCCGCCTGGTCGCCGGATGGCCATTTGATCGCCTTCGTGAGAGAATCCCAGGTGTTCGTTATGAATCCGGACGGTTCGGGCGTCAGACAACTCACCCCGCAGGGAGGATCCAATCCCCGCTGGTCCCACGATGGAAGGAGGATCCTGTTTGGCAAAGGCGGCGAGATATTCGTCATGGATCGCGATGGCGCCAATGTCAACCAGTTGACAGACTTCGGCGGCCGGGATGCCAGTTGGTCTCCGGACGGCCAAGCCATAGTCTTCGGAAGTACCCACCTCTTCGAAAACCCTTATGAGGAGTGGAACATCTACGCCGAAGCGCAGAGTTGGGGCATCTTGAGCATGAGCGTTGACGGCAGCGATCCGGTCCGCTTGCTCGACGGCTCCCAATCGCCGGATTGGACCCCTTCAGGGCGGACCGGTTCTCTCGATAGTTCCGCGGCGCCCCAGAGCCTGCGGCTCGAGCAGATCACTATGGGGGAACATTATGCGTGTGGGCTGGATGCCACGGGAATGGCGGTATGTTGGGGAAACAACGACCTCGGGCAGACTTCACCGCCGGCGGTCTTGTTCACGAGTGTGGAGGCGGGGAGTTTTCACTCCTGTGGAATTGACACCGGTGGCTCCGCCCGGTGTTGGGGCGATGACTATGACGGTGCGTCGTCCCCGCCTCCTGGAACATTCACCGCTATCACCGCCGGCTTTGGCCACTCTTGCGCATTGCAACCCGAAGGCACCGTGGTTTGCTGGGGCTCAGACCACGAAGGGGAAGCATCGCCTCCAGCGGGCGTCTTCACCCAGATCTCAGCGGGGAACTCATATACCTGCGGTATACGCAGCGACGGTTCCATCCAATGCTGGGGGATCGTTTCCGGCCAGATATCGTCCGAGGAAGGCCACTTCACAAGTCTCTCCAGCGGCGACTCCCATCTATGTGCGGTCCGAACGGACAGTACCGTCGTCTGCTGGGGCGAAGGCACTGACGGACAGGCGAGTCCACCGGAAGGTCCGTTCTCAACCGTCAGCGCGGGAGGGGGTCACGCCTGCGCCCTGGGACAGGGAGGGACGGTCGAATGCTGGGGTAGCAACCATGTGGGCGAAGCATCACCACCATCAACCGTGGTGTTCAAAGCCATCGCCACCGGAGGAAGCTCTACCTGTGGATTGGATGCCATCGGGGAAGTGATCTGCTGGGGCCGCAACTCCCTCGGCGCCACCAATCCACCTCCGGAACTGTCTACTTGGAGGTAGTGGTCCTTCGCAGAAGAGGGTCAAGTGGGGTCTGTGTCGATTTGCAGGGCAGGTCCTCCAACGATCGGGTGGTGGAGTGTTCGGTTTGGTCTTCTGCAGTCGGCCTGTTCTTGGACAGATTAGGATCCCGCAGTTCCGAATTCGCTAAAGGATGGTCATCCGAACGTTGACTTCCAGTTTCGAGTTGCCTCCTCCCTCGATCACTCCTCGGGTGGGGGGGACGTCTCGGTAGTCGCGTCCTACCGCGATCCGCACGTATCTCTGGTCGGCGAGGGCCCGGTTGGTGGGGTCGAGGCCGATCCATCCCAGGCGGGGCAGGCGGGTCTCGGCCCAGGCGTGGGTGGCGGCGCCGAAGGCTGATCCGGGCTGTCCCGATCCGGGGTCGGTGACGTACAGGTAACCCGACACGTAGCGGGTGGGCACGCCCCAGGATCGGGCGATGGCGACCATCACGTGGGTGTAGTCCTGGCACACGCCCTTCCCAGAGGCGAGGAATTCGTCGATGGTGGAGTCCACCGATGTGGCGCCCGGGAGGTACTCGAAGGCGTCGTTGAGCGCCTCCGACAACGCAATCAGGTCGGCCAGGGGATCGTCCTGTGGTTCCACTCCCAGACCCGTGACGAAATCGGAAAGGGCGGGGGAGGGGCGGGCCACAGGGCTTGATCCGGTGAAGTCCCACCACATCGGATCGGCGCTCATTGTTCGGACCTCGTCCCAGGTGCTCAACCCCAGGCGTTCAGGTAGATCGGGCCGCGTCTCCATCTCCACTTCAGAGGTTGAGACAACCTCCAGCATGTCGTGATCCCGGTGGAGGGTCAGGACGTGCCGGGTGTTGCCGAACGGGTCGGTCTCGGTGGTCAACCTGGCTGGAGGTGTCGTCGTCACGGAAAAGCTCACCAGCCTCTGGCCGGGAGCCTGGAGGGGCTGGAGGCAGAGCGACATGGTGCATCGGCGGACCGGTTCGCTGTACAGGAAGCGGGAGACGTGTTCGATGCGGTAGCGCGAAGAGCCCGCCGCGCCGCCGGAAGGTGCGGTCACTGGTCGTGCCGGCCGGCCCTCCCGTGGTCAGGTGCGAGGACCGGGTAGTCGAAGTAGGTCTTCGTTATGAGGTGGTGCAGTTCTCGGCACCCTTCGTCGATTCTCCTCAGCAGGGCGTGGCCGTCGGCGCCGCCCGGCCATTCAATCCCGACCAACTGGCGGAGGTACTCGGCCTGGCTCCGGGTCCGGGCAGTGGCCTCGGTGTCGGGTCCCGGTCCGATGGCGGCCAACTCGCCGCACAACTCCGACACCGACAGGCTCAACGAGTCGGGGAGTTGGGGGTTGGTGACCAAGAGGCCCAGGACGCGGTCTGGGTCGATAGCGGCGCTGGATGCGCGGTTGTAGGCCTCGAACGCGTAGTAATGGCGGAGAAGGCTGGTCCAGTAGGCGTCCGCCGGGACCTCGAACAAGTGAACCGCGGCGATCTGGGCCATCAGGAGGGAGGCGGAGAGTTGGGTCCTCTCGAGGTAGTTTCCCAGTTGGACGAAGTGCCAGGCGTCGTCGCGGTACAGGGTGGACGAGGTCACCCCCCGGAACGTGTCGATCTCCGCGGCGGTCTCGGCATAGAAGTTCTCGGGGGACCTGACCCAGATGTCGGGCATCTCCATGTCCTGGAGCCTGAGGTGCGACTGGTTCAAACAGGTCCACATCTCGGCTGAGATGTGGTGGCGCATCTGGCGGGCGTTCTCCCGTCCCTGGGCGAAGCAACTGCGGATCGAGTCGGGGTTGGTGGGTTCGAAGGTCAGGTCGTCGGCCAGTGCGAACGAGTCGACCAGCGCGAACAGGTCGTCGCTGTCGAGTTCCAGCGCCCCGCTGAGCGGTTCCCGGTCCAACGCCCCGTATATGCGGTGCCAGCCGAAGTAGATGTCCCGGGGCGGGCTGTCGGCCAGGGACTCGGTCTGCTGCCGGAGCAGCCGGGACAGGTGGCTGGCCCTCTCCAGGTAGCGGCCCATCCAATAGAGCCCCGCGGCGCTTCTCGACAGCATCGGCGATCAGTCGTCCAAGACCCAGAAGTCCTTGCCGCCCCCGCCCTGGCTGGAGTTGACCACCAGGCTGCCGCGGCGCAGGGCGATCCGGCAGAACGCCCCGGGCACGATCCGGGTCTCGGCGCCGGTCAGGATGAAGGGCCGCAGGTCCACATGGCGGGGCTCCAGGCGTCCCTCGATGAGGCATGGAGCACGCGACAGTGCGAGGGTGGGCTGGGAGATGTAGTCGGCGGGGTCCGCTCGCAGCAGTGCGGCGAACTCGTTGCGCTCTTCGGCGGTCGAGTGGGGGCCGATCAGCATCCCGTACCCGCCGGACTCGCCGACCCGCTTGACCACCAGGTGTTCCAGGTTGTCGAGGGTGTATTCGAGGTCCTCCGGGCGCCTGCAGAGGTAGGTCTCCACGTTCTCGATCAAGGGCTCGGCGCCCAGGTAGTAGCGGATCATGTCGGGGACGAATGCGTAGACGCTCTTGTCGTCGGCCACGCCGGTCCCGGGAGCGTTGACGAGCGACACGTTCCCCAGGCGGGCGGCATGCAGAAGGCCCGGGACCCCGAGCAGCGAGTCGGGGCGGAACACCAGGGGGTCCAGGAAGTCGTCGTCGACGCGCCGGTAGATCACGTCGACTCGCTTCAACCCCGACGTGGTGCGCATGTACACGTAGCCGTCCTCGACCAGAAGGTCCCGGCCCTCCACCAGGTCGGCGCCGATCTGGCGCGCCAGGAACATGTGCTCGTAGAACGCCGAGTTGTAGATCCCGGGAGTGAGGAGCGCCATGGTCGGGTCGGAGCGTCCCTCGGGCGCCAGTTCACGCAGGGTCTGAGCGAGGATCAACCCGTAGTTCTCGATGTCGCGCACCCGCGAGAGCCGGTACAGGAGCCGGTGGGCGGACTTGGTCGCCTTCCGGATGGCGAGCATGTACGAGACGCCCGAGGGGACCCGCAGGTTGTCCTCGAGGACGCGGAAACCGTCGTTGGTGCGAACCAGGTCGGTCCCGCACACCGCCACCCAAACGCCGTGGGGAGCCTTGAACCCCCTCATCTCCAGGCGGTACTGGGGACAGTCCCGCACCATGTCGGCCGGTATCACCCCGTCGGCGATGATGCGGGCCTCGCCGTAGATGTCCTCCAGGAAGCGATTGAGGGCGGAGAGGCGCTGTTTGAGGCCGGCGGTGAGTTCGCCCCATTCCGTGGCGGACATCACCCTGGGCACCGAGTCGATGGGGATGATGCGCTCGGTTTCCTCGTCGTCGCCGTAGACGGTGAAGGTGATCCCCTCGTTGGTGAAAGAGCGGGTGACCCACTCGCCGATGGCGCTCAGGTCGTCCGACGACATCGACCCCAGCGTGTCGTACAGGTCCCCACAGTGGGGGTGCGGGGCGCCGTCGGCTCCGAACATCTCATCGAAGACGGCCGGGTCGAGATCGTACGAATCGAAATTCACACCTACCTCGCTCCTGGGACGTTGCGCCTGATTGTAGGTGTCGAGGATTCTCAGATGGCTCGGCGGCGTCGATGCCAGGCGGCACAGATGCGTTTCACAGGCCACGGCTCCGATGAGGACTTGGTGGATCGATCCGCCCTCCGTTGGCCGGGGGTCGTTTGGGTGGATCGGTTCATGATCGGGCCCATCTCCACATAGCGTTGGCCGAGAGTTAAGATTCGCCGAGTTTGGTTCTGGAGGTTGGCGGTCGGTGTTTCGATTGCTTGAACGAGTTTCCTGAGTGTTTCGCTTATCCCGATTAGTCGATGTGGCGACCGGGGCCGTGGCGGCACGCCCCTGGATCACGGTGGCGGCGGTGTTGGCAGCCACGCTGCTGTTCGGCGGGGGCCTCACCCTCCGGGCCCCCCTGGCCGAGACCGGGACCTTCCTCCCATCCGACAGCGACGCCGCCAGGGCGGCCGAGACCATCGATGAACTCTTCGGAGGCTCCTCCGACGCGGTCGTCACGACGGTCATTTTCCGAGGCGACGCTCTGTCGCCTGCCGGATTGGCGCAGATGGACGAGTTGCTGGACCGGGTGGCGGCCGAGCCGGGCGTGGCGGGGACTCTGACCACCACCCATGCCATCGTGGCTCCGACGTTGGTGATCGGCGAAGTCCTGGGAGTTGACGGTTTCGACTCGGTGACGCAGTCAGAGATCAACGCGGCAATCGAGCAGTTGCTGACCGACCCCGGGTTGATTCTCCTACACACCGCGCTCTTGGAAACGACCGGAAACGACAGCGACGGCACCTTGATATCGGTCGCCACCATCAGGTTGCGGGACACCGGGGACGATGTCGTCCGGCAGGCGCAGTTGAAGATCCACGATTTGGCGGAGGCTTCACAAGGCCCGCTGATGGTCGGAACGGTGTCTCCCGCCCTGATCGAGCAGGTTTACCGGGAGGCCACGGGCCCGGGCCTGGTCCCGCTGATGGTCCTGGCCGTATTGGTGGTCTCGGCGCTGATGCTGCTGTTCATGCGTTCGGGACTGGACCTGCTGTTGACCCTCGTGGGCCTGGGGCTGGCCCTGGTCTGGACCCTCGGAGCGGAAGGCTGGCTGGGGCCGGGGGCACTGGATCTGATCGGCCCTCCCAACGCCTTCGGCGCCATGGTGCCCATCATCCTGATCGGCTTGGCGGTGGACTACGTCATCCAGTCGCTGTCCCGCTACCGGGAGTACCGGATCGGTGGAGAGCCGGTTTCCGCAGCGATGCGGGGCGGGCTGCGGAAGGTGATCACCCCGGTGGCGCTGGCGGCCGGAACGACCATGGTGAGCCTGCTCAGCAACCTCCTGTCGCCCGTTGCCCCCGTGGGGGACTTCGGAGTGGTCGCCGCCGTTGGGGTGGGGCTCAGTTTCGCGGTGATGCTCACGTTCGTGCCGGCCGTCCGGACCATCATCGATCGGCGCAGGGAGGAACGGGGCGTCCTCCGGGCGGCCCGTCCCATCTCGGATTCGCTGCCGGGCATCGGTTGGGCGGCCCGCCTCCTGGGAATGGCCGTGGTCCGCTGGCCCGTGCCGCTTCTGGCGGTGCTCGCCGCCGCCACCGTCGGGTTCGGGTTCGGCGCCGCTTCAGTCACCACCGATTTCAGCCATCGGGACCTGCTGCCCAGCGGGGGGAACCTCAACCGGGACCTGGACACTCTGAGGGCCGCAGTCGGTGGTTCGACGGAGGTGGTGGACGTCCTCGTGAGGGCCGAGATAACCGAACCCCGGACCCTGTTCAACCTGGTGGACCTGACCACCGCCTTCGATGACAACCTGCGACGCCCGCGGGGCGCGGTGTCAGGGATCCAGACTTCCCCGGGCATCGTGGTCGTCGACTGGATCACCGATGACGGCACGCCGGGGGACAGGTACGATCCCGAACTGGAGGTCCTGTTCAACCGGGCCACGGCCCGTCTCCAGGTGGATCGGGAGTTGGTGCAGGAGTTCGTGGTGAGGATGAAGGAGAGAGAGCCCGATGAGTTGGCTCGGGTCCTGGCGGAGGACCCCGACGGGGTGGACACGATGCTTCTCCAGTTTCAGGCCTTCACCGGCGACCAGCAACGGACCAGATGGATGCAGGAGGACATCGAGGGACTGTGGTTCGGGGGCGACGAGGAGATCACCGTCACGTCGTCTGAGATCCGGTACGTGGTGGTCAACGACGAGATCAGGGAGACCCAGACTCAGACAACCCTCATGACCATCGTGGCCGCCCTGGCCATTCTCATGCTCTTCTTCAGGATCACCATGCGCCAATCCGTACTGGGGGTCGTTGCGGTGGCGCCGGTCGTCGTGTCCCTCATCTGGATGCTGGGCACCATGGGGTTGCTCGGCATCCCCTACACCATCACCACTTCGGCGGTGATCGCCCTGGTGATCGGCGTCGGCGTGGACTACACGATTCACATCATCTATCGGTACCAGGAGGAATACTCCCAGGCGCGCGACCCGGAGACGGCCATGGCCCGCACACTCTCCACCACCGGCTCGGCGCTCATGGGCTCGGCTTTGACGACCGCGCTGGGGATGGGGGTGCTGGCGCTGTCGGATCTGGTGGTCTTCCGGAACTTCGGGCTGATGGTGGCGCTGGCCCTCATTTACTCGCTGATCGTCTCGACCTTCCTCCTGCCGCCCACCATGACCGTCTGGGCGGCCTACCAGAATATGCGAATGCGCTACAGAGCCCGGCGTCTGTCGGACGACACGGAGGTGAGGTCCGAACAAGCCCACCGGGCTCTCTGGAACCTAGGGGAGTCTGGTTAGGTGAAGGTGCGGGTTGTCCGCACCTTCACCACAGACATCAACCCAGGGTGAACAGCGCCAGGACGCCGGCGACGCCCACGAGCACGTAGACAATCCGGGAGACAGCGTTGGTGTCCCCGAACTTGCCGGCGGTTGTGACGGCTGCAACCAGGTCGAACCGGAACAGGCCGACCAGTCCCCAGTTCAGGGCGCCTATCGCAGCCAGGATGACTCCTATGTCGAAGATGTCCATACTTCTCCTTTCTCGGTATACAGATGACTACGGAGAGGAGCGCTGCTTTGGATGCAGGTTTCGGGAAGAATTCGCAGAATCGACGATTCTGAGTTCAGTTCACATCCATCAAAGCGCCGCGCAGGATCGACCGGCCCGAATGGCCGGCGTCGCCGTCCCGGGGCTCGACGCTGATGTCGACCACGAAGTAGACGGCGGGGTCATGGCTCCCGGGCACCTCCAGGCTATCGGGATCGATGGGGCTCACCACGCCGAGGGAGATCAGGTCAACCACGTTGCCCTGGTCGTCGGGTTGGATCAGCCACACCTCGAGGTCGGCGGCATCGCCGGGGGAGGGAAGGGTTGCGTCGACCAGTTCGACAGTCAGCCTGCCGTCTTCGGAGACCAGGTTGGCCCCGGCTGCCGCCCCGGCGCCCAGGGAGTCGAAACTCTGCGGGTCGTATGCAAGCGTTGCGGTGGCCAGGACGTCTTCGGCGTCCCCGCTCATCGAGACGAAGGTGACAACCCCTATCAACGCGGCCACCACCGCCGCGGCGGCTCCCATGAAGACCCGGCGTAGGGTCCGACGCCGCGAGTCGATCGGGACCACGGAGGCCGGCGCATCCCGGTCGGCGCCCACGGCTGACTCGATGCCCTGCCAGACCTCGTCGGGCGGGTCCAGCAGTTCGAGATCGTTCTCCTCCATACCCCTGAGGAGTTCTTCGAGGGCGTGGTCGCGAGCGTTGAAGTCCTTGTTATTCATGAGCCGACTCCAGTTTGCTTCGAAGCTGCATAAGGCTGCGCCGGATGTCGCTCTTGACGGTTCCGAGCGGCATCGACATGCGTTCGGCTATCTGCCGGTGGGTCAGGTCATCGAAATAGTGCAGCATCACGACCCTTCTGGCTCGGTCCGGCAACGAGCGTAGGGCATCGGCTACCAGCAACTTCTCGGCGATCGCCTCGATTGGATCGCGTCCCACCAGTTCAGCCGGGTCGCGGGCATCACGCCGCTCGGTGTGCCGCCTCTCGGCGCGGAGGTTGTCGATGATCCGGTTCTTGGTGATGGAGACGAGCCAGGCGACCAGGGTGCCCCTTGCCGGATCGAATCTGTGCCGATTCCGCCAGGCGCTGATGAATACTTCCTGGGTTACGTCCATGGACCGGGGCTCATCGAGGGCCCGGCGGCAGTAGGTGTAGACCAGCTTCCCATGCAACATGTAGGCTGCTTTCAGGGCCTGTTCCTCGCCTTGAGCGAAGGCCTTTTCCACGTTGTTGATTGACTCTGACCGGGAAACAGCCACGTAAGCAGTGTAGGTCAAGCAAAGGACCTATGGGAGGATCAGAGCCGCCGGCAGGCTGCGGTTCCCGGGGCGGCGCGCGCCATCTGAGGGTCGAGCCGGGCCGCTGCGCCCGGACCGGGGAAGGAGAACACCCTTCCGAGCGCAGCGAGCCCAGCCCCCCACTACCCCTCGCTGGGTGGGAGTAGGACGGTGTCGATGACGTGGATGATGCCGTTGGTGGCTTGGAT
>JAPPFC010000060.1:0-12446 GCA_028824015.1 bacterium
CAGAGCTTTCGTGTTGTTTGACGGCGTTTGAGGGTGCGGTCTGTGCGACACAGTAGTAAACTTATGTTTACTACGCTTAAGTACCGGCGGCATGTCGCGGTGCTGGTAACACTGGCCATGGTGGCCAGCGTGCTGGTCGCAGTGCCTGCTGTTGCTGCCGATCCGACAGCCGACTATACGGCTACTTTTGATGCCTGCGGTGCGGCGCCTGACTCGGGGTTCACTGACGTTCCGATGGGTCACGCCAATGCGGGCGACATCGACTGTATCGCCTACTACGGGGTTACCAAGGGCACCTCGGCAACCACGTACTCGCCGGTGATGTCAGTGACGCGAGAGCAGATGGCGCTGTTCCTGACCCGGTTGGCCGGTTTGGTGGATATCCCTGTGGATGCGGATCCTGTTGATGCGGGTTTCGGCGACATTGGTGATCTGTCTGAGGAGTCTCAGACCGCTATCAACCAGTTGGCCGATCTGGGTATCACCAGGGGCACCTCGGCTACCACCTATTCGCCTTCCGATGACGTGACTCGTGCTCAGATGGCGCTGTTCGTTCAGCGGTTGATGAACCAGATGACTCCCCAGGCTGATGGTGAGATCGGTCTGAGCTCCACCACCCAGTACGGTCACACGCCTTCTGATGTAGCGGCCAATAGCATGGACGCCGACATCGGTTCGCCGTTCACCGACCTGGGTCGTGCGACCAAGGACGAGTTTGACGCGATCACCCAGTTGTGGGAGTTGGGCGTTGCTGCTGGCATTTCCGACACATCCTATAGCCCTGGAGCCGACATCACCCGTGCGGCGATGGCTGGGTTCATGGCTGCAGTGTTGGATCACTCCAATACCCGTCCTGCTGGTTTGAGTATTCAAGCCACGCCGAGAGAAGGCTGGGGTACCCTTGCCGCCACCGTGATGGTTTCGGTGCGTAGCGACAGCTTTGGCGCGGTCGAGAACCGGGCGGTTGATATTTTCAGCACCACTTCCGCCAACAACGGTCTTCGCAACGACGGTACCTGCAACTTTGGTACCAACGCTGATGATGTGAACTTCGGTGACTTCATCGATGGTGACTGCGTGTGGAACGAAAACGACGATGCCACCGATGTGGACGGCAACCTGATCGTCGAGATGGATGTCCTGCAGGGTTCCACCAGGCTGATCTATGCCTGGATCGGGGCCAAGGACGGCGACAAGTTTGACGCTGACACTGCCGACGAGGCAACCGTTTCGGTCACTGCTAAGAAGGAACAAGCGAGGATCGATGTCAGTTCCACCATCAACGACCACGCCGACACCGGATACGCCGCAAGCGCTAACAGGTATGCAGCAGAAGAGGGTCCAAAGGTTGACCTGCGTGCGGTTGGTGAGGTGACATTCACTGCTCAGCTCGAAGACGAGGACGGCAATGATGTGAAGCGTGCCGGGATCGCCGTTCGCGTCGAATATCTGCAGGGTCGCGAGGGAGCCACTCCGGACGATACTGGAACCAATCCCCGTGATTTGCGTAACTTCGCGAACACTCATGCGGCTGAGGGTGAGACCAATGAGAACGGTCAGTTCTCGTTCACTGTGCAGGGACCTGCCGACGACCGCAGGAACGACGATCAGATTCGGGCGGACGACATCCTCTTCATTGTCGATGGCCTTGAGGATGGAACCGGAAGCATCCTGTGGGTCGAGGAGGATCCGGCCTTGACTTCCACGACCGTCGAGTCTCCGGTCTACGTGTTGGCCGGTGCCTCGTCCGCTGTCAGGACGACCGTGTACCTGTGGGATCAGTACGGAGACCCGCACCAGTCACACAGGTCACAAAAGGCCGTGATCGCGATTGACAACGCCGCGACCCCTGGAGTCTCTAATACGGAGATCCTGGCCGACCCTGCTACTGCTTCGCTGAGGCAGGTGATCAGCCGAGGCTATGCCAGTTGGCGACGCACTCTGACAACATCGGAGAACAACCCTGTGAACATCATTTATGATGTGAGGAGGCTTAGCCGCAATAGCAATGGTTTAGCCATTCATTCCAGTAGCACCGACGCCGACCCCCGAGTCACCTACAACGACGGAAGGGTCATTACAGGCGATGGTGACAGTGACCTCACTGCCGTTTATGGCACTGACAACGCCCTTCTCTCCAGGCCCGGAGCGAATCAGGAATATAAGAACATCCTGAACAGCGAAGCAACGGACCTGTTCGATGACCGGACGCCTACGGGCTCGGCAGTCGTCACCAACGACGGTTCCGACTCTGTCCAGGTGGTTAACCGGGCTGTTTCCACCAACGTCGGGAACACAATACTGACGATCACTGCTGCATTGGTCGATTCTGATGAGTTCCTCGTCAGTACAGAGATGGAGGATGGTTCAACTCCAAACGACGAAAACGCTAACCGCGTGTACAGCTACGACTCCGGTGACATCTTTATCGATAGCACCGGAAACGAAGGTGTGGAGATCACCATGGCCAGCTTCGAAGGCAAGATCGGACGGGCTACCAATCCGGTCACGTCAATCCAGGTGATTGCCTACGACGTTGACGGGACCAGCATTTTCAGACTGGTTTCCGGCTAAACCATCCACTCACTAACTATCAGAAGGGGCTCCCCTCGGGGAGCCTCTTCTCCTTTAACAGATCCCACCAGCGCTTCACCGGAATCGCCGTTTGGTTCTACCGACGTGTAGAGGGACGTTTCTGGGTGGGACGACCTGCCACCAGGGTTTCCGGGTGATGGTGCAGACCCACCTGAAGGGCAAGATCAAGGATGCCAGGGTCGAAGTGGCCAATTTACGTGTGTCGATTGCCTGGACGACCCTCGGAGTGGCCACGGGACTGGGAGGCTTTGGGGCACCACTTCGGGTTCCCTTCGTAAGAGAACCGAACCCGGCGCTCCTTGGAGTGGGAGATGAACAGTGCCACTTGACCACGGATCACGGCATCGGCAGGCGAGGACGTGGTGGCCGAGGTGCCCTGGGTGATAGCGGTCTGCGACTCAGACATCAACCCACCAATGTCTTCGAAGTCCCCATCAATGGGATCGGCAGCCAGGTCGATGCCCACCGGCCCGGCCAAGCGAGTCAAGAGCAGCGCCACATGTTCACGGCCTACGTTCCTACTAAGGAGAGACTCCTCTCGGGGAGCCTCTTCCGTTATGCAATAGCACAGGTCAGCTATACGAAAAGCAACCTGCCTATGTACCAGTCTTCCCTCCCAAGGGTCCACTTTAATGAGAAGGAGGCTCCCCGAGGGGAGCCTCCTTCGTTTTGCTCAGAGTAACTGTGTTCCTTAGCCGGTATGCGAGACAATGAAGATGCTTGCCCCTGTAGTGGTGTAAATCAGTACATGGACTTGAGCGGTTTCTTTGCCCATTTCTTCTTCGAACATCTCCATGGTGATCTTGCTGCTACCCATTAGGAAGGTGTCGTCCGAGTCGTAGCTGTACAGAACAGACCCTACGCGGAACTTGTCCTCATCCTTGAACAGCTCACCAACCGCCTCTGCTGCAGAGTTTCCAGCGTTGGCAGGTGTAACAACCCAAACAGTGTCCTCACTAGGATTGGTCACAGTGGCCACGCCGTTGTCATAGGCCACTGTGATCTGGTCGTTGCTGGGGACGGCCACGTCCTGGGTCAGGGATGCTGTCCCGTTTCGCTTCACATTCACCTCTGTTGCGGGGTTACCCCCAAGGGTGATAGTGACAGTGCTTCCGCCTACGGCGCGGAAAGTGTCACCGTACTGGTCGTAAAGGGTCATAGTTCCCCTGACCGACACTTCATCGTCAGTCTCCGAAAGAACATAGTCAGGAGCATCTCCATCAGAAGACTCCAACTCCGGAGCGACCTCTATCCAGTTGATGACATACGTCACAGCCGCTGTGATGGTGGTCACATTGCCACCATACGTGAACGCCACGGTGTCAATCCTGGCCTGGGCATCGTCATCACTGTCGGGTGTAGGTCCTGCGACGGTGAAACTGGCTTTACCATCATCGTCGGTTGTCAACTGAGCGGCGTTGGTGTTGTCGAACACCGTATTACCGCCGGCAGCCTGGGTAAGTCGGACCGTGATCGGAACCCCGGACCGCTTCACGTCCTTCGCAACAGTATCGTCGGTGTTGTCGCGGAGTTGAACGGTAACGGTCACGTTGCTACGGTCATTGAGGTTCACCGTATTGTCGGTTCTCGACTTGTCACTGATGTCGGAAGAGGTGGTCATCGCCGCTTCCTGGTTCATGGCAGTAACCGCAACGGAAACATTATCGACTTCGTCAGCGTCGAACTTCGCGCCTTCCTCGTCACCAATCCAAGCATAGAAAGTGACGGTCGTGCCCTCATCTGGTTCGGCTGTCCTGACAATATTGCCTGACGCCACAGTCAGGTCATCATCGTTACCGCTCCACACGCAGGGCCCGTCGCCGGTGATGGTGTCAGAAAGAGAGTCATCATCCGCAGCAGCACAGGTGCCATCTTTGGTAATGGCGTCGGGGTTGGCGCTGGAGAAGACGTCAACGGCCTGATCCTCAACCGGAGCGAAGCTTTCGTCGCGGACCGAAACCACAATGTCAGCTTCCACGGTGCCGCCGAACCCCCCGGGGTTGGATGCCTGAATGCTCAAACCAGCGGGACGCGAGTTGGAGTGATCTAACACCCCGGCCATGAACTCGGCCATTGCGGCGCGGGTGATCAGAGCCGACGGAGCGTATGCCGTGTCGGAAATACCCGAAGCGACACCCAACTCCCACAGCGCGGTGATCGCGTCGTAGGCGGACTTGGTAGCCGAACCAAGGTCACCAAACGGAGAACCGATCTCATGGTCGTCCTCGTTCTCAGCCACATCAGATGGGGTGTGACCCCACTCAGAGTCCTTACCGCCGACTGGGATCATCAAGTTCATCAGCCTTGAGATGAACAGGGCCATCTGACCACGGGTCACCGAATCAGAGGGCGAGTAGGTGGTGGCCGACGTGCCTTGGGTGATCCCAAGGTCGGCCAACTGGTTGATGGCGGTCTGCGACTCGGCAGACAACTCACCGGTGTCCGTGAAGCCCGGATCCGCAGGCGTCGAAGTCACCTCGATGCCCACCAGACCGGCAAGGCGGGTCAGGAACAGCGCCATGTGTTCACGGGTGACCGACATCGACGGTGAATAGGTAGTGGGCGAAGTGCCCCTAGTGATCCCGTAGTAGGCGATGCAGTCGATATCACCGGCGTTGGCATGGTTGTCGGGAACATCCTCGAATCCCGCCGACACCGCAGCATCATCGATGCACGCATCAAAATCAGCCGTAAAGTCCGGTTCCGGATCAGCAGCAACGGCGGGCGCGACGACCAGAACACTGGCCACCATCGCCAGGGCTGCAAGCACCGCGACCTGTCGCCGGTACTTAAACGTAGTAAACATAAGTTTACATTACGGAACAGCGCGTTCTAAGCGGAGATCAGGCCCCCCTAAGCCAGCACCCCACCCCTGGGTACAGGGGGCTGCCGCTGTTCGGAACTTCCCTCCTATCTAGGGAGCGCAGGGCTCGGTTCTCTTAGGAAAGGAACTCGAACAGGGTAATGAGACCTCCCAGCAGGGTCGTGATTCCAATGGTCATCCATGCTATCGACACCCGCAACTTCCCGATCTCCAGCTTCAAACTGTTGTCCCCGTTGCCCACTTCGATCCGGACATCCTTGATCATGCCCTCCACATCCCTGATCTTGCCCTCCACATCCTTGATCTTGTTCTCCAAGCGGGTTTGCACCACCATCAGGTCGCCTTTGGTGGCGGGTCTTCCCGCCCAGCCTTCCTCGGCAATCAGAGTGTCTACCGCCATTACTTTGCCCCTTCCGGTCTTCCGTGTCCCCTCGAGGACCTTGTGCCTCCATTTTAGGCTCGAAGCGCCGTTGCTTGTCAAGCGATAGACAATGTGAATTCACCTGGAATTCCGTTAATGCAACTCTGGTAAACCTTTAGCGTTTGGAAAGGGTATCCTGCAAACTCCCAGTCGCGACCCAGAGCGGATGAGATCCGAGCCCGTCCGTTCTAGCGGTCGACGTCTCCCATCACGGGATCGAGCGAGGCGATGGTGGCGATGGTGTCAGCCACCATCGATTCGGCCAGCATCACCGGCAGCGCCTGGAGGTTATAGAAGGACGGCGCCCGGATGTGGCAGCGCCAGGGTTTTCCGCCTCCATCGGACACCAGGTAGCACCCCAGTTCTCCGCGGGGCGACTCCACAGCCGTGTAGGCCTCTCCGGGGGGCGGCCGGAAGCCCTCGGTGAATATTTTGAAGTGATGGATCAGCGCCTCCATCGACTCGTCGATGCGCGCCCTTGGGGGAGGCGTCACCTTCCGGTCGTCGGCCCGGAAGTCGCCCTTTGGCATCCTCTCGGCGGCCTGCTCTACGATCCGGAGCGACTGGATGATCTCCTCCACCCTCACCCGGTAGCGGTCGTAGACGTCCCCGTGGGCCCCAACCGGCACGTCGAACTCGTACTGGTCGATCCCCGAGTAGGGGAAGACCTTGCGGAGGTCCCATTCCACCCCCGTGCCTCGCAGGATGGGCCCGGTGATGCCGTAGGCCCGGCACTCCTTGGCGGTGATCACTCCCACGCCCTGGGTGCGCGAGAGCCAGATGGGGTTCTCTTTGAGGAGGTCGTCGTATTGCCCCAGCCGGGCCGGGATGGTCTTCAGGATGTTTGCCACGTCTTGTCGCCAACCGGGCGGCAGGTCGGCTGCCACCCCGCCGGGCCGGATGTAGTTGTGGTTCATCCGGAGGCCGGTGGTCTTCTCGAAGAAGGCCAGGATCAGCTCCCGCTCCCGGAACCCGTACATCATCATCGAGATCGCCCCGATGTCCATCCCGTTGGTGGCGAGCGCCACGAGGTGGGAGGAGATGCGGTTCAACTCGGTCATCAGCACCCGGATCGCCGCCGCCCGCGGAGGGACCTCCACTCCCAGGAGCTTCTCGGTGGCCAGGGAGAATGCCAACTCGTTGTGGAGCGGCGCCAGGTAGTCCATGCGGGTCACGTTGGTGGGCCCCTGCATGAAGGTGAGCGTCTCGGCGGTCTTCTCCATCCCGGTGTGGAGGTATCCGATCACCGGCTTGCACCGCTTGATCATCTCCCCCTCCAACTCCAGTTGCAGGCGCAGCACCCCGTGGGTGGAGGGGTGCTGGGGGCCCATGTTGATGATCATCCGCTCGTCTTCGGATACTTCCTCCTCGTACAGGTAGTCGTCGGTGACCACCGCTCCCAGTTGCTCTCTGAACCGGTAGCCGCTCTCTTGGAGGGCCATCTCCTGGGCGCCCTCGCCGGTGGCCATCTCGTCGGGGACCTCCGTTCCCGACACCCACTCCTCCACGTACTGTGTGTCGGTCTCCTGATCGGCGGACACTGTGCGGCCCGGGGCTTCGTCCATCTCAGATCACCTTGTGGGACTCTTTGAACCGCACGGGGACCGACCCCACCGAGAAGTCCTTGCGGAGGGGGTGTCCCTCCCAGTCGTCGGGCATCAGGATCCGGGTCATGTCGGGATGGCCCTCGAAGGTGATCCCGAACAGGTCGTACACCTCACGTTCCGGGAAGTTCACCCCGGGATACACCGGGTACAGGGAGGGAACGGTGGGGTCGTCGGCGGGGACGCCGGCGGTCACCCGCAGGCGGCGGCGGTGCTGATGGGACAAGAGGTTCACCACCACCTCGAAGCGCGGGCGGCGCGACCGGTACCAGTCCACGGCGGTGACATCCACGCACACCTCGAAACCGGCGTCCCGGCAGGCGGCGGCCAGGTCTGAAAGTTGGGCACGGTCCACGTCCACCAGCCACTCGGTGTCGGAGATCTCCCACCGGGCCTCGGGGAACCTGTCCACCACCGGGGCGATCACCGGATGGGGCGCCTCCGCTTCCGGGGCGTGGTCGGTCGTCACCTCGGACATGGGACCGGGTCTATCCGGAGACCTTCTGGCCGGTCATTATCTGGCGCTGCAGGGTGAGGATCCCGTGCATGAGGCTCTGGGGCCCGGGGGGACAGCCCGGGACGTACATGTCGACCGGCACCACCTGGTCGACTCCCTGCACCAGCGCGTAGTTGTTGAACATCCCGCCCGTCGAGGCGCAGGCGCCCATCGAGATCACCCACTTGGGCTCGGGCATCTGGTCGTAGACCTGGCGGAGGACCGGCGCCATCTTCTGGCTCACCCGGCCCGCCACGATCATCAGGTCGGCCTGGCGGGGAGAGGCCCGGAACACCTCCATCCCGAAGCGCGCCAGGTCGTTGTGGGCGGTCCCGGTGGCCATCATCTCGATGGCGCAGCACGCCAGGCCGAAGGTGGCCGGCCACATCGACTGGGTCTGTGCCCACCGGGCCGCCCAGTCGATGGTGGTGGTGACGATGTTGCCCGGAGTGGACCGTCGGGCCATGACTAGCCTATTCTCCCGCCAACGGCGCCCGGCAGGTAGCGGCGGCGCCCGGGGACGTTCCAGTCCAGGGCTCCCCGCTTCCACACATAGATGAGGGTCTCGATCACGAAGAAGGTGAAAATGGCCATAGCCGCGATCCCGAACCAGCCCAGGTCGGTGAAGCGCGAGGCCCAGGCGAAGAGGAAGATGATCTCCACGTCGAACACCACGAACAGCATGGCCACCATGTAGAACTGGATGGGAAAGCGGGTGCTGGGCTCTCCCTCGGCAATGATCCCGCACTCGTATGGAGCAAGCTTTTCGGGAGTTGGCCGATGGGGCGAGAACATCTTGGAGACGATGAGTGACGCGCCGACGAACACGGTCGCCAACACCAGCATCACCGCCAGTGGCAAGTAGTCGACCAGTTCCATACCTGCCCGGAAAGTATAGAGAGCCGAAAGGGCCTGATTCTGCGTGACCCTCCGAGGGTGGCCAGGCTAGAATGTTGGAGTGAAGTGTCCTAGGGGACGCGACGACAATGAAAGAGGGGTCATGATGTCTGTTGGTACCTCGCTCGCAGAAGGAGACGGGTCGGCGCCGGCCACCAGAGGGGAGTTGTTGCTGGTGAAGACCGAGTTGGAGGGCAGGATAGATCGGCTCGACACCGACCTCAAGGCCGAGATCGAAGGGGTTCGGGCGGACCTCAGGGTCGGGCTCAAGGATGTGCAGGTAGGGATGCTACGGATCGTTTGGACGGCGGCGGCCACGCTGGGAGCCGTTGGGATCCTGCTGCAGTTTTTCTAGGCAGCGAGAGGGGGGTGTTGATGGCTGGGGGTACTTCAGTCCCAGAAGGCGATTGGTCGGCGCCGGCCACCCGAGGCGACTTGATGTCGGTGAAACACTGCCTGCAGGGGGAGATGAAGGATATGCAGTTGGGCATTTATCGGATGATCTGGATTGCAGCCGGAGCCATGACTGCGGTGGGGATCCTGCTGAGGTTCTTCTAGCCATGCAAGTCGACCGTTAGGAAAGTAGCAGGTCCGTTTCAAAGGACAAGGCGGACAACGAGCAACAGCGGCCGCCTTCGAAACGTCGGACGGGTACAGCGGAAGGCTTGGTATTCTCCCCGAATTAGATGGATGACCGGCTGACTCGTTTGACTCCCGGGATGGCCATACCCTACGGGGGGGACCGGGTGACGCTGGTTACGGAGGAACTGGCCGCCGCTTTCGCGCCCGGAGACCGGCTGGTTGTGGTGCAGTCCACGGGGGATTTGCTGTGCATCCCCGCTACCGACTGGGAGATCGCGGCCAATGCGGTGGATCGGGCGCACCGGGCGTTCGCCGCTTTGGGGGAGGCCACCGATCAGCAGATAACCGACTTCTACGGAGCCTTCGCCGGGCGCCTCCTGGACGCCTCGGCGTTCGCGCCCATCGCGGAGGCCAACCAGGCCGACGTGGAGCGTGCCCAGGCCAGGGGACAGACCTCCACCCGGTTGGTGCTTTCCGACAAGATGCGCTCCGACATGGTGGACGGCCTGAACACCTGGAGGGATGCTGCGTCAGGACGGGGAGAGATCATCGAGAAGGCTCCCCACCAGGGCTGGGAGGCGCAGTTGATCCGCTCGGGCCTGGGGGTGGTGGGGTTCGTCTTCGAAGGCCGTCCCAACGTGTTCGCCGACGCCACCGGGGTGCTCCGGTCCGGCAACACGGTGGTTTTCCGGATCGGCTCGGCGGCGCTGGGCACTGCCCGGGCGATCGTCGAGCACGCGCTGGATCCCGCACTCGCCGAGGCCGGCCTGCCCGAGGGGGCGGTCACCCTGGTGGACAGCCCGTCCAGGGCGTCTGGATGGGCGCTCTTCTCACAGCCCAAGCTGTCTCTGGCCGTGGCGCGGGGGTCGGGCCAGGCGGTGGGCCAACTGGGAGCGGTGGCCCGCCAGAGCGGCATCTCGGTGAGCCTCCACGGCACGGGCGGGGGGTGGATGGTGGCCGGCCCGAACGCCGATGCGGCCCGGTTCGCCAAGGCGGTCCGACACTCGCTCGACCGGAAGGTCTGCAACACCCTGAACGTGTGCGCGTTGGTGCGCTCGAGAGCCGAGGAGTTGGCGCCGCTGTTTCTCGACGCTCTCGAGGAGGCCGCCCGGAGCCGGGGTGTCAATCCCAAGCTGTGGGTTACCGAGGGAGACGAGGGACTGGTGCCTTCACACTGGTTCCGGTCCGGGACGGTCACCCGAGCGGAGGGGAGCGTGACCGAGCCCATCACCGAGACCCTTCCTCACAGCCGGCTGGGAGTCGAGTGGGAGTGGGAGGAGAGCCCCGAGGTCACCTTCACCACGGTGGACTCGGTGGAACAGGCCGTCGAGTGGTTCAACACCCTCAGCCCCAAGCTGGTGGTAAGCCTCATCGACGAGGACCCTGCGTCTCAGCAGCGCTTCTACGAGACGGTGGACGCTCCCTTCGTGGGCAACGGGTTCACCCGCTGGGTGGACGGCCAGTTCGCCCTGAACCGCCCCGAACTGGGGCTCTCCAACTGGGAGGGCGGTCGTCTGTTCGGCAGGGGAGGGGTTCTGTCAGGAGATTCGGTATTCACCATCCGCACCCGGATGATCCAGGATGATCCCGACCTGCACCGCTAGGAGCGGCCGGTCGGGTCCAGGAGGTTAGAACATGCGCATCGTGCGTTTTTTGCTGGGACTCAGCACACGGGTCAAGATCACCGTCGCCGTGATTGTGGTGGCGTTGGGGGTCTTCATCATCGCCTACTTCGAACCACACAAGCTGTTCATCGACGAGGTGGTGGACGAGGCCTTCCCGGCGCCGGTGGCGATCGCAACCACGACTACCACGGCTACCGAGGCCACCCCGGCCACCGCCGCGCCTACTACTACTGCTGCGCCGACGACGACCATGGCGTCGGATGATCCGGTGACCACCACCGCGGCTGCGACCGAGGAGACCGTGGAAGATCCGGAACCGGGCTTCACCCCGGCCACCGAAGAGGAACAGGAGAATCCCCCGGTCACCACCAGCACAACCACCACCACGGTGGCACCCACCACGACCACCACCCAGGCTCCCACCACGACCACGACCACGGTTCCCGAGGGGCCGGTGCTGCTTTCTGTCTCGGAGTGGATCAGCATCGGACATCCCGGGACGGGCACGGTGCTGGTCTACCGCCAGCCCGACGGTTCCCACGTGGTCCGCTTCGAAGACCTCGACGTCTCGAACGGTCCCGACCTGTTGGTGATCCTGTCGGCGGCGCCCCTGGTGGACGACCGGGCCGCCTATTCGGAGGTGGCGTACCTGTCGCTGGGAGACCTGAAGGGCAACCAGGGCAACCAGAACTACATCGTGCCCCCCGAGGTGAACCTGGACGACTACCAGACGGTGGCCATCTGGTGCCGTCGTTTCAATTACACCTTCAACGCAGCCGAAATCCACGCTCCACCGGCGTAAGCAACTGGTCTAGGCTGGATTAGGGGAGGGTAAAGGGGGATTGTTGTCTGAACTGACGTTCCTGGCGGCGTTCCCACCATAGCTTCAGGAACCACTCGGCCCGGCGGATCCGCTGGTGCTCCTCGATGGGCACCGCCGCACAGATCACCACCGCGATGGCCAAGCTAGTGTGAGCATACCCCTCAGCGTGACCCCTGCTGTCCTTTTCTTTGTTCGGGGTAGTAAGTGGGGCTGTTGGAGTCAGCCACCTATTGGCCTCCAGGTCCGTCCTAGAGAAAGCGTCTAAATGGAGGTCTGCGGAGATGTCAACCCCCTAATGTGAATCCCCTTGCATCCTCTAACAGGTCTTCTCCCGCAGGCTGACACCCATTTCGACGGCAGTAAGAGACGAACGACTTGTCAGCAGTGATCCGGGTGATTCGTTGGCAGGAACCCGTACCAGAAAGGCTGCCCGGAGCTTCATCGGATACCTGTATTAAGGAGAAGAGGCTCCCCGGAGGGAGCCTCTTCCAGCTATTATGCAGAAAATATTTGGTTATATAATATAAGAGCCCTAGATGGTATCAAAGAAGAAACTGGTGCCAACAGAGGATAAAAATA
>JAPPFC010000060.1:12456-12744 GCA_028824015.1 bacterium
ATCGGGTTTTTTGGTTGCCCTAAACCCTTACAATAATGGCTGCCGGTAGCTTCATCGTATACCTTTTTTACTTATATGTGGCCCCCGGTGGGGAGCCTCTTCTCAGTTTTAGGCTGAATCTATTGGTTTATAGATTCTATGAGCCGTCGTTGGTAACTCTGAAGACACTGGTGCCATCAGCGTTGTAGATAACCACTTCAACCTCAACGGCGGCATCTGTCGGGGTATCGCCATTTCCGATGGTGTTGTGGTTGTCGTCCTGGTCCATCAACGTCTCGAACCTTGCCA
>JAPPFC010000041.1 GCA_028824015.1 bacterium
CCAGGGTGGGGAATTTCGGTGATCGACTCTGGGGAATTTCGATGATCGCCATCACTGCCGCAATGGAGGAGGGCCGAGATGGGCCCTCGGAGGTATACGTGCCGGCGTGGTAGCCCCAGATGACGCGGTGCCGCAATGGAGGAGGGCCGAGATGGGCCCTCGGAGGTAGCAGTTTTCGTGTTGTGACTTATGGGGTCTTTGTGCCGCAATGGAGGAGGGCCGAGATGGGCCCTCGGAGGCGTTCGGGCCGGTGCGGAAGTCGATATTTTGGGTGGCGCCGCAATGGAGGAGGGCCGAGATGGGCCCTCGGAGGCATCGACCGCGACAACTACCCGGCCCGCAACCGATGGCCGCAATGGAGGAGGGCCGAGATGGGCCCTCGGAGGCGGATTAGCCCTGGTCACAATCGCCCTCGAATTGCTGCCGCAATGGAGGAGGGCCGAGATGGGCCCTCGGAGGGTCCGATCAGTGGGAACCGTTTGACAAGGGCTATCCGCCGCAATGGAGGAGGGCCGAGATGGGCCCTCGGAGGTTGCGGAGGGCGGGTAACTACATGAGGAATATTATTCTGCCGCAATGGAGGAGGGCCGAGATGGGCCCTCGGAGGGGTTCCGCGGGGTCCGACTGGCGCACAGTCTCGGAGAGCCGCAATGGAGGAGGGCCGAGATGGGCCCTCGGAGGCGGTCGGGCAAAGTCACCTGGTCAGTCCTCGATAGCGCCGCAATGGAGGAGGGCCGAGATGGGCCCTCGGAGGGAGCAGCCACCAGTTGCCGTTTGTGGCGGATCTGTCGCCGCAATGGAGGAGGGCCGAGATGGGCCCTCGGAGGCCGCAGCAGGTAGTTCATGGTGGGGTCACAATGCAGCCGCAATGGAGGAGGGCCGAGATGGGCCCTCGGAGGTCCGGATCTCTACGGGCACCCACAGGAGAAACTCGGGCCGCAATGGAGGAGGGCCGAGATGGGCCCTCGGAGGCCCAGACAATCCCACAACCGGCCAACGCCAACCCCCTGGCCGCAATGGAGGAGGGCCGAGATGGGCCCTCGGAGGCACCAGCATGATCGTCGCCGACCCCCGGTTGGACGTGCCGCAATGGAGGAGGGCCGAGATGGGCCCTCGGAGGGGGCGAATAACACCCGATCGGAACAGAGGCGAGTAAGCCGCAATGGAGGAGGGCCGAGATGGGCCCTCGGAGGTCGGACAGCAAGTTGTCGTCCCACCGGTAGTAGTCCGCCGCAATGGAGGAGGGCCGAGATGGGCCCTCGGAGGCCTGGTGGTGGACAAACACAAGAGTCCAGTTGTTGTAGCCGCAATGGAGGAGGGCCGAGATGGGCCCTCGGAGGCCGTTCCATCTTCTCAAACCTATCACCCATGTGATAGCCGCAATGGAGGAGGGCCGAGATGGGCCCTCGGAGGCATCCGGGAGCAGACGTGAGCCCTCGACGGGATCAAGCCGCAATGGAGGAGGGCCGAGATGGGCCCTCGGAGGGTGTTTCCCGCTACCGGGTCGAACGGAAAGTCGATGCCGCAATGGAGGAGGGCCGAGATGGGCCCTCGGAGGCACACGGGCGTCGTCCACGGTCACCTCGTCCACGATGCCGCAATGGAGGAGGGCCGAGATGGGCCCTCGGAGGCGGGTTGAAGAAGGAGTTCCGGGTGCTGGAGACCGAGCCGCAATGGAGGAGGGCCGAGATGGGCCCTCGGAGGCTCATACGGTGGCACATGACCATCGGGTGACAACACGGCCGCAATGGAGGAGGGCCGAGATGGGCCCTCGGAGGGCATCTCGAAGGGCTCGACAAGCAGGGCGCCTCGGAGCCGCAATGGAGGAGGGCCGAGATGGGCCCTCGGAGGTCGGGGAGAGGTGGTGCCGTATGCCGACCAGTGGGTGGCCGCAATGGAGGAGGGCCGAGATGGGCCCTCGGAGGCGGAACAGCGCAGGACTGGGTGCATGGTCGAACGAAGGCCGCAATGGAGGAGGGCCGAGATGGGCCCTCGGAGGCGCACAGGATCATGTGCGCTCCTGGGCCATGTAGTGGCCGCAATGGAGGAGGGCCGAGATGGGCCCTCGGAGGCATGAATGCACCACATCACCAGCACCGCCCCAGTCCCGCCGCAATGGAGGAGGGCCGAGATGGGCCCTCGGAGGGGCGTCGTGCGCGTCGTGTTGTGGATCGAAAGGTTGCCGCAATGGAGGAGGGCCGAGATGGGCCCTCGGAGGCTCTAATAGGGTGGTGTGACAAAGTGGGGGATTTATTGCCGCAATGGAGGAGGGCCGAGATGGGCCCTCGGAGGTGTGTCAAATCGGTTACTGAGAAAGCAGCAGCATCATCGCCGCAATGGAGGAGGGCCGAGATGGGCCCTCGGAGGCGTGTTGGAGGTCCTCGACGAGAACAGGGGGAAGGGGCCGCAATGGAGGAGGGCCGAGATGGGCCCTCGGAGGTCAACCTGGTCATTGAAGGCATTGCCTCCCGACCCGTGCCGCAATGGAGGAGGGCCGAGATGGGCCCTCGGAGGTTGCACGAGAACGTGACGTCGCTGGGGGGAGTCAGCGCCGCAATGGAGGAGGGCCGAGATGGGCCCTCGGAGGCCGGCGTTCCGCATTGCAGCCGGTGCGGTAGCAGAACTCGCCGCAATGGAGGAGGGCCGAGATGGGCCCTCGGAGGCACGGCCAACGGCAAAGCCGAGCTATCCGGGTTGCAGCCGCAATGGAGGAGGGCCGAGATGGGCCCTCGGAGGTCTCAGGATCATGTGCGCTCCTGGGTCATGTAGCCAATGCCGCAATGGAGGAGGGCCGAGATGGGCCCTCGGAGGGGCTCGTTCTTTATTTGGGCGCTGACCTGGGGTTTAGCGTGACCTTTGCGAGCGCTTGGTTGAGCGGTTGATTTTGAGCGGCTGTTATTCGGTTGTCAAGGTGCTTTAATCCTACATCTATCAGGTTGTCGAGCGGTAGCTGGCGTTGGGGGTCGGACCTGACCTCTCGCATTAGATAATCACGGGTCCGCTGACAGGTAAGGGGTTGGATTGACCCATGAAAGAAAAGCAGTTGCTACCGCGGTTCTCCGGCTGGCCGAGGTCAATAATGGCGATGGAATCAACACTGTGGTTGATGATGGCACCTAGGTCGGTACGCAACTCGACCAGTTCTATGAAGTCAAGATCGCATATGAAAACGCTCAGTTGCATGGCCCACCCGTAGGCCTTCATTGTCTTGTGAACTTGGCGCAGACGCCGTTCGTCTCTGATGTCATAGGCTACCAGGTATCGTTTTCGTCCTCTGGCCATTGCGACTACCTCGTCATGAAGGGAACGTATTCGGGTATCTCGCCTAGCAGGTAAGCCCCGAGCATTCTGGCTTGGACCTCGAATACCCGGCGATAGGTGATCCGGTATCGATATGTAGGGTGTGTGACCTCCTGGTCGAGTCGCCGTTCGTAGGCCCTGATGAATGTTCTGCGACCCTGGCTGGTCATAGCCACTCCCTGGGCCCGTACAACGAAGTTACTCTTTCGCATCTCCTGGTTGTTGATCAGGCTGAGGACGACTGATTCGGCCACCAGGGGACGGAACTCCTCGGCCAGATCCAGGGCGAGGGCCGGTCGACCGAATCGGGGACGGTGGTAGACGCCGAGATATGGGTCGAATCCCACGGCCAAAACGGTAGCCGTGAAGTCCTTTACCAGCATCGAATACCCAAAGGACAAAAGACAGTTAACAGGATCCCGAGGGGGTCGGCGGTTTCGGCTGTGAAAGTCGAAGGTTCCCAATCTGTCTTCTCGCAGCATCCTGGCGAATTTGGAAAAGTAGAGACGAGCGGCCGTACCTTCTATCCCCAACAGGGATTCGATGGAAGGAGCAGAGGTCGCTTGCCGGGCCAGATTGCTCAGTTGGGTCAAGACTCGATCGACGTCTCGTTTGGTGTTCCTTCGGAGCAGGGTTCGGGAATTCCGAATTTTTCCCTCGACTATCCGCCGGGCGATGGGAAGCCCTGCTTGCGAGGCGATGGCGACTTGGCGGCGGCGTAGTTCAACATGCTTCGAGGGAAGACCATGGGCTACACCCTGAAACCACCCTCCGAACGAGAACCAGCAGACGGGTGTCTCCCGTCTGAAGGCCGCTCTCATGAACTGGGAACTGATTTGTACGTTGCCGTAGACAGAGACCTGGGAGACATCGATCATTCTGACGGACTCAATCTGGTTGTGGGACTTGGAGACCACCGCCCGACCGCCGCGGATGCCGATCCGTGCCCCTTGTTCTGTTACATATAGAGGACGAGCCGCGGAATCTCGTGGTGTGAGTCTCCTCGGTTTCCGTGTCGTTCGCTTCGCGTGTAGGTTGGTTTCATCTGGAAGGCAGATGCCAACCAAAGCGCATCTTGGGCACTTGGGGCTATCAACGAGGGGCGGCGGGGGGTCGGGGCTTTTGGCAACTTCATGCAATAGTTCGAGATTCTCAAGGGTCAGAGATACGAGTTTTTCATCGAAGGGGATAGTTACCCGCTGACGTATTTCGTTGAAATACAGTATCCCTTCCGAGCATTGATACCCGTTGTCGCGCAGGACTAGTCCAGCCACGCAGAGTTGAATCATGTCATTGAGCCAAGCCGGACCATGGGGAGGCGGTCGCCCTTTCTTTACTTCAACTGGCACAACAGCTTCTCCGCGTCCCTCAATGATGTCTGCCTTGGCAATCAAACCCAGACGTTCTGAACTGATCAGTACCGAGCGAGCATGTCGCACAGGATTGTCTTCATCAGGGTTTCCTATTCGGCCACCCGCTGCGTCGATGTTTCGATGGACATAGCGACCTTCAACTGTGTCGGCATTGTCTTGAAAGCGGGCATCAGCCCACTCAAGGTGAAACAGCCGATGACAATAGACGAATTTCTTGAGCATCGCGGCTGGAACCACAGCGGGAGTGTCGTTAATGTTCTGCATCTCATGGGGGATGTTATTGGACTCCAAGGACCGGTGGGTTCAGCAACCACAGGTGGAGCTTCCTAGATGCTTGACCAAATGATCCGCGGTGGACCGAAAACCCCACCACCTTGCCCTCTATTGCGTGATATCTGTGATTGCAAGATTGTTGTGACACCCCAAGCCTCATACCACCGGCTACGGGTAGCATCACGGATTGGAGATCTCGCCTGGGCTAACAAAGAAGACACAGCGCGATACCCAGCCGGTTTGTTCCACAGTGGCCAAGTGTATTTTGTTTGGCTCCACGGCCCGGAGCACCCCTGAGTCAAAGTACGTCGTTTTCCTAAGAACACAGGGTGACGCGACATTCCCAGAATGGCAAGCGCCTCCACACCGGGATATGCCTGTTTGTCCCCGGCTCCCGGTTTGGTGGGAGCGACGGCGTAAGGTGTGTATCCAGCCGGATCCCAGCCCAAGGAGCTTACTTTTCTTGGTCTCCACGGCCCTTCCAGTGCTTCTCTGATGAGTTCTCTGTTAGTTGCCCGAAGAAGACCTCTTGCCACCTTGATAAACAGGAGCCGTCCTGTTGTGAAGTACAGATCCGAAGGCTTGGCCACACCGTTGTTGTCAAGGCTGCCTTCAGCAAGGAGGGCTGTAGCGAAGGAGCTTCCAGGTTTACCATCTTGGGCAGCTTGTAGGTATCGGCGAATATCTGAGCTCTGATATTTGGCGCTCCGGTCGGCCTTGGGATCGATATTGGGGTTGAAGGTCCTATGGGCCGCCCATTGTGGCAAGACTCTTCCTGCCTGCTCTGTAATCATGTCCACCCCACAGTTAACGAGGGCTACGGGTATGGGGTCATCGGTCCACCACAACTTCGGCTGATGGGCTTCGAAGTCAAACAGCACTTGGACTCCCAGGGCAGCCAAGAAGCTCAGAGGGTTGGTTCCTTCCAAACCGGTTAGACGAGTGCTCTTCAACGTGATGCCCTTTCTTCGGCGCTGCGTCGGTGATCGGCGAGGCGGAGGATCGCTTCCAGCCAGGCCAAGCCGTGATGTCCGTAGCGGTCTGTCAATCGCCAAAAGCGGTCGGCCCCTTCCATAGCGATATCGGTTTCTACCAGGTGGGAATTGGTCTCCAACGTGTGTCCGTTGTGTGTGTGCCGCAGGGTCTGCGGATCAGGGTCCTTGAATATTGGAAGGAGAGGCCTTCCGTGGCCGTGATGGGTTGCGATCAGATGGGCCACCAAATCAGGGTCGTGAGCCTCGGCCAAGACTGCCGGATCGGACTGGGCGAGGGCGAGACTGGCGACTTCGTGGCGCATTCCTCGGGGATAACTGCGAACATGGCGCACCCCGCGGCGTGACTTTGCCAAAGGTTCGTCCAACATTTCCAGCCTTACGCGATCTCCTCCGACCAACTGCAGTTGAAAACGGCGATCGACCTTGCCCAGGTCATGGAGTTGTCCCGCCAATAGCAGGTCGGCTTGGAGTTCGGGACTCAATCCGAGGCGTCGAGCAAACTCTGCCGCCTTCTTCCCAACTCCGTCGAGATGGGACCGCAAAGGTGTCTCGACGCCGGTGAACGTGACCGAATAGTCGTCTCCGTAGAGGATGGAGCTGTCCACCGACTTCTGCAAGATGATCGGGTATTCCGTTGCATCACCCTGGTCTGGTGCTTCCTGATAGGACTCGGAAAGTTCGTAGTCGAAGTTGCCGCCAAGTACTTCCAGAGTCTCAAGCATCCACTTTGTTGGAGAGCCCGCGATAGTGCGCTCAATCCAACTGTCGATCAATTCTCTGGTCGATTCATCTGTCTCTTCGCTCGCCAGAACACCCTTGACACGGGGGTAGATACGGGCGTCGAGCCGCAGGGTGACACGACGGCCGTATGCGTGTTGGGCCTCGTCGCCCAGGTCTGTGGTTGCATCGGACGAAGTTGGGTCCCAGGTGCCGGCGGTCAATCCACCCCGACTTGGATCGACAAGAATGATGTCGCCGGGTCTTAAGTTTGAGATGTTGGTGATGGGCTCAGGTCTTTCGCCCGAGCCTTTCCACCTGCTTACTCCTGACAGGGTGGTGGTCGAAGGGGCCCTTCTGTGCTGCTCCTCCGCGGCGGTGTCCACGTCAGCCACAGGTACTTCCTCGGTGCCGGCCAGCCATGCCTTGGCCGCCCCGATGGGCACCTGCAGGTACTCGGCGGGACGCGGCGGCACGAGCTTCAGCGTCCTCTGAGATCGGTCGTAGCGCCACACGACGGTGACATCTGAGTTGTTGGTCTCTCCCAGACCGTGCAGGAAAGGATCGAGAAGGGGCTGGACTATCGGAGTCGGGGAGGTCTGGGTCCAAGCCTCTATGTGGGTATCCAGCAGGAGAGGAGCCTTTCGGTAGGGAGCAGAACTCTCTTCAGGAAAGCTATTCAAGTCGTCCGACAAGAGCCCTACATCAAAGCTGCCCCTTCCGAAACGTGACTGGAGTTCCTTCCATGTCTCTTTGGCGGCACTTTCGTACACAGGATCAGGACGCTTGGACTTCATCTCAGTACTTACCCCGAGAATCCAAGCGCTTGCAGGACTACCCGAGCCTTGGTGGTAGGCACCGCGTCGGTCCAGACGACCGAACCGCTGACGGAGGCTGTCTACCGGAGCGCATTCGGTTATCAATGCGTCGAAGCTGAAGTCTGCGCCCACCTCGATGGCCTGGGTTGCAACCACAATGGTGAGCTCGGCTTCTGGATCATGACGGTCGGGATCCACTGAGGAAGCGATTCGATCGAGAACCTTGAGCCTGTCGAGGGGCCTCATCCTGCCGGTGAGGAGGTGGGTACGGTATCCGGCTTCCTGCAGGGCCTGATAAGTCAGACGGGCGGTTTGCACCCGGTTGACGATCACTCCGACACTGCGAGCTGTGGCCGGCAGTTCTCTTTGGATGATCCTCGGCGCCGCCTTGGGGATAGCCACTTCCGCAGTCCTTCCTGTGATCTCTGCTAGGACGCACTGCTTCCGGACCGTGACACGTTGGCGGAGGATGTCCGTGGATTGCAGGTCGTTCTCCATGAGTCGGAAAGGCTCTGTGTCCCGGTTGTGAGGGGTAGCCGACATCTCGACCACCTGAAACCGACGGGGAATGGAACCAGAGGGGAGTTGGCTAACAGCATGGAGCGTCTCGGCGAAGGGTCGGCTGAGGTGAACTTCGTCGAGGATCACCAGGCAGTCGTTGCCTGCCAACCCGGCATGGATGGGGCGCATTCCCTCGGACACTCCATAGCCGCGGAACAGCAGGCGGGAGCCGAACTGGTCTACGGTGGAAACCACCACCCATGCCTGGTCGGGTCGGTGTGCCCACTCGCTGTCGATCGGAATACCACCTCTCAGAGCGGCCACATCGAGAGGTTTGTCACCGGCGACGCCTGCGAGACTTTCCCGGACCCGAGCCAGCACACCACTTCGGGTGCTCTTCAGTGCCTTCTTGATCTGCTTAGCTCGCTCATACACCTGATCGACGATGATTCGGCGGTCGATGACGAAGATCACCCTACGGGGAAACACATCGGGGCGAACAGCCAGGGAGAATATGGCGGTATCGATGGTGGCGGTTTTGCCGCATCCGGTGGGAAGGTCGATCACCGCGGGCCACCGGGCGGTCTCGATCACCTGTTCGGTGAGACGGGTTTGCCAGGGAAATGGCTCATATCCGTCGTGGACGGCCCGAAAATAGGCAGGAAAGTCAGCAGCGGACAGATCACTCAATTTCCGACCTCGGGTCACTCACCGGCATCATCAGTCCAAGACCCAGATAACGACCGGCCCCCAGCACCATCGGCCCTATCACTTCCCGTTCGAATGTGACCGAAGTATGAAGTAGCCGCCGGGCCACGGGTTCGCCGCCCCGTCCGGGCTGGCGGAAGGTAGGAAAGGCCGGCGCTGGCCGAGCGCCGGGCATGAGAGGAGCCAGCGAAAGGGTTATCCTGGCCGGTTTGGGAAGACCGATGTGATCGCACGAATTGATCACCGCTTGCTCTGCTCGCAACCAGGCTTTGGCGCGGGCTGAGGTTGTTCCCGAACTCAAAGGGCCGGGGTGAGTAGGAAGGGCTATGGGAGTGGCTGATATCCAGGTTCGGGACTTGCGACTCCACAGGCTATGTCGGAGGGTGATTAGGGTAGGGGGCCCGATGACGCGTTGCATTTCCAGCCTCCCTCGTCGCCCGAGGGTGAGTGCAGGCCTTTCTCCCGTGGCGGCCTCCCAACGGCCGATGGCGCGGAACAACGCCCGCCGGGAATCGTTGTCGAGGCTGTGTGGGACGGCGATGGCCGCCCCCATCAATCTGCCGTCCGAGTGCTGGTGTCCCACCCACGGCAAGGGAAGGAAAGCCACATGAGGATGGGCCGATGGCCTCCCGTTCGGGCGGTGTCCCGAAAGGCCCTCGGGAATCGGATCCTCGGCGTGATGGAACACCGCTCCCCGCAGCGCCGTTGCTATCTCCACCGCCAAAGTCGAGGGAAAGCGGCGCGATTGTCGCTGAAAGGACAGCACCAGCCACTCTCCGGACGTGTCCGGCCGACGGGCAGAGACTTCGGTTTGGAAGTGTTCGACTCTGCGATAGCGGACCGGAGTAAACGGCAAGGTACGAGGTCGGATGGCTCGGTGTTTGCGATATTCCTGCTCCAAAGCCGCAAGTTGACCAGACCTAACGGCGCGCAGTACCACCTCGCCGGGACCCGGCACATGGTTGGGGGTGGGTGGATCGGTCACGACCCGGCAGGAAACCAACGAAGATGCATGACCCAAGCGGGTGACCCTGCTGAGCAGGCAGTCCAAGGTGGAGCGCACTTCGTCGGTTGGCGTCGCCTCCCACACGTACGAGAGCCGGGGTTCTGCAGGTGTCGCCGATGGGTACTTCCGGGCCTGGCGAGTTCGTGAGATCAAGACACTCTTGGTCTTTCCCCTTTTAGTTTCTTCCTTCACATAGGTGATCCAGCCTGGCGGCAGGATGTTGACTGCTGATTCCACTGTTGTCCCAACCTTGGCGTCGTTGACTGGCACGAAGTGAGTTACCACTTTCCTGTGAACTGCCACGGAAGCAGCGATTGAGGGTGGACGTTGACACTCCAGCCACTCCAAGGCGGCTCGCTCAGACGGATCCGGTTGGCTGGTGTCAGCCCAAGTAGCCACCATGGCAGAGAACAACCGAGCTGGGTGGGGTGGCCACTCCCATTGGCTCCGATCATGGTGAGATGTGGCTACAAAATGGCCGGTGAGCAGGTTTACTTCGATACAGAGCACCGTCACTCCGTCGGTTGCTCAGTCGCTGACTGTTTCCGGCTCCTTTTGATCAACTCGATCAGCTTGGGGTCTGGATCCAACCTCATGTCAGAGGTGCTCCATCCGATTCCTTGTTGTGTCGCGCAGGAAGCGGCCTGATTCAGGATTTCCGCAGCCGTTGACCGATCAAGGCTGACTACCTGTGCCGGGGACCCATCCCTTCCTACCAACTCGACACTCGGGGCATGTTCCGGTATCAGCAGGCACCGCGACCGGAGATCGTAGTCCATCTCATACTGATACGCGATGGCAGCGACACCCAAGGCAGCGATCGCCGTACGGGCCGCGATTTCAGCACCCTTGCCATGACACGCAAACCGGAGGCGACGAAGGGCGGCCAAGGACAGGACCGTGGTCTGTAGAGCTTTGGAGATGGTGACTCCGCCCGTACTACCATCGATACTCGGGACGACATTTCCATGGTTGATCTTTGAGGGCTGTCCAGCCACACCGCTTTCGGTCCCACGAGAAGCGAAGACGGGCTCGCCCTTGCTGTCCCTTTCCGCCTCATCTGGGTTGAAAGTCCAGACCTGGTTGGGATCCTGGTGGTTGTAAGCCCTTTCATCTGAAGCCAGCTTCTTGATCTGGAGCGGATCGATGCGGCTTCTCACTTTGTTGCCGATCTTCGCGTCGTGGCCGACAATCTCTGATACGTATGCTCGCTGGAACTTGGAGCCCAGGCCACCCTTCGGGCCAGTGGAATCCCAGATACCGAACAATAAGGCGGTGGGGGAGTGGTGAAACAGGGCGGTGGCGTTTCGGGGAGTGGCATCAGTAATGGCCTGGCCGATGACACTCAGACGGAACAGTGTTCCACCCAGAAGACTATCCCGGAAAATTGCATCGGCGATGCGGTGAGGTGCCTCGAGCACGGTGAGTTTGCCAAGGTCGGCAATCTCCTCGCTGAAGTCCACGTAAGGAACTGGAAACTCCAACTCACCCATGTCCCAACCCTGCAGCAACGCCAACTCGGCACGGTTGGCCTGCGATGCCACAGAGTCTAGGAGTACAGTCCCCCGCTCGTCGATTGCATAGACCGCCCTTGCGTTCCTACCCTCTCCTTCCGAATATGTGGGAGGGAATACCTTATCGCCCTTCCCACCAGCAGGCTGAAGCGTCGTTCTCGATCTCAGGGCGACGGCCCCGCCCGCAGTGGCTTCCCGCAGTTGTTCGTAGGTAAGGTTGGGCATAATGGGTCCTTTCAGCCAACAGTGCCCGAGACAATACCGTCAAGGTGTGACATGAAATTATCTGCGGCTCGACGTATGTTCCGGATCACCGAGCCTCCCGCTGCACTAAGCTGACGCTTCTCCCAGCGGACAGCCACCGCAACCCACCGTCCCAGCCCCTGGAAGACGGTACCCGGCCACCCCCTCCCCGTTTCCTCCCCCTACAACGCCACCCCCAGACCTCGGCTGCTTCACGCACAAAGGAGCGACCCGAACCCGATCTCCCGTCCACCCTGTTGACAACGATCAACAAAACCCACCCACCCCCGACAAGCCGCCGACCGGTGCGAACGAACAAAGAGCCGGTTCCCAACGGAACCCCCACAGTCGGAGGTACCAGTGCGAGGGAACCGAAGGTGGGGAAGGAAACAGAGCGCTAAGGCCCGAGAGATAGAGATCTAGCCAGACGAACCCCGAGATTCCTCAACTGTACCCACCCAGGAGAAGCAGACCAGCTCTGCGAGACACTGAACGTGAAACGTTCTTCGATGTGGGTGACCTCAACCACACGTTTGCACTAAAGGCTGCCCACACCAGATTTCCCGTGGGCAACCATCAGCCGCCCGGAGCGGAACAGGCCGGTTTGATGGCCGGTTTGGGGTTCTTCTCGCGAAGTGTTCGGCGAGTACCCGATCCGGGTTTTTACGAGATAAACGGCTGGCGAACGGCTGCGAACGCCTGCCATGTCGAGTCGGTGTTTCCCCAGGTCACACCCAGACGAACGCTTCGCGAACGCTGCGAACGGTACAGCGAACGGTTTACGAACGTTCCGGAGTGATGGTTGTTGCAAGGTGGAGGGGCATGAAACACAGTGTTCTTTGTTTCCGGCCGGTCTGCCTTGGTGGTGGGCTGGTCCGGTGCTTGGTGAACCGGATCCGCCCCCCGGCGGGGTGGGGTGTGTCGGGTGCTGCGCAGTCTTGATGAACAGACGCGGGCTTCGGCTTCTCGGAGTGGTCGAGGACATTACGCATAAAGAAGTGAAATACCAGATTCGGTGTGCCGCAAGATGGAATGTTTTGCACAGTGGATAGCCAAGCGAC
>JAPPFC010000032.1 GCA_028824015.1 bacterium
TGCTATGTTATTCTATGAAACCGCCTGCGACAAGCCAAATCGGGAAAACCCTATGGTTTCCCAGGTCAAAAGGAGTATTATGGAACATTATGAAACTTCCTGGATTTGGGGTAGGTGTTTTGATTCCGTCAACGCCCACCTGGCGCAGTCTGCGATTTATTTCAAATCAGTTGGCGATTTAGGGCGCTGACAGGCCGTTTTCCCGGTTTTCGGTGGTTTCGGGCGGTTGTGACCGTTTCGGAGGGTGGTGTGGTCTAGCTGTTGGCTTTTGACGGCTGCCGTGGGTGGGGTTCCGGTTTTTCGGGCGCGCCGAAGCCGACAGCGGGAGTGGTTGCTGTCGGTGCTGTGTCCCCGGGGGTGTGTTAGGTGGGTGGCCCTCGGGTTATCAGCCCGTTGGCCACATCAGCTGTCTGGACAGGACGCTGGGTGGCCCTATGGGTGGGTGGCTGTTTGTTGTCTGGTTCGCGTTAGTTGTCGTGGTCGAAGTCGTTGGGTTGGCGGAGGTTGTGGGCGAGGAGGCGAAGTTATGGGCGGGATGGGTCTGGAGAACCTGTTTGGTGGGGCTCGGAGACTCTGGTATATTTCCTGGTATGAAATCTGATAGTTTTTCCGTAGATGGCGAGCGGGTTTTGGAGTCCTTGGGTGATAAAGTGCTCGCTGCGTGGGCATCAGCGGTAGCGAAAACAGCCGATGATCTCGCCGAATACAGGTCCGCCCTGCCTTCCCAAGCGGCCGCCAACGGCCCTCGAGGACTGTCCAACCTCCTCCACGACTGGTTGTGGCATCACCTCAGAGCCGAAACCGACGACTTGGAAGAGGTCTCCATCTACGAAAAAGGCCCCATCCGGGAACTGGTCGTCCACGACCGGTTTCGTATCAGGGTCAAACGGCACCACGGCACCGGTGCCGTCGCAAGCTACCCGACCACCGAAGCCCTCCGGTTCTACGGGCAGCACCCACCGGCGGGACAGTTCGTGTTGTTTGACGACCTCCCCGAGACGGTCAACCTGGTGTTCGGCTACATCTGGCACCGCGACATCGGAGAGATAGGCGCGGCTACGGTGTCCTATCCGACGAGCAGAAGCAAACCTCTATGGCTTCGGGAAATCACACCGGACACGCCTTCGGGTGTAATCGTGCCGTCCCGACCGGACGCTCCTGTCCCCACCGTTCGACCCTTGGAAACCAACATCGACAAACGGAAGGATTCGGAGACATGAGCCGACTGGGAGAAGCCATCCACACCGCAAGAATCGCCGCCGGGTTAACCCAGGCGCAGTTGGCCGACCAAGCAGAAATAACCCAAGCGGCGCTGTCAAGATACGAAAACGGGTTACGGGACCCGGACTCGGAGACCCTTGAACAGTTGGCTTCGGCTGTCGGGGTAAACAGTCGCCTTCTTACCAACATGTCCCAAATCGCCGGTTCCATAGCCACAGAAGCGCACATGCGTCGACGGGCTACCGCCCCGGTACGAGTGTGGAGACGCCTCGAAGCGGGCATCAATGTCCTCCGAGCGCAGATGCGGCTCATTCTCTCCATAGTGGACTACCAGGCACCGAACAACATGCCCTCTCTTGATCCGGTTGAGTACCCGCCCCACGAAGCAGCTCGTCTGGTGAGAGCCCAATGGCGCATGCCTCAGGGACCAGTCCGGGACCTGACCGCGTGGATGGAATCAGCAGGTTGCCTGATTATCGAACGCGACTTCGGCACTCCTCGCGTGGATGGCCTTTCCCAGTGGATCGATGACCATCCGATCATCATGATCAACTCCCGAGTGCCAACCGATAGGAAACGGCTTACGTTGGCGCACGAACTGGGCCACATAGTTATGCACTCAGAACCAATTCATCTATCCAAGCTGAGCGAAGAAGAGGCCATGCGGTTCGCTGCAGAGTTTCTCATGCCCGCCCATCTGATACGCCCTGAACTCAGGCGACGCTCCCTAGGTCACTTCGCCAACCTAAAACGCAAGTGGATGGTTTCCATAGCCGCGCTGATCGAGCGAGCCTACAACCTTGGCACGATCACCCAGACGAACAGAACCTCTCTCTATAAGGCGCTCAGCGCCAGGGGATGGCGGAAACAGGAGCCGCTGAGTGAACAATTGCCGCCCGAAACCCCCTCAACTCCGGCATCGATCGTCAACGCCCTTGCAGAACTGTCCTACCACCCACAACAAGTCGCTGCCCTTGGCGGGTTCGCTGATGTGGACCGCGCAGCTGCGGTGTTACCGCTATCGCGCCGAAGGCTCCGCATAGTACAAGACAGTGGGAGCCACCGAAAGTGAACAGGTTGTCCGTCTTTGGGATGAGGGGCGTAGACCTTTGTTCCCGCGCCACAACGGCGTGCAACCATTTCGAGAAAGGAGGTGAATGACTATGGGAGCTATCCGCAGAGAATGTAGCCGCTTGGTCGCCTGGGCACTGCAACTCCTGGGGCTGTACTTGGCACTACAGGTACTTCAGTGGCTGATATAGAAGCATTGGCACTAGCGGGATTGATGGATCTCGCGTTCACTACGAAAGGAACATGACATGAGCAAGCCTCCAGTGCGCACCGTCCCTCACGACAAGGGCTGGGCTAACAGGCGAGACGGATCCTCCCGGGTCAGCAAGGTGTTTTCTACAAAGGCAGCCGCCCAAGCAGCCGGCAGGAAGACCGCCAAGCGGGAAAAGACCGAGCACATAATCCACAATAAAGACGGCCGGATCGGCAGTCGTAACAGCTACGGGAGAGGCCCGTATCCACCGAAGGGGTAGCACCAAGGGAAGTGATCGGTGGTCACTGACATAACCAACGAGCAAATCGCTGAGGCTCTTTCGGTTGCTTGCGAAGCTGCCCGGGAAGGGGACCTACAAGACCTTGACACGGTGGCCCGCAATCTGGAACTGTCGGACGAAGGCATCTTGGAAGCGTTGCGAGCAGGTCTCGATTACATGCTGGAGCTTGACGGCCAGAGGGAAGGATGGGGGGTCTTTACCCCATTGTGCGAGATTGGCAACAAGGTGTACCCGGCTCCCATTTCTCGTGTTTCGCCGTCTTGGCTTCCGATCTGGGTGAGGGCTTTCTCTTGTGCCCCCTATTCGTTCGTCCAGGCGAGGTTCGCTGATTTGCTGTGGGAAGCCAAGTACGGGGAAGAGAGATACAAGTGGGGACGGCGAGCAGCAGATGCCTATTTGCTGGCCTTGGACGAGCCTTTTGGCGAGGAGGTCGACCTGGCAGAGGGGGCCTGCAGAGCACTTTCCCTCACTAGGCAACTAGGAGACAAAACGCGGCAGTCCTCGGCTATCGCAGCCTTGCGGGACCTGGTGCGGAGAGACATCGACAATGCCGACATTTCATCTGGAGTCACCCTCCGGTCCCTGTCTGCGCTTGTTGATCTGCGAAAGGAGCACCGTCCAGATGGTCTCGGGAACCTCATTGACGCTGTTCTTCAGCACGAACAGCCCTATTACGTCCGACTCGGTGGCCTGAGAATGAAGTCGAAGTTGGCCGAGACTCAGGAAGAGCAACGGACCCTGTGGGAAGCACAAGTGAACGCCCATGCCGATGAAGGGCGGCTAAAAGAGGGATTGGCCCGGTACAAGCACTTTCAGGACGCAATCCAGCTAGCCGAGAGACACGGCTTGAAGGATCTAGCCAACCAATTGCAACAAGAGGCGGGTCCCTTGAGCGAGGACGCTTTCGAACGCGTGGAAACGCAGGTTGAGATTCCAGCATCCGATATGGACGCGTATATCGGGGCCTTTGTTGGCGATGACAGCCTGTGGGATGCACTCGGACGGTTCGGATTGCAGATACCCAGCGGGGACCCAGAGGAAAACCGGGCCTCCGCACAGGAGAATTTCTCAATGCGTTCCCTGTTTACCAACCTGATAACGGGCGAACACGGGGAGCTGATCAAACAGGTCCAAACACGTGAGGAATTCGAGGAGTACCAGGTCGTTTGGACCGAGGCTTACAACATAAACTTTTTCGCTGCCACCGCGGTTCTCATCCTGAAAGCGATCAGGCAAAGATACGGACCGCTGGGTGCTAGTGCCAAGGTTTTCGAATCCGATCTCGTAGACGAGACCCAGGCGGAATGGATTGCCTTGGCGGTTCAACACTATGAGGCAGGGGACTACCGGTCATGCGTCTCGATTCTGGCCCTCCGACTGGAGAACGCCATTCGTGGCCTTGCCGGAAAGCTTGGCATACCCATTCTGAGGGATTCGAGAGGAGGCCAGAGAGTAGGTGGGGTAAAGGATCTGGGTGGAGTGTTGTCGGAACTGGAGGGCCGGATGCACGAAGGGGTGCGGCGTTATTGGCGAACACTGCTGGTTGAGTCTCTTGGCTTGAACCTGCGGGACAGAGTGGCTCATGGACTCATAGACGATCCTACCTCTCAGGAAGCAGCGATCCTGATTCACGCGGCGTGCCAACTGCGGATTCTGTCCATCAAGGAGTCATCAGAAGAGACCTAGGCAAGCGGTGTTGGACACCGACCCCTTCATGGGATGTTTAAAAATGTGGGTGTCTCCCCATTAGGGTGTGATGTCCACCCCGACCTCCCTGCTAAGGCCCACCTCAGGGAAGGTGGCAGAGTTCTCTTTATAAGATGGGATACGTCATGTTTCATGGTGGCGTGGCTGGACGGAACGGAGGCATCGAAAGTGCCATCGATGAGGCCCTCGGGTTCGAGGACTCCGCTACCGCAGCGATGTCGGACACCGCACGGGTCCCTGCCGAGTAGGACCAGACCCGCCACGTTCTTGTGTCTCCTGGTGGGGGATCTCGACGAGCCAACAACCGCTCCCAGCCTACCCGGGCGGCCATGATTATTAGCCGAGCACCAAGAAAGGGACGAGAGGTGTAGAGTGGTCGAATGGTTTGATCTGAACGCTCGCCACCAGGCGGCGTTCGTTTGGGGTTCGATAGCACTGCTGATCCTGGGTGTGAAGTTCCCCGACATTAGAAACTCGGTCCGGGGTCTGCTAATGGCTTTCTTCAAGCCTGTCATATTCCTCAGTGTTATGGGACTGTTCTTGACTACCGCAGTCGTCTCAGCGGCTGGATTCAGTGTTGGAAGGGGCTTGGGGGCCTTCGACATCGCGCCTGTTTTCACGTCGATCGTCTGGTCCTGCACTTCCGGTGTCTCCCTCATGGCAGCCAAGCTTGTCCCCGGCAAAAGAACGGGTAGCGTTCAACGAGCATTGACAAAGACCCTCGCTCCGGCAGCGATCCTCTCGATCCTCCTGAATTTCGCGGTGATGGGTATCTGGTGGGAGATCGGCACCTTCCCCTTTGTGACAGCGTTCGGCATCGTGGCGGTCTGGGCGTCCCTGCGGGAAGAATTCGCAGGCGCTGCTCGCTTGTCCAACGCCGTTCTTGCGGTCTGGGGACTAGTGATGCTCTTGCGCACCGTCCATTCGCTAATAGGGGATCGGGATGCTTGGATCGCCCTGGTGGAATCAATCTCGTATCCAGTTTGGCTGACAGTGGGGGCGATTCCGTATGTGTACCTTGTAGCCCAATATGACAAGCTGCGATTCGTTCTTGGCCGCAAAACGAGACAAATCACGGCTGCAGAATTTGGAGACCGGTGGCCGCTAACCGTGGATACAGCCAAACTCTGCTGCAGACACAGCGCAGTTTGGGTGGAGGTCAGCAGGAAGAAATACTGCCTCAATGGCACTTCGATAGGCCTACTGCAACGCTATGGGTTCACAACACACGAACTTGAGGACATCTGGAAGCCCCATCCCGAGTTCGAAGGCCTGAAGGTGAGCACTTTTCCCCTGATCCAGGACGGATTGAAGCTGGAAATGACGGACTGAAGATACGCGTCCTCTATGAGTCCTACCGGGCGCGAACGGCAGCGTCTCTTGCACGCAGACGGGAATCTATTACCTCTTGCAAGGGTGTCTGTCACATTCCGCAGCAGGGCCGGGAGGTTTGTTAGGCGATCAGGGAAAGGGCGGGGAGCGATGGAGCATTACTGTTATCGGCTGAAATCGCTGGGGCGAGGGAAGCCCGCCCGAATGATGATGATGCCAACCATTGAAGGGAATGGTGGGTGTGGTCCGGTTGCTATCTCGGGGTATTCCCATTTGATCTCGTTGCCCATCACGCCCGCGGGTGCCCGTTTTTCAGAGGTATCAAGAACGGCGAGCAGGGAGACCTGTGAATCGCCGGCTGATGCGTACTGGGTCGGTTGTCTGACGAATCTACGGGCGGCATCTTCAAGGGAAATTGCCTTTTTGTCCACTTTCAACTCGAGTGGGATCCTGCCAAGAAGCGGGTCGGTTATTCCCCCTGCCCGCATGGCGTGACCCTCGAGTCGGGCACCGATGGTCGGGTCCGCCCGTAGAAAGAAGCTCAGGTTGCGTTGGAACCAGTCCTCATCAATGTCGGCCTCTGCGTCAAGACGTTCATCAAGAAGTGTGTGACCGAATCGCAAGACACCCTCTATTAGCAATCGCACATCCCGCTTGTCTTCTCTGCTCAGGTCCGGGAGGGCGTTGGCTAGTTCACTCATCCTCTGTTGAACGGCTCTTGCCGTGGTTGGCATGTTGAGAGGTGTCGCCGTTCCGGGATCGAAGGTGACCAGTTCGAGGGTGGTGTTACCAGCGATGCGGGCTGGGATTCGTTGGTCGCCGCGTAGAAGGGTCGCACTTGCGGTCAGTCCCAACGGCGGGTCCGACGATGGTCTTTCTCCTCCGATGCGTATTTCAAGGGGCTGCCGAAGCTCCTCTTTGGTGAAGGTCAAATCGGAGGCGTAGAGATAGTCTCTGGGGAAGACCGAAATGAATTTCACCTCCAAGTGATCAGTGTCTTCTGGCCATGGGTCGATGCGGACTTCCGCTTCGAACCGGTGCATAGCTCCGGGTTGGAGGGCTGTTGGCCGCATCACAGGTTCTCCTTGGAACCGGATGACGATTACCAGGGTGGGTTTCTCCTCGGGAGGATCGTCGCCGGTTCGGTTTCCCGATGCCTGTTGAGGGGGCTTGAACAGCGGAGTGACTCTCGGAGGCATGGGCACTCGGGACAGGTTGGCGGCAACCACCTGAGGGGTGCTGGGGTCGGTCAGCTTGGCTAGGTGTCGAGTTGCTGTAGTGAGCGGTTCGGGCCATGTTGGATGGGATCGGTTTGCGACCGCGGAGGCTCGGATCCGGGCGGCGTTTGCATGAAGAGAGGTTTCGGGTTCTGCGTTCCACTGAGCTTGGAGCCACCGAACAGCATGTACCAGGGTTTCTATGAGTTCGCAATAAGCCCACAGCACATCGCCGGTCGAAGCCGATGGGACTGTTTCTTGGTAGGCAAGCAGGGCTTGTTCCAGGTTGTCGGCGTCCGTAGAACCACCTGCGATCGCATCAAGGGCATCAACTAGGGCACTCTTGGCGGTCACTGTGATCGCGAGGTCAGGACCGGTTGACCCTCGTTGTGATGCCGGGTGCCTTTGTGTAAGAGCCCGGCCCATCTCAGCGGCAGCGTCGGGGGAAGGGTCTATTCGTCTTCGCTGCATAGTTCTTTCGCCTTGTCGACAAGATGAGAGCGGGATCTGGAGTCGCTGGCTGCTATGGCCACTTCGAGTTCGAACACACATTGACAAAGTGACAGTTGACGCCGGGTGAAGCGCTGTTCTATGGTGTCTGGCATTTCCTGTAGGGCGGACCGAACGATCTGTGTGCTTAGATCAGGTCGATGGATCTCAGCGAAGAAGTCGGCGGCTACCAGTGAGCGGTGCGGATCAGCTGGCCGGGTGGCGAAATCAGACCTCATGAGCGACTCGATCTGGTTTTCGGAGAGCCTCTTTTGAGCGAGTCGCACTAGCAGCCTGTCTCTCTTGTCCTCACTGCGATACTCACAATTGGGATCGTCGTCCGTTCGAAGTGCGTTGATAGCAGAAGGGACCCAATTGTCCTCTTGCATCAGCGAAGGGACCATGAGGAGCATTTCCCGTGCGCTGGCCGGTGGCATAGCGTCGATCACCAAGAGGGCCTTCTTTCGAACCGAAGCTAGGTGCTGCTGATAGTGGTTGGCTATTCGAAGCGCTCCCATGAGAGCGGACCGGACCAGCTTTTCGCGTTGTCGGTCCGATGCGTAAGAAAAAGCGATGACAACAAGATTGAGGACCTCTCTATAGGACACCAGGTCTGCAGGTAGAACCTGGATGGCTCCGACAGCGGTCTCCACAACAATGAGGTATTGATCGGTAAGTCCTGCGGCTACGGCGGTGGCGAGAAGAGGAGGGATGCTCTCTGGTCGGAGCCCCCTCATAACCTGTCCAGCTGCTTCCATTCCGGCAGCACGTATTACCTGTTCATCGCCGAGCATCGCTGTGTAGACAAGTGGCAAGGCTTTCCCGACGTGTTCGGACGACCGGGACACGAGCCGGCCGACCATCCGCACCACCTGGGCTCTGACCAACGACGTCGTTTCCGTCTCTCGATAGACATCCTCACAAACGGTCAAGAAACCATCTGGATCATCTGAGGCTACCTTCACTATTGCCTCCGACAGACGGTGCACGAGGCTTCCGACCCTCGTCTGGTCTCCCATGAGTTCCAGCGCCCCGAAGTAATCCTCCGGTTCCACAGACTCGATGTCATCTCTTCTGGCCATCCAGACGAGCCACAGACCCAAGAGGCTCTCTAAAGATGGCAAGACTCTTGGAGATTTGCTTACCGCCCTCCCAACCAACTCGGCTGCCATGAATTGAAAGTCGTCGCGGAGGTCGGCACCTCTTACCATCGGCTCTTGCAGGGCTGAAATGACCCGCGAATACACCAATTGGACCGCATTTGCCGGGAGATTGTCTTCTTGCGAGTAGACGAACTGGGTGTAAATGTCAAGAAGGCGAGCACGGTAACTGGGGGTAGCGTGAACCCACCGAGCTTGAATTGCGGCCTCTGTTGCCGTGGGATTATTCCTGAACACCTCGCTGACAGCCATAGACGTTTTACGTGCAGGATGATGCTCATCCCAGATGCCTTCATCGAACCGCAGGCCGTCCAAGAGAGCACTGAGGAGTCGGTCGCCAGCGGTTGGATCGGCGGAGAACAAGGCTTGCGCCGCAACGGCTCCTACCGCTCTGTTTCTTGACTCCCCATGTCGCAACAAAGAGGCGATCTTCGCCTCGACCACTTCAGGGGCTAGAGAGTGAAAACGGAGCAACGCACCCGGCTCGCCAGGCACATCTTCCAAAGGGAACCCTGAGGGGACCGCATGGAAAACCGCCACCTCGACCAAATCTTCTGCGACATCGTTGATCGTCGCATGTTCACTGAAATAGCCGCATCCTTCGGTGATAGCCCACCTGTCACGAACCGCCGTCAAACAAAGAAAACGCAACTCTGGAGGACTGGCCTGAGAGTCGAGTTCCAATAGCACCTCCACCAAAATCGGCAATTTCAACAACGGGGCGTCAATGTAAAACTGGTCCTTCAACTCGTCGGGAAAGGAATCGGGAGCGAGCCGTGCTGTGGTTCTCAACATCTCTGCTGCTTCCTCGTCGGAAGGATCGGTATCCAGCCTGTTGACAAGAGCCACCACTTCCTGAGCCGCCGCATCAAGAGAAGCACTTACTGCCTGGCGTTGAGAGATTCGTCGCTGTTGCTCCTGAGCAGCGACTCTGTCCTCTTCGGCCTGTGCAGCTTCCCGGCGTTCCCGATCGGCTATTAACCCCTCCGCCCAAGTTCCCAGGTTTGGGACACGCCCACCCGGCGACCGATGTTCACAGCCTCTGCAGTTGTCCTCGTAAAAGGCCAACGCAGAGCTGGCCAAACGCATAGCGCTCATCCCACCAGGATTCCTGGCGAAATCACAGGCGAAACTCCCTCCCGACACTGGCAGACCCGTCGCCTGTTCGACCATGCCCACACCCCAGATGCCACGGTCTACTCGGATGTTCGTACACCATGCCTTACCCATTGAAATGAACTTCTGATTCTCCCGACCCATCTCTATGGCGTCCTGAAACTCCTCTTCAATTCCAGGCACTGAATTCGTCCTCCCTGGCTGCCTTTCTCTTTGACCCTTCAGGAACCACCTGCGGTCGGCTCTTGGGAAACACTTCTGCGATGGTTCGACACAGAAGCTCCGCGTCGCGAAGGACCCTGTGTGCCATTTGTTCGGTCACGATCAGACGCTGTCCTTCTTTAAGGGTGCTGGTTGGGACACTGGTGAGATACTTAGAGTCGACAATTCCGTCACAGTGAGTAAAGACGTGGCGGGTTGCCCACGATTCCTGCAATTCCGTCCACGTAGGGCCGATCCTCTCCCGGACATCAATCCCGAGGTGCGTGAGGAAGAGGTCGGCAAGGTCGTCGAGACGTTGGAACACCTGTCCTCGTCCCTTCAGTATGTCCTCGGCTCCCGGGACTCGTTCCCCGAAAGTGCGTCTGGCCAGATTCTCGACAATCCCTACTGCGTTCTCGATGGTGTCGACACAGGTGCGATCTATCACTCCCGACTCCCTCAGTTCGGCATGTTGTGCTGCGGGCACATGGGTCAGGGCATCGAGCCGAGTGGTTTCAGCGGCAAGACTGTCTAGTGCGGTCAATAGGGCTGGGAGTTGTCCACAAACGGGGCAGAAGCGGTGCTCTCCAAACACTGCGTACCTGAACCGGCAGGCTGGGCAAGACCGCTCCCTCACCAGCCGCTCCTCGCTGACGCCTGGAAGTGGCTGCGGGTAGAACGGATCGGTGTGATATGAGATCTGCAGAGGGGAGTTGTGGGAGTTGAGTGATGACCCACCCAGGGCACTTTGGAGGGTGTCGCGTACCTTTTGCATGGCGTAGTCAGCAGCCGCCCGTTTTGCTCGTTCCAGTTGCTGGGCGGTAGTGAAGCGGCCGGCCTCGTCTTGGTGACCGCAGTACACGCACCAGAGAAGCTGTTCGTTGGGCAGCGCCTGATAGTCGTCAGACGCTATCCGGAAATGCTGCCCACAAGATGGGCACTCTCGTCCGACATGACCTTCTTCGTCGGCTGGGACGCTAACTGTCATCCTCACCTGCCCCAGGCCATCCTCGCCCAAGAACTCCACGCCCTCTGGGAATCTGTAGTGGAACATGAAATCGAGTCTACGCGTCAGGTGTGACATCCCTACGACACGTCGGCCTAGGGCACCCCGGCAGGCCAGAGACCATCCACAAAAGGAAAACCCGGTATTACCCGAGCGAAGACGAGGGAGGGATCGGACTTACGAAAAGGCCGATCGGATGGGTTGTTGTGACCGTGCACTTGTTGGCGATCACTGAAAGTCCCCACTCTCGATCACTGAAATTCCCCACCTCCT
>JAPPFC010000042.1 GCA_028824015.1 bacterium
GCCGGTTCGGGCGGCGGGGTGGCGGCGGCCGGGGCAGGTGCGGGCGCGGGCGCCGGGGATGGCGCCGGGGCCGAGCCGCCTCCGGCCCAAGCCTTGAGGACATCTTCTACAGGGACGCCGTCCGCCGCGGCCCGGGCCTCGGCGGAGCGCTGCACCAACTCGGCGGGCGCTCCCACCACCTGGGCGGCGGCATCGAGGAACTCGCTCATTCCTCTTCCCCCGTCTCGTGCGAGTCTTCTTCGTCCTCCCCGGAGGAATCACCGGCCGGGACCAGGGTGAACACCTCCTGGGTGGAGGGGCGTCCGGAGGTGAAGGTCCGCATCACGGCCAGACAGAACGACAACTGGCCGAGAAGGGTCACCAGCCCCGACAGTATGGACAGTCCCAGGAGCAGCGAGGCCATCCCCACCAGGTCCCCCCAGCCATCCCCGGTCGGACTGATCCCGCCGAAGGACCCTCCCGCCCAACCGTAACCGGCGACCAGGCCCGCCCCCACCAGCAGGGCGGACGTCAACCCCACCCCCCAGAAGGTGAGGCGCAGATGCAGCCGGGCCAGTCCCGGACTCGCCAGGGTTCGACCGGTGATGGAGGGCAGCGCCTGGTACGACCAGGCCGCCACCAGAAGGCCTCCCGCTCCGAACAGGGTGACGTACAGGACCCCGTCCCAGAAGGGGGTCAGCCCCACCACCGCCGCCGCGGAGCGGACCGTGCCGAAGCTGGTCAGGGCAGCGGCCAGCAAGGCGAAGAAGGCGCCGGCCAGGGCGGCGGCCACCACCGGACGGTCGCGCCTCTCCGCCCAGGCCTCCTCGGTGGTCAGGGAGAGGTTGGCGGCGTTGGCCAGGGCCGAGACGGGCAGGGCCAGTGTCATCAGGAAGGCCACGGCCTCCAGCCAATCGGGGACGGGTCCGAATACCAACGGGCCGGCGCCCCCCCACGCCGAGGCGAACGCCAGGGACCAGAAGCCCACTCTGGCCAGTTGCCTGCTGGCGAGGGGGTTTCCCGTCTCCTTCACCAGCGCGTAGTAGGCCAGGCCGACGCCCATCCCCACCACCCACAGGTTGGAGAGGCCGAAGAGAGACACCGACTCGGAAACGGCGCTCCCGATCGCCGAGGGAGCGGGAACCGCCCCCACCAGGTAGAGGAGCGGCAGCCACACCACCCCGGCCAGGGCGTACCACAGCGAGACATAGATGTTGGGCTCCTGTCGATGGCGAACCGTGGAGACGGTCACCACCATGGGCGCCAGCAGGGTGGCCAGAAGCGGCAGGGAGACCCACCAGGGCAACGAGAACGGACCGGTCCCGTCCCCTCCGCCCAGCAGCACCACCAGCGCGCCGGCCGCGGTCACGCCGGCGGTCCCGGCCCCGCCCGCCAGCGCCAGGGCCTCGCCGCGCATCCGGACGCCGGTGAGCCGGGGCAGGATGTAGTAGACCCCGCCCGCCAGGGACAGGGTGAGCCAGCCGATCACGGCCAGCAGAAGGGCGATGGGACGGATGCGGCCGTAGGAGAAAGGCCCGGTCAGGGTCCCCGGGAACCGCAGTTCCACCATCCCGGCCACCCACACGATCCCGGCCGCCGCCAAAAAGGCGGTGGAGGCGATGATGTGCCACTTGGCGGCGGTGTCGGCGGCCAGCCCTTCCGACCATGCGGCGTAACGCCCGACTCGATTACTCGGGCTTGCGGTTTGATTATTCTTGGTTGTACTCAGAGCGCTACCCCCCGGGTGCCCCGGAAACGAAAGGCCTGCCATGAGAGCCGCTCCGAAAGATAGCAAGATTGAAACCACCCTCGGCGCGAGTCAACGCCGGGTGACGGGAGCGGATCGGCTGTGATGGCCGGAATCGTCATAACTTTGTTTGAAACCCGCCCCGGTGTAAAAATAGGAATGGTTCGACCCCGGAAGGCCATCTGGTAGAGATGCATCGCATCGCCGCTATAAACGACCGAACACGGATCCTCATCGGGTCGTTGTCGTTGCTGGTCGGGACGGGACTCATGGCCGTCGCGGTGCTCTGGGTCCATTACTCGGCCCTCCCGCAGACCGAAATCGTCAACGGGGTATCCACCGCGGTGGTGGTGGACTACTTCAACTGGATACCCAGGGGCTGGTTCTGGAAAAGCGTCGGGTACCTGGTTGCCCTGGGGGCCTCCCAGATGATGCTCCTGGGCGCGGCTTTCCTGTGGGTGCTGAACCAGAAGATGACCTGGGCCCGGGCCGCCTTCGCCGCCTTCCTGGTCTGGATAGAGCTGGTCCTGGTGTTCGGGATCGTCCCCTCCGAGTGGCTCAACCTCTCCCAGACCGACCTCGACTGGTCGGGCCAGAGGATCGCCTTCAGCATCCCGGCGTTCCTGATGCTGGGCAACGACGTGACGATCAGTTGGGCGGTGATCAAGGACTCCATCTCGGGCGCCTACAACCTGGGCACCCTGGCGGGAGCCGGCCTGGTGGCCTACCTGCTGCAGCAGGTCTACAAGCCACCCAAGAGGCGGGTCGCCGCCGCCAAGACCTCCCCGTATGGACGCCCGCTCATGAAAGGGGATGGCTGATGCCCCGCGGCGTAGTCGACGAGACCCCACCGTTCCGCGACGACTACCAGCTCGCGCTGGTGGAGAACGACTTCTACACGGGGAAGATCCGTCCCAAGCAGTTCCTCCACATCGACCAGTCCGAGTGCATAATCTGCGAGGGCTGCGTGGACATCTGCCCGTGGAAGTGCATCTTCTATCTGTCCATGGAGGCCATCGACGAGGCGGTCAACGTCGACGACCCGAGGGAGGACACCACCAACTACGGCTTCTTCGTCGTGGACGAGAACGAGTGCACCCGGTGCGCGCTGTGCATCGACCGATGCCCCACCGGCGTCATCTCCCTCGGCAAGTTCGAGGGGTCCCTGGCCGCCCAGGCCGAGGAGATGGGATTCAACTCAGCGCCGTGGGAAGTTGACACCGGCCAGAGGGACTTCAAGCATGGCTATACGTATGGAATGCGCTGGTAAGGGGGAAGGGTGAGCGCGCGCAACGGCATTCACGGTCTCCTGACCAAGGCCCGCACCCATGCGACCGACATGGTGGGACGGATGTGGTCGGGCCAGTTCATGGATTCGATGCTCCGACCCGGGTCCCCCTTCAAGAAGGGCTACACCGACACTCCCCGCAACCGGTCGTACGTGATCATGAACAACGTGCTCTATCACCTCCACCCGGTGAAGGTGAAGCGGCACGGAGTGAAGCTCTCGTACACGCTGTGCCTGGGCGGGTTGAGCTTCTTCCTCTTCATCCTCCTCACCGTCACCGGCATCTTCCTGATGTTCTACTACGCCCCCACCGCCGAACGGGCCTACATCGACGTGCAGGCGCTGTCGACCGACATCGCCTTCGGCTCCCTCATGAGGAACATGCACCGCTGGGGCGCCCACCTGATGGTCCTCACCGTGTTCCTCCACATGTCGAGGGTCTTCTATCACGGCGCCTACAAGCCTCCCCGGGAGTTCAACTGGGTGGTGGGCGTGATCCTGTTGCTCCTGACCCTCCTCCTCTCCTTCACCGGCTACCTGCTCCCCTGGGACCAACTGGCCCTGTGGGCGGTCACGGTGGGAACCAACATGGCCGGCTTCGTCCCGGTGATCGGCGCGCAGGTGAAATTCGCCCTTTTGGGCGGGGTGGAGGTGACGGCGGGGACGCTCCTGAGGTGGTATGTCCTCCATGTGCTCTTCCTGCCGTTCATCATCGTGATCTTCCTGGCGGTCCACTTCTGGAGGGTCCGCAAGGACGGCGGCATCTCCGGACCCCTCTAGCCGTGGGAGGTAAGCGCTAGTGCCCGAGATCCCAGAAGAACTCCTCAGGCGTTCCGCCGAAGCGAAGGCCAAGGCCCTGGGCCTTCCCGTGGAGCAGATCCTTGCCGAGATGCGCGGAGAGGCCCCGGCGACCGCAGTCCCGGCCGAGTCGGTGGATGTGCCCCGTCCGGCCTTCGTCCCCAGCCCTCCCCCGCCTTCGGTCCCCGAGATCCCGCCCGAGCCCCAGCCGCCCGACCCCGCCTCCGCCCCGCCTCCGGTTACGACCGTGGTCGAGTCGCCGCCCGCCGCCGAGGAACCCGCTCCGGTCGCGGAGGAACCGGCGCCCGCGGCCCCGGAAGTCCCCGAGAACGGCGCCGGGAACGGCCGCCTGGCGGCGACCGTCTCGGTCCGACCGTCGGTCCCCCCCGCCGGCGTGCCCGAGGGTGTGCGCCACCAACGACTGCTCACGGTGGTCAAGGCCCGGGCGATCCAGCAGGTCAAGGCCGACCCCACCGACAAGGTGAACACCTGGCCGCATTTGATGATCGCCGAGTTCACCGCCCTCCTGGCGATGACCGCCTTCCTCCTGGTCCTCTCCACCATCCTCCAGGCGCCCCTCCTGGAGGCGGCCAACTTCAACGCCACCCCCAACCCCTCCAAGGCGCCCTGGTACTTCCTGGGTCTCCAGGAGATGCTCTCCTATTTCGACCCGCAGATCGCCGGGGTGACGGTTCCCACCGTTATCGGGATCGTGGGTTTCATGATGATCCCCTACATCGACCGCAATCCGTCCACCCGTCCCTCCGACCGCAAGCTGGCCATCATGTTGTTCACCATCTTCCTGGCCGGATCGGCGACCCTCACCATCCTGGGAGTGCTCTTCCGGGGACCGGGATTCAACTTCGCCTATCCGTGGGTGGACGGCGTGTTCTTCGACGACCTCAAAGACTGGGTCGACTTCGGTGGCCACTGATGACCGCTAGGCGGATCGTCTGATGGGCGGCGTCGAGCTGATCATCATCGGGGTGGCGGCGGTGGCCATCGCCGCGGCCGTGGGCGCTTTCACGATCGCCTTCCGCCGAGCCGAGCCCGACTCGGCCTCCCTCTGGCCCAAGCGGGTGGAGCGCCGGGCGCGGCTGGCCGACCGTTCCGCCCCGTCCATGGATGTGATCGTGGAGACCCCGTCCGATGCCGAGGATGCGCCGGATGAGGCCGAGGAGGTGGTGGCCGCCGCCGAAGAAGTCGAGCCCGAGGAAGTGCTGGCGCCCATCACCGAGTCCCAGGTGATCGTGGAGGCCTCCCCCGAGGAGGTGGGAGTCACCCGCCGCCAGTTCTTCAACCGCTCCCTGGCTGCCATGTCGGTGGCGTGGTTCGGCATTATGGGAATCGAGATCCTGGCCTTCTTATGGCCGAAGATAAGCGGTGGCTTCGGCAGCGACGTTGACGCGGGGAACGCCGCCGACATCGTGCCGGAGATGACCGACGCGGCCGGCCTCATTACGCCGGCTTTTATCCCCGACGCGCGGGCCTACGTGGTCCCCGCACCCCTCAAGATGAGCGAGCAATTCGCGGGCAAGGACGTCGAGGCCGGGGGGCTCATGGCCCTCTACCAGCGTTGCGTCCACCTGGGGTGCCGGGTCCCCTGGTGTGACGACTCCCAGGGGTTCGAATGCCCCTGCCACGGTTCCAAGTACAACTCGATCGGAGAGTATTTCGCCGGGCCCGCACCCCGGAACCTGGACCGGTTTGCGGTCCATGTCTCCCCGGACGGTCGATTGATCATCAGAACCGGAGTGATCGTGGAGTCTCCCCGGGCCATCGCCCAGTCCGTGTCATATCCCCAAGGCCCCTCCTGCATCTAGGGAAGTAATGGATTCCACGCTGGTAATAACCCTGGTCCTGGTAGGAGCGGTGATCTGGCTCTCCTTCCTGGGGGTGGCCGCTCTGAGATCCCGCCGCCGGGAGGGAATCCCCCCCAACCAGGCGCCGGGAGTCACCGACGACGCCCTCGAGACCCGCCGGCTGGAGCGTATCCAGCAGGGAGCGGTGCTGCTTTCGGCTTTCCTGGCGGTCGGCCTGGCCATCTACTACCTGAGCGAGACCGATCGTCAGTTGAGTTTCGTCGACCAGTTCCACGAGGAGTCGGTTGAGCGGGGCGCGGAGTTGGTGGGCGCCGCCGACGCCGACTGCTGGAGCTGTCACGGGCCGAACGGGGTGGGAGGCGTGGCCAGCTACGTGGAGAAGCGGACCGGGGTGAGCGTCTCCTGGGCGGCGCCGGCTCTCGACGACATCTTCTTCCGCTATGACCGGGACATCATCTCCTACTGGGTGACCTACGGGCGGGGCAACAGCCCCATGCCCCCCTGGGGGACGGTGGGAGGAGGCCCCATGAACGAGCAGCAGGTACAGGACATCGTCAACTACCTGGAGAGCATCCAGATCCCCCAGCAGGAGGCCCTCCGCAAGACCGACGGGATCGTAGTGGGTCAGCTGAGCACCCTGGAGAACGCCGACCAAGCCCTGGAGCGGGCCATCATCGAGCAGCGCCAGCTGATCGTCGACATAGAGGGCGCCCCGCGCCACGCCGAGACCCTGGCGGGCCTGGTGGCCCTGGCTCGGCGGGCTCTCGAGTTGTCGGACCGCGGAATCGACCGGGACGGCGACAACCTGTCCGACATCTCCGAGACCACCATCTCCGATCTGACCGCCACGGCCGCCTCTCTCTTCGACTTCTCAGAGATCGAGGCGTGGACCTTCGATCCCCAGAATCCCGCCACGGACGGCCGGCCCGACGCGGACGTCGCCGACCATGCCATCTCGGTCCTGGAATCCCTGGTGCCCCAGGCGCCGATCCTCGAGTTGCGCATGGCGTCCATCAGAGCCGCCCTGGGAGCCGTGGACGAGGTCGACTCGGATGGAGACGGCCTGTCGGACCGGGCCGAGCGGGTGATCACCGCCGAGTTGGCCGCCGCCCGGACCGCACTGCGACCCAACACCCTGACCGTGGTCAACCTGGACCCCGAGCGGGCCTCCTCGGGCGGCGGTATCAGCGACGACCAGGCGGCCGCCACCGCCATCTCCGGCATGGAGGCGGCTTCCATAAACCTCACGGTGCGGACCGAGAGCGCCGAGCGGCTGCTGGGTCCGGCCCGAGCCGGTCTCGAGGAACTGCTGGACGCCCGGGTGGAACGCCTTTGGGAGATTTCGTTCGAGGGAGTGGCCCAGGCGGCCTTCGAGGGCGACATCGAACGCGCCGAGCGGGCGGTGGGGGTGTTCACCGGCTACTGCGCTCGCTGTCACACCTCGGGCTGGTCGGCGGGGACTCCCTATGCGGCACAGCCCGGATCGGGAGGGTTCGGACCGGCGGTCTGGAAGGGCAGACCGCGGGTACAGTTCATCTTCAAGGAGGACCTCCGCGACTTCCTGCTGGTGGGAGCGGTGGCCGACCAACCCTACGGGGTGAGCGGGTTCGGAAACGGGCAGATGCCCGCCTTCGGAGCGGTGCTGTCAAGCGACGATCTGGACCTCCTGGTGGACTACCTTTGGGCAGGCGACCTCAACGGCAAGGGGAACTGAGCCATGCGTGAACTGTTTCGCTCTCTGCTATCGGCAAACCTGTTCGTTACCGGCGTCATCCTGTTCCTCACCTCGATCCTGGTCTTCTACGGCACCGTCTACCTGCTGAACTACACCAACCTGGGGAAGAAACTGGCCTTCCTGGTGACCGGAGCGGGCACCGCCGCCTGGATGACCATCGGGAGCCTCCTCTTCGTGCTCTACGCTCCCCGGGGTCCCCGCCCGGTGAACATCGAGGGACTAAACGCTTTTGAGGTGCGCATCATCCCCATCGCCTTCATGGTGGTCTCGGCGGTGGTGTTCATCGGATTCCTCGTGGCTCTCCACCAATACGAAGAGGCCCGGGAAAAAGCCGATCTCTGACTGGCCTCAAGGGACAACTCCGCCCTGATCACGTCACGAGGGGGACCTACTGCGGTGAGACCCTGTTAGGACCGGACCGGACCGGCCGGCCGACCAATGATGCTCCGAAAATCCCGCCCCAGCCCATATTCTTGACGGGGGGTTGCAAGAGTGCCCCGCGGTTTGAGAGCCAGAAGGAGCCCTTTGAAATGATGCGGATCGCCCCTCGAAGAGTGTTGACGGTCTCGTTGGCCGTGTTCGTGATGTTGGGAACGGCCTGCGGCGAACCGGAGCCTGCGGATTACCTGGGTGACGGGTCGCTGGGAATAGTGGAGGTCATTCAGGGACAGGATGTCCAGATCCGGTCCGTGTACACCAGCCCCGGCGAGATCGGCCTGCTGGGCAACTCCGCGGAGAAGGCCATCGTGCTGGCTGTGGAGGACTACGGGACCATCCACGGCTTCGACGTCAACCTGGGCGTGGGACTCGACGACATGTGCTCCCCCGAAGGCGGGATGATCACCGCTTCGCTGGTGATCGCGGAAGGAGACGTGCTGGGGGTGGTGGGCACCAACTGCTCGGCGGCGGCCGCGGAAGCCTCGCCGCTCATCACCAGCGCCGGCTTGGTCTTGATCTCACCTTCCAACACCGCGCCCTCGCTCACTTCGGACCTGGCCGGGAATGAGGGAGAGAGCCATTTCCCCGGCTACTACCGCACGGCTCACAACGACCTGATCCAGGGCGAAGCCATCGCTCACTTCCTGTACGGGAAGGGAGTCTCCAGCGCGGCCGTGGTGCACGACGGCGGGCCCTACACCATGGGCCTGGCCACCGCCTTCACCAACGCATTCGAGAGAGAAGGGGGCTTGATCACGGGAACCTGGGAAGTCGACCGCAGGGAACAGGAGTTTGTCCCGGTGCTGACCGAGATAGCCCAAGGGGAACCGGAGGCGCTGTTCTTCCCGATCTTCTACCCCACCGGAAAGTACCTGGTGGAGCAGGCGGCCGAGATCCCGGCTTTCTCGGACATGGTGTTCGCCGGCGCCGACGGTCTGCTCAGCGACGACTTCCTTTCGTTGCCCGAGAGCGAAGGCATGTACCTCTCCGGCCCCGACACCCGCTTCGGGGACAACGCCAACCAGCGGACCGGATGGAGCGCGACGGACCTGGAGGCCCGTCTCACCGAGATCGAGGGAGGCCCTCCCACCAATGCCTTCTGGGGGCATGCCTACGACGCCACAGTCATGTTGCTGGACGCCATCACCGCGGCTTCCTATCTGCGATCCGGCGACAACGCCTTGGTGATAGATCGGGCGGGGTTGCGGGAATACCTCGACAACCTCTCCGGATTCCAGGGCGTGACCGGCGTTCTCAGCTGCGACGAGTACGGAGACTGCGGCGCCTCCCGGGTGGTGATCCACGAGCATCTGGACTCAACCGACACCCAGGCCACCAGAGAGAGCGTGGTATTCGAGGTCGGCCCGGAAGGTCAGCAGACCAGGGAGTCCCTAACCGAGCATTGAGGGACTATGGCATGGGTGTGGCTGCGGCACCTCTGCATCGGGGATCGGTTTGGCAAAAATACCAGGCCTTGAGAGTTGACTTTGTCACACCGGTGTTTTAGAGTGATAGAAGCCAAACGCCGAACCGGCCCGTTCGGCGTCACACGGGCCGCGCAAGGGATATCCGGTCTGCTCTTGCTCGTGGCGGCTGTGCTAGCGACCGACGCGGGACGGGAAGCATGGGAGACAGTCAATGAGATCCTGCTGTTCGTGGACTAGCCTTGCCGCGCCTCAACAGCTTGGTTGCGCTGGGAGTGTAAAGGGCAAACTTCTTCCCTTCTACGAGCAACCCCTCACCCAACAGGAAAGACCGCCAACATTACCAGCACATTGGGCGGCCCCTCCAAGAAACACTGCCGCTAGTATGCTTGACCGTGTAGTGCTACCCATCCACACTGCTGATGTCTGACCAACCAAGCCCCGTTTACTCGAATTCCATCGCCATAGCCACAGGACCCTTCGATGTTACCGTGCAGTTCATGTGGAAAACGCCGGAAGCCTCCGGTGATGGTGAGGTCATGGCTGTTGTCACATTGAGTGTGGGGCACGCTAAAACCCTCATTCCTGTCTTGTCTGGTGTAATCGCAGAATACGAACAATCATGGGGCACCGTACCCGCGCCTGGGTTCGAACCCCCTCCACCTGAGGAACGGATATGACTGCCACCACAAAGCAATCTTGGTCATTGAAAGACCAACCGCGCACCTACGTCCGTTGATGGCGATCATCGAAATTCCCCAGAGTCGATCACCGAAATTCCTCACCCTGG
>JAPPFC010000023.1 GCA_028824015.1 bacterium
CCAAAGTGGTCTGGTTCCTTCCGTTCACATTGAGCGTTATCGCCACTTGAGCCATCATTACACCTCCTTGGAACCGGCGATCGCCTGTTGCAACGCCTGGCGGGTGAGCACGTCTATGAGAGCGCGCCGGTAATCGGCGCTTCCGTGAATATCGTCGGTTGCGGGGAACTGGGATGCAGCCCGGGCGGCGGCCTCTGCGACCGCTGCGGACCCTCCGTCGCTCCCGACCAGAGCCGCCTCCGCCTCGTCCAAACGGGCGGGGCTCGTCCCCCCGAAGGCGGCGATCGAAGCCGACGCCACACCGCTGCCGTTCATGGAGACCACCGCAGCGACGCCGGCCACCGCGAAGTCCCCGTGGCGACGGGCGAACTCGGCGAACCCGTGACCTCCCGACTGGGCGGGGACCGACACTTCGGTGATGAGTTCGTCGGATCCGAGCGCGGTGGAAAGGAAGTGTCCGCTGACCAGATCTTCCACGGACAGCACTCTGGAGCCTCCAGAGGAGACCGCGGTGACCGAGGCTCCCAGGGCCATCAACACCGCCGGGTACTCGGAGGCCGGGTCGTTGTGCGCCAGGCTTCCCGCCAAGGTTCCGCGGTTGCGAATCGCTCGATGGCCCACGTGACCGGTGGCCTCCGCCAGGAGCGGCGCGCAAGCGCCCACCTCGGAGGACTCTTCGAGCGCGGTCTGGCGGGCAGTGGCTCCGATTTGTACGACGCCGTCGCTGCATCGGAGGTAGTCGAGGTCGGAGATCCCGTTTATGTCCACGATGCTGGCGGGTCTCGCCAGGCGAAAGCTCATCATGGGAACCAGACTCTGGCCTCCGGCCAGCACCTTTGCGTCCTCATTGCTGCTCAGCAGGCCGACTGCGTCATCGACGGACTCGGGAGCGTGATATTCGAAAGCTGCAGGTTTCATCGCTCTCCCATCTATTGAATTGGCTAGTTCCAATATAGGAGGCCGAAGGGGGCCAACTGCGAATTCGCCGGTGTTATTCCGCTAACACCCCGGCCATCCGGTCCAAAGCGGCCAGGTTGTGCCCCGCCACCATGGAGTCGATGTGGGGAAGGGAGGCTATGAGACCCCTGGTGAGGGGCCGGAACCTGGGATCGCCCATCAAGGGATTCACCCATATCACCCGGTGCGCCTGCCGCGACAGGCGGGCCATGGCGGACCCCAGGACCGCAGGGTCTCCCCTCTCCAGTCCGTCGGAGCAGATCAGCACCACCGATCCCCGGTTGCGGGAGTCGGGTCCGTACCGACGCACGTAATGGGTGAGCGACTCCCCGATCCGGGTGCCGCTCTCCCAGTCCACCACCCGGGACGCGGCTTCCTCTATGGAGCGATTGGGATCCCTCCAGCGCAGTTGCGGGGTGATGCGGGTGAGCCTGGTGCCGAAACAGAAGACCTCGACCTCGTGGGCGGCGCGGTGGGTGGCGTAGGCGAAGTGAAGGAGAGGCCGGGAAAAGCCCGCCATCGACCCTGAGATGTCGAGGATCAGCACCAGCCGACGGGGCTTGACCCGCCGGCGGCGAAAGGCCCGGTGAAACGGCTCGCCGTCGCATCGCAGGGATCGGCGCACGGTCCTCCGCAGGTCGATCCGCCCGCTCGGCCCGGGGCGGGTGCGGCGCACCACCCGCTTGGGCAGGTTCACCGCGATTCTCGCCACCAACCGGTGAAGCCTGCGGAGGTCCTCTTCCGTCCAGTGATCGAACCGTTTGTCCCTGAGGATCTCCTCCTCGGACGCGGTGGGACCGCTGGAACTGGGACCGTCGTCGGAGGGATCGACAACCGAGACCTCCTGGGTGGTGGCCACGGTCCGGGTGCCCATCGGAGCGCCGTCGTCGGCCCAGCCGCCGAAGACATACTCGCCCTCCTGGGCGGACTGCTCCTGTTCCGAGCGCGAGAACCACTCGGCGAAGGCCCGGTCGTAGTCGGCGAGTCTCCGATGGTCGTCAACCATGGTCAGGCGGCCCGCCCAGTACAGGTCGACGGGATCGGTGGGATTGAGCCGGGCGGCCGCCCGGCAGAAGGAGAGGATCCGACCGGGTCCCAGCTTGAAGCCGTGGGTCCGCAGGTGCTGGCCGAAGCGGATCAGGGACCCGAAGAACTCCTCGCCGTCATTCAAGGTCGGCCAACTCCTCGATGAAGCCTTCGGCCGTCTCGAGGTCGTCGCGCTCCTTGAGCGCCGCACCCATGGTGAGCCGGACCGTCCCGACGTCGAGGCGGTCGGTCCCCAATCGCTGCAGCGCCCGGGACCAGCTGATGGTCTCCGCCACGCCGGGGGTCTTGACCAGGTCCGCCCGGCGGAGGCGCGCCGCGGCCCGCACCACCTTGCGGGCCAGCGCCTCTGTGACCTCCGGCGCCCTGGTCCTGATGATCTCTGTCTCCCGCAGGGGATCGGGAAGATCGATCCAGTGATAGAGGCAGCGCCGCTTGAGGGCGTCATGCAACTCCCGGGTGCGGTTGGAGGTCAGGATCACCATCGGAGGGGTGGCCGAGTGGATGACGCCCAGTTCGGGGATGCTGATCTGGAAGTCCGAGAGGATCTCCAACAGGAAGGCTTCGAATTCGTCGTCGGCCCGGTCGATCTCGTCTATCAGGAGAACGCACTTGCCCTCCGACCGGAGCGCCCGCAAGAGGGGCCTCTCCAGCAGGAACTCCTCTGAGTAGATGTCCCGGCCCGAGCCCTCGGTGAGGTCGGCGGCCCGCAGATGGAGAAGCTGGCGGGTGTAGTCCCACTCGTACAGGGCCTGGGAGGCGTCGATCCCCTCATAGCACTGCAGGCGCACCAGGGGGACCCCCAGGGCATCGGCCAACGCTTTGGCCACTTCGGTCTTCCCCACGCCGGCCTCGCCTTCCAGCATCAAGGGCTGGGGAAGGGTCCGGGCCAGGTAGATGGCGGTGGCCAGTCCCTGGTCTGCCAGGTAGCTGTGGCGCTGCAACAACTGCGCCGCATGAGCGGGCGAGGAAAACCCGGTTTCGCCTTCCGGTGCGTACAACTCTGAGTCCAAGTTCGATCCCCCAATAGGAATATCAGGCCAAGATAGTCGAATAGGCTAGAAGGAAGCTGAACAAGGAGAGGTTGGTGAGCACCACACTGATCACCGGAGGGCGGGTGATAACCGCCACCCGGGACAGCGTCGAGGACATCCTGATCGAGGACGGCAGGATCGCCAGGTTGGGAGACCTGGGCGATTTTCCGGCCGATCGGGTGGTGGACGCCTCGGGAAAGCTGGTGATTCCCGGGGGCATCGACCCTCACACCCACATGGACACGCCGGCGGGCGACACTTTCATCTCCGATGACTTCTACACCGGCACCGTGGCGGCGGCGGTGGGAGGGACCACCACCATCATCGACTTCCCCATTCAGGAGAAGGGTGACGATCCCAGGGTCTCGCTGGAGGAGTGGTTCGGCAAGTCCGAGGGGAAGGCCGCCATCGACTGGGCGTTCCACCAGATCATCGCCGACCTGCCTCCGGCCTACCTTCCCTCGCTGGGCGCACTTATAGATGAGGGCGTCTCCAGCTTCAAGCTGTTCATGGCCTACCCCAACGCCTGGATGCTGGACGACGGGGCGATCTTCTCGGCGCTGCAGTGGACCTCCGACAACGGCGGCCTGATCATGCTGCACTGCGAGAACGGCCCGGCCATCGAGGTGCTCATCCAGCAGGCGATCGCGGCCGGCCACACCGAGCCGCGCTTTCATGCCGCGACCCGGCCGTCCATAGCCGAGGGAGAGGCGACTTCTCGCGCCATCGCCCTGGCCGAGATCGCCCGGGTCCCGGTGTACGTGGTGCACATGTCGGCGGCCGAAGCCCTCAGCGCGGTGGGACTGGCCCGCGGCCGGGGACTGCCCGTCTATGCGGAGACCTGCCCCCAGTACCTGCTCCTGTCAGAGGACAAACTGGCCTCGCCCGGCTTCCAGGGCGCCAAGTACGTGTGCTCTCCTCCCCTGCGCGACCCTTCCCATCACGACAAGCTGTGGGAAGGGCTGGCCGCGGGCAACCTGCAGGTGGTCTCCACCGACCACGCGCCGTTCCACTACAAGGACCAGAAGCAGATGGGACGCGGCGACTTCACCAAGATCCCCAACGGGATGCCGGGGGTTGAGTGGCGGGTGAGCCTTCTCTACAACTTCGGCGTGCGGGAGAACCGGATTTCTCTCAACCGCTGGGTGGAGATCACCTCCACCAACGCCGCCAAGCTGTTCGGCATCTACCCGCAGAAGGGCGAGATCGCCCCCGGATCCGACGGCGATGTGGTGATATTCGATCCCGACCGTCCCCAGACGCTCTCGGCCGAGACCCAGATGACCAACTGCGACTACAACCCGTACGAGGGCTGGACGCTGCAGGGCGCCCCCGATACCGTGCTGGTGCGTGGCGAGCCGGTGGTCTCCGACGGCCAGTTCGTGGGCCGCGCCGGCATGGGCCGGTTCATCAAGCGCCGACCCGCAGAAACCCTCGCCACCGACCTGATTTCCTGACCCGGGAGAGAGTATGACCACCGTCAGAACCGCACTCATCCAGATGTCCACCGTCTACGACAAGGACGCCAACGTCCGAAAGGGAGAGGAACTGGTCCGCCAGGCCGCCGACCGGGGAGCACAGATCGTGTGCCTCCAGGAGTTGTTCAACACCATCTACTTCCCATTCGAGATGGATCCCCGCCATCTGGAACTGGCCGAGCCGATCCCCGGCCCCACCACCGACCGGATGCAGGAGGTGGCCCGGGAATGTGGCATCGTCCTGGTGGCGCCCATCTACGAGAAGACCATCGAGGGGATGCTGTTCAACACCGCCCCGGTGATCGGGACCGACGGGGAACTCCTGGGCATTTACCGCAAGAGCCACATCCCCCTGGTGAGCACCCCCACGCTCACCGGCATCGAGAAGTACTACTTCGCACCCGGCGACACCGGGTTCGTCACCTTCGACACGCCCTTCGGGATCAAGTTCTGCGTGTACATCTGCTACGACCGCCACTTCCCCGAAGGGGTACGGGCCTTCGCCCTTCAGGGCGCCCAGTTGATGGTTGTCCCCACCGCCACCACCGGGATGAGCCGGTACCTGTGGGAGCTGGAGCTTCGCGCCCATGCGGTCGACAACATCATGTACGTGGGCGGGGTGAACCGGGTGGGTGTCGACCAGGATGGGTCCGACTCGCACTTCTACGGGTCGTCGGTGTGGGTTGACCCCAAGGGACAGATAATCAGCCAGGCCAGCGACCAGGACGACGAGGTGCTAATCGCCGACCTGGACTTCTCCGTGGTCCCCCAGATCCGCAACGAGTGGGGCTTCTTCCGCGACCGCCGCCCCGACCTCTACGGAGCCGTCGCCACCTGAGCCCAGCGGCCCCTGGCCCACTCCTTCTTAGCACGAAGGCACCGGAGAAGAGGAATGTTATCCGGCCTAATCGCCGATAATCGTCGCCTCACCGTAGAATTCCGGTCACAGGGGTGCGAACAAAGAGGAGGATGAAATACATGGGCGTTTTCAACTGGCCAATCCGGCTGGACAGCATGGATGGCCAACAGTCGGTTGAGATAGAGGCGTTGGTGGACACCGGCGCCAGCTACACCGTCGTGCCGACCCATCTGCTGGAGCACCTGGGCGTGTCGCCCATGGACAAGATCGGCCTGGTGCTGGCCGACGGACGGCCCGTGGAGTACGACATCGGGGAGGCACGCGCCACCATCGACGGGAGGAGCATTCCCACCCTGGTGGTCTTCGGAGAGGACGACTCCCGTGCCCTGCTGGGCGCCTACACCCTGGAAGGGCTGCGCCTGGCGGTCGACCCCACCCACGGCAGGCTCATCCCAGCCCCACACGCCTGGGCGTAGACGCCCGGCCTTACTCGGACCCGGACTCCGGAACCTATCACTAAGAGCCTCCGTTTCCCGGGGGTGTGTTAGTCGATGGTCAACTCCCGGGTGCGAAGGCTTCGATCATCTCGGAGTAGTTGTCGGTGACGGGCAGCGGCACCGGATACACGTTGGGGCGGGTGGCGTAGGCGGCCAGTCCCTCCCGACAGGTAGCCAGATCTCCCCACACGCACAGCGAACTCACCACCTCGACCGGTACCAAGGGCATCGCCGCCTCAATCCCACCATCCCGGGGAGGCCAGCCGCCCATCTCCTCGCTGACTTCGTCGAGCAGATCCTGGGAGACGCCGCTCGCCCGGGCGATGTGGGGCTGCTGTCCCAGATACATGGTGGTCATACGGAGGGCTATTTCCAGAGCCCGCTCTGGGTTCCGGTCGTCGGCGCTCACCACTATCACCTGGGGAAGGTCGAGATCGTCGAGCGACTTGCCCGCCCGGGCGGCGCCAGCGGCCATCCGGTCGAAGGCCTGGGCCTGGTAGGCCAGGGAGGTGAACCCGTTGAGCAGCACCCCGTCGGCGATCTCTCCCGATAGGGCCAGCATCTGGGGACCGGTGGCGCCGATGTAGATCGGCACATCCCTGGGTGCGTCCGAGGCGCCCTCTCCCAGTTCCAGCCGCAGATCCCGCACCTGCACCAGGTCTCCCTCGAAGGTCACCGTCTCGAGAGCGAGGAGTCGTCGGCACACCTCCACGTACTCCCGCATCTGGGCGATCGGCCGGCTCCGGATCACCCCCTGCTTCCAGGCCAGGGGATCCCAGTAGGCGCCCAGGCCCATCAGCATCCGGGCGGGCGCCAACTCGTCGAGAGTGGCGAAAGTCAGTGCCATCAAAGAGGCGGGCCTGGTCCAGGTGTTCACCACCCCGGCGCCGATCTTGATCCGCTCCGTCTGGTGGGCAACGGCCCCCATCACCGAGATGGCGTCGCGGGCGGTGCGGGTCTCACAAATCCAGACCGACTCGTATCCCAGAGCTTCGGCCTGCTGGGAAAGAGCCACCTGGCTGCGGGCGTCGGGGCGATCCAGAAAGCAAATCCCCACCCTGGAAATGCGAGCGTTCAAGGACAATCCTCCATCAGGCGTCGGTCACCCAAACAGATAGTAGGACAAGGGCGAGGGAATTGTTCCTGCAGGTCTATATCTGATTGGGTATACTCTGGGACCATGATGAGACCAGTTCGATTGATCCGCACCGTGGCGGGCATGACTCAGCGGGATTTGGCCGATGCCGCTGAGACTTCTCAGCCGACCGTGGCGGCGTATGAGTCCGGTACGAAGAGTCCTACTTGGCGTACCGTGGAGCGTATAGCGAGTTCAGTCGGCCTCGCCTGCTATCCCGCCATAGGGGCGGCGTTGACCCGCGATCAGGAGAGAAGCCTGTTTCTTCACGCCGCTATCGCAAAAGAGTTGAGGGTTCGAAGAACCGAGATCATCGAGATCGCCCGGCTGAACATTTCTCGGATGCGCTCGGTCAATCCCCATGCTTGGCGGCTCTTGGACGATTGGGAGCGGATTCTCCATGGGACGACTAGCCAGATCGTGGCATGCATGCTCGATCCCGGCGAACACGGACGAGATCTCCGGCAGGTCTCTCCCTTCGCCGGCGTGCTCACACCTGCGCAACGGGTCGCCGTTTACAGGTCCTTCCGGAGTGCGGTATGAACCGCGGGGAGTTCGATCACGCGGTCCGAGCCGCGGGGGCCATTCTGGGCGAAAACGAACTCTTGGTGATTGGCAGCCAGGCCCTCCATGCCTCCGTCCCGGGCGCTGTCCCTCCAGAAGCGGCCCGATCGATAGAAGCAGACATTGCTGCTCTTAACGACCCCGACGAACTAAAAGCTGACTTGATTGATGGAACCATAGGCGAAGTGTCGATGTTCCATAGGACGTTCGGCTACTACGCCCAAGGGATCACCCGGTCCACGGCCGTCCTACCCGAGGGTTGGCAGGACCGTCTCATCAGGTACGAGACACCAAACACCAACGGTGTGGTGGCCTGGTGCCTGGAGATTCACGACCTTTGGATATCCAAAGCCATTGCCTCGCGGCGTAAGGACATCGAATTCTGCGCCGCTCTGATTGCAGAAGACTTGGTGGATGCTGACACTCTTGTCTGTCGCTTGTACAAGGTGGATGGCATCGAAGCAAAAAGGCGCGACCACGTTGTTGGCCTCATTGAGGGGTTTTCGAATTCCGGATGAATGCTGGGCCTGGTAGTCGATTCCTTCGTCTCTTGCCCCCTGCAAATGAGAAGAAACGGCCCCTGAAGCTGGTTCGTCCACACCCGTCAACAGTCCGAAGACCGGTCGAATTCGCATTACCGACACCCCCTCCGACCGAGAGAATTTCGCGCCTTACCCACCCTGACACGGCCCTGGCGACGTAGACTCCGAGCCAAGTGCAGCCGCATTCGCTCGCATTTGCGTTCGATTCCATCTAATAAGGAGAGAGCATGCTCAGGATTCGGAACAGAGGCCCGTTGGTACTTCTCGCCGCCCTCGCACTCGTGTTAGCCGCGTGTGGAGCCGACGACGCCGAGGAAGCACCCGCCACCACAGCGGCCCCGACCACGACCGCAGCGCCGGCCACCACGGCCGCCCCAACCACTACTGCAGCGCCCACTACGACCGCAGCGCCGGCCACTACCACTACCGAAGCCATGGTCGACATGACGCCCGAGACGCCGGACATCAAAGTGATGCCGGCCACCCTCGCCCAGTTCTTACCCCTCTACGTGGCCCAGGAAGAAGGCTTCTTCGCCGAATACGGGCTGAATCCGGAGATCCTCGCCTTCGAGGGAGGCGCAGGCCGCGCCACCGAGGCGGCGTTGTCCGGTGAGGCGCACATGGGCTACACGAGTTGGCCGCTGGCCTTCTCTCTGGCCGAGCGCGGGCAGCAGCTCAAGTTCATCACCACCCATGCCTACTACGCAGTGGTTGACGGAGTTGACTACAGCACCCACAGGCTGATCGTCACCGAGGACTCCCCGATCCAGTCGGTCGCAGACCTCGAAGGCGCACGCATCGGCGTCATCGCCCGAGGGTCGAACGAAGAGGCATTCCTCACCTCGATCCTGCTCCAGGTGGGGGTCGATCCGGACAGCGTTGAACTGATCGAAGCATTCTGGGGCGCGCATCCGGATCTCCTGACGTCGGGCGAGATCGACGTCGGCTACATGATCTACCCGTTCATCACCGGCATCATCCCCTATGGCCAGACCGAGGGGAACGGCTTCCGCTCGATCGGCGACCCCTACATCGGCGGCGCGGACGGCATCCCCGAGATGCTGGGACCACGGGGCGCCGGCATGTTCCCGATGGCCGCTTCGCCCGAGTTCGTGGCGGAGAACCCCAACACCATCAGGGCTTGGGCGCTTGCCATCCGCGATGCCTCCCAGTGGATCGTCGACAACCCGGCCGAGGCCCTGGTGATCTCAGAGGCCATCTCGGGTGTCCCGGCGGATGCGCAGAAAAACAACCCGCCGCACATGTACGTGACCTGGCCGGAGAACATTGTCGAACAGATGCAGCGTGTTGCGGACATGATGGTCGAAGCGGACCTGCTCGGGGAAGGGCTGGATGTTGGAGCCTTCATCTCGGACCTCCCGTTCAGCGAGGACGAGATGACCGAGAACGGCCGCTACTTCCCCTGGGATCCGAGCCAACTGCCCTAACCGACACAAACAGGAAATACCGTGACAGGAGCCCTGCGGTTCCCTGGACTCACGGCCGTCGCCCGAATAAAAGCACCAAGTGTGTAAGGCACCCCCACCCGGTTGGTGAAAAAAAAGTTAATAAAACCCCCCCGCGGGGTACGACGGGCGGGGGTCGATGG
>JAPPFC010000006.1 GCA_028824015.1 bacterium
CAGAGCTTTCGTGTTGTTTGACGGCGTTTGAGGGTGCGGTCTGTGCGACACAGTATGTAAACTTATGTTTACTACGTTTAAGTACCGGCGACAGATCGCGGTGCTGGTAGCACTGGCCATGGTGGCCAGCGTGCTGGTCGCGGTGCTTGCGGCGATTGCGATGGTGGCCAGTGTTTTGGTCGTCGCGCCCGCCGTTGCTGCTGATCCTGAGCCGAACTATGGGGCGACTTTCGATGCCTGCATGGATGTGCCTTCGTCGGGTTTTGAAGATGTTCCTTCGAGTCATGCCAACGCTGGTGACATCGACTGCATCGCCTATTACGGGGTCACCAAGGGCACCGGAGACGGCACCACATATTCGCCGTCCATGTCTGTGACCCGTGAGCACATGGCGCTGTTCTTGGTCCGTCTGGCCGGTCTGGTGGGGATCGATGTTCCCGACGCCGGTAACACCGGGTTCGGGGACACTGGTGATTTGTCCGCGGAGTCGCAGGCGGCGATCAGCCAACTGCGCCAGTTGGGCATCACCCAGGGCACATCGGCTACCACGTATTCGCCCGCGGATTCTGTGACCCGTGGTCAGATGGCCTTGTTCATCGCGCGGTTGATGAATGGCATGACTCCCTTGACGGATGGTGATCCGACGTTGGACGACACCACGTTCTACGGTTATACACCTGAGTTGGTGGCTGAGAATGAGAAGGTCACGGTCATGAACCAGGACGGTGAGGAAGTGGCGCCGGAGATCATGTCGCCATTCACCGACTTGGGTTCGGTAAGCAAGGACCAGTATGACGCCATTTCCCAGTTGTACGAGTTGGGTGTCGCTTCGGGGATCACTGCCACCGGTTATGGTCCGTCGGCTTTGATGACCCGTGCTTCCATGGCCGAGTTCATGGCAGCGGCTCTGGCTCACTCGAACGCTCGACCTGCTGGTCTGACCGTTCAGGCGGACAAGACCTTCGACTACGGCGAGTATGTCGCCACTGTGCTGGTCTCTGTCCGAGACGATGAGTTCGCTCCCGAAGCCGATCAGTTGGTGGACATCTTCCAGAACAACTGTGTTGACACCTGCGGCGAGGCCGCTCACTTCATCGCGTCCGGTGACAAGGCCGGTGAGTGCAACGGTAAGCAGACGGTGGGTGACTGCATGTGGAACACCGACGACCATCAGACCGACGGCAACGGCAACATCTTCTTCGGTGCTGACATCGGTGACACCCCGACCATCGACAGCGCTTCCAAGACCCACACCGTTTATGCGTGGATGGGCAGCGCCGCAGGTGAAGCGTTCGACGTGGACGATAACGACTATGCCTCGGTCTCAGCGTCTTGGACGCCGGCCAGAGACTCGGTCGATGTCACCACCTCGATCAGCGGCGACGCCGCAGATGGCGCGGACCGGACCACCAACACCAATCCGGGTCCCGCGTCTGGACAGTTGGTCCACCTGGGATCGACCCGTTCGGTAGTGGTGACCGGTCAACTTGCCGACTCAGACGAGAATGCCGTTAAGCAGAGCGGCGTGGAAGTCAGAGTCAGTTGGACCAGGTATGTCTTCGACCGCGGCGTCGATGCCGCTGCGGCCACCGACGACACCTTCGCCATCACCTATGAGAACACCGATGAGGCGATCAGGACAACCAACGAAGACGGTAAGGTCACGTTCACGGTTAGCGCTCCTCGGGATGTGAAGAGCGACACCGACCAGGATGTAGTGGACATGGTGACGTTCACGGTCGATGCGGACGGTGAAACCGGCACTACAGCCAACACCATGGGCAGCACTACGTTCAACTGGGTTGAAGACACACCCATCTATCAGAAGACCACCATTTCGGCTACCGAGTATGTGTTGGTCGATGGTGACGGCGACGCAGACGACGATGCCAACATCAGTGTCTCCGCCCGTCTGTTGGACCAGTACGGTGAAGGTATCCGCCTGGACGAGAACGGCAACGCCTACCAGATCACCCTGACGCTTCCCGACGCGGGTCATAACACGGACAGCAATCCGGACACCCCGGAAATCGATACGGGTGACATCATCAAGACGCCGAGCATCAGTTCCAGCAGCAGCCGCCGTGGTATGGCCAGGGCACTGTTCGCGGTCAACGAGATCGCGGCAACCACCCACGGTCTGAACATCACTTACGCAATCGCCGATGCGGAGGTAAATGCGCAAGGCTTGGTGGACGCCGACGGCGACCCAACGAACGGTGTTCAGCCCAACTACCAGCCCGTGGCTAACAATGCCACTGGGACGACCGATCCAGACAACGAAGCTGACACCTTCGGTACCTACGTCTACGTGGAGGCCAATGCCGATGACGGTGACAACACGCAGGTCACAGTCCATCAGACCTACGGCGGCGGAGATGGCAAGTCAGCCACCCACTTTGCGACCGTGGGCGCTAGCGAGGATCATGGTGTGCTGTATGCCATGGACGACAACGACACCTACATCAAGCAGGGCGCGAAAGCACCACCGTGCCAGGTGTTCCGGCCCAAAGCAGGTGAGCAGGTAAGAATCGTTATCTACTCCACGGACAGCGACAAGGTAAGCATCTTTGACATAACACCCAACCTCACCTAAAGGGACACAACCCTTAACTTGAAGGAGGCTCCCCGATCGGGGAGCCTCCTTCTCGTTAGAGGGGTAACTATGCGTCTCAGGTTGTCAAGCGGAAGATACTGGAACCTTCTTCGTCATAAACGAGGACTTGGATGCCCTTGCCCTCAGCTGTTTCCTCAAATGTGGCCACATCGATGAGCTCACCCATTGCGTTGACGTAGGTGTCATCAGAGTCGTAGCTGTACAGGTTGTTATCGCTTCCGCGGAACTTGTCTTCATCAGCATAGACCTCGGCGACCGTAACATCAGTGGCGGTCGTGGGGCCTGTGGCTTTGCTTACCAATTGAGCCGTATTGTTTTCGGTATTGATGGCGGCGCCGCTGATATTTGCGTCGGTCGTGCCGTCCTTCTCCGTGATCGCAACGATAACCACCTCAACGGTGTTAACACCGTCGCCAGCGGGGATCTTGGTCCGATTCAACCTGGCCTGACCCTTCCGGTTCACATGAACATCATTCAAAGCGCTGCCGTCACCGGTACCGACCGTAGCATCGACCAGGTAGGTCCTTCCAGCGGGGTTGCCATACTTGTCGTACAGTGTCACCGTGGCGCTGACGTCCACCACCAGGCTGCCGTCGGAAGGATACTTGACTGCATAGCCAGGATCATCAACCATTATCACAGCCTTGTTAGGAGTGCCGGGAGCGTCATCAGTCCACACAATGAGTGAAGCATTGCTGGGATCTGCGAGGCCCGAAGAGAAAGTGATCTGATCGAGAACACTTTCATCGTCCTTAGTGGAATCCGTAACGGGGGCATTGACAGTGTAAGTGGCTTGACCTTTGTTATCGGTCGTCAGCTTCGCATTACTGATACTCACCAACGTGTCCGCGCCATCGTCGATAGTGTCGTTTTCGTTGGTGTCGGTGTACCTGCGGTATGCCACATTGATCTCAACGTCGGGCCTGGCTACGTCGTCACCAGTATCGGTGGCATCCCCGTCCTTCAGTTGAACGGTGAACGTTACGCTGTTCGTAACGTCCATATCCACCGTATTGGCATCGGCCTGCTTGCTGATGTCGGACTCCACAGTGTAGATCGTGGCATCCTCGTCGGAAGACAGAGCCACCGAAGCTTGAGTAGCTTCAGGACCGAATGTCTCATTGTTGTCGTCGGACATCCACGCATAGTACGTGTTCATTTCGCCTTCGACTACAGCACCGTCAATGGAGAAGTTGCCATTGTCGTCGGTGAAATCGTTCTCCTGCCCGGTGCAGTTACCATCGGTTCCGCTGCAGGTACCGTCGTCCTTCAACATGCCAGCGGTATTCGGGTCTGAAGCCACCGCGTTTCCCGTGTGGAAGTACAACAGTTCCACATCGACCATCGGCTCGAAGGAGTCCGTCCTATAGGAAACTACCACGTCAGTGTTGTCAATAGCGCCGAATGCCCAAGAGGTGACGGCTTGGATGCTGATACCAGCCGGGCGAGCGTTCGAGTGATCCAACACACCAGCCATGAACTCAGCCATGGAAGCACGGGTTATCGAGGTCAGGGGAGAATAATGGGTGGCATTGATACCCGAAGCAACACCCAACTCGTACAACGCGGTGATCGCGTCATAAGCCGACTTGGTGGCTGAACCCAGGTCAGTGAACGGCGAACCCAAACTGACTGCTGCTACCGAATCGTCAACATTGTCGCTTGGGTCAGAGTCGGCAACCGCCTTTACTTCAACCACATCTTCGGGCTTGTAACCATAGGTTTCTCCGGCGACTTCCATCGGATCCATCCTGTTCATCAGCCTGGCGATGAACAGTGCCATATGGCCCCGGGTTACAGGATCTGCAGGCGAATACGTGGTATCCGAAGTGCCCTGGGTGATACCCAGATCGGCCAACTGGTTGATGGCGGTCTGCGACTCGGCAGGCAACTCAACGATGTCCTCGAAACCAGGACCCGCAGGATCGGAAGCCATCTCGATGCCCACCAGACCGGCCAAGCGGGTCAGGAATAGCGCCATGTGCTCACGGGTGACCGACATCAACGGCGAGTAGGTAGTTGCTGAGGTGCCCTTGGTGATCCCGTAATAGGCAATACAGTGGATGTCACCGGCGTTCGCATGACTGTCGGCAACATCCTCGAAGTCCGAGGCCGGCACACCCATACACGCATCGAAAGTAGCGGTGTAGCTCGGCGAGGGATCGTCGTCAGCAGCAACAGCAGGCGCCGCGACCAGCACGCTGGCCACCATGGCCAGTGCTACCAGCACCGCGATCTGTCGCCGGTACTTAAACGTAGTAAACATAAGTTTACCTACGACTCAGGGGACTCTACAAGGCCCTGAGTCCCCAAATCACCTACCAATTTCCCCTCAGTCTGTGGCTAGCCGGTGCTCCGCCGGAGCCTTCGTTTGCCCCCCTGGGACCCTCGGAGAATGTGGGGATGCCCTTGCAGGAAAAGCAAATGACCGCGGTTGTCGGCTAGAGGACAGTTGTTTTACGGCACAAGCCTTGGAGATTGATGTTGCAAGCCAAGGCGAGTCGCCCAATGTTGCGATCGAGAACCTTGCGGAGGCTTTGGCACTCCACTTCGAACCGCCTCGGCCGACCGCGTTGCCGGTTATTCATCGCATTCGAGTGAAAGTTGGAGCGGCTTAGCCCCCTCCCCTATTTGGGCAGGTCGTAACCCATACCGCAGTTCGGAGGTTGAACGGCCCCTGGTCTTAGCGTTATGGCGGGGCCCTGCCGACTGTGACCGATGCTCCAACCCTGGGGCTTTTGTGGGCAGGTCTCGCTAGGCTTTCGGCTATCTCTCTTGAAGGAAAGATCTTCGACATCCAAGCTACGCGAGGTTGATGATGAGGGACTTGCAACGCATCACCGTGGATCCTGCGGTCATGAGCGGAAAGGCCTGCATACGAGGAACGCGGGTAACGGTCAGGACCATCATGGGCCTACTGTCATCTGGTCACTCACCTGACGACATAGTGGCTGCCTACCCTTATCTTGACTTAGAGGACATTGCTGAGTCATTGGCTTACGCCGCTTGGATAATGGAGGGTCGAGAGGTGTCCTTGCCCTCCTAGTGGCCATCAAGCTCCTGATAGACATGAACCTCTCGCCCGATTGGGTGGACTTTCTGGAGTCGCGAGGGTGGCCCTCGGTGCATTGGTCCCGCATTGGCGACCACGATGCGCCCGATGATCTCATCATGCAATGGGCCGCCGAACATGAATACGTCGTGTTTACGCACGATTTGGACTTTGGTGCCATCCTAGCTCTGACTCAGGCATCGGGGCCAAGCGTCATTCAAATCCGGGTGGAAGATGTCTCGCCGCGAGGCATGGGCACACATGCCTTGAGCACCCTGGAGAGTTGCGCTGCCGAGTTGTCCGAAGGAGCTTTGGTCGTGGTCGAGCCCCATCGCAGGAGGGTCCGCATACTCCCTTTATAGCGATGCGGAGGTGGCTACAGAGCTGGACTTCAGTCAAGGTTCCAGTAGTAGGAGGCCCCGGGGAGCCTCCTACTACTGGAACCGGAAGGTGCGCGAAGGATTACACGATCTCCTCGGGTTCGTTACAACCCTCGTAGTACCTGTGGATCACTGTCTCCAGCTTCAGCCGAGTTCCCGGGATTCTTATCACCCCGTGCTCCTCGTCCACCCAAAGCGGCACGTCCTCGTGCAAGTCGATCCACATCAGTCCTTCTGCTTCGGTTACCACAATGGCGACTTCCCCGGCAGCTGTTAGGAGGTCCTCCAGGTACCCACGCTCGCGGTAATCGGGCGTCACAAGGGTATTGCTTCCCTCAGTATCATCTCCCTGCGGTACTGGCCCTTTCCGTCCAAGGCCTGGCGCAACCCGTTCAGGCTCAACACGTCAACGTTGCATCCCAGCATTTCCTCCAGATCTCCCTTGAGGTGTACTTGTTCGAACAGAGAAGCGTCCTCTTCGAACAAGACCAGCAGGTCCAGATCGCTTCCTCCGTCGCTTTCGCCCCGAACTGCAGAACCGAACACATAGACCTCTACCCCCCCACGGGATCGCACGACCTCCATTATGCGGTCCTTGTTGGCAATCAGAGCACCCAAACGACCTGTGACGCTCATTGTCCCCAAATTAGCAAATCAGTCTTGGGCTTTCCACTGAGTCGCCATCGGAAAGCACCCCGCGTCCTGGGGTGGCTGCAAACTCGCCGGCGCTGCGGGAAAGGATCGGTCATCCTTACCAACCCAAGAGTGGCGTCGCGGGGAGAGACCTTCTCCGACCACACCATCGTTCCCGTGAGGAAGGCGAATCCTTAGATCCAGCAAAACACGTCCTCTATATGACTCGACCCTGAATCCCGCTTGGCGCTATTTGTTGTTCCCAAGAAGCGGTGGCCGAGATGACCTAGGCCACGTCGACGATCACGCGTTTCAGAGTAGGGTGAACGAGGGCCTTCCCCGCTTCTCCCGTCGGTAGCGGCGCATTTCCCAATATCTTGCCAGGGACCAGCGAGGGCGGTGGATGCGTTGGTATTCCTCAAAGAGAACGCCCGCGCAGATCACGACTCCCACCATCAGGATCAAGGCGAGTAGGGTCATAGTCCCCTCTCACCACCAGGCATTAGGACCTGATGCTCGGAACCGGATCTCCTCTCCATAGTGCCCCTCGAGACCCGGTGAGGGACCGGGGCGACAGGGTCACTGCCGGCGGCGCCCATCGTGGCACCCAATACGCCAGGACCCCGATTCTGAGGACGCACCTTTCTCCTTCCAAGTCGTGAAGAGTGGTAAAACCGGTGGGACTGCGGGAGGCCCCGGCTTTACTGTCCTTACGAGGCGAGACATTACCTCCGCCGGCCCATCTTTGACGGTATTTCGAATCTGCGGAAGGAGCTTGGCGATGTCTGGAGAGTCGCACTGGCGTTCTGCAAAACCCTCGGTTTGGGCAGGGCTTTTCCCGATGGAGTTGATTGGCTGGTGTAGGCGGCGCGAGAACGCCGTTACGTGACGAGCGCAACTTCCAGCATTGCCGTCACGCCTTCGACAGGAATTGTGCTCTTACCTATCAACTGTCCTGTCCCGCCGATACCGACAAAAGCCACACCGCCTGTCTCCAGCAACAGGTTGGCTCCCGTTTCCGTGTAAGCGAGAACCATCATCAAAACCAAGGCCTCGAATCGGGCTGGCTTCTGATGTGACACCCCCGGAGAAGGCTGCTGTCACCGCCATACTCTCGTCGATGTCCGGATACGCCTCGCGCATAGTGGCGTGAATCCCCACCCCCGTATCTCGAACGGCCACAACGAGGCGTTCCTCTGTCTTCCCAACGATGCACCATCCGCCGCCCTCCCCGGAGTGATACAAGGCATTGTCAGCCAACTCTCTAGAAACGATCACCAAGCGACGCGCGTCTACGGCCAGATGCTCAACCAGGTTGCGGAGAGCTTCCATCACGCCACCTATGGATTGGTGATCGAACGCCGCCCGGTAGAGGGTTTGCAACAGCCTGTCAGCGAGGTGGCGAAAAAGAAACTTGTGACGCGGTAATGAGCACACCCAAAACGGCATCCAGTCTGGACAACACCTCCCGAGAGAGACCGGGAAGATCCTCCCCGTCGGGAAGGAGTCCCTGCCAGTATCGCCCATCCTGTTTGGTTCCTGCCGTAAACGCCAGCGCCGGACGGTAACGGCTGTCCTCCCCTGGGGTTGCCAACGCCATCACATAGCACGGAAAACGCGGTTGTGGTTCGCACGCCAATGTGGTGGGTGTGTGCCATTCCCATTCGTAGGCGCTGGTCTTACGGTATTCGCTCATCCAGCGCACCGCCTCGGCTTTAGCCTCAGACGACGCTGAGGTAGGAGCAGCAAAGGAAGCGTCCATCAGGTCGTAGCTCCCTCCTCTCAGTGTCCGACTGGCAGGGCGTTCCGCATCCTGACGAGTTTACTTGAGACGAGGATGCCCAGCCGGTGAGAAGCAGAGCGGCCCTAACTCTGCCCATTAGCGAAGGGAAAGTGGGGGTGTTGAGTCGGAAGATGCTGGAAAGTCGTCGCCATAGACAACAGTAAGCATCCGCAGTGTTGTCAGTGCACCGTATTCGGCACTGACCGCTGGTGGAGCTTCTGTCCTCCCAGTTTGTGACCAACCGGTTCCCGAGCGGCCTTTGGCCCGTTAGCCTCGAACCCTCGGAGAATGCGGAGATGCCAATGCAGGAGAAACAACTAACGGCGGTTGTCTGGCAAGAGGATGGTTGGTTTATGGCGCAAGCCTTGGAGGTTGACGTTGCAAGCCAAGGGGAGTCGCCCAATGTCGCCCTTGACAACCTTGCGGAGGCTTTGGAACTCCACTTCGAACCGCCCCGGCCGACGGTGTTGCCGGCTATTCACCACCTTCGAATGAAAGTTGGAGCGGCTTAGACCGCTCCCTATAGGCGGGTCGCGGACCCAGACCGCAGATGAGGTAAAGGGGTCATGCCAACGTCTTGGAGGTGGATAGGAGCCTCGGTCTGTGGATTACCGAGGGCTCGGCGAAGCCAGAATGCGTTCCATTTCGCTGACGAAGCTCTCAGCTAGATCTAATGCTTTAAAGGCTGACGGCGATCATCGAAAGTGCCCAGAGTCGATCACCGAAAGTGCCCAGTCTGG
>JAPPFC010000031.1 GCA_028824015.1 bacterium
AGTACATCATGATCGAGAGGCCGTCCACTATCCACCCCAACTCGAAGACCAGCCCGCCGCCCACCGCTGCGATCTCGAGGCTCCGTTCGTAGAGGACCCCCGACTCGCCCATGTTCATCAACAGCAACACCGACGACCAGACGAAGTTGAAGGCCATCACCCCGATGGCCACCTCGGCACCCTGGTATCTCATCCGCTTCCCGAAGAGGACGATCACCAGGAAGGCCAGCATCGGCCCGATCAGCATCAGCCCGGCCCACTCCGAGAAGATCCCGCCCGTGGAGGCCGCCGCGGCGGCGCCTTCGGCGGCCAGGTAGAGGTTTGTGCTCACACCCATGGTCACCAGCGCATCAGGTTCAACTCGTCCACGTTGGCAGAGCGCCGGTTACGGAAGATCAGGAGGATGATGGCCAGGCCGATCCCCACTTCGGCGGCGGCGATGGTGATGATGAACACCGCCAGGATCTGCCCCAGCGCCTCGGCCGTCTGCCAGAAGGCCTCCAGGGCCACCAGGTTGATGTTCACCGCGGCCAGCATCAGTTCGACCGACAGGAGCACCATCACCGCGTTGCGGCGCACCAGGAGCCCGTACACCCCCATGCAGAACAGCAGCGCCGCCAGGATCAGGAACTGGTTGAGTATCACCTGGACTCGCGCTCCTTCTCCTCGGCGGGGCTCAGATCCCGGCGGGCGATGGTTATGCCTCCCACCAGGGCGGCCAGCAGCACGAAGCCCACCACCTCGAAGGGGAAGACGAACCGGCCCAGCAGCCCTTCGGCGAGCACCGAGGTGGGCGTGCCGGCGGTGACCCTGTCCAGGGTGGTGTCCCCCCACTGGGAGAGGAGGCCCCACGACAGCAGGGCGAACAGGGCGGCGGAGACCAGCACGGCGGGGAGGCGGCGCTGGTGGTCGACCTCCGCCTCGTCGCGGCCGGTGGGGGCGCGGGTGATCATGATCCCGAACAGGAACAGCACGATCACAGCCCCTATGTAGACGAGGACCAGCACCCAGGCCAGGAACTCGGCGGCCAGCAGCAGAAAGATGGCGGCGGTCCCGGCCAGGGCGGCCACCAGGAACAGGGCGGCGTGGACCACGTTCGGGGAGGTGACCACTCTAAGGCCCGAGATGGTCGTGGCCAGCGCCACCGCCAAAAAGACCCAGTTGAGCGGCTCTGCCGCCCAGTCCTCGAATCCCATCTACCTCTCCAGGGCCGGGGCGGGGGGCACGGTGTCCAGCCAGTCGAAGAGGCGGTCCTGGTCATGGAGCATCGCCCCCATCTCGGTCTCGGAGTACTCGTAGTCAGGGCTCCAGAACAGGGCGTCGAAGGGGCAGACCTCCACGCAGATCCCGCAGTACATGCACAGGGCGTAATCGATGTCGAATCGATCGAGGGTGGCCCTCACCCGGGGGCGCCCTCCGGGCCGCGACGGCGGACGCTCCTCCTTGTGACCCTCTATGTAGATGCACCAGTCAGGGCATTGGCGGGCACACAGCATGCACACCGTGCAGGCCTCGGGCTCGAGCGCGATCACTCCCCGCGCCCTTGGGACGGGGGTCTCCTTCACCTTGGGGTAGTTGACGGTGACCGGGCGCGTGAAGAGGGTGCGGAGGGTTACCTTCAGTCCCTTCACGAGCCCGAAGCCGGGAACGGAGAGCTTCATCAGTTTCATCTAAAGCACCACCTTCAGGACGCCTGTGACAATGATGTTGGCCAGGGAGATGGGGACCAGCCATTTCCAGGCCAGCGTCTGGAGCTGGTCCTCCCGGAAGCGGGGGAAGGTCCAGCGAACCCAGATGCTGACGAATATGAAGAGGGCAATCTTTCCCAGGAGCACCAGGGGCCCCACGAACTGGAGTATCGAATCGGGGACTCCGGGCACCCAGTAACCGCCCAGGAACAGGGTGGCGGCGATCGCCGAGAGAGTGAACATGTTGGCGAACTCGGCCAGGAAGAAGAACAGGAACCGGAATCCCGAGTACTCGGTGAGGTACCCCATCACCAGTTCCGACTCGGCGATGGGCATGTCGAAGGGGATCCGGGACAACTCGGCCAGGCTGGCGATGAAGAAGACCCCCAGGCCCACGGCCTGCACGATCACGAAAGGCATCCCCAGGCTCCATCCGGCCTCGGAGAACCAGGAGATCTGCGCCTGGACTATCCCGTCGAGGCTCATGGTGCCCGCCAGGATCACCACTCCCACCACCGCCAGCACCAGCGGCAACTCGTACGCGATCAGCTGCCCGGCGGCCCGCAGACCCCCCATCAGGGAGTACTTGTTGCCCGACGACCACCCGGCCATCAGCACTCCGATGGTGCCGATCGACGAGATGGCCAGGGCGTAGAAAATGCCCAGGTCGAGGTTCTGGGGCGTGAGGCCCGGGCCGAAGGGAATCACCACGAACAGCCCCACCGTGCCCACCATCACCAGCACCGGGGCCATCTTGTACACCGGACGGTCGGCGTTGTCGGGGACCAGGTCCTCTTTCTGGAAGAACTTCACGCCGTCGGCGATGAGCTGTGCCCACCCGAAGCGGCCACCCGCGAAGTAGGGCCCGATCCGGCTCTGCATGTGAGCCGAGATCTTCATCTCCGCATAGCCGATCGCCATCCCCATCACCGGGATGATGGTGGCCACCACCACCAGCCAGATCGCCAGGGCCAGCCAGGGACTCATGGGCGACCGTCCCTCGCCGGCAGCGGGATGGGCGTCCCCCGAACCTGGGAAACTTCCGCGGAGATCGGGAAGAAAACCAGCCGGCCGGGGTTGAAAGTGTCACTGCCCCGATCCACATTGACAGGAGTCACAAAAACCTCCCGGACCGGGCAGACGTCCCCGGCCCGCACGAAGGTCATACTCCGAAACCGGAAGCCGGCTCCCCACCCGGCGTCGGCCACCCGCGTTCGAACCTCGGAAAGGTGGTGGCGGGGGAGGGCCCAAGGAACGAAAGTTTCGGGGAGAATTTCGCGAGATAGGAGGTCGGAAACCGGGGTGCGGGCGGTCCTGGGGGGCTTCATCGGTCCACGTCCCCCAGCACGAAATCCAGCGATCCCAGGATGGCGATTATGTCGGGCACCAGCGTCCCCTCCAGCACCCAGGGCAGGATGGAGATGTTGGAGAACGAGGCGGAGCGGATCTTCAGCCGGTAGGGCCCCAGTCCTCCGTCGGAGACCACGTAGTACCCCATCTCCCCCTTGGGGTTCTCGGCTCTCACGTAGATCTCGCCGGCCGGCACCTTGATGATGCGGGGCACCTTGGCCTGCAACGGTCCCGAGGGAATGGTGTCGACGGCCTGGCGGATGATGGAGGCCGACTGGCGGATCTCCTCGAGGCGGATCCACCAGCGGTCCCAGCAGTCGCCGTTCTCCCCGGTGGGGATCTCGAAGTCGAACAGGTGGTAGGGCAGGTAGTCGGAGACCTTGCGCAGGTCGAACGGCACCCCCGAGGCCCGGAGGATGGGGCCGGACACCCCGTAGGAGATGGCCACCTCCGGCGGGATGACCCCGATGTCCTTGGTGCGGGCCAGGACGATCTCGTTGCCCGCCACCAGGTCCTCCAGTTGGTCGGCCGTCGACAGCACGCGGTCCATGGCGTCCCGGGTCTCCGACAGGAAGCCGGCAGGCAGGTCCTGGATGGTCTTTCGGGTCACGGGCCCCGCTCCGACCGCCGGCTTCACACCGCCGATCCGGTTGAAATTGGGATGGAACCGCCCGCCGGTGACCGACTCGATCAGATCGAGCACCCGTTCACGGTCCCGCAGGGCGAAGAACAGCGGGGTGGCCGCCCCCAACTCCAGGGGGTAGGAGGCCTGGAAGATCAGGTGTGAGGAGATGCGGGCCATCTCGGTGAGGATCAGGCGGATGAACTGGGCCCGATCGGGGGGCTCCACTCCCATCAGGCGCTCGGCCGCCACCATGAAGGGAATCTCGTTGGCATACCCCGACACCCAGTCGATCCGGTTGATCAGGGCGGTGATCTGGGGATAGTTCCGCACCTCCGCCAGCTTCTCGTAACCCCGGTGCATGTAGCCGATCACCGGCTGCACGTCGAAGGCCCTCTCCCCGTCCACCTTGGCCACCAGGCGCAGCACCCCGTGCGTGGAAGGGTGCTGGGGACCGATGTTGAGAGTCATGTCGGGAGTCTCAAGTTCCACCGAGACCGCCGCTCCCGAGAGGTGGCGGACCATGTCGGGCGCGATGGTCATCTCAGCTGCCTCCCATGACTTCGGGCATGTCCTCGACGTCCACCTCCCCCGGCCAGGGCTTCACTTCCCGGCTCAGCAGCGGAAAGGACTTGAGCAGGGGGTTCCCCACGAATCCGTTGGGAAGGTAGAGGTTCTCGGGTCGGGGATGGCCCACGAAGGTGATGCCGAACATCTCCCGGCACTCCCGTTCATGCCAGTCGGCTCCCGGGTACACCTCTATCAGGCTGTCGACGGTGGCATCGGCCGCCTCCAGGTCGGTGGAGAACACCACCAACTCCCCGGCGGTGACGTCGGAGACCGCGCACAGAAGCTCGAAGCGCTCGGTCACCTCCTCCGACAGCGAGTCGCCCACCTGCGGATCGTTCGCCCAGTGCACAGCCGAGAGCCAGGAGAAGAACGAGAGCCCCAGGTCGTCCCGGGCGGTCTGCAGCGCCTCGGCCCACCGGTCGGCAGCCACTCCCACCTTGGCGGTCTCCAGGGCCTCCAGCACCACTCCGCCCACCGCTTCGGCGGCCCGGTCCACCAGGGAGTTGCCTTCCCCGGGACCCTCGGCACCTGCCATCTCCACCTCAGACGGGCTGGCGGTCACGCTGGTTCCACTTCTCTTTGATGTCCTCGTTCTTGATCTTCTCCTGCAGGAGAATGATCCCGTCCAGCAACGCCTCGGGCCGGGGAGGGCAGCCCGGCACGTACACGTCCACCGGGATGATCTGGTCGACTCCCTTGGTGACCGAGTAGGAGTCCCAGTAGGGGCCTCCGCAGTTGGAGCACGATCCCATGGAGATCACGTACTTGGGCTCGGGCATCTGCTCGTAGAGCCGCTTCACCGCCGGCGCCATCTTGTCGGTGACGGTCCCCGCCACCACCATCAGATCGGCCTGCCGGGGCGAGGCGGGGAGCGGGATGATGCCGAAGCGCATGAAGTCGTAACGGGGGCCCGAGGCCGCCATCATCTCGATGGCGCAGCAGGCCAACCCGAACTGGAACATCCACAACGAGTACCGCCGCGACCAGTTGAGCAGCCAGCTGACCGGCTTGATGGGAACCCCGAAACGCTGGATCACTCCCATCGCAGGACTCCCTTCTTGATGGCGTAGAACAGCCCCTCCACCAGGGTGAGCATGAAGATGATGATCGCCACCAGCCCGAACACCCCCAGATCCTCGGCCAGGATCGCCCAGGGGAAGATGAAGGCCGCCTCGACGTCGAAGATCACGAACAGGAGACCGAATACGTAGTAGCGCACGTATGTCTGGCTCCACCCCTCTCCCACCGGGTCCACCCCGCACTCGTAGGTGAGCCTCTTGGCGGCGGTCGGCTTATTGGGCCTCAGGATCGAGGCAACGCCCAGCATGACCAGCACCAGCACCACCCCCAGAAGGGCAAAGGCGGCCACGAACAGATAGTTCTCGAAATAAGAGGTCATGCGCGAAAACTTGAAGCAGGCACCCGTTTTTCAGTATAGAAAACCCAAACACCCCCCAAGACCATCCCCAGACAGCCCGGGGCGGGCTTTCCGGGAAAGGTACGGCGGCATGCCGGCACGCCACCTTCCAGAGCGGGGATTGCTTCGGGAGGTAGGGTCCTGGAAGGGCCGGAATTCACCTAGGATTGCCAACCATGGAAAAGCCCAACATCGTCCTGATCATGGCCGACCAGTTGGCGCCCCACTTTCTGCCCAGCTACGGCCACCGGGTGGTGGTCGCGCCCCATATCTCCCGCATGGCCGACGAGGGAGTCACATTCGACTGGGCCTACACCAACTCGCCCCTGTGCGGGCCGTCGCGGTACGTGATGATGACCTCCTGCCTCCCGGCCCGGATAGGCGCTTGGGACAACGCCGCCGAGTGGTCGGTCGAGATACCGACCTTCGCTCATTACCTGGCCGACCGCGGCTATCTGACCTGTCTGTCGGGCAAGATGCACTTCATCGGCCCCGACCAGTTGCACGGTTTCGAAGAGAGGCTGACAACCGACACCTATCCGGCCGACTTCGTCTGGCATCCCCGCTGGGACCAGCCCTATGAGAGACAGGACTGGTTCCACACCATGAAGGTGGTGATCGAAGCCGGTAGCACCCTGGCGGCGGTGAACATCGACTACGACGACGAGGTGACCTTCCGAGCCCAGCGGTGGCTCTACGACCGGGCCCGGACCGGCGAGCGTCCCTTCATGCTCACCATCTCCTTCATCCAGCCACATGACCCCTACCTGGCCCGGCCGGAGACCTGGAACCTTTACGAGGACGACGACATAGACATGCCGGTCACCACCTACGAGCAGGCGCCCAGGGACCCCCACAGCGACCGGCTGCGGTGGTCGATCGGCGCTTCCGACATCGTCCTCTCCGAGCAGCAGATCCGGGCCGCCCGCCGCGCCTACTACGCCTCGGTCTCGGACTTCGACCGGCGGGTGGGTCTGGTGCGACGGGCGCTGGAGGAGACCGGCATGGCCGACAACACCATCGTCATCATCACCTCCGACCACGGGGACATGCTCGGCGAGCGCGGCATGTGGTTCAAGATGAGCTTCCTGGAACGTTCGGTCCGGGTGCCGCTGATCTTCTGGTGCCCCGACCGCCTCAAGCCCCGCCGGGTGTCGGAGGCGGTCTCGCTGGTGGACCTGGGACCCACCCTGGTGGGGCTGGCCACCGACGGGGCGGACATCGACTATCCCACCCAACTGGACGGAAGGACCCTCCTCCCCCACCTGTACGGCGACCGCGGACACGACGAGGTCATCGGCGAGTACTACGCGGAGGGCGCCCTCAATCCGATGTTCATGGTGCAGCGCCAAGGCGCCAAGTACGTGGTGTCCGAAGGGGACCCCGACCAGGTGTTCCATGTGAAGGCTGATCCGGAGGAACTCTCCAACCTGGCCGGGACCGAAGCCACGCTGGCCGGGGTGAAAAAGGAGATCTCACAGCGGTGGGACAGCGCCCGGCTCACCGGCCGGGTGCTGGAGAGCCAGCGCCGCAGGGCCTTCGTGAGCCGGGTGATGCGAACCCAGGGGATCAGCTGGGACTTCACCCCCAGGTTCGGCGGCGAGGACCTCTACATACGCAGCCACCTGCCGATCGGGGTGCTGGAAGAGCAGTCCCGCTTTCCTCCCCACCCGCCCCCGGACTCCCGCTGATTCGGTATCCGCTTTTCGGCGATGAACGGCCATGACTTCCTGATAATCGGGGGAGGATCCGCCGGGTGCGCCCTGGCCAACCGGCTCAGCGCCGACCCCTCCACCCGGGTGCTGGTGCTCGAAGCCGGACGTCCCGACTACCGCTGGGACGTGTTCATCCACATGCCGGCCGCCTTGACCTACCCGATCGGATCGAGGTTCTATGACTGGAAGTACGAGTCCGAGCCCGAGCCACACATGGGGGGTCGGAGGGTCTATCACGCCCGGGGGAAGGTGCTGGGAGGCTCGAGTTCCATCAACGGGATGATCTTCCAACGGGGCAACCCCATGGACTATGAGAAGTGGGCCGCCCAACCGGGGATGGAGCGCTGGGACTACCCCCACTGCCTCCCCTACTTCAAGCGCCTGGAGACCACCCTGGCCGGCGCCGACGAGTACCGGGGAGGCGAGGGGCCGCTGATCCTCGAACGGGGCCCCGCCGCAAACCCGCTGTTCGGGGCATTCTTCAAAGCGGGGGAACAGGCGGGGATCCCCACCACCACCGATGTGAACGGCTACCGGCAGGAGGGCTTCGCTCCCTTCGACGCCAACCGCCACCGGGGACGGCGCCTGAGCGCGTCGCGCGCCTACCTGCATCCGGTCCTGGACCGGCCCAACCTGTCGCTCGTCACCCGGGCGCACATCACCCGGATCCTCTTCGAGGGGAACCGGGCGGTGGGAGTCGAGTACCGCAAAGGCCGCCGCCTCCGGCGGGCCGAGGCCTCCGAGTTGATCCTGTGCGGGGGCGCCATCAACTCGCCGCAGACGCTGATGCTCTCGGGCATCGGGCCGGCCGGCCACCTCGAGACCTTCGGCATAGACGTGGTGGCGGACCTCCCCGGGGTCGGGCAGAACCTCCAGGACCACCTGGAGGTGTACATCCAGCACGCCTCCCGCCAACCGGTCTCCCTCCAGCCCTATCTGGCCAGGTGGCGGATGCCCTGGATCGGCCTGCAGTGGCTGTTCCGCACCGGCCCGGCCACCAGCAACCACTTCGAGGGCGGCGCCTTCGTGCGCAGCAACGACCGTGTGGAATACCCCAACCTGATGCTTCACTTCCTGCCGGTGGCGATCCGCTACGACGGGTCGGTTCCCGCCCGGGGGCACGGCTACCAGGTGCATGTCGGTCCGATGTTCTCCGACGTGCGGGGCTCCATCACGCTGCGTTCGGCCGATCCGTTCGACAAGCCGGCGCTGCGCTTCAATTACCTCTCCACTCCCAATGACCGCCGCGAGTGGGTGGAGGCGGTCCGCACCGTCCGCCGCATCCTCGGACAACCGGCCTTCGAGCCCTTCGACGCCGGGGAACTCTCGCCGGGACCGGAGGTGCAGACCGACCAGGAGATCCTCGACTGGGTGCGGAGCGACGCCGAGACCGCCCTCCATCCCTCCTGCACGGCCAAGATGGGAACCGACGAGATGGCGGTGGTGTCGCCGGACACCTTCCGGGTTCACGGCACCGAGGGCCTCCGGGTGGTGGACGCCTCGGTGATGCCCACCATCACCAACGGCAACATCTACGCACCAGTGATGATGATCGCAGAGAAGGCCGCAGACGCCATTCTCGGCAACACCCCCCTGCCGCCCGAAGAAGTAGCCTGGTACCGCCACGGGTAGATGAGACTCCACAGATGGTGGGCACATTGGGAGGTGAGTTCCCCTTTTGTTTCGCGCTTTCCGAAGTATTCGGAGATACAGGCACTCGGTATCTCACCTGTGATACATTGGATGTTGGTGGCTGAGGTGACTATCACGGACATCCGCAACAAGGGCGGAGCAATCATCGGCCGGGTGCTGGCGGGTGAAAGCCTCACCGTGACGCGATCCGGGCGTCCCGTTGCGTCACTCAGCCCGCTGCCTCGCAGCGGACCTGATCCAGTGACCTTGCTGGACCGATGGCGCCACCTGCCACACCTTGATCCATCCACCTTCCGACAGGACATCGATCAGACCATCGATCCGTCGCTGTGACTCCCAACAGAACGGAGCGGATAGGACCTTCCTACGCGGGAAATAACCTGGTCAACCTGGTGGCGGAGTTGGAACGCCGTCTCAGCGGACACTCTCCGACCAGGGGTCTCCGGCGCGACCTTTCCGCGCTGATTCCGGCCGCCCGCAATTACCTGCTGGTGGTCTTCGACGGGTTGGGCGCCGGCCAACTTCCTCATGCCAATGCATCGGCTTTGGCGGAGTCCCGCCGGGCGGTCCTGGAAGCACCCTTCCCGACCACCACCACCGTGGGTCTCTCCTCGATCTGCACCGGGCTCACTCCCCTCCAGCACGGGGTGATCGGATACCGGCAGTGGATGCCCGACATTCAGAAGGTGGTGAGTCTGCTGCGCTGGACGGACCTGTCGGGACAACACGTCCGGTACGACACCGCCTCCTTCCTTCCTGCTCCCAACCTGTGGGAGAGGCTGTCGGCCCGCCAGGCTCGGGGGATGATCGTGCAACCGGCCGCCTTCATCGACACGCCTCTCACCAGGATGCTCTACCGCGGAGCGGAGATGCGGGGCTATTCCTCGCCGCTGGAAGTCGACCCGGCCTATCTCTTCACCATGCCGAAGCGGACCCTGGCGATGGTCTATTACCACGCGGTGGACGTTGCGGCGCATGAAGCCGGGCAGCCCTCGGAGTCCTACGATGTTGCCATGTCAGGCGCGGACCAACTGTGGGCGCGGCTGGCTGACCGGCTGCCCACCGACACGGTGATGGTGGGCACCTCCGACCATGGCCACAGTGACATCCCCGAAGTGGGAAAACTGATCCTGGAGAAGAGCGACACCGAGGGCCTGCGCTGGTCGGGAGACAGCCGGGCGCTCATGCTGAGCGGCCCGTCCGACCGGATCAGGGACCTGTCCGAGAAGACCGGCAGCAGGATGGTCGGCGCCGATGTGTTGCGGGCCTGGCTGGGCCGGGGACAACCCCATCCCGACCTGGAGGCCCGCATGCCCGACGCTCTGTTGCTAGCCCGGGACAACACGGGGATCTTCCCCAAGGGCATGGACGCCCGGAAGACCGGCCACCACGGCGGCCTGACTCCCGCCGAAGTTCAGAGTCCATTGCTCATCCACCAATAGGAACCGGTCAACAACACAAGCACACCGGTCGGAACGCCCGTCCGTTGCTAGTATGTAGTCACTATACTGAGAGGCGGTGACTACATGAACGTAGGTATTCGAGAACTAAAGGCCGGGCTCTCAGAGTATGTGAAGAGGGCCAGCAGGGGACAACAGATACTGATTACCGATCGTGGCCGACCGGTAGCCCGCCTGGTGAGTCTGGGTGGGATCTCGATGGTTAACCGGGGCATCGAAGAGGGTTGGATCACGCCACCGCTGCAAGAGGGCCTGGAACCCATCGAGCGCTACAAGGCTTCCAGAACCATCTCCGAGGTCCTGGATGAAGACCGCGGATGACCCTCTATGTGGACACCAGTGCCCTAATGAAACGGTATGTCTCCGAGCCAGACTCGGACGTCGCCGAGCACTTGATGGGCTCCGACCCGATGCTGGTCACATCCCAACTCACCGAGATCGAACTGCGCCGCAATCTCACCCGGCTCCTTGAAGGGGAAGAACTGGTTCGCACCCGCCGCAGGGTCCAATCTGACCTACATAACTTTGCCGTCGTAGCCCTCGACGCCGTCACATGCAATGAAGCGGCGCGCCTGGCCGAAATGACGCTGTGCCGCTCGCTCGATGCGCTACACCTAGCCGCCGCTCGCCGTGTCGGCCAGGAAACCACTTTCCTGACCTTCGACATACGCCAAGCACAGGCAGCGCGATCAGCGGGCTTGACCGTCATCGGTGTGTAGTCCGCTGGCAGTTTCCCTCTGCCGGTGGTCCAGTGAACTGACCGTCACAGGACGTTGATACATTGCAGAGATGACATTTCCGGGACCTGATCTGCTGGGCCGAGGGGTGGTGGTTGGTGAGGGAAGCCGATCTCCCCTCCAAACCGCCCGGCGGGTGCTTGTCGACAGGTCGGTGCTGGACAGCCCGCATGCGCTGGAGGAAACCGTGGAACGTCTGCACAGATTCTGGGTGGAGCGCCGGCCGGTCACGGTGGAACTCTGGGTGGACGCGTCTGAACTGCGCCGGCCGGTGGTGGTAGAGCGGGCGCCGTGGATGCTCGGGCCCGGCTATGTCCCCCTGGTCGAGAGGCTCCACTTCCTGGTGTGGGCCAACAACTGGGACGGGCGTCGGAGCGATCCCATCTGGTGGTGGAGCAGGAAGGCCGCCCGGCTGGGAGCGCGGATCGGCGGGCGGGCCGACGTGGTGACACCGGATGGAGTGCATGCCTGGGTGGACGGAGGCCCCCGGTCGCCCCTGGACATCCCGGTCATCCATGCCCAGACCGTGGAACTGGGGCGGCTGACCCTCCAGCCTCCCGTCACGGTATCCGAGGCCGATCTGGCCCGGGACCAACGGGCGGCGGTAAACCACCACGCCGGCCCGGTCAGGGTGATCGCTCCGGCCGGATCGGGAAAGACCCGCACGCTCGGGGCTCGCCTTCTTCACCTGGTCGATGACCGGAGAATCGAACCGCAGTTCGTGACTGCGGTGGCCTACAACAACCGGGCCGCCCGGGAGATGCGAAAACGCCTGCAGCGGGACGACCTGAGCATCCGCACCATCCACTCGCTCGGGTGGGCGATCATCCGCGACGTCCAGCCCGACGCCACCCTGCTGACGGAACGGGAAGTCCGTGCCAGGCTGGGCGCCCTGGTCCCCAAGCGGCCCCGCCTCAACACCGACGTCATAGGACCCTACCTGGAGGGTCTGGCCGAGATCACCATCGCGCTCCGGGACCCCGACCAGGTCGAGGAGGGCCGAGGCGACATGGAGGGTCTGGCCGGGTTGTTCCCCAGGTACCGAGCCCTGCTGGCCCGGAGGAACGAGGTCGACTACAACGAGCAGATCTATGGCGCCATCGAACTGCTGCTGGCCGATCCGGAGCTTCGTAGGCGATGGCAGGTGCGGTGCCGGCATTTGCTGGTGGACGAGTTCCAGGATCTGACGCCCGCGTACCTCCTGCTGCTGCGACTGCTCGCCTCTCCGGAGATGAGCGTGTTCGGGGTGGGCGACGACGACCAGACCATCTACGGGTACGCCGGCGCTGACCCGAGGTTCCTAATCGACTTCGGCAAGTACTTTCCCGGCGCGGGCGCCAGCGCCCTCACCGTCAACTACCGCTGTCCCTCCGAGGTGGTCACCGCTGCCTCCCGGCTGCTCTCTCACAACCGGGTCAGGGTCCCCAAGACCATCGAGGCCTCCCCGGATTCGGTCGAGGGGGGCTTTCGGATCATCACCCCCGACCGCCGGAGGATGGCCGCCGAACCGGCCGGGATCATCAGCAAATGGATCGAGGAGGGCGCCTCGCCCCGGGAAATCGCGGTCCTGGCCAGGGTCAACTCAGCCCTGCTCCCGATGCTGGCGGCGCTCGACAGAGCCGGGATCCCGGTTCGCTCGCAACTCGATGCGAATCTCCTGGAACGGACCACCATGCGAGCCGCTCTGGCATGGATACGGCTCACCCTGAACCCCGAGTCCATGAGCCGCCGGGATCTCCTGGAGGCTGTCCGTCGGCCCGCCCGCCGGATCAACCGGCTGGCTTCCGAGTTGATTCCGGCGGGCAACACTCCGATCCGAGGACTCGCCGCCCTCGGACGGGGACTCGACGAACGGAAGGCGGCCACCTGGCGCAGGTTCGTCCAGGCCATAGAGGACGGAGCGCAGGTGGCGGTCCAAGGCAAATCGGGGCCTCTCCTGGACTACCTGTCGGGCGAGGTCGGACTGGGAAGGGTCGCCCATTCCCTGGACTCCAAGCGAGGCAGGGCCGATCGGTCCACACACACCGACGACCTGGTGGCTCTGCGCCGCACGGCCGCTCTGTACGAGGACCTGCCGACCTTCGAGACTGAACTGCGACGAATGCTGGACCGGCGACCGTCCCCGACGGCGGGAGTAACGGCGACCTCCGTCCACCGGGTGAAGGGACTGGAGTGGGATCGGGTGATCGTGTTCGGGGTCGACCAGGACCTCCTGCCCCATGTGCTGGCCGAAGACGTGGAAGAGGAACGCAGGGTGCTCCACGTGGCGATAACCCGATGCCGTCAGGAGGTGGTGGTCGTTGCGGAACTGGGAAGGGAGTCGCCCTTCATCCGGGAACTCACCCGGACGTACCGACCCCCGCCGGTGGGCCTTCCCAAGCCCCTACTGGCCCCCCACCCGGGAGCGCCGACCACGACGGGAACAGAGATCCGAGACGGTGATCCGACTTCCCCCGGCCAGAACCCCGCCGGAATCGACGAGCCATACGACGCCGATCTCTACGAAGCGTTGCGGGAATGGCGTCTGGGGGTGGCCCGAGAAAGAGGTGTGGCTGCCTTCGTCATCTTCGGCAACCGGACCTTGCGGGAGATCGCCCGGACCCAACCCCGCTCGGAGGCTGAACTCTTGGGAGTTCGCGGTGTCGGTCCCCGCAAACTCGCCGAATACGGACGGGACGTCCTCGCCGTTGTCGCCTCCGCCGGGACCGGCCGACCGGGCTCGACGGATGAGTCTCCGATCGAACCACCGCAGCCGGGGTCCGGATCAACCACGCCGGACCCACCCGGGTCCGCTTCCTCGGAGGATTCCGCCTTGTTGGATGCCCTTCGGGAGTGGCGTCTGGCAACGGCCCGGCGGGATCAGGTACCCGCGTACGTCATTTCGAGGAATGAGACGCTGGAAGAGATCTCCCGTCTCCGACCGAACACCGAGGCTGAGCTTCTCGGGGTCCGTGGCATGGGCCCTGGAAGGCTCGCCAAGTATGGACGGGAAATCCTCGAGTTGGTCGAGTCCAACCCGCCGGGCTGAGTACGACAATGCCCTCCACCGATGCTCCTAGCCTTACGTTGCGGAGACCCACACGAAGGGACAGGAAATGCGCGACTACAACGCCTGGAACAACGAAGTCATCGAAGAATTCAGGGCCAACGGAGGACGGGCCGGCGGGCCGCTGGAGGGGATGCCTCTGCTGATTCTGTTCAACCACGGCGCCAAGACCGGGGCACTGAGGGTCAACCCGCTCGCCTACCAGAAGGTCGAGGGCGGCTATGCCATCTTCGGTTCCAAGGGTGGCTCTCCCACCAATCCTTCCTGGTACCACAATCTGATGGCCCGCCCCGAGGTCGAGATCGAACTCGGCACCGAGACCTTCATGGTCCGGGCCCGGTTGACGGAAGGGGAGGAACGGGAGCGCATCTGGACCCGGCAGAAGCTCGACTTTCCCCAGTTCGCCGACTATGAGAAGAAGACATCCCGCCAGATCCCGGTGTTGGTCCTCGAACCCATTTGAAATCGCCTGTCGCAGTGTGGAGGCGACCGGTCGTAGGTATCGCCGCAGGGCTGTGAAAAAGCCGCGTTGGGAAGGTTGTCCTGACCCAACTCCCCGATCAGGGACATCGCACAACCACCTGGGAACAGGCGGCAGCAGTCCTCTTTCTTCGTTCCCCTGTTCTTACCCTTCTCCTCCCGGCGTCAGGCCGGTGTGCTCTCGGGTCATGCCCACACCGAGGATGAGCGCCCACAGGCTCAGTGGCATGGTCGCGTAGTCCGCCAGCGTGTAGAAGGTGCCAGCCAGGTCGTGGAAGTGGTCTCCGATGAGCAACGAAACCAGCGCGGCCGCCGACAACACCAGCATCAGGACGGCCAGCCGACGGTGGAGTCCCGAGGAGAAGTGAAGGAATAGGCCCGCCGCTATGCAGGCGAACCCCAGGAGGTACCCGTAGCCGGAAATGATGGTGATGCCGGCCTTCACCGCCTGAATGGTCACTGCAATGGTGAAGAGGGTCCTCGGGTCAGTGGCGTCCCCTCCATGGTTAATTGTGTGGGCAATGATGTGGTTCATCCCGTAGCCAAACGCCAGCCCGATGCCCCCAAAGGCCAGAAGGAAGACACCGAGAGTCCCCAGCACACGCTTTACTGTCCCCTCGCCCAGCGCGCGCCGCACCCCGATTAGGCCAAATATCAGCAGGAACAGCCCCAAGGAGCCAAGAAGTGACGAGGTGTGGGTAAACGTGGCGTTCTGAGCCAGCACCCGCACACGCTCGAGGAGCGTTGACGCTCGCTCCAAGGGATCGACCACCAGACCGCCCGGCCGAATGAACGGGAGAACCACCCCCACCAGACCGCCCAAAACCAGCGCCATTCCCGTAAACCTGGTTGCCGTCTTTGCTCCCATCGCAAACCTCCTGTTCAGGTTCAGCACCGCACGGGAACGAGCCCGCACTGTTCGTCGTGGTACCGGCTGGCCCCTACATAAACACCTACTTGAGAGCCTAGAAAACGCGACACCGACCCCGGATCACTCGATTCGTCTGGACTGTTTGCTGGATCCTCCCGTCGGCAGGACCGCCCGGTCCGGATCACCTCCCTTCACTCGCTTTCCCTGTCGCAACGTCTCAGAAACCGGACAATTAGAACCCTGCCCGGAGAGCCGAGGAGGAGGTTCAACCAGCAGGGGGACCATACCGATCGTTGACCAGTCCGATCATCGGTCTTGCCTATAGTTCGCGGATGCAGCAAACACCTCTACGCCAGCCACTACCTCAACTCGACCTCGCCCTCACCCCCACCCCGCTTCACAGGTTCCCCCGATTGAGGGAGGCGTGGGGCGGACCCCATGTGTGGGTGAAGCGCGACGACCTGACCGGTTTCGGCCTGTCGGGCAACAAGGTCCGGAAGCTGGAGTTTCACCTGGCGGCGGCTCTCGAGGCCGGCGCCGACACGGTGATCACCTGCGGGGCGTACCAGTCGAACCACTGCCGGGCCACCGCCCTCGCCTGTGCCCGGTTGGGCCTGGATGTGCGCCTGGTGCTCCGCACCCCCGATGCCGAGCCACCGGCCAAGGTCGGCGGGAACCTGCTCATCGACATGCTGGCCGGCGCCACGATCAGTTACATATCGGTGGCCGACTGGGAGCACCGGGATGAGATCATGGCCGAGGACGCCGCCAGCCTGGCCGCCAAGGGACGCAAGGCGTGGGTGATTCCCCAGGGCGCCTCCGACAGGCTGGGGATGTGGGGGATGTCGCTCGGCTTTCGGGAGTTGGTGGAACAGATCCCCCAACAGATCGGCACCGACGTTGCTGCGGTGGTGCACGCCGGTTCCTCGGGCGGCACTACCTCGGGCTTCGGCTGGGCGTCGGACCGCACCGGTTTCCAGAGCCCGCTCCTGGCTCTCTGCATATCGGAGCCGGTCGAGTCTTTGATGGCGAGGGTGCGGCCCATCTGGCAATCGGGGGTCGAAGCCTTCGGAGGGGAGATGCCAGAACCCCTCCTGGAGCACACCGATCAGTACCTGACCGGTGGTTACGCCCAGGTCAGCGAGGAACTGATGGAGGTGCAGACCCAGGCCACCAGGCTCACGGGCCTGCTGTTCGACCCGACCTACACCGGAAAGGCCATCTACGGGCTGCGCAAGGAGATCGCCGCCGGCCGCTTCGGCAGTGACGATCACGTTGTGTTCTGGCACACCGGAGGAGGCTTCGGCGCCCTGGTCGATCGGAGCTAAAGCGACAGCCGAGGGAAACGGGCGCCGAGGGTATACCTTGCCGCATAGATAGCTTTGTGCCGTGCAATGAATTCTCCCCGCCGTCCGGGCCTCCCGGTCCGCACTGGCGGGGTTTCCTCCAAGAACTCCCCCGGGAAGGCCGGGTCGGCGGGCCTTCTCCCTTATCTCGGCGGCCTTCTTCCCAGAATACCCTCTAGCCTCTCTCCTATCTGTGAGGAGAACCGGCCGAGAGGAGTCGCAGAAAATGCACCACTGGAACGACTGGAACAAACAGGTCATCGAGGAATTCCGGGCCGCGGGCGGGATCGGCGCCGGGCAGTTCGAGGGAAGGCCGCTTTTGCTGCTCCACAATGTCGGCGCCAAGACCGGGACCAAGCGGATAGCTCCGCTGCTGTACCAGGACGTCGAGGGAGGCTACGCCATCTTCGGCTCCAAGGGTGGCTCTCCCACCCATCCCGACTGGTATTACAACCTGTTGGCGAACCCCGAGGTCGGCGTGGAGCTTGGTGGGGAGATCATCCCGGCCCGGGCCCGGGTGACCGAGGGAGCCGAGCGTGAACGAATCTGGAGCAGGCAGAAGAGGGAGTATCCGTTCTTCGCCGAATACGACGAGAAGACCTCCCGGGAGATACCCGTGATCGTCTTGGATACCGCCTAGAACGCCCGAGTCCCCTGCAGGCGGCAAGCCTGGGAGTCCTCGGCACAAGAGTCTCCCGGGTGTCCAGACCCGAGGAAGGGAGTGATTAACCCGACGGTTCCCGGCAGGTGGCCGTCACCATGCACGGGTTGACCTTGATGATCGCCGGCCGCGGCTCGTAGGTGACCTCCCATTTCTCGGTGGTCTCCTCCCCTGTTTGGAGGATTGTGCGGGTGACCTGAGTCGTCCAACCCGCCTGGGCGGCTTGGACATACTCCTTCTGGCCGACCGCGACCTCCGGATCGGCAACGAACGATGGGTGGGGCGGCTCCACGACGTCGAGACGCTCCGAGACATCGGCTGTCACCACCCGCGCTCGGGGGCCTCCCTCGAAGGGAACCTCCACATTGCCCATACCGTCCTTCCACTCTCCCGCCACCGACCGTCCGTCGTTGTCCCCGAACAGCTTCACGGTGAGAGAAGTGTCGGTGTACTCGGCCCTGATCAATACATCTGCAGAAGAGTCATTGCGAAAGATCAGGTCGATGTCGGGCCAGTTGATGGTTGCCTCTATCCCCTCGGGATAGCGGGGAAAGTAGCCGCTGTGAGGCATGTGGATCACGTCCTGGTAACCGCCCCAGAACACCGCGTTGTAGAGGGTGGTGGCGAACTGGCTGACTCCCCCTCCCACACTGGTGACCAGAGTGCCGTTCACCAGGGTTCCAGCTTCGAGGAACCCCTTCTCCAGCGTTCGTTCCCCAACCTGCCGGTTGAGGCTGAACCGCTGGCGGGGCTTCACGACCGCACCATCGACCAGGTCGGCGATCAGGTGGATGTTGGTCACCCGGGCCGAGCAGCAGTAGTGGTAGGTGGTGTACTGCGACACCAGGTGAAGATCGCCAACCCACTCCAACTCGGGGACCGGCTCCACCTCTGGGAGGATCTCCACCCTGGGCACCAGGTTTACCGCCCGGGCCAGGAAGGTGGCCATCTCCGCCCGGGTGACCGGCCTGTCCGGACAGTACCTGGCCGGATCGGTGGAGCACCCGAGGGTTATGTTCGCGGCAGCCAGGGCGTCGATGTTGTCGGAGTGGACGTTGCCGTCCGTGTCGGTGAAACCGGCCGGCTCGGCAGGCGCCAGGTCAAAGGCCCGGGTCAGAAAGCTAGCCATCTGCGCGCGGGTGACGGACCGGTCGGGACAGTACCGGGCCGGATTGCGACTGCAGCCGGCGGTTATCTCCAACTCGGCCAACTTGTCCACGTAGGTCGCCCACCAGGCGTCCCTATCCACATCCGCAAACGTCGGGGAGTCAGCAGGGGGAGGCTCCCTTCCGTACACCAACCGCACCATCCACACCGCCATCACCCAACGCGGCAGAGGGTCGGCCGGACAGAACTTACCGGCGGCGCACTGGGTGCCGATGAAGACGCCCACCGCCGCCATGGCCTGCACCGCCGCGGTGTGCTCTCCCGCTTCGCCGATGTCGGCGTATCCCGACACCACGGCAGGCGCCGGAGCGGCTGCCAGGCCCGAGGGCGTCACCAGCAGCGCTACCACCAGAAGTGGGACCAAAAGAGACAAAACAGTTCTTAGATGAGGAGCGACCAAGCCACTTTCGAGAATAATTGAGGTGCATCGCGGCACGGGGTCTTTCGATTCCCGCGGGCGGGCCGCCCCTCCCCGGCGGACCCCGTGGGATGGGGCCCCAGGACGTTCGGGATACCATCAGACACCACCCGTCTCCGGAAGCGCCTTTGTCCAAGAATCCAAAGTCCCCCCCGCCCGCCGCGCTTGGCGCCGGGATCCCGGTTCCCTGGGGTGTGGTGCTGGCCGGGGCCGCCATCGCCTTCCTCGTGATGGGCGCCCGCCAGACCCTGGGCATCTTCCTGCGGGCGGTGACCGAGGAGTTGGGATCGGGACGGGAGCCGTACAGCCTGGCGGTGGCCATCCTCAGCCTGCTCATGGGCCTGCCGGTCGGCGGCTACCTGGCCGACCGCTTCGACCCCCGGCGGGTGCTGGTGGGTTCTGCGGTCATATACGGGATAGCCATGTTGGGGGTGGCCCGCCTCAGCTCGGCGGCCGGCCTGCTGTTCTTTCTGGGACTGCTGGGCGGCATCGGGTTCAGCGGAGTGTCCCTGGCTCTGGTGATGGGGGCCGTGGGCCGGCTGGTCCCCGCAGAGCGGCGTTCGTCGATGCTGGGAGTGATAACCGCGGGGGCCTCGGCGGGGATGTTCCTGACCGTTCCGGTCGCCCAGGTGGGCCTGGACACGATTGGATGGCGATGGAGCTTCGGCCTCATCGCGCTGTCCGCCGTGCTCATAGGGTCGCTGGCCTTCCTGTTCCCCGGCCGCCGGAGCGAGGGGGCGCGAAGCGAGGACACGATCGACGAGCCTTTCGTCGAAACCCTACGCCGGGCCCGGCAAAACCGGAGCTACCTGCTGCTCGTCTCCGGGTTCTTCGTTTGCGGCTTTCATGTGAGCTTCATCGCCATCCACCTTCCCGCCTTCCTGACCGACGCCGGGCTCTCGGGCCGGGTGGCCTCCTTCGCCCTGGCGACGATCGGGCTGTTCAACATCCTCGGCTCTCCCGTCTTCGGCCGCCTGGGCGACAGCTACCGCAAACGGACCCTGCTGTCGCTGATGTACGGCGTCCGGGGACTGTTGATGGTCGCTTTGCTCCTGGTCCCGATCACCCCCGTCACAGCCATCGTCTTCGGCGCCGCCATGGGGATGGTCTGGTTGGGAACCGTCCCGCTTACATCGGCCACGGTCGCCCACCTCCTCGGCGCCCGCTATCTCACCACCATGTTCGGCGTGGTGTTCTTCTCCCACCAGGTGGGCGCATTCCTGGGAGTGTGGTTGGGCGGACGGGTTTTCGACGCCACCGGCTCCTATCTCCCGATCTGGCTGATCGCCATCGGGCTGGCGGCGGCGGCGGTGATCGTCCACCTTCCCATCCAGGATCAGCGGCCGGCATTCCTGGCCAATCCGGCCGTGGCAGGCGGGAAGACGTGACCGGGTGACCACCGCCCCTTCCGAGAGGGCCGACGACGCCGATAGGAAGCCTGGGATTCCGTCCCCGTCGCAGGTCCCCTGGGCGATGGTCCTGGCCGGCGCGGTGATCGGCCTCCTGTCCATGGGGATCCGCCAGTCGTTGGGGGTGTTCCTGCTGGCGGTCTCAGAAGACCTGGGACCCGGGCGGGAGCCGTTCAGCCTGGCGGTGGCGGTGCTGAGCTTCCTGATGGGACTGCCGGTCGCCGGATACCTGGCCGACCGGTACGACCACCGGCGGGTCCTCCTGGTCTGCTCTCTCCTCTACGGCGGCGCGCTGATGATGGTCTCCCAACTCCATTCCTCTGGGGGACTGGTGCTCTATCTGGGCGTGGTGGCGGGCCTGGGAACGAGCGGGCTGTCGTTCGGGGTGCTGATGGGCGCGGTGGGGAGGCTCGTGCCCGTCGGGCGGCGGTCGGCGATGATGGGAGTGATTGCAGCCGGGACCTCGATGGGCATGCTGCTGGTGGCGCCCGCCGCCCAGTTCGGCCTGGAGGCCTTCGGCTGGCGGGCTTCCTTCGCCACCATGGGAGCGGTGGTACTGGCCATGAGTTTCCTGGCCTTTCTGTTTCCCCGCCAGGCTGCCATGCAGGCTGCACAGGACGGAGTGATCGACGAGTCCTTCGGGGTGGCGGTCCGCAAGGCTCGGCGCAACCGGAGCTACCTGCTGCTCACCACCGGTTTCTTCGTGAACGGCTTCCACATCGGGATGATCGTCACCCACCTGCCCGCCTACCTGATAGACGGCGGGATCACCGGCACGGTGGCGTCGGTGGTGCTGGCGGTGATCGGCGGAGTCAACATCTTCAGTTCCCCGATGTTCGGACGCCTTGGTGACCGGCTGCGGAAGCGGAACCTCCTGATGCTCATCTACGGGACGCGGGCGGTGCTGATCGCGGCGCTCCTGATCCTTCCCCTGAGTCCGGCCACCGCCCTGGTGTTCGGCCTCTGCATCGGAGTGATGTGGATGGGCGCCGTGCCCTTGACGTCGGCCACGGTGGCTCATCTGCTGGGCGCCCGCTACCTCTCGGCGCTGTTCGGGGTGGTGTTCTTCTCTCACCAGATCGGCGCCTCCATCGGAGGGTGGTTGCCCGGCCGGGTGTTCGACGCCACCGGCTCCTACCTGCCGGTCTGGCTGCTGGCGATCGCCCTGTCGGTGGCGGCCTTCCTCATCCACCTGCCCATCCGGGACCGGGGCACCGCAGCACCAGGCTGAACCGCTATCCCCGACCCGCCGACAACCTGGCGGCGTCAGTTGTGAAATTAACTGCTGCCGGTGGGTTGAGTCTTGTCACACCGGGAGACCACGCTGATACCAGCCGAACACCGAGACGGTCCGGGCCAGGCGTCGACCGGACCGCATCAAGGGATCAATCGCTCGAGCAAGCCCTGTCCCAGGCTGGAAAGGGCCTGTTCGACCCTGGAAAGGTGGTGGAGGGGGAGGGCCCGAAGGGGACCCCGATTTTCGCGGGTTTTTGGTCTGGTGGTCGGCGGTTGGGCGCTGGGTAGCGGTTGCCGGACAACCGGCCCTGCTTTGTTCCTGTTCGGGTCGCCACGCCCCGTATGAAGGTCTGGCTCAAAGGCTTCGCACCCTCACGGGGCGGCCGGTGTCGTGGGACTCCTGGGCGGCCTCGGCCAGCGCCAGGGCCGCGTATCCGTCTCGGCCGGTGGCGGCTGACGACTCCTCTCCTCGGATCAGCGCCAGGAATTCCTGCCACTGCTGCAGGTAGGACTCCTGGTAGCGCTCGATGAAGAAGTGGTGGAGGACCGGCGTGGAGAACCCACCGGCGGTCGCCAGACGGGTGTGACGCAACGGGGGATCCACCGACGCAAGCTGGCCCTTCGATCCGTTGACCTCGATGCGCTGCTCGTACCCGTATGCCGCAGCCCGACTGTTCACGATCATGCCCAGAGCGCCGCTCTCATAGCGCAGGGAGATGAACGCCAGGTCCACGTCACCCAGTTCCGCCGCCTCGGGGACAACCAGGCTGGTGGCGGTGACATTGACCTCCACCACCTCCTCGGCCAGCAGGTAGCGGGCCATGTCGAAGTCGTGGATGGTCATGTCCCGGAACAGTCCCCCCGAAACCGGCAGGTAGTCGGCTGGCGGAGGCTCCGGGTCGCGGCTGATGATCACCACCTGCCAGGGAGTCCCGATCTCGCCGCGGGCCACCCCGTCCCGGACCGCCCGGTGCCCGGGGTCGAGACGGCGGTTGAAGCCCAGGACCAACGGGATCCCGGCGGATTCGGCGGCCTCCACCGCGCCAGCCGCCTCACCCAAATCCAGGGAGATCGGCTTCTCGCAGAAGGCGGCGATCCCCGCACGGGCAGCCATCCTGATGTAGCGGGGATGGGTGGGGGTGGAGGAACAGATCGCCACCGCGTCGATCCCCGACTCGAAGAGGGCGGCCTCATTCTCCACGATCCGCACGCCCGTCTCCGCCTCCGCCCGACGGGCGGCTTCGGGTACCGGTTCGTAGAGCGCCGTCAACTCCGCGCCGTCCACGAACCGCGACAGGAGCCCGGCGTGCATGGCGCCGATCCTGCCGTATCCGATCAGCCCGACCCTCAGGGTCATCTCGTCTCCTCTCCCCCGGGACGACCGAGAATCTCGGTCGCCACCCGAGGTCGCTTCTCGGTTGTGCTCAGTCCTCGGCCACCACCGGGTTGCGGAGCACGCCCAGCCCGTCGATATCCACCTCGACCACGTCTCCGGGCCGCAGCCACCGGGGAGGCGTGCGGGCCATCCCCACGCCCGGCGGGGTGCCGGTGGCGATCACGTCGCCGACCTCGAGCGGCAGCACCGAACTCAACTCGGCGATGAGAGTGGGGATGTCGAAGATCATGTCCCGAGTGTTGGAGTCCTGCAGCGTCTCACCGCTCACCCGGCAACGGATCCCCAGGTCGTGCGGGTCCGGGACCTCGTCGGCGGTGACCAGCGCCGGACCCATCGGCGAGAAGGTGTCGAAGTTCTTGCCGAGGGTCCACTGGGAAGTGCGCATCTGGTAGTCCCGCGCCGAGACGTCGTGGAAGGGCAGGTACCCGACGACATGCTCGAAGGCGCGTTCGGGTGGGATGTTCCGCCCCGCAGCGCCGATCACCACCCCCAACTCGGCCTCGTAGTCCACCTTCTCACTGATCCTGGGCAACACGATCGGCGCGTCCGGTCCGATGATGGTGGTCGAGTACTTGGCGAACACGATCACGTTCTCGGGAGGCTCGTTGCCCGTCTCCCGGGCATGGGCGGCGTAGTTCTCGCCGATCCCGAACATCTTGGGAGGATTGAGGATCGGCGCCAAAAGCTCGATCTCGTCATCGGCCAACCCGGCGCCGGAGAATCCGGCCACGGCCTCGGCGGCCCTCTCCAGCGCCTCCGATCCCCCGGCCAGCAGGGCCACCATCTCGGTGGGCAGTCCCGCATCGGCCTGGCTGAGGTCCACGACGCCGTCATCGGTCTGAGCGCCGATCCGGGTGGTCCCGGCCTGTTTGAATGTCACTAATCGCATGGCCCCTCACTTTACCTCCGATTCTCCCCCCTCCCGCCAGCCCGGTTCCTCCCCGAAGGCGCCGACGCCATCGCCGCCGACAGGCGGGAAGGGATAAGATACACCCCCATGACCGAGATGCGTTGCCTGCTGTTTCACGGCCCCGAGCAGCCTCCCGACCGCCGGTTCACCGTTGAACGGGTCGCCCTACCCGAACCCGGACCGGGCGAGGTCCGCATCCGGGTGGCAAGGGTGGGCCTGTGCGGCAGCGACCTGCACGGCTATACCGGCGAATCGGGCCGGAGGGTGGCCGGAATGGTGATGGGACACGAGGCCAGCGGTTGGATCGACGCCCTGGGAGAGGGGGTGTCCGGCCCGGCGCCGGGAACGCACGTCACCTTCAATCCGGCCCTACCCTGCAACGGCGCTTGCGGGCACGCCATCGAGAGCCGCTGCGAACTGCTGGAGGTGGTGGGGGTGACCCCACACATCCCCGGCGCCTTCGCCGACTACCTGACCATCGGCGCCCGCCGGGTGGTCCCCATCCCCGATCTCACCCCCGAGCAGGGAGCGGTGATCGAGCCCATGGCGGTGGGACTGCATGCCGCCAACCAACTCGGCGCCGGACCCGAGGACCGGGTGCTGGTGGTGGGCGGAGGAATGATCGGCCAGGTCACCGCCCATGCCATCCGCTCGCTGGGCGCCGGCGAGATAGTGATCTCCGAGCCCCATCCCCGGCGGCGGGAGATAGCCGAGGCGGCGGGCTTTTCCACCCTGCATCCCGACGGGGTCCAGGCCGCCGCCCCCTTCGACCGGGCGATGGACGCGGTGGCGATCTCCGCCACCATAAGCGCGGCCCTCGACGCGGTCCCCAAGGGAGGAGTGGTGTGCGTCGTAGGCCTGGGGATGCCCCAGGTGACCGTCCCGCTGTTCTCGATCGTGGTGGGAGAGCGGATCGTGGTGGGCTCCTACTGCTACTCCGACGCCACCTTCATAGAGACCGCCGAAAGGCTCACCGACGGCAGCCTCGACCCGGCGGCGCTGATCGGACCGACCGTCGGCATGGAGGACTTCCCCCAGGCCTTCGAGGACCTGGCCACCGGCGCCATCTCGGAGGTGAAGGTGCTGATGACCACCGACCGGGCGCCCGCCTAGACAACCCGATGCCGCTCGTCTCCCTCCCCACCGGGATCGAGATGTTCTATAAGGTGGAGGGGACCGGCGAGCCCGTGCTGCTGATCATGGGCACCGCCTCCGACCACACCCCCTGGGCCCGGCAGGTGGAGGACTACCGCCACCACTTCACGGTGATCACCTACGACCACCGGGGGACCGGACGTTCCACCCATCCGCCCGATCCCCGCACCTACTCCATGCGGGTGCTGGCCGACGACGCCGCCGCGCTCCTGGACCATCTCGACCTGGGACCCGCCCACGTCTCCGGGCTGTCGCTGGGGAGCGCCACCGCCCAGGAACTGGCCGTCAACCACCCCGACAAGGTGAAGTCGCTGCAACTGCACTGCACCTGGGGGCGCTCCGACGAGTGGTTCCGCCGGATGATCGACTCGATGGAGTTCATGGTCGCCCACGACGACCCCGCGGCCTACATCCGGTGCGCCCTGATGTGGGTGGCCAGCCCCGACTTCATCAACAACCGGCCCGAAGACGTGAAGGCTTTCGAGACCGGCTTCATCCTGGACAACCCCCACCCGCCCTCGAAGGAGGGGATGATGGGGCACTTCTGGGCCGACAAGACCCACGACGCCCTCGACCGCCTCGCTCGGATCACCGTCCCCACCCTGATCACCTCGGGCGAGATGGACCACCAGGTGCCCACCCGCTACGGACGGGAGGTGCACAGTCGCATCCCGCACTCGGAGTTGCACGTTTTCGGCGGCCCCCGCTCCAGCCACATCGCCTTCCACGAGATGCACGAGGAGTGGAACGCCTTCACCCTGGAGTGGATGAGAGATCACACCGGCCGCCAGCGATAGGCCAGAAAGGTCGGGAGTCTTAAACCCCTTTAGCGCGCCATTTAGATCGTTAAAAAACGAGCGTTCCCGCGAAGAAAAAGCTATTCTGATGGTTCAACGCGCATTGGAAGGGGGATACTTTGATAGGGATGGATGACGTTTATCGTCTGCGTGACGTGGTCCTCGATCATCCAGGCATCTCTTGGGATGAACTGTTGGAGAAAATGGGCGTTGACCATGACACCTTGGCTGAACTGGTCAGTGAGCTGGTTAAGTGCATGGATCGCGGCACCCTTGCTCCCCGACCTCGTCCTAAATCCAAGTTGACTCTCAGCGATTTGCTCGAGTATGGCTGATTGGCTGGAGAGCCTTCCTGTGTGGGTGTTTCCATTTGCCGTTGCGATGGCCGGGCTATTTGGCGCCTTGGTGCCGAATTTCTTTCAGGTAAGCAAACGAAGGGCAGAGCGGTTGAAACTGATAGGAGACACCTATCACATGTTGCTGGCAGACCTCAACACCGAATACGATCGCCTCAAACAGCAACGGGATGTATCGGCCCACCTGCCACAGCTTCCGCCTAAGCCAGACTCCCAGGAGTCTTCACCCTCTCTCAGCTGATCATCGGTGGACCCCTCGGGATGTACGAACCAGCGGATATTTGCAATGCCTCCAGCCCGTGATGAAGGACCGCCCACCCAGGTCCGGTGAGCGGTTTGCGGGGGGCAATCGCACCGGAGATAAGGACTCCCTTCCGGTAGCGTCCGGGGTGAAGTGCTGAGATCGATCAGAGCCCGGATCAGCGACTCGGTGGCGGGACTGTTCGCCCACGGGGACCGGCCGCTTGTGGACACCGCCCGGTTTCCCGGTGACCGGGGTCTCTGCGGTCCGGGTTCGGTGAGTTGGAGGGTGATCGGGGACGTCTCAGCCTTCCTGGGCGGCATCCGGGCGCTTTTGATCCAGTCGGCCCATCCGGAGGTGGTGGCCGGGGTGGAGGACCACAGCCGCTACCGGGAGGACCCCCTGGGACGGCTGAACCGAACCTCGTACTTCGTCACCACCGCCACCTTCGGGGCAATGCCCGAAGTGGAGAGCGCGGTCGGCCGGGTCCGCGCTGCCCACCGGGGGGTCGCCGGCCTGTCGTCGCGCAACCTTTCCTACAGCGCTTCCACCCCGGAACTGGCCGCCTGGGTGCACAACACCCTCACCGACTCCTTCCTGGTGGCCTACCGGGAGTTCGGCCTAGGGCTCACCACCGAGGAGGCGGACCGGTTCGTGGCAGAGCAGACCCGGATCGGGGCGATGCTGGACGCCGACCCCCTCCCCGCCACCGCTTCGGAACTGGACGAGTGGGTGCGGTTCCATCCGGCGCTGACCTCCAGTCCCGGGATGCGCTCCGCGGTGAATTTCCTGCGCCGGCCACCCATCCCCACCCCCCAGCGATGGGGCTACCGGGTCCTGATGCAGGGGGCGGCCGCCACCATTCCTCCCGAGGTCCGCACGGTCCTGGAAGTGGAACCCCGCCCGGGCGCCCGGCCGGCCGCGACCGCGCTTGTGCGGTCACTCCGGTGGGCGATGCGAAACAGCCCGGCATGGAAGGCGTCGCTGGATCGTTGCGGCGAACCATACGATCCCGGGAAGTTCCGCCAGTTCACCGAGCCGCGCCGCTAACCAGCTTGAGTTGATCCCCGCCCTAGTGGTCAAACCGGGAGTGAAGTTAGAATGTGTCCACAGCTATAGCCACCTCCCGCATCTCCTAACAGACTCCTCTTGACGAACAACCGCACACAGCATTGAAATACAGAGCGCCAACCTCTATTGATGAAGCGGTGGAACTGCTGTCCGCCAATCCCGGCGCGGCGGTGTTCGCCGGCGCCACCGACCTGATCCCCCAGATCCAGGCGGGCAGGCCCGAACCCACCCTGGCGGTGGACCTCAAGAGAATCCCCGAGACGGGCCGGATCGAGAACAGCGGCGGGTTCTGGAGAGTGGGAGCGGCGATCCCGGCGGCCGTGCTGACCGCCCACGCCGGGTTGTCGGCGGCGTTTCCCGGCCTGGTGGAAGGAGCGGGCCTGATCGGCTCGGACCAGATCCAAGGACGGGCGACCCTGGGCGGCAACCTGTGCAACGCCTCCCCCGCCGCCGACTCGGTCCCCCCTCTGGTGGCTCTCGGCGCTGAGGCGATCATCGTCGGGCGCGGCGGAGAGCGGTCCGCGCAGGTCTCGGAGGTGGTGATCGGGCCGAGCGCCACGTCTCTCGATCAATCCGAGTTCATCACCGAGTTCCGGATACCGGCTCCCTCCCGGGGATCTTCCGACGCCTACGAGCGGTTCATCCCCCGCACCGAGATGGACATCGCGGTGGTGGGCGCCGCCGCCCGGATCCGGGTCGACGGCGACGGGAGGTGCGAGGAGGCCGCGGTGGTGCTGGCCGCGGTGGCCCCCACCGTGGTGGAGGTGAGCGCCGCCTCCGGGATCCTGGAGGGCCGGGTGATACCCCACTATTCCGGCCGGGACGCCTTCTGGGACGAGTTGGGAGAGGCGGTGGTCGCCTGCTGCAACCCGATCGACGACAAGCGGGGCACCGCCGAGTACCGCCGGAAGGTGGCCCAGGTCCTGGCCCGGAGGACCGTCGTCACCGCCGCACGGCGCGCAAGGGAGACCCTGTGAGCAGGACCCACGTCACCTGCGTGCTCAACGGCGATGAGATCGACTTTCTGTGCAACGACTACCAGACCCTCCTCAGCGCTCTCCGCGACGAGTTGGGGATGATCGGCACCAAGGAGGGGTGTGGGACGGGAGACTGCGGCGCCTGCTCGGTGATCCTCGACGGGCAGTTGGTCTGCTCCTGCCTGGTGTTCGCGCCCGAGGTGGAGGGCCGGCGGGTGGAGACCATCGAGGGACTGGCCGAGGTCGACCACCTCCACCCCCTCCAGGACAGCTTCCTGGAAGGGGCGGCCTTCCAATGCGGGGTGTGCACACCCGGGTTCCTGATGGCGGCCAAGGCGCTTTTGGACCGCAACCCCTCCCCCACCGAGACCGAGGTGCGATACGGCGTGGCCGGGAACCTCTGCCGATGCACCGGATATGACAAGATCGTCCGCTCCATCCTGGACGCAGCCGCCCGGATGAGCGACCCGGAGAGACAGAAGGAGGCGACATGACCACCACCCGCACCGGATACAAATGGGTGGGGACCCGCCCGGTACGCCACGACGGGCTCGACAAGGTGACCGGCCGGGCGCGGTTCGGAGCGGACTACGCCACGGCCGGGATGCTGCACGGAGTCGTGCTGCGCAGCCCCCACGTCCACGCTCGCATACTTTCGATCGACCTCACCGAAGCAGCGGCCATGCCCGGCGTGAAGGCCATCATCACCGGAGCGGACCTGCCCGACATTCCCGACGAAACGGGAACCGGTAGCGAGGGTGGGATCAACTTCCGGGACCTCTCCCGCAACATCCTGGCCCGCGACAAGGTCCTCTACGAGGGCCACCCGGTGGCGGCGGTGGCGGCGGTCACCCTCCGGGCGGCCCAGCGGGCCGCCGAGGCGATCGAGGTGGATTACGAGATCCTGCCGGCGGTGCTGTCGCTGGAAGAGGCAATGGAGGACGACGCGCCCGTCCTTCACGACGACCTATTCACCCTGGGCCTTGACTCCCCACCCGACAGGCCTTCCAACATCTCCCGCCGCCGGGTCATCGCCCGCGGAGACCTCGACGCCGGGTGGGAGGAGGCAGACGTGGTGGTGGAACGGGAGTACACCACCAAGGCCGTGCACCAGGGCTACATAGAGCCTCACGCGGTGGTCGCCGAGACCGGAGAGGACGGGCGGTCAACGCTGTGGTGCTCGTCCCAGGGCCACTTCGCGATGCGCACCTACACCACCAAGGTGCTGGGATGGGAGCCCGGGGACATGAAGGTCATCCCCGCCGAGATCGGGGGAGGCTTCGGGGGGAAGACCACCATCTACCTAGAGCCCCTGGCGGCGCTCCTGTCCCGCCGGGCGGGGCGGGCGGTGAAGATGGTGATGACCCGCAGCGAGGTTTTCCGGGCCACCGGCCCCACGTCGGGGTCGGTGATGAGAATCAAGATGGGAGCGCGACGGGACGGCAAACTGGTGGCGGCAACCGCCTGGATGGCGTATGAGGCCGGCGCCTTCCCCGGGTCGCCGATCGGTCCGGGCGTCATGACCGTCCTGGCCTGCTACGACATCCCCAACGTGCTGATCGAGGGCTACGACGTGGTCCTCAACAAGCCGAAGGTGGCGGCCTACCGGGCGCCGGGTGCGCCCATGGCAGCCTTCGCCGCCGAGTCGGTGGTGGACGAGTTGGCCGAGGAGCTGGGTATCGACCCCATCGAGTTGCGGCTCCGGAACGCGGTCACCGAAGGGGTGCGGGCGGTGTACGGCCCGAAGTACCGGAAGATCGGGTTCGTGGAGACCCTGGAGGAGGCCCGCGACCATCCTCACTACTCAGCACCGCTCGGCCCCTGGCAGGGCCGGGGAGTGGCCTCGGGGTACTGGTTCAACTTCGGCGGGGAGACCACCGCCACCGTCAGCATCAACGAGGACGGCACCGCGGTGGTGATGTCGGGCTGTCCCGACATCGGGGGGACCCGGGCGGCTCTGGCCCAGATGGCCGCCGAGGAGTTGGGGATAGACGTCCACCGCATCGAGCCGGTGGTCGCCGACACTCACTCCATCGGGTACAACGACATGACCGGCGGCAGCCGGGTCGCCTTCGCGGTGGGGATCGCGGTGGTGGACGCCTCCCGGCAGTTGATCGAGGACATGTGCAGCCGGGCCGCCCTGATCTGGGACGTCCCCCGGGAGGAGGTGGAGTGGGTGGACGGGCGCGCCCAGAGCGTCACCGGCGCCTCGGCGCCGCTCACCCTCGAGGAGTTGGCGTCCGGAGCGGGAGCCACCGGGGGGCCGCTGTCGGCCACCGTGACCGTGAACCCCCGCGGGGCGGGAGCCGGGTTCTCCACCCAGATCTGCGACGTGGAGGTAGACCCGGACACCGGACTGGTGACCGTGCTCCGTTACACGGTCGTCCAGGACGCCGGGCGGGCCATCCATCCCGACTACGTGGAGGGCCAGATGCAGGGGGGAGCGGTGCAGGGCATCGGCTGGGCTCTCAACGAGGAGTACATCTTCGACCGCAACGGCGTGATGGAGAACCCCGGGTTCCTGGACTACCGGATGCCGGTGGCCTCCGATCTGCCCATGATCGACACGGTGATCGTGGAGGTGCCCAACCCCGACCATCCCTACGGGGTGCGGGGGGTCGGGGAGACGGGGATCATCCCTCCCATGGCGGCGGTGGCCAACGCCGTCTACGCAGCCACGGGAAAACGCATGCAAGACCTTCCCATGTCTCCGGTGAGAGTGCTGGAGGCGCTGTCGGGGGACTGATGGCCCGGGTCTTCTTCCCCACCTCTCTGCAGCAACTCACCGGGGGCTTGGAAGACTGCGAGGTCGAGGCCTCCACGGTGAGAGAGTTGTTCGCAAAGCTTGAGGATCGATTTCCGGGCATCAGGGAGCAGTTAGCCTCCGCGGCGGTGGCCATCGACGGCGACGTGGTCCCGGGGGCCTTGCTGGAGCGGTTGGATCCCGACAGCGAGGTGCACTTCCTTCCGGCCATCAGCGGGGGCTAGGCACCGGGTGAACTCCCAAGCCCTGGTGGTGTACGGGGACCTCTCGGCTGACATCGGGCTGCGCATAGACGAGTTCCCCACCGCCGGACTCGACACGTCGGCCACCCACCAGCGGGTGACCACGGGCGGGTCGGCGGCCAACTGCGCGGTGGCGGCCGCCCGCTTGGGCGTCAGGGTGGAACTGGTGGCCAGGGTGGGGGACGACCTCTTCGCGGACCTCCTGATCGGAGACCTCGAACGCAACGGAGTCGGGACCTCGGCGGTTGAGAGGACCGAGGGGCCGTCGCCACTGGTGGTGACCCTGATCGACCCGAGGGGACAGAGGTCATTCGTCTCTGCCCGCGGTCCGGCGTCCGGGTCCATTCCACCGGAGGTCTTCCTGCCCCGCCTCGACGACGCGTCCATGGTCCACCTGAGCGGCTACTCCTTCCAGGACCCGGGGTCCCGGTCGGTGGCTCTCCACCTGCTGGAGGAGGCGCGGCGGTGGGAAGTGCCCGTCTCGCTCGATCCCTCCCCGCTCTTCGCCGAGAACTACCGGACCGAGTCCGGCTGGATGGAGGGGATCGACTTTCTGTTCCCGAACCTGCACGAGGCGACCGCCATCACCGGGCGGTCCTCGCCCGAAGACTCGGCCCGGGCGCTCCGGGGTTTGGGTGCGGAGGCGGTGGCGGTAACAATGGGAGCCGATGGGTGTGTGGTTCTCGACGACAGCGGCCTGGTGCGCATCCCGGCGATCACCGAGTTCCCGGTGGTCGACACCACCGGCGCCGGAGACGGCTTCGCCGGGGGGTTCCTGGCGGTGACATTGGCAGGAGGCGCGCCCGCTATGGCGGCGAGAGTGGGGACCCTGGTCGCCGCCCGGATCATCTCGGAGCGGGGAGGTCACACCGGAAGTCCCTCGTTGGAGGAGCTGGGCGACCTGGCCCGCAGTCTTGGAGATGAAGACCTGCAAGAAGCCGCAGGAATGCTGCCGGGAACGGTGCGCTCGGGCTCGCCGGGGGGGATCCAAGGTTCATGAAAGCGCCGATCCGCCTGGGAGAAGAGGTACGGGAGGCGCTGGATGGCAGCCGGCCGGTGGTAGCCCTCGAGACCAGCATCGTCACCCAGGGCATGCCGTACCCCACCAACCTGGAGGCAGCCCGCGCCACCCAGGAGGCGGTGCGCCGCGGCGGTGCGGTCCCTGCTCTGATCGGGGTACTGGGGGGAGAGTTGGTGTGCGGTCTGTCCGATGGCGAACTGGAACGCCTGGGGACCTCCCCGGATGCCGACAAGGTGCAGTTGAGGGACCTGCCCCGCATCGTCGCCGAGGAAGGAGACGGCGGAGTCACGGTGGGAGCGTCGCTGTTCACGGCGGCCCGCTGCGGGATCGAGGTGTTCGTCACGGGCGGGATCGGAGGGGTGTCGCCGGGAGCGGGCACTTCTTTCGACGTCTCCGCCGACCTTCAGGCCATCGCCGGCCACCGGTGCATCACGGTGTGCGCCGGCACCAAGGCCTTCATGGATGTGGCGGCGACCCTCGAGTACCTGGAGACCGCCAGCGTCCCGGTGGCGGTGTGGAGATCCAACCGCTTCCCCTGGTTCTACAGCCCCGACAGCGGCGTGGAAGTGGAGTGGCGGGTGGATGAAGCCCGACAGTTGGCGGACGCCTTCCGGGCCGGACGACGGCTTGGATACGAGGGGGGAATGCTCTTAGGCGTGCCGATCCCAGCTGAGCAGGCACTGGATGCCGGGACCACCCGGGCAGCGGTGGACTACGCCTTGGCGGAGTTGGAGCGACACGGCGTCGCCGGAAAGGATGCCACACCGTTCCTGCTGCAGGCCGTCTTCGAATACACCGCTGGAGCATCCCTGGTCGCCAACACCGCCCTCATCGAGCACAACGCCCGGGTAGGTGCGGAACTGGCCTCGGCTTTGGCCAAGTCTGACTAAACAGAAGAGGTCTTTCAATCACAAGACGTAAGAGTCAGGGCGCCAAGACGGCCCGGCCTGTGATGCGTCCCGATGCAAGATCGGAGAGCGCCTGGTTGGTTTGCTCGAGTGGGTACCTGGTGATTCTGGGTACGACCTTGCCGGAGAGCGCCAGGTCGGTCACTTCCACCAGGTCGCGATAGCTCCCCACGTATACGCCTTCGATCTTTTTCTCGCTTCCCACCAGATCGAAGATCGGCACCCTGACCTCTCCCCCCACTCCAACCGCCACGTAGTGACCGCCGAATCCCAACAAGCCGATCCCGGCTGCGGCCGTACGGTCCGACCCGACAAAGTCCAAAACCGCGGAGGGAGCGTGGCCGCCCAGGTCCAACTCCAATTCCTCCGGTCGCAGCCCGGCGTCAGCGCCACATTCCATGGCCAGAGCCAACGCCTCCGCCTTCACGTCGACCGCCAGCACTCTTGCCGGTGAGATGGCCTTCAGTATTTGGATGCCCAGGTGCCCCAGACCTCCCGCTCCGAACACCACCACCGTGTCTCCGGGACCCAGATCCAGCTTGGCGCAGGCCCGGTAGGCTGCCAACCCCGCGTCTGTGAGAGGCGCCAGATCGGTGGGGTCGATGCCCTCCGGCAACTTGACCATGGCCCGCTCGTGGGAGAGCAGGTGGGTGGCGAAGCCGCCGGGTGCGTCGATGCCGGGGGTGACCCTGTCGGGCGCCCACTGGTCCAAACCGTCTCTCTCCGGGTCGCTCATCCCGTCCGAGATGAACGGGTAGCACAGGACCGCCTCGCCTTCCCGCACCGCGGTCACCTCGCTCCCCACCGCCTCCACTAACCCGGCGTTCTCGTGGCCCAGCACATGGGGAACCTCCACCGGGATCTCCCCCTGGAGGATGTGCAACTCGGTACGGCATACACCCGCCCCGGCAATTCTCACCACCACATCATGCGGTCCCACCGGCTCGGGTTTGGCCAGTTCAGCGATCTCCACCAGTTCTCCCGCCAGATCGGGAACCAATCGGCGCATGAGAGCCGCCTTCATCACCATCCCCCGTTGTCCGGTGTCACTGAGACAGGGTTGCCTTCACACGCCGCGGGTGCGGGGAGCGTAGAAGGGTCGGAGAGAAGCGGTGGCGGGAATGCGCACTCCGGCGACCTCGATCTCGTAGTTCCCGGCTTCCAGCCATGACTTGGAGACGCCGTCGGGATTGGTGAGATAACCCAACGCCAGGCAGCGGTCCTCGGTGTAACTCCACATCCCCGAAGTGGTGCGACCCACCAGTTCGCCGTCTCTGAAGATGGGCTCGTCGTGATAGAGCAGCCGGTCGGGGTCCTCCAAGCGAAACTGGACGAGCCGCTTGGGAAGGATCCGGCCTCGCTGTTTCTCAAGCGCCTCCTTCCCGCAGAACCCGTCGGGCTTCTTCCAGTCCACTGCGAAGCCGAGACCGGCTTCGAGCGGGGTGTCCTCGTCGGTGATGTCGTGTCCCCAGTGCCGGTAGCCGGCCTCCAGCCGTAGGGAGTTCATGGCGTGGTACCCGGCGTGCCGCAGCCCGTGCGCGGCGCCTTCGGCTGTCACCGCGTCGTACAGGGAGACCGCTTCGGAGGCAGCGACGTACAACTCCCAGCCGAGTTCTCCCACATAGCTCACCCGCATGGCCAGCGCCCGGTGCCCGGCAACGGTGATCTCCCGGGCGGCGCCGAACGGGAAGGCCTCGTTGCTTAGATCGGCGTCGGTGAGCGCCGACAGGAGGTCCCTCGAACGGGGACCCATCACGCCCAGGGTGGTCATAGTGTTCGTGACGTCCCGTATCCGGACGTCGTGGCCGCGCGCCGCCCTGCGCAGGTGAGCCCAGTCCCGGGTGGGCGCCCCGGAGCCGGAAACCACCAGGAAACGCTCTTCGGAGAGACGGGTGACTGTCAGGTCGGCCTCTATGCCGCCCCGGGGGTTGAGCCACTGGGTGTAGACCACCCTTCCCACCGGGCCGGGGACACGACCCGATGAGACCCATCCGAGGAGGCGCGCCGCATCGGGTCCCTCCACGTCGAACTTGACGAAAGAGGTCTGGTCGAATAGTCCCACCGCGTGGCGGACGGCCAGGCATTCCTCTCCCGACGCCTCCCACCAGTTCTGCTTCCCGTAGGAGTACTCATAGCGGCGCTCCATCCCCTCGGTGGCGTACCAGTTGGGCCGCTCCCACCCCGACATCTCCCCGAACACCGCCCCGGCCGCGTCGAGGCGGTCGTGGAGGGCCGAGTGCTTGACGTCCCGGGCGCTCTGGTACTCATAGAACGGCCAGTGCATGGCGTACAGGAGGCCGAGGCTCTCGGAGATCCGGTCCTCCAGGAACCCTAGTTCGGTCTGGTGAGGCTGGGCGCGGCGGATGTCCACCGGCCACAGGTCGCTGGGAGGGTGCCCGTCGATGATCCAGTCGGCAAGCACCCACCCCACGCCGCCGGCCGACTGGATGCCCACCGAGTTGAAGCCGGCCGCCACGAAGCACCGGTCGACCTCCGGGGACTCTCCCAGGTAGTAGACCCCGTCGGGGGTGAATGCCTCGGGTCCGTTGAAGAAGAGTTGAATACCAACCTCTCCCAGAGCGGGAACCCGGTGGATGGACCGCTCGAAGATCGGTCCCACGTGATCCCAGTCCTCGGGCAGCGTGCCGAAGGTGAAGTCCCGGGGGATGCCGTCGAGTCTCCAGACCTTGCCGCGCGGTTCGAAGAAACCGGCCATGATCTTTCCGGTCTCCTCCTTGAAGTAGGTGTAGTTGGTGGGGTCTCGCAGGGTGGGCATGCCGGGCGGGACCCCGTCCATGGGCTCTGTCACCAGATAGAAGTGCTCGCAGGCCTGCAGCGGCACGTGGATACCGGCGGTGGCGGCAAGCTGGCGGGTCCAGATCCCGGCGGCCAGCACCACCGTCTCGCATTCGGTGTATCCCAGTTCGGTCTCCACTCCCACCACCCGCTGGTTCTCGACCGCCAACCTGGTCACCGCAACGTCCTCAATGATCCGCACGCCGCGGTCCTTGGCGCCTTTGGCGAGGGACATGGTGGTGTCCACCGGGCTGGTCTGGCCGTCCTGGGGGATCCATGCGGCGCCCACCAGGTCGTCGGTGCGAACCAGGGGCCATCTTGCGCGCAACTCGTCGAAGTCCATCTCCCGCATCTCCACGCCGACCGTGCGGGCCATGGACAGGCCCCGCATGATCTCCTCCCAGCGCTCGGGGTCGGAGGCCACCGAGATGGAGCCCACCGCCCGGTAGCCGGTGGCCTGGCCGGTCTCGGCCTCCAGTTCCTCGAAGAGCCGGGCCGAGTAGGTGGCCAGGCGGGTGAGGCTGTAGGAAGACTTGAGTTGGCTGACCAGGCCGGCCGCGTGCCAGGTGGTGCCGCCGGTCAGCTTCCCCTGTTCGAGCAACAGCACGTCGGTCACTCCCCGGCGCGCCAGGTGGTAGGCGACGCTGCACCCGACGATCCCCCCGCCGACCACCACCACCTGGGCGCGGTCGGGCAGCCTCCCGGCGCCCGCCGCGGGGTCCTGTCCCGAAATCAGCTGCCCCTCACCGACTCGACCGGCAGGCGGATCGGGAACCGCTCCCGGATGCGGGCGTCGACCTCCGGTGAGACGTGACCGGGAAAGTGGCTTGCCAATGTCTGAACGACGTACTCGTGAGCCCGGTCCGAGGCCGACAGCCCTCCGGCGTCCCACCAGTCGTCGGGACTGAGCCGGTCCCCGACCTGGGGGTACACGTATTCCTGCTGCATGACCCGGAGGGTCTGCTCATGACCGAGGAAGTGTCCCTCGCCGGCGATCACGTCCCTGATCACGTGCGGGGCGAGGCTGTCGGGGTTGACCTCGATGCCCCGGACGGTGCGATTCACCGCTCCCAGCAGGTCGTTGTCTATCACCATCATCTCCAGCGAGCAGGCCAGGATGGAGGCCATCATCCCTCCCGACTCATAGATCAGGTTGGCGCCGGCCTGCGCGGCCAGGGCCACGGTGAGACCCTTTTCGTGGCCGGCCTGGCCGTCGATGAGCTTGGAGTCGGTCATGCCGGCCGGCACGCCGGAGGGGAGTCCCAGCCAGTTGGCGACCTGGGCCGCGGCGGCGGCCAGCACCGCCTCCTCGCCGCTTCCCCCGGTCATCGCCCCGGTGCGCAGGTCGGAGACGAACGGCCACAGTCCCATGACGCAGGGGTGCCCCGCAGACAGCATGTTGATGCAGGTCAAGGCGGCCAGGCACTCGGCCAGGGCCTGGACCAGGGACCCGGCCAGGGTGGCGGGCGAAGTGGCGCCGGCCTGGCCTGCCGACAGGAGGTTGATGGGCATCCCGGTGCGCACCATTGCCACCATGCCCTCGGCGGTCTCCATGGCAAAGCGGAGCGGAGGCACCACGAAGGTGGCGTTGGCGGCTATGAAGGGGCGTTTCCGGAACTCGCCCGGACCGCCCAGCACCATGTCGGCCATCTCGACCACCTCATAGACGTGCGGGGCCTGGAAGAACGAGGTCCCGATCGGTTTGGTGGTGCCCATCATGGCGGCATAGGCGGTGTTGATGTCCACCTCCCGGGCGCCATCCACTTCCCGGGTCACCACCGGGCGGACCAGGAAATGAATGTGCTCGAGGGTGTCGACCAGGCGGGCGAGGTCGTAGAGGTCCTGGGTGGTGGAGGGGCGGTAGGCCTGGGTGAGGTGATCGAACATGAGGACCGCGGCGCCCGCAGTCCCGAAGTGCACCTTCCGGTCGGCCAACTCGATGGAGCGGCTTTCGTCGATGCCGTGCCACACCCAGGACTTGGCGGCCAACTCGATCGCCCGGTTCACCAGAGACTTCGGGAAGTGGAGCCGCCCGTCGTCGTCCACCCACCCTCCGGCGGCGGTCACCGCCTCTATGAACTCGGGGATGGGATCGCCCATTCCTATCTCTTCGAGGAGTTCGAGGGCGGCGTCGAAGACATCCTGCATCTGAGAATCGGTGAGCGGGCGGTAGGCGCCTCCCGTCATTCCCGGCCTGACCGGACGTTCGCTCTTCTTCAGCCCGGCGGCGCGGGCGGCCACCCGGGCGGCCCTTCCTCCCGATCGGCGGGTCCGTCTGCTCATCAGGCCCGCAACCTCTCCGAACGGGGATCCCAGGCCGGCGCGGCCAGCACCTTGGCGCGGCGGCGTTCGCCCATGACCCGTATCTCGAACTCGGAGCCCGGCGTCCGGTAGTCGGGATGGACGTAGGCAAAGAACAGGCTCTTTCCCACCGAGTATCCGAAGGCGCCGGAGGTGGTGAGGCCCATCATTCCTCCGTTTCCGTAGACCGGCTCGTTGCCCCGGCAGTCGGCGTCGGCGGCGTCGAGCTCACCGTATACGCACACCCAGGCAAGATCGGTCTCCTTGCGCGCCAGGGTGGCGGCCTTCCCCTGGAAGTCCTTGCGGTAGTTGATGAAGCGTTCGATGTCCGCCTCCACCGGGGTTATCTCGGTGGTCAGCTCGAACCCGTGGGCCTTGTAGGCCTTCTCGATGCGCATCACGTTCATGGCGTAGGCGCCGAAGTCGACCAGGCCCAGGCCGTCACCCGCCTCCTGGATGGCGGCGTACAGCCCGGCCATCTCCCCTATGGGATGGTGCAACTCCCAACCCAACTCCCCGACGTAGCTCACCCGCAGCGCCAGGCAGGGCACCCCCGCCACCTGGATCTCCTGGCCGGTGAGCCAGGGGAAACTCGAGGTGGTGAGATCGGCGTCGGTGAGTTTCTGGAGGAGATCCCGTGACCGGGGGCCCGTGACGGCCAGGATCCCCCACCGGTCGGTGAGATCGGTGACCGTCACCTCCTCTCCGGGGAGGACATGGTGGCGGAGCCAGTCCTGGTCGTGTTGCTCGGCCATGATCGAGGAGTTCAGGTAGAACCGCTGGTCGTCGAGGCGGGTGATGGTCACCTCCCCCTCGATCCCTCCGAGGGTGGTGAGCATGTGGGCCAGCCGGATGCCGCCGGTTCGGGTGGGCAGGCGGTTGGCCGCCAGCCGATCCAGGAGCGCGGCGGCGTCGGGCCCGGTGACCTCCAGTTTTGTGAAAGCGGTCAGATCGGCGACGCCGACTCGCTTGCGGACCGCCACCACTTCCTCGCCGACCGGCCCGAAGGCCGACGAGCGCCGGAACGAGTAGTCCTCCGGGGAGCCGTCGGGAGAGAAGTATCGGGCCCGTTCCCAGCCGTAGATCTCCTGGAACTGGGCGCCCTTTTCGGCGAGGGTGTCATAGAGGGGCGTCTGTTTGATGGGGCGTCCCGCCTCCCGGTACTCCCCCGGCATCCTGACCTGGTACATCTCGTGATACTCGTCGAGCGCCTTGGCGTGGGTGTAGTCGCCGGGAGCATAGGATCCGAAACGGCGGGGGTCCATCTCGGCCACGTTGATCTCGGTCTGTCCGTGCACCATCCACTGGGCCAGGTACTTTCCGGACCCAGGCCCCTGGCATATACCGATCGAGGAGCCGACGCACATCCAGTAGTTCTTCAAACCGGGCGCCGGGCCGAGCAGGAGGCCGGAGTCGGGAGTGTGGGTGATGGGACCGCACACGACTCGCCTGATGCCTGCCTGCTCCAGGACCGGAGTCCGGCGGGCGGCCAGGTCCAGCCAGGGAAGGAGCTTTTCGACGTCGGGGGGAAGGAGATGGAAGGTGAGGTCCCAGTCGATGCCCTCCATCCCGTAAGAGCGGGAGTCCTCGGTCTCATACGGGCCGATCAGCAGCCCGTCATGTTCCTGGCGGGTGTAGCAGGAGGACCGGGGGTCGCGCAGGACCGGAATCTCGAAGTCCAGGGCGGCCACCTCGGGTATGGCCTCGGTGACGACGTAGTGGTGTATCACCGAGACGATCGGCACGTCCAGGCCGACCATGGCCCCCAGTTGCGGACCGAAATGGCCGGCGGCGTTCACCACGTGCTCGGAGACGATGCGTCCCTTCTCGGTGATGGTCTCCCAGCGCCCGTCGGGAAGCCGGTTCATGTCGATCACCCGGTTGCGCCGCACGATCTCCGCACCCAGTTGGCGGGCGCCGGCGGCCATGGAGTTGGTCGCCGAGGTCGGGTCGGTCCAGCCGTCGCCGGGAGTGTGGAGGCCCACCACCACTCCCTCGGTGTCCACCAGGGGGTGCAGGCGGCGGATCTCATCGGGTCCCACCAGATGGGACTCCACCCCCACCAGTTCCAGGACGCCGTGGACGTATCTGAACCAGTCGGCCTCGTCAGGGTTGGTGGCAAGCCGGACTGCGCCGCAGCCGTGCCATCCGGTGTGGAGGCCGGTCTCCTCTTCGAGCCTCCCGTAGAGATCGGCGCCGTAGGCGTGGATCTTGGCCATGTTGAGGCTGCCTATGAAGTGGGGAACCAGCCCTGCGGCGTGCCAGGTTGATCCCGAGGCCAGTTCGTCCTTCTCCACCAGCACGGTGTCGGTCCATCCCTCGTGCGCCAGGTGGTAGAGCAACCCCACGCCCATGGCGCCGCCACCCACGATCACACAATGCGCTTCCTCTCTCATGCCCCCTTCTCCATGGTCCCGCAGGGAGTTTCCAAGTGCGGAATTATATTTGCCATGTCATACCGCTCTTTTCCAAACTCGATTATTTCAGTTCCGGGCATCGGAACATTCCGGCTAATGATATGATGAGGATACCCACATTTCCGGAGGCTTGGAGGATGAAGAGTAACCTGGCCACCTGGGCGGGAGGCACCGGTGACTATGCAGCGGAACCGGCCTTCGACTCGGTCGACCAACTCCGCAGCCACCGGAAGAGACAGACCGCCCTCTCCTATCGGCTGTTCGGGGCGTTTGGCTGGGGGACGTTGGGAGACGGGCACATCACCGCCCGGGACCCCGAGCGCACCGATTGTTTCTGGCTGCTCCGTTACGGGGTCTCATTCCGGCAGGCGACCGTGGACGACCTGGTGCTGGTCGGGCCGGGCGGGCAGGTCGTGGAGGGCGAGGGGCCGATCAACATGACCGCCTATTACATTCACGGGCCGGTCCACGACGCCCGGCCCGAGGCGGTGTCGGTGGCCCACACCCACACTCCCTACGCCACCCCCTGGATGGCCAACGTCCGGCCCTTCCGGATGATCTGCCAGGAGGCCACCGCGTTCTTCAGGTCCCAGGCCATCTTCGAAGGAGAAGAGGTGCAGGTGATGGACGCCGACACCGGAAAGCACATAGCCGCGGCGTTGGACGAGGCGAAGGTGGTCTTCCTCCGCAACCATGGACCGGTGACGGTGGGGCAGTCGGTCGAGGAGGCGATCGGATGGTTCCTGTTCGTCGAGAGGGTCGCCGAGGTGCACGTCAAGGCGCCGGAAGCCGAGCCCATCTCCGATCACGCGGCGTTTATCGCCTCGACCGAGATCGGCCACCCCAGCAACGCGGTGGCTGCGTACGAATACGCGATCATGTCCCACATTCCCGATCCCACGGTGGTGGACTGACCCCGGCGGCGTCGCGGCGGTCCCCGGCCGGCCGGTGTGGCAAAAGTAGGCATTTAGTGTTTGTTTTCCCATTTTCGTGGTATATGGCGGTGTTTTGTCACACCCGGTTGGCATACTGGGTGACATGGAGAAGACAGCTATTGACCGTCGGGTCGCCGATCAGGTTCGGGTGGTGTTGCCTACCCGGCCGGTAGGCGAAGCAACCTTGGAACAGCTCCAAGGCTGGTTGAAGTCCGCCTTCCGGGTGGAGAACCAACTGGCCGGGTTCCGCACCGGGGTCTTGGCGGAGTTGACCCGGAGGGAAGGTGTCCACCTGGTGGAGAACGACCTGCGGGAAAAGGGTCTGCGACCCCGCCGCAAGGCCCGCTCGGAAGTAGAAACCGCAGTCGAGTTAGAAGAACTACCCCGAACATCGGAAGGTATGCGGGATGGAGAGATCCCCTATGAGAACGCCCGGATCCTGGCCAAGGCCTCCCAAGACGGGGACATAGACGAGTCCGAGTTGATCGGTCCCGCCCGCACCCAGTCTCCTGACAAGTTCGCCGCAACGGTCCGAAAGCACCAACAGCAACGTTCAGAAGATGATGGCATGAGCCGCCTGGAGCATCAACGCTCCCAGAGGTTCGCCAAGATCCGGACCGACCGCACAGATGGTATGACCGTGCTGTACGGTCGGTTCGATCCGATCACCGGTGCCCTGATCGAAACTGCCCTTTCGCAGAAGATGGACGAGTTGTGGCGGGAGGAAGACCCCCGCGCCAGGTGCACCCCGGGACAGCGAATGGCAGACGCTCTCGCGTATTTGGTCACCAGGGAAGAAACCGATGAGGACACCGGCAAGGTCCGCGGACCCAGATTGTTGTTGATCGCCGACTACGACGTGATCAACCGGGAACTCAGAAACGGGCGTCTGGGTGACGGGACTCCCATACCGGTGGAGAAGATCCGGGACCTGGCCTGTCAGTCGGACATCCTCCCCGCCATATTCAAAGGTGTATCACAACCATTGGACATGGGACGGTCACGCCGGACCGCCAGTCCCGCCCAACGCATCGCTCTCATAGCACGCGACAAGAACTGTGTGGGATGTGGCGCCACCGCCAACTGGTGCCAATCGCATCACACTATCCCGTGGGCGGTGCAAGGCAACACCGACATCAACGACATGGTCCTCCTATGCTCCCGCTGCCACCACAAGGTGCATGACGACCGCTGGGTTGTCCGCAGGAAACCATCAGGCAGGTACTACCTGAAGCCACCATCAAGACCCGACCGGCCAAAAGCCACCCGGCGGAAAACCTCCTACCACCGCCGCCGCCGGACCGCCATCAGACAACGAAAATGAACCAACATCCCACAACCCGTGCACTGTCCAGTTTCAAGACAAGCATCCCTACGTCCACCAAAGGTTGCGAAACAAACCGGCCCTAGGAACTTGACTCTTGTCCCACCGAGAGCACACATTGATTAAGCCAAACACCAGACGATCCGCTCCGGCGTCGAGCGGACCTCGTCAAGGGATCAAAGGGCTCCAGCGCCCCGCAAGCCCCACCAAAGGCTGCCCGGACCGCGCTCGACCCACGGCAAGGTGGTGGCGGGGGAGGGCCCAACGGGACCCCCGAATTTCGCGGGAACGCGGTCGATTTTGGCGAGCCGCTGGAGGGCCCGGTTACACACCGACCATCCGCAAATCGGTTTAGGTGTTCACCTCTTCATAACTCGGGCTCCCGGTTCCCTCCACCCAGTAACGGCGAGCCCAGGCCACGCCCTGCCAGGTCCTCACCTTCTCGGGGACTACCTTGATCAGCCAGCGAGGCTGCTTGAGCGTGGGCACGAGGTAGGTGGGACCGTTGGGACCCAGGTAACGCAAGGACATCTCCTCGGCGACTTCCACCCACTTGCCGCCGATGTTGGGCTCCTCCGCTATCTCCGCCCTTCCCTCCACGAACACTTTGGGAATCTCCGCGGTCTGACCCGATTCGTCCGGCGGACTGTGGGCCGCATCTATCACCACGCACACCCGCGGATCGTTGGCGACGAACTCGCACCATCTTGCCCTTTGCCTACCCACGAACCACAGTGCCTCCCCGTCCCACTGATACCACAACGGAATCACATAGGGAGCCCCGTCGGGCTTGAGACAGGCGAACCGGGCCAAGGCGGGGGATGCCAAGAAAGCCTCAACCTCAGCGCTGCTGAGCGCCCCTATCTTCCCGCGGAAGGATTCGGCCATTTTTCTTGCTCCTTGTACTCGACGATTCGACTCTCACGATAACAAGGGGATTGGGCAGGAGACCAATCTGGGACGATAAGCTTCCATATAACCGATTGGACTACCCCCTTCTGCAGCCAGACATGATCTCGACCGACTCGACGACCCTCCAGATCGGAACGGATTCGGCTATCTCGGTTCGCAACCTGGTAAAGAACTTCGAAGTGGGCGGGGGAATGTTCTCGAGCGGACCGCGAGGGGTGGTCTCGGCAGTGTCGGGCGTCTCCTTCGACATCCCCCGGGGGACCACCCTGGGACTGGTGGGAGAGTCAGGGTGCGGCAAATCCACAACCGCTCGCTGCGTGTTGCGGCTCATCGAGCCCACCTCGGGGAGTGTGCTGCTTCGGCGAGAGATCGAAGGCGGCGACTCGGAGGTGATCGACATCACCACTGCCGACCGGGACACCCTCCGCCGACTTCGCCGGGAGATGCAGATAGTCTTCCAGGATCCCTACGCCTCCCTCAACCCCCGGATGCGGATCGGCGACGCCATTGGTGAGCAGTTGGCTGTCCACACCGACATGACCCGTGACCAGCAGCGCCAGCGGGTGGCGGAACTCCTGGAGATGGTGGGCCTCAACCCGCGCTATGCCCGGCGGTTTCCCCACGAATTCTCAGGCGGCCAGAGGCAGCGAGTGGGGGTGGCCAGGGCCCTGTCTCTCCATCCCAGCTTCGTGGTCTGCGACGAACCGGTCTCCGCACTCGACGTCTCCATCCAGGCCCAGGTGCTGAACCTCCTGCGAGAACTGCAGGACGACCTGGGACTCACCTACCTGTTCATCGCCCATGACCTGGCGGTGGTGCGCCACATCTCCGAGCGGATCGCGGTGATGTACCTGGGCAAGGTGGTGGAGATGGCCGACTCGGAGCGACTCTTCGCCCAGCCGCTCCATCACTACACCAACGCCCTGCTGTCGGCCGCTCCCCTCCCCGACCCGGTGGAGGAGCGCAAGCGCACCCGGATTCTTCTGGAGGGAGAGGTCCCCTCTCCGATCAACCCGCCACCGGGATGCCGTTTCCATCCCCGGTGCCCGGTGGGTCGCACGAGGGAAGTCTGCCGGACCGATGAGCCGCTCCTCGAAGAGAAGCAGCCCGGACACCTGACGGCCTGTCACTTTCCCCTCGCCTGATGCTCGGTCCCTCCAACACCATAAAGTCCATGCCCCGGTCCGGCATCCGGGAGATCAACGACCTCGCCTCCCAGTACACCGGTGTCATCCATCTGGAGGTGGGCCAGCCCAACTTCTCCACCCCCGAGCACATCAGCCGAGCGGCCGGAGATGCGGCTCTCAACGGATTCACCACATACACCCCCAATGCCGGCATCCCCGAACTCCGAGAGGCGATCGCGGAAAAACTCAGGAACCTCAACGGCATCGATGCCGAACCGGAGAACGTGACCGTCACTACAGGCGGGTGCGGGGCGCTCTTTACAACGCTGGTGACCCTGTGCGACCCAGGCGATGCGATCCTGCTATCGGATCCCACCTGGCCCAACTACGGGATGATGGCCTCCCTTCAAGGCTTGGAGGTGCGCCACTATCCGCTGCGCGCCGAGGACGGCTGGCTTCCCAACCCAGAGGAGATCGAGAAGCAAATAACTCCGAACTGTCGGGCGATGATCCTCGTGTCACCCTCCAATCCCACCGGGACCATTATTGGTGAAAGGCTGATGAAAGAATTGCTGGATCTGGCCCGGCGACACAACCTGTGGGTGATCTCCGATGAGGTCTACGACGAGATCACCTTCGGTAAGCCCGCGGTTTCGGCCTTTCCGATCGACTCTGACCGGGTCATCTCGATCTTCAGCTTCTCCAAGACCTACGCCATGACCGGCTGGCGGATCGGCTACGCGGTGACCAGGCCCGACATCGCGGTTGTTCTCGGCAATTCCCAGGAGCCGACCACTTCCTGCGTCAACAGCCTGTCACAGATCGGAGCCTTGACCGCCCTGCGGGGCCCCCAGGACGAAGTTTGGGCAATGCGCGATGCTTACTGGGAACGCCGCGACCTGGTGACGGAGATGCTGGCGCAAGCAGACATCGCCTTCGCTCGACCCGAGGGCGCATTCTATGTGTGGATGGACATCTCCCAGAGTCGCCTGTCCGACAACGAGTTCGCCCGGCGGATGGTCATCGACCACCGGGTAGCCGTGGTGCCGGGCACTACCTTCGGCCCCAGGGGAGGCACACATGTGCGAGTGTCCCTGGCCACCGACACCGAATCCCTCCTCGAGGGCGTGTCCCGACTGATCCGGGCGGTCCGCTCACCCGGTTGATCCCTGAAGGGGCGTTGCAGTCCGGGTCGGGGGTCGGAAGCTCTCGAACAACTCGAACTTCTCCCCCGCCGCGGCGGTGTCCTGCCCTATTCTGGGTTCCCCACCCGACCCGCCACCGCCGATCCGCGTCCAAGATGCGGGCAGGGCGCGGCCTGCCCTACCGGAGTCCGGTTGGCAAACTCGCCGACGGGAGCCGGGAGGCGGCCCCAGGCGAGTAGATGATCACCTGACGGCCCGGAACCATCGGGTGATGTTTGGACCCTGTAAGCATGTAGGGGGGTGGGACAATGCAACGTCCGGATGGGTTCGGCGCCATGACCGGCAGGCGAGCGTCGGCCGGCTTCGGCCCTGAAAGGCCCCGCCCTGCCCACAGATTGTCGCTCCATTCCTGCCGTTGTTTTACCAAAGTGAAGTACCATGTGCCCATGGTCAGAGGAGTCAAGTACGGCGACCTCGGCGACTTTCTGAGAGCCCAGAACCAGCAGTTGACGGAACGGCGACGCACGATCTGGGCGATAATGTGCACCGGGGGAGGGCAGTTGACGGCGGAACAAATCACCGAGAAGGCCCGCAGGCGCGACCCGGGCATCGACCGGACCACGGTAGACCGCACCCTGAATCTTTTCGCGGACATGGGATCGGCTCTCCAGACACCCGCCGAGCAGGAGAGAGAGCCTCGGTGGGAGATCGTCCACCGAGGCGAGCATTTCCATCTCACCTGCGAACTGTGCGGCGACATCAGGCACCACACCGGCGTCCTGGCTGAAAATGTCCGAACCCACCTCGCCGATCGATACGCCTTCTCCGCCACCCAAATGAACCTGGAGGTGTTGGGGGTCTGCGGCCGGTGCGGGAGTGGCGCCGAGTCCTGACGGAGCCTCCTCACACCTCCGTCAGCCTTGTTTCACTGCCTTCTGGTAACGGAGGCTGGCAAGGGGGGCGAACACGGCGATGATCAAAGCCGCCCAGATCAACGTGTAAACCACCGGATTCTGAAGGGGCCAGGCGGTGGGTTCGGGTGTACCGGGCGGGATGTTTCCGAACAATTCCCTCACTGCCTGGGTCAGTGCGGAGATGGGATTCCACTCGGCGAATGTCCGCAGCACCGACGGCAGGTTCTCCGCCGGCACGAAGGTGTTGGCGATAAAAGTGACCGGGAAGATCACCATGAAGCTTGCGTTGTTGATCACCTCGACACTGGGCACCAGCAGGCCGACCAAGGCCATGGTCCACGAAAAGGCGTAGGCGAAGGCGAGAAGCAACCCGAATCCCACCAGACCCTCCCAGAGGCTGCTGTTAATGCGCCATCCCACCACCAGGCCGGTCAGACCCATGATCAGCAGGGTGAGCACGTTGTACACCACGTCGCTTGCCGTCCGGCCAATCAACACCGCGGCCTGGGACATCGGCAGCGACCGGAACCGGTCGATGATCCCCTTCTGGATGTCGTCGGCGATACCCACGCCGGTGAATGTGGAGCCGAACACGACCGTCTGGGCGAAGATGCCCGCGATCAGGAATTCCCGGTAGGAGCCACCCGGGATGTTGATCGAGCCTCCGAACACGTAGGCGAAGAGCAGGACGAACATGATCGGCGACAACAACACGAACACCAGGACTTCGGGGACCCGCTTGATCTTGATCATGTTCCGCTTGGCGATCACCGCCGCATCGGCGAACATGTGGACGACCGCCATCATGATCCGGCCCTCCCAGCTAGGGATGGCTGGTCTTCAGATGTCCCCCGGGTTCCGTTCGACTCGGCGGCGTGGCCGGTGAGCGTGAGAAACACATCGTTGAGGGTGGGTCGGCGGAGCCCGACGTCGTGCAGGTCGACGCCCTCGGCGTCCAGCGCCCGCAGCGCCCTGGTCAACACGGCTGCGCCGCCCGAGATGGGAGCGGTGATCTTGCGGTTCCGCACTTCGGAGGCCAACTCTCCCACCGCGAACCGTTGCATGACCTCCTGGGCCCGGGGGAGATCCGAGGAGGACACCACGGTCACCTCGATCCGCTCGCCCCCGACCAGGGTCTTCAACTCGTCGGGGGTGCCCTGGGCGATGTCCCGCCCCTGGTCGATCACCATGATCCGGTCGGCCAGGTGGTCGGCCTCCTCCAGGTACTGGGTGGTCAGCAGCAAAGTGGATCCCCGGGCCACAAGCTCGCGGATCACACCCCACAGGTCCAGGCGGCTCCGGGGGTCCAAGCCGGTGGTCGGCTCGTCCAGGAACAACACGGGCGGGGACGCCACCAGGGCTCCCGCCAGGTCGAGGCGCCGGCGCATACCTCCCGAGTAGGTCTTGACCGGCCGGTTCCCCGCCTCGGAGAGATCGAAGACCTCCAACAACTCTCTGGCCCGCACCCGGGACCTGGATCTACCCAACCGGTAGAGACGCCCGATCATGTCAAGGTTCTCGAACCCGGTCAGATGCTCGTCCAATGCCGCATACTGGCCGGACAGCCCGATCCGCTCCCTGACTCTGGCGGGCTCCTCCAGGACATCGGCGCCGGCGACCCGAGCCGACCCGGAGTCGGGGATCAGCAACGTCGCCAGAATGGAGACCGCAGTGGTCTTACCGGCGCCGTTGGGACCCAGCAGCCCGAAGACCGACCCCTCCGGCACGGCCAGGTCCAAGCCGTCCAGCGCCACGACGTCGCCGTAGTGCTTGACCAGCCCGAAGGCCTCGATCACGTTTCCCATAGTCTCCGTTCTTTACCCGCCGACACCGCGTTCGGCCTCCAAAGTGGGAGGCTACGAGACTTCCGAAACTACCCCAAAACGACAGTACCCGGGTGAAATAACAACGGCAGGTCTTGCACAACAACACGGCCCACCATCCCCTCGCAGCCGGAGCTATGCGACGCGGCCGGTCAGACCAGCCGGGAGGTCCTGACTTGCGCCTCGGCCATGTGGAGGGACGCCACCACCGGATCGATGCAGAAAGCGTCAATCTGGTCGGCGACCTCGGCTACCAGACCACCCCAGAGCGTGCACCCGAAGAAGATGGCGTCCACATGGTCCTGTTCGATCATGGTTCGGGCGCTGTCGACCCCCAATGCGTGGAGTTGGCGCCGGAACTGCTCCTCGACGATCTCGGCGGTGACCTCGGTGTTTCCGACCAGTGACTCCTCGCCCTCCACGTGCAGGGGCACGAAGACCACGGACGTGAAGGCGTCCGCCAGCCCGTAGGCCCCGAGCAGGCGGTGCGTCATGTTGGCGATCCGGCGCCGACCGTGTTCGTCAGGCGACAGCATGCCGACGGTGGCGCCCCGGCCGGCGGCCAATGCCACCGCGGCCTGCAGCGGTCCGATGACCGGGATGTTCACGCAGCGCTGCGCCTCCAGCAACGCCGGATCCGCGCAGCACCCGATGATGGCGGCGTCGGCGCCGTCGCGCTCGGCCCGGAGCACCTCGCCGATCAATTCGTTTATGTAAAGAGGCTCCAGCGGGAGCATGGGTCCGGCCAGTTCGGGGGGCAACTCCAGGTGGCGGACGTCAACGGACACCCCCGGAGAGGCGTGCCTCTCCAGGATGGACAGCATCCGTTTGGTGTGCAGGTCACTCCCGATGGGTTCTATGTAGCGGATCAACATGTGCTTTTTCCTCCTGGGCTCGGCGCCGCGAAAAGCCGACGAAGTGCGACACCGACCTGTTCCTGAATATAGCGTCGGCCTCCGGTCACCGCCCTTCCGACCAGGGCTTCCCGTAAAGATGGACCGGTCGACTCTCACCGCAGGCCGGCCGGGTATCCGCCGGGAGCGTCGGCGTGGCGGGAGGGTGCGGCGCCGGCTCGGATCAGCAACAGGGCCACTGTGGAAGTACCGGTCAACGCCCCCCCATGCCACACACCTGCCGGGCGGTAGAAGTAACCCTCCCTGGGAAACTCCACCACCTCCGGTCCCTGCTTTCCCCGAGTTGCCTGCTGCCACGACCCCTCCAGCACGAACACCTCGGTCGGTTCGTCGTCCACGTACCAGCGGTCCAGATTCAGGTCGATCGCCGCAGTCTGCCAGTAGGCGCCACCCCTCAGCGACGGCGCCAACTCCCGCTGTCGGGAATTGGGTGGGGCGCCGGGCATCCGGGTCCACTCCCGCTCGTCTGCCACCACCGGGTCGGGACGCCGAGGGTCTTCGGCTCCCTCCCCGGGCATGAACCTCAACGGGGCGCCCGAGAAGAGCAGCAGCGTGGCGCCTTCTGCGCTGCGCAAACCGCTGACGCCGGTCCCGGCGCGGGCGCCCCACAGGGCGTGGACCCCCAGGACGTGTCCGTCCGCCTCCACCCGGCCGGAGATCACGAACAACTCCACGTCTCCGGTGAAGCTGCCCCGAAGCGGAGTTCCCCACCCCGGGGGGACCTCGATCAGGCGGGTCGACGGCCCCGATCCGTCCCTGCTGAGAATCCAGGCATCCGGGCGTCCCTCCAGCTCATGGATGGTCATGGGCCGGGACGGGAAGCTCCGAGGCTCGGGCACGGTGACCGGCTGGAAACGCCGATCGACCACGCCGGGATCATCCACTCCCGAAAGACGCCGTCTACTCGAAGTCGAACAGCCGCATGGCGGTACCGCCCCGGATGGCGTCCCGTTCGGCCGCCGAGATGTCGGGCAGGTAGTGGTCCACCAGCGCCAGTTGCTCGGGATAGCCGGGTTCCACCGCGATCCATGGATAGTCCGAGGCCCACATCGTCCGGTCGGCCCCGAACATCCCGTACACGGCGTCAACCGTCGACTGCAGATCCGGATGGGGATAGGGTTCCCGGGTGAATGCGTACTGACCAGAAAGATGCACGTACACGTTGGGCCGGGCGGCGATCACCTCGATGGTCTTGAGCGAAGCCGAGGGAAGATCCATCGTGAACCGTGGCCGGCCCCATTCATCCGCCTTGATCTCGTCCCAGATGCTCGGGCAGAACCCCAGATGGTTGATTACCACCGACAGGTCCGGGATAAGGTCCAGCACCCGATCCAGCAACAGCACCTGCTCCTCGGTGGCGTAGAACCACAGCTTCACCCCGTCGGCCGCCATTTGCTCCAGAACGGGGAACATCTCGATCCGGTCGGCGGGCTGGCTGGGATCGGAGTCGAGGTTGAACAGCCGGAAACCCTGGAAGGGCGTTGCCTGCCGGCGTTCGGTGTAGTTGGCGAGTTGGTCGGAGGCGGAGACGTCCTGCACCCCCACGATCGCGAACAGGTCAGGTCGGGTAGCCACCACGTCCCGCACGTACTCGTCATGGTGAGAGATCGAGACGATGACCGCCTTGTCCACCCCAGCCCGCTCCATGTAACCGAAGTACTCGTCCATCGGCGCCCGCCGTTCCGGGGGCGTCAGACCCGGGAACACGTCGCGGGGGTATTGCTCGGAGACCGACTCGAACAGATGGAGGTGGGCATCAACCACCGTCATGGGGCAACTCCTTTCCGAAACCTTAGAAGTATCGTAACTCCCGGGTTGTGAGGGACATCGGCGCTAGGAGTTCCGATAGCGCAGAATGCAGTAGGGAAGCGCGATCAGCGGAACGACCGCGAAGACCAGGGGCAACGTCCAGTCACCCTTGATCGCGCCGGATCCTATGGCCGCGGCAAGTCCCACATCGGCCACGACATTGAGCGCCAGCACAGCAGCGGTCACCAACACCAAGACCCTGGCCGTCTCCCTGCGCACGACCAAGACGAGCAGCAACACTGCGGCCGCCGGATGGACAACCACCAGGACAAACCGTTCCCACCATTGGCCTCCATCCGCGAAGCTGCCCACCATAGCGGTGAAGGCGGCCAGGAAGACCTGAGCGAAAACCAGGACTCGGAATGCGTTGATCATGAGTTCATCACTTCACCGTACCGGGGGGCTGTCCCTGAAGGATAAGCCCACTCGTCCGGCGAGGCTCGGCACATCCCGCGGTCAGCCCCTATACGACCAACCGGGGCTGAGGAGCCTGACTCTGTCTAGCTCAGTTCGGCTGTGGCGAAGATCACGTGGAAGGGCTTGCAGTAGATGATCACCGTCATCTGCTCGGGAATCTGATATTCGGCCGGGAAGTCGTAGTTCTGCGAACCGATGTTTCCCTTCAACGGCGCCAGTTCGATGTATCCGGCGGCCTGGAGGGCTTCTCGGCTGTCTATCCCGTGGCCCGGGGCGACCAGCACCCGGAGGTCGGGCCCGTTGGTCACCTCGATGTCCTCAAGTCGGAGGACATGGGATCCGTCTTCCAGGCGGTATGCGGTCACCTCTCCCGAGCCTCTGTGGAAGTCGTCGGCGTCCATGAGGGCCCCCGTCGCCAGAGCCACCGGCCCCGTGGCATCGGGTTCCTCCGATTCGGGCATCTCCTCGGTGACCATCGTCTCGACAGCCTCGGCTTCCATCATCACTTCCTCGGCCTCTTCGGCGGTCATGTCGTCGGGGACCACCGCCATGGCCGCGCGGGGGAAGTCTTCCTCAACCACCTCGTCTATGAACAGGGGGGAGATCAGCCACCAGGCCAGGGCCAGGACCGCGATCGCCACGATGGCGGCGACCACTTGCACCGGCCTCCGCTTGTAGATCCGGGTACGGTTCGTTTCACACCTCCTTGGGTCTATCTTCGAATCTAGGGAGAATCCGGAATTTTGTCAGGAGGGTTTCTCCGCCTCCGCTTCCTTCCTGGTGATCCAGGCCATGTTGACGGGAGCCAGATAGAGGCGGAAGAACTGGGCCATGTCCTCCAGGACCGAAGGCCGCAGCCCGGCCAGGGCCACTCCCCGTTCGGTGGCGCCAGAGAGGGTCATCAGCATCCGCTGGCCGGGAAGATGATCATGGGCCTTCTTGGCGTAGGCGTGGCCCTCTGCGTCGCCGCCTCCCGCCATCATGATCCGCAGCGCCTTTTCCCCACCCTTCATGAACTCGACCGGCATGTCGGGAGGAGAGATGAGTATCTGCACGGGGGCGCCGGAAGCGGCGCCGGTGCCCACCGATCCCCTGGCGCTCTCACCACAGGTGACCAGCCCCAGGGGTCCCCAAAGGCGGGAGGCCTGGGCAACCATGACTCGGATGTCGCGGGCGACCGATCCCGGGTCGGGTTCTCCGTCGGAGAGGCCGTGCCCGGACAGTTCCAGGCTGATCACCCGGAAGCCGGAAGCGGCGAGTCCGGCGGTGAGCGGACCCCACTGGTCCAGATCCGCACCGAAGTCGTGCACGAAGATCACCGGAGGTCCCGCAACCGGCCATTCCAAGCCTCGCAGCCTCACCCCCTCGGACCCCACAACCTCGACCGGGACGGGAGTCTCGCTCACGCCGGAGTCAGGGGCTGGGGATTGAAACAACGCAGATGCCTCCCGTTCTCGGGGACAAGTTCGGGATGCTCCTCCCAGCAGCGCACCAGCGCCTGGGAGCAGCGGGGACTGAACGGACAACCGGGTGGGACGAACTGTGGCGGGGGAACCCGACCCGGGATGGTGTGCAGCGCGCCGCGCTGGTGACGGGTCTGGGGGACTGCCCGCAGGAGACCCTGGGTGTAGGGGTGCTGGGGATCGGAGAAGAGTTGGGTGACGGGGGCCTGTTCCACGATCTCGCCCGAGTACATCACGGCCACCCGGTCGGCAACCGCCGCCACCACCCCCAGGTCGTGGGTGATCAGGAGCATCGACATGCCCCGGCGGCGCTGCTGGCCCAGCAGCCGGTCGAGGATCTGGGCCTGCACGGTGACGTCCAGGGCGGTGGTGGGCTCATCGGCGATCAGGATGTCCGGATCGAGCATGAGGGCCATGGCGATCATCACCCGCTGGCGCATCCCTCCCGACAACTGGTGCGGGTACTGGCTCATGCGGGTCTCGGGGTCGGGCAACTCCACCTCCGCCAGCGCCTGGAGCGCCATGGCCTCGGCCTCCGAGCGGGAGACCGATCGATGGCGGCGGATCACCTCGGTGAGAAGGTGGCCGATGGAGAACATCGGGTCGAGGGAAGTGAGAGGGTCCTGGAAGATCATCGAGATGTCGTCGCCCCGCACCTCCCGCATCTCCCGCTCCGGGAGACTCACCAGGTCCCGGTCACCGAACAGGACATCCCCGCCGGCGATCCGGGCGGCCGGAGACGGGATCAGGCCCATCACCGAGAGGGCCGTCATGGTCTTGCCGCAACCCGACTCCCCTACCAAGCCCAGGATTTCATTGGGGTACATATCGAACGACACCCCCCTCACCACTTCGAACTCGATCCCCTCGGTGCGAATCACCGTGGTGAGTTCCCGTACGGAGAGAAGGGGTGCGGCCATCAGGTCTTCCTGAGCCTCGGGTTGGCGGCCAGGTATCCGAGATCGGCCAGCCAGTTGCCCAGCACCACCATCACCACCAGCACCAACGAGAAGAACTGGGCCACCGGATAGTCCCGGCGCAGGACCGCGTTGACCAGCACCTGTCCAAGTCCCGGCCACCCGAAGATCACCTCCACTATCAGGGCATATCCCACGATCTGGCCGATCCGCAGCCCCGCCAGGGAGATGATCGGTATCAGGGCGTTGCGAAAGACGTGTTTGCCGATTACCCGCGTCTCGGAGAGACCACCCGCCCTCAGGGTGCGTACCCAGTCGGAGTCAAGATTCTCCAACATTGCGGACCGGGTCATCCGAACCGTGAGAGCCGTGCCTTCCGCAGCCAACACGATGGCGGGAAGAATGAGCTGTCTGGGTTCGCAGCATCCGGCCGAGGGCAGCCAACCCAGCACGCTGGCGAAGAGCCAGATGCTCAGTAGGGCCAGCCAGAAATTGGGCACGGCCATGCCCGCCACCGACAGGCTCATAATGCCCTGATCCGTGAAGGTGTTGCGTCTCACCGAGGCCAGCATCCCCAGCGGCATCCCCACCACAAAGACCAGCAGGAAGGCAGCGGCGCCCAGGATGATGCTGTTCCGTCCGTGCTCGATCACCATCTTGGAAATCAGGGCGTTGTTGGTGAGGGAATTGCCCAGGTCCCCGCTGAGAAGCCTTCCCATGTAGGTGAAGTACTGCTGGTAGATAGGATCGTTGAGACCCAGGACCTCCCGGAGGGTCTCCCGGTCGGCCTCTGTGGCCGAGGCGGGCAACCGGGCGGCGGTGGCGTCTCCTCCCGAGAGCCGGATGGCGTAGAACACCGCCACCGAGGAGATCGCCAGGATCACCAGCATGTAGACGGTGCGGCCGGCCAGGTACCTCATGACTCGAGACCCTTGGCCTCATGCCTCAGCCGGGGATCGAACACATCCCGCAGACCGTCTCCGATCAGGCTCACCGAAAGCACCATCACCACCAGTGTCAATCCGGGGACCGTGGTCTCCCAATGGTTGAGCTGCAGGAAATTGCGTCCCTCCGCCACCATCTGCCCCAGGCTGGGCAGGGGAGGCTGGGCGCCCAGGCCGATGAAGGAGAGCGCCGCCTCGGCGATGATGGCCACCGCCACGTAGTAGGAGGCGAGGACCAGTGCAGGAGCGAGGATGTTGGGCAGCAGATGCTTGCGGATGATCCGCCAGTTGGAGAGCCCGCCCGCCCGGGCCGCCTCGATGAACTCCCGTTCCGACAGGGCCAGGACCTCACCGCGCACCACCCGGGCGATGGCGGCCATGTTGACCAGACCCACCGCCAGGATCACCGACAGCAGACCTTCACCAAGGCCCCCGGCGAACAGCACGGCCACCAGGATCAGGGGAAAACCCCAGATGAAGTCCATCACTCCACTGAGGGAACGGTCGGTCCAGCCTCCCCTGAAGCCCGATATCGTCCCGATCGCCAAGCCGGCCAACAGGGCCAACCCGGTCACTCCCACCGCCACGGCCAAACTCACCCGGATGGCGACGAACAGCCTGGTGGCGGTGTCGCGGCCCAGATGGTCGGTGCCCAACAGTGCGTCCTCGCTGAAGGGGACGGCATGGATGTTGGAGAAGTTGATGAGTTCGTAGTCGCCGCCCACAATGACGGGACCGAGAACCCCGGCACCCACCACCAGCACCCCGAGAATCACCCCGGAAAGCAGCAGACGGTTGCGAACCAGGTTCCGCATCCCCCGCCGGAACGCCGAGATGTGCTGGCTCTCTTCGAAATCCAAGAGCCGCCGGTCCCAGTCGGCGAGATAGGACTCGGGAGTCGAGGCAGTCATTACCGGGTCAGTGTAAGAGGTGACGCCGCAGCGACGCGTCTAGCAAGAGAATCCCCGCCCCCGACGGAGGGGCGGGGAGTTTCTCTCTCGATCGTATCGGTCTCTAGGCCTCGATCCAGGTGTCGTTGTAGTAGGGATAGAGCAGCCACACGTGCGGCGACCAGCCATGCACCCGATTGTTCTTCACGAACGTGGAGTTCTGGTTGATGAAGGACATGTTCGGAAGCGTCTCGGCCCAGGCGATCTGGAAGTCGGACTGAGCCTTGGCGGCCGCCTCCTCCGTCCCGGCGGACTGCCAGTCGGCGATCGCCTGGTCGATGCGAGGCTCGTTGGCGTGGGACCAGTTGGGCACCGGGATGGTGAAGCTGGCGCAGAACAGGGTCAGCACGTCGATCGGGATGGGCCACAGCCACATGAACAGACCGGCGGGCACCTCCGGGCCTCCGGCCCTCTCGAACCACACCGCCCGGTCGACCACGTTCACATCCGCCTGCGCGCCCACCTGTGAGAACTGGGCGGCGGCGGCGGTGGCAATGGCGGTCTGCAGGGACTCGTTCTCCACCATGAACTCGAACTGGAGCGGCACGCCGTCGCGCTCTCTCACTCCATCCGAGCCCATCGACCAGCCGGCCGCGTCCAACAACCGGTTGGCCTCGGCCACGTCGTAGTTGTTGTACTGCTCCACCGCCGGGTCGTAGTAGCGGTCGGTGGTCGGGAAGGGCCCGTAAGTGGCGGCGCCGTTGCCGAACAGCAGCGCCTGCACCATGCCTTCCCGGTCCACGGCGTGGGAGAGGCCCCGGCGGGTCTCCACGTCGCCGAAAAGCTCCGGGTAGTTCTCCCGGTTCATGAACATGAAGTAGCCGGACCACTCTGCGTGCTGGTAAACGGTCAGGTCCGGGTTCCCCTGCAACCGGGCCAGGTCCTGGTGGGCGGGGTTCAACAGCGTGTCGATGTCCCCGTTCTCCAACTGGGTGGCGCGCTGGCCGGCCTCGGTTATCACCGTCCAGCGGATGGCGTCGAGGTGAGCGGTCCCCTTGTTCTCGAAGTAAGGGACGTTGGAGCCCGGGTAGTCATCCCAGCGCTCGACATAGGAGTGGCTGCCGGGCACCCACTCGGTGTGCTTGAACGGACCCGTGGCGTCAACGATCTCCGTGCCGTAAACCGAGGCGACCACGCCCTCGCCGGCCAGACCGGTCTCGTCGTCGTAACTGCCCACTTCCTTCCAGGTGTTTATGTTGGCGATCCGCCAGTAGCCGGTGGCGAGCGGCCCGAGGGTGCCCACCCAGGCGTTGTTCATCTTGGCCACCACCTGGTCGCCGTCCACCTCGTAGTGGCTGATCGGCGAGGCCAGGCTGGCGATGAAGCTGAACTTCTGGATGCGATAGAACTCGGCCACGTCGGCGGCGGTGATGGTGCCGCCCGAATGGGACTGGCGGTCCTCCACCGTGAACCGGTACTCGAGGCCGTCGCCGGAGACACTGAAGTCCGTGCAGTACTGGGGCACGAAGTCACCGTCGGGGGAAACCGTCACGATCGCTTCGTAGATGGCGAAGAAGGCCGGGTCATACCAGTTGGTGGTGATCGGGTCATGCTTGGAGACGTCACGGTTGTAGCCCTCGCGCAACGTGCCGCCCCGAGTCGGGCCCATCTCCTCGGGAGCCGCGGTGGTGGTGGGCGCCGCAGTGGTGGTGGGCGCCGCGGTGGTGGTGGGCGCCGCAGTGGTGGCGGCGGGTTCATCTTCCCCGCAGGCGGCCAGGAGCGCGGCGGCGGCCGTGGCCCCTACCCCGGCTGCTCCCACCTTCTTCAGGAATTGGCGGCGGCTCAGCTTCTTCTGCTGGTACTCCTCCAGGATGCTCTGAATCTCATGGTTTTTTTCACTCATAGCTTCGCACTCCTTGATAGCTCTTTATTACCCGGGTTGGGCGCACTGGGCGGGCAACCCCACCGGGACGACCTTGCGTTTTCAGAATAGTGATCCCGCCCGACGGATCTGGTTGCTCACATGGTAACCGCTGCGATGGGAGCCTGCGGATCAGGACAGTCTTTTGTGTTGTCGGGTGTCATCCGAAGCCTCTTCCAATGGGATCCGCCCAAGCTGCACGGGTCCGGTCCGCGCCTGCTCCGATATCATTTGACAAGACAACCCAGGAGCTGAACCCGAATGTGCACTACAGGCGCTCTACGAACCGAAACCGGGTACTTGTTGTTCAAGAACAAGGACTTCGGACGGGCCCGCTTCGAGGATCGCCTGGTGATCGAGGAGGACGTGTTCGGCATAGCCGGCGTCGAGACCTGGGCGGGAACCGATCCCGACCTCGACCGGTTCTCGGGATTCTCGCTGGGCGCCAACCGCCACGGTTTGCTGTGCTGTGACTCCAACGTGCGCACCGTTCCCGGCCTGAACTACGACCGGCTGACCGAGATCGCCCTCCGAGAGGGCATCGATGTCCGCAGCGGGGTGGCGGCGGTGGAACGGGCGATGAGCCGGGAACCGTACGTCTGGGCGAACCTGGTGCTGATCGACCGAGCCGACCTGGCCACAGTGGAGGTGCGGGGACAACAGATCAAGGCCACCTTCCACCCCACCAACCGGGTCGCCCGCTCCAACCACCACGTTGAGTTGGGCGCCACCCGCCAAGACGACGACACGGTCACCTCCGGTCCCCGGCTGCGAGCGGCGACCCGCCGTCTCCGCCACGCCCGGCAACTCTCGGACATCTTCGAACTGCAGGAGTCCCATGATCAGGGCGATTCGGGCATCTGTAACCATTCCTCATACGACACCGTCTATTCATATGTATTCGAGATCCGCGGCGGGTCCATCCATCTCTACGTGACCCAGGGAAAGCCCTGCCGGAATCCGGAGAGGAAGGATCTTCGCCTGCCCCTGGGAGCCGACTGGAGCCCCGAGGCGGTGGAGGAGCTACGGAGGTCCTACCCGTCCAGCCGCGTCCCCGTCGCGGTCTGATCCCGGCGCCATCCGGTCGACCGGGGGCACACCGTCAAGCGACGTTACGAACCCCTCTCACAGGTAGATGGCCGTCTCGACCAGCCTGAGCAGGGGCTGGGGGAACACCCCCAGCACCACCGTGACCGCGGTCGCCGCTCCCAGGGCCCAGGAGGTGGGCCGGTCACAGAGCACCGGGTCATCGCCGACGGGAGACTGCATGTACATGATCACGATCACCCGCAGATAGAGGTAGATCGCCATCGCCGAGGCCACCACGGCCACCACCACCAGCCACTCCAGGTCTCCCCTCCACGCCCAGAGAAAGACACCCAGCTTGGCCACGAACCCGGTGGTGAGAGGAAGTCCCGCCATCCCCAGAAGAGCGACCGACAGGACCAGGGCCAGGAAGGGCGAGCGGCGGTAGAGGCCCCGGTAGTCGGAGAGATCCGACCCCGAGGAGGCCGCTCCCCCGACCACGGAGATCACCGAGAAGGCCGCCACCAACTGCACGGTGTACACCGCCAGGTAGAACCAGACCGAGGATGACCCCTCCACCCCCGAGGCGAGGCCGGTGAGGATGAAACCGGCGTGAGCCACCCCCGAGTAGGCCAGCAGGCGACGGATGTCCGAAGAGATGATGGCCATCAGCGCTCCGACGACCATCGAGAGCGCCGCAATCCCCGCCACGATCGGCGCCCAGTCCGGTCGGAAGTTCTCGAAGCCGGACAGCAGCACCCTGGCCAGAGCCGCGAACCCGCCCACCTTGGCCACCGCGGCCATGTATCCCACGATCCCCGCCGGGGCCCCCTGGTAGACGTCCGGCGCCCACACATGGAAGGGAGCAGCCGCCACCTTGAAGGAGAGCCCGGCCGTCAAGAGGCCGATTCCCACCAGGAGGACCGCCGGGGAAAGCAACAGGTTGCGGGCAAAGAACTCTCCGATCCCCAGGAGGTCCAGCGAGCCCGTCCCGGCGAACACCAGGGCCGCTCCGTAGATGAAGACCGCCGACGCCACCGCCCCCAGCAGCAGGTACTTGAGCGCCGCCTCGTCGGAACGCACCCCGTCGCCGGCGATGCCGGCCAGGATGTAGAGGGAGATCGATCCCATCTCGAGCCCCAGGAACATCATCACCAGGTTCTGTGAAGCCGCCATGAGGATGAAGCCGGCTGCCGCCAGGAGCACCAGCGCCAATCCCTCGGCGGCCCTGTTCCCCAGGTGGGCGAAGAGGCTGCGTGCGGCCGCCATGGCCTGGATCGTGACCCCCAGGACCACCAGGCGGGCCAGCGCGGCGGAACGATCGAAGAGGAGCATCCCTCCGAAGATCGGCTCTCCCTCGGGGGTGGCGGCGATCCACTGCCAGACGCCCAGCGCCAGGGCGACCGCAAGGATCACCAGGGACATCACCCACAGGACCTTCACTCCCGGCTTTCTCTGAACGTCCAGCAGGAGAAGGGCCACCGCCCCGAACACCAGCACCAACTCCGGCGCCAGAGCCGACCACGCTATCTCGGGAAAGGCTTCGGGGATCACGAGTCCTCCTCGGAGTCAGACAGGAACACGTCGGCAAGCCTTCCGGGAGAGGGCGCCTGGTAGTCGGTGTGCTGCTCGATGCGGTCGAGAATCGCCTCCACGGATGGAGCGGTCCGCTCCAGGAGGATGCCGGGATACAGGCCCAGCAGCAGGACCAGAGCCGCCAGGGGCGCCAGCACGGCCGTCTCCTTGGGGGAAAGGTCGGCGAGCTTGCGGTTCTCGGCTCCCGACACCGGTCCCGTGAACACCCGCTGATAGGCCCACAGCATGTAAATGGCGGCCAGCACCACCCCGAACGCCGCCACCACCGTCAGGGCGGGGAGGGAGGGAAAGCTCCCCACCAACACCAGGAATTCCCCGACGAACCCGTTGAGCCCGGGCAGGCCGATCGAGGCGAAGGCCATGAACAGGAAGAACCCGGCCATCAGGGGAGCCGGGGTGGCGAGACCCCCGAAGTCGCTGATCTGTTTGGTGTGACGCCGGTCATAGAGCATCCCGACCAGGAGGAACAGGGCCCCGGTGGTGAGCCCGTGGTTGACGTTCTGGATGACCGCGCCCTGGAGCCCGGCTGAAGTGAGGGCGAAAATCCCCAGCACCACGAACCCCAGGTGGCTGACCGACGAATAGGCAACCAACTTCTTGAGGTCGGGCTGGACGATCGCCACCACCGCCCCGTAGATGATTCCCACCACCGCCAGGACCGCCAGCACCGGCACCAGGGAGACCGTCGCCTCGGGAAAGAGCGTGAGGTTGAACCGCAACAGCCCGTATGTTCCGAGCTTCAGGAGCACTCCCGCCAGCAGCACCGACCCGGCGGTGGGCGCTTCCACATGGGCGTCGGGAAGCCAGGTGTGGAAGGGAAACAGGGGCACTTTGATCGCAAAGGCCAGGGCAAATGCGCCGAACAGCCACATCTGGGCGGTCGGCGAGATGTCCAGGGCCAGCAGGGCCAGGTAGTCGAAGCTGAGCAGGCCGTCGGGCGTCTGGGAGGCATGCATCACGGCCAGTGCGATGATCGCCGCCAGCAGCAGCGCCGAACCGAAAGCGGTGTAGATGAAGAACTTGACGGCTGCGTAGACCCGGCGCTCCCCTCCCCATACCCCGATTATCAGGTACATGGGGACCAGGATCACCTCGAAGAACACGAAAAACAGCAGCAGGTCCAGGGCGAGGAAGGTGCCGATCAGGCCCGTCTCCAGAAAGAGCATGGCCACCACGAACGCCTTGCGCCGGTGGGAGATGGAGTCGGAGACTGCCAGGCTGAGGGGGAACAGGATGGCTGTCAGAGCCACCATCCCCAGCGAGATCCCGTCCACGCCCAGTTGCCACGACACCCCCCACGGCTCCCACCACACCACCTTCTCGACCATCTGGAACGAGGCCTCCCCCGCGTCGAAGGAGAAGAACACCGCTCCCGCCAGCCCCAGGGGGGCCACGGACAGGGCCATGCCCAGCGGCAGGTGAAGTTCCCGGCGACGGGCCGGAATCAGCGCCACCACCACCGCCCCCAGGAGGGGCGTGAGCACCAGCAGGGTCAGCATGGCCGGTGACTCACAGCCCGCCCCTCACCAGAAGCCATGCCAGGAGCGCCACCAGTCCCAGGCCGAACCACAGGCCGTACTGGCGGATCAGACCGCTCTGGGCGGGACGGATCAGGGTTCCGGCGGCCCTGACCAGGCGCGCCACTCCGTTCACGGCCCCGTCCACCACGCCCAGGTCCAGCCGGAAGGCGGCCTCCTCGGCGAGACGGCGGCCGGGGGCGACCAGCATCGTCCCGTAAATCTCATCCACCCGGTAGCCCTCCTCCCACCATCCCCACACCTTGCCGAACGCCGCCTGGAAACGCCGCCATGCCTCGGGGGGACGGTGATAGGCGAAGAAGGCCATGGCGGCGCCCACCGCTCCGGCCCCCACCGCAACCGCGGCCAGCACCAGGATGGAGACCACCCCCTCGGCGGGGTGTCCGAGCTTCACCCCCTCGAAGGAAGGCTCCAGGAAATGCTCGAGCCCCAGCCTGAAGGGAGTGTTGACCAGCCCTCCCAGCACCGACAGGACGGCCAGGACAACCAGGGGAACAGTCATGGAGCGGGGGGATTCGTGGGGGACGACCCCCTCGGGCCAGCGGGGCCGGCCCAGGAACACCATCACGAACTGGCGGATCATGTAGAAGGCGGTCAGCAGGGCGGTTATCAGACCCACGAGCCACAGCACCGTGAAGAACCCTCCCTGGTTGAACACCACGCCCAGGATCTCGTCCTTCGACCAGAAGCCCGCCAGCGGCGGGAACCCCGCAATGGCCACCACCCCGATCCCCATGGTGAGAAATGTGACGGGCATGGCCTTTCGCAGTCCCCCCATCTCCTCCATGTTCTGGCGTCCTCCCATGGCATGGATCACCGAACCCGCCCCCAGGAACAGGAGAGCCTTGAAGAAGGCGTGAGTCATCAGGTGGAACACACCCGCCACATAGGCGGTCGCCCCCACCGCCAGGAACATGTAGCCCAACTGGCTGATGGTGGAATAGGCCAGCACCCGCTTGATGTCGGACTGGCCGATGGCGATGGTGGCCGCCCACAGGGCGGTCAGGGCCCCGACCGCGGCCACCACCCCCGAGGCGGTGGGCGCCAACTCGAAGATCGGAGCGGACCGGGCAATCACATACACCCCGGCGGTCACCATGGTGGCGGCGTGAATCAGGGCCGAGACGGGGGTTGGTCCCTCCATGGCGTCGGGCAACCACACGTAAAGCGGGATCTGCGCCGACTTCCCGATCGCCCCGGCCGCCAGCATCAGCCCGATCCAGGTGGCCGCCGACCCCGCCAGTTCATCCCCGGCCCGGTCGAACACCCCCGAATAGGACAGCGTCCCGAAGGAACTGAAGATCAGCATCAGGGCGATGAGAAAGCCGAAGTCGCCGATCCGGTTCACGACGAAGGCCTTCTTTCCCGCCGCGGCGGCGGACGGCCGGGTGAACCAGAACGAGATCAGGAGATAGGAGCAGAGACCGACCAGTTCCCAGCCCACGAACAGCATGGCGTAGTTCCCCGCCAGCACCAGGGTGAGCATGGAGGCGGTGAACAGGTTGAGATAGGCGAAGAACCGGGCGAAGCGGGGGTCGCCGTGCATGTACCCCAGCGAATAGATGTGAATCAGCGAGCCCACCCCGGTCACCACCAGGGTCATCAGCGCCGAGAGCGGATCCCAGACAATCTCGAAGGAGGCGCCCACCGCCGGCATCCACTCCCACAGGAGGGACTGGGAAGGGTGCCCCTCCCCGGTCAGGAACGGCACGGCGGCGGCCGCCGCCACCCCGAAGGCGGCCAGCGACGCGGCGCAGGCGAGATATCCGGCCCGTGGCTCGCCCAGCCATCGGCCGACGAAATGCAGCAGGGTCGCACCCCCCAGGGGAAGGGCGATCACCAGCCACAAAGCCTCGGTCGGAAGCTCGATCATCCCCGAAGCGCCGCCAACTCGTCGACCGAGGCGGTCTCCCGCCTCCTGAATATGGCGACGATGATCGCCAGGCCCACCACCACCTCGGCGGCCGCCACCACCAGCACGAAGAAGACCGCCACCTGACCGTCCAGCACTCCCGCCGCCCGGCCGGCGGCCACGAAGGTGAGGTTGACCGCGTTGAGCATCAACTCCACGCACATGAACATCACCAGGGCGTTACGCCTGATCAGTACCCCGGTCATCCCGAGGACGAACAGGACGGCGGCCAGCGTCATGTACCAGCCGGGAGTGACGACGGGCATCAGTCCTCCGTCGGCGTTTCGGCGGACCGTCGGTGAAAGGCCAGGGCGATCGCCCCCACCGCGGCGATGGTCAACAACAGAGCGGTCACTTCCACCCCCAGCACCCAGGTGGTGAAGAGCTCTCCTCCCAGAGCCTGGACCGTGCCGTTGGGAATCTCGGCCGCCTCCCCCGAGGCGGGGGTCCAGCTGAACCGGCCCCTCGAGACGAGCACCGCCGCTCCCAGGGCCACTACGGTGGCCAGTCCAGCCACCAGTTTGCGCTGAAGGGGTATGGTCTCGGAGGTGTCCTCGGAGCGGTCCACGCCGATGAACATGATCACGAACAGGAACAGGGTCAGAACCGCTCCGGCATAAACCACCACCTGCACGGCAGCCACCAGGTGGGCCAGGTTGACCACGTATATGACAGCCAGGGAGACCAGGGCTCCCAGGAGCCCCAACGCGGAGCGGACCGGGTTGCGGGCCAGGACCACCGTCACCGCGCCGGCCAGCGTCCCGGCCCCCATCAACGCGAAGACCACCAGTTCAACCATGCTGGGAGTCCCTGGTCTCCTGATCGGGCTCGGGCTTCCAGGAGGCGGGACCGGGGGTGGCCTGCCACATGGTCTCTCCCTCGTAGGCCGCCACCCCGCTGGGTGAGGTGGCGCGCAGCCAACCGTCGGCGGCGTCCAGTTCGGAAAGGTCGGCGAACGGGTCCTCGGGGTAGATGTGGGGGACCGACCCGTCCTCTCTCATCAACAGTTCCTTCCTGGTGTGGATGGCGTCGTTGCGGTTGGTCACCGACATCTCGAAGAGGTGGGTCATGGTGATGGCCTCCGTCGGGCAGGCCTCCACACACAGCCCGCAGAAGATGCAGCGCAGCATGTTGATCTCGTACACGTACCCGAAGCGTTCTCCCGGACTCTTGGGATCATCGGGAGGGTTGTCCGCCCCCCGCACATAGATGCACCGAGCCGGGCAGGCTCCCGCGCACAGTTCGCACCCGATGCACTTCTCCATCCCGTCGGGATAGCGGTTCAGGACATGGCGGCCGTGGAACCGGACCGGCTTCTCCCGCATCTCCGACGGGTATTGGGTGGTGACGATGTCCTTCCCGAACAGGCCTCGCAGCCCGATCGAGCCGGTCACCTTGAAGCCCTTCCAGAATTCTCTCAGTATTCCCATATTCTCACCTCACCCTATAAAGGGCAGCCCGAACTGACGGAACCCGATCACCACGGTGGAGATCACCAGCCACAGCATCGAGGCGGGTATCAGCCGCTTCCAACCCAGGGTCATCAACTGGTCGTAGCGCAACCTCGGGAGGGTGGCCCTGATCCAGAAGAACGCCACCACCAGCACGTAGCTCTTCAACATCAGCCACACCACGGGCAGGGTGGCTGAAACCCATCCGGGCACGACTCCTTCCCAGGTCGGGCCGTTCCACCCGCCGAAGAAGAGCGTGGCGGCGATGGCGCACATGGAGAGGATGTTGATGTACTCGGCCAGAAAGAACATGGCGAAGCGGATTCCGGAGTACTCGGTGTGGAATCCCCCCACCAACTCCTGTTCCGCCTCCACCAGGTCGAAGGGCGCCCGGTTGGTCTCGGCCACCGCCGCCAGGAAGAAGATCACGAACGCCACCACCTGGGGAAAGACATACCAGCGGGGAATAAAGCTGGCCACCGGGTCGAGGAAGGCGACGGTCCCCGACCAGGTACCGGACTGGCGCTCCACGATCTCGGCGAGGGAGAGCGTTCCGCTTTCGGCTCCCGGAGCGGTGGCCGAGAACATCACGACCGCCACCATCGCCAAACCCATGGCCGCCTCATAGGAGATGGCTTGCGCGGTGGCCCGCACGCCACCCAGCAACGGGTACTTGGATCCCGAGGACCACCCGGCCAGCACCACCGCGTACACGGCCATGGACGACATCGCCAGGATGAACAGGATGCCGATGTTGAGGTCCGCCCCCTGGAGGGGGACCTGGCGGCCCGCGATCTCCAGGCCGGGACCGAGAGGGACCATCATGAAGATCAGGAAGGCGGGCACCACCGCCAGGAAGGGCGCCAGCAGGTAGGCGCCCAGGTCCACCTTCCGCGGGGTCACCTGCTCCTTGAAGAACAGCTTCAGCCCGTCGGCAAGCGTCTGGAGGATCCCCCAAGGGCCCGCCCGGGCCGGACCCACGCGGTTCTGCATGTCCGCCACGATTTTTCGCTCCAACCAGATGTTGACGATGGTGAGCACCACCAACA
>JAPPFC010000034.1 GCA_028824015.1 bacterium
GTCTCGGCCTGTTCGGCGATGTCCTTCACCGCCCGGTAGTGGTCGGAGGTGTAGATCTCGGAGATCTTCCCGATTACGAAGCCCACGGCCAGGCCGATCACCACCGCCACCCACAGACCGAGAGGCTGGACGTCGGAGTTGTCTCCGAAGATCCAGTAGGAGACGCCCAGGATTCCCAGCGCCGCCAGCACCATCGACGAGTTGGTGCCGCGGTGAAGTGCCGAAGCCAGGTCGGAGGCGTTGCGGGGCTTGACGAAGAAAGAGCCGATGATGGAAGCCAACATGCCAACCGTTCCGACCGCCAGGGGGAAGACGATGGCCCCCAACTGGTAGGAGGCGTTGGCGAAGACCAAGGCGGCGAAGGCGATCGGCGCCACCAGGGAACCCACATAGGACTCGAACAGGTCGGCTCCCATCCCGGCCACGTCGCCGACGTTGTCACCCACGTTGTCGGCGATCACCGCCGGATTGCGTGGATCGTCCTCGGGAATGCCTGCTTCAACCTTGCCCACCAGGTCCGCTCCGACGTCGGCCGCTTTGGTGTAGATACCGCCGCCCACCCTGGCGAACAGAGCGATCGAGGATCCCCCCAGTCCGATGGCCGCCACAATGTCCACTCCCCGGGCGAGTTCCATCCCGCTGGCCTCCACGAACACCAGATAGCCCAGCGTCACTCCGGCCAGTCCCAGGCCGGCCACTGTGAAACCCATCACCGCTCCACCCCGGAAAGCAAGAGGGAGGGCTCGCTGCACACCCCCCAGGCGGGCCGCTTCGGCGGTGCGGGAATTGGCGGCGGTCGCCACCCTCATCCCCACAAAGCCCGCCGTGGCGGAAAGAACCGCACCGAACACATAGGCGAGCGCTCGCAACCATCCATCATCCAGCACCAGGCCGATCAGGATGAACATGGCCACCACGAACACCGCCAGCCATCGATACTCCCTTCGCAGGAACGCCATCGCTCCCTCCCGGATGGCTTCGGAGATCTCTCGCATCCGTTCGTTCCCCATGGGGGCGGCCAAGACCTGGCGGGTGAAGAACATCGCCAACACCAACGCGGCCAGGCCCAAAACCAGGGCGGCGATCAAGAAAAATGACTGATCCATGGGGGAAATACCTCTCCTCGGAGAATCGACGGTCTGCTTTTCGTGCCATCCGCCAGTTTAGAAAGGGGGATCGCCCGGCATTCTCACCCGAGTTCCGGGCAGACACCCGCCGCTCCCCCGCGGCATCACTCGGCGCCCGTACTACCCCGACTCACGCCTCGACCGGACCTGTCTGATGAACTCCTCCCGGGGAAGGGTGTTGAGCACCGAATCTGCGGTAGCCCAACCCCTCCGAGCGTTGGACACCCCGTATGACATCCTGATCAACTCAGATACATGGTGCGAGTCGGTGGAGATGACCAGCATCACCCCTGCCGCCACCGCCCGGCGGACCACCTCGGGGGAGGCATCCAGGCGGTCGAGGGCGCCGTTGACCTCCAGCGCCACTCCCCGGGCGGCCATTTCCTCAAGAACCGGGTCCAACTCGAGTTCTATCCCCGGACGGCGCCCCAGCATCCTACCGGTCAGGTGCCCTATGGCCGAGACCGCCGGATCGGCCACCGCCCGCAGCAGCCTTTCGGTCTGCCGGCGGGGCGCCAGGTCGTAGTGGGAGTGGACCGAGGCCACGCACCAGTCAAAGCCCAGCCGGTAGTCGGCGTCGTAATCGAGATCCCCGTCCACGCCGATGTTCAGTTCGCAACCGAACAGGATCTCGATCTCCGGATAGCGCTCCCCCAGTCGGGCGATCTCCCGGCGGTGCGCCTTCATCTCAGCCCGGGACAAGCCATTGATGGCCAGGTCCTCTCCGTGGTCGGTGATAGCCACGTACTCCATGCCGGCGCCGATCGCAGCCTCCACCATCTGCACGGGCGAGGAACGCCCGTCACCCGACCGGTCGGTGTGGAAGTGGAGGTCGCCGCGGATGTATTCTACCGAGACCAGCCGGGGAAGCCTTCCATCGAGAGCCGCCTCTATCTCACCGGCGTCCTCCCGAATCTCGGGGGGCAGCCACTCCATCCCCAGCGCCGCGTAGATCTGCTCCTCGGTCTCGGAAGCCACCAGCCGATCATCGCCCTCCCCGAAGAGGCCGTACTCGTTGAGAAGCAGGTTCCGTTCCATCGCCAGTTGCCGGAGGCGCACATTGTGAGCCTTGGATCCGGTGAAATACAGCATCGCCGATCCCAACTGGGAGGGAGCAACCACCCTGACGTCCACTCCCAGCCCGCTGCGGGTGAGCACCGAGGTCTTGGTCGTCCCCGAGAGAAGGGTCTCCTCCACGAGGGAGTGGCCGGAGACCGTCTCCATCACCTCCGACCGGCGCGAGGGGTCCGCCGCCACCACCAAATCAAGATCCGCCACGGAGGAGCGGAACCGGCGGGCGCTGCCGCATGTCGCCACCGCCTCCACGCCCTCCAAACCTGCAAGGTCCCGGCGGAGGGTCTCGGCGATGGGCAAGGCGGTGACCAGGGGAATGCGCCGGTCCTTTCCCGCCAGCCCGAGCCGATCCACGGCCCGGGCGATCTTGGCCTCACTGGTTGCCCCCAATCCGGGAAGATCCCGAAGCCGGTTGTCCGCCAGCGCCGCCAGGAGGTCGTCAAGCGACTCCACTCCCAGTTCCCGGCGGATCATCTTCACCGTCTTGGGACCCAGTCCCGGGATCCGGGTCAATTCCCGGAAGGCCGGCGGGTACTTCAAGCGCAGGTTCTCCAGCTTGGCGACCCGGCCGGTTTCGCAGAACTCGGCGATGCTGGCCGCGATGCTCTTTCCGATCCCCCCGATGCCCTGGATCTCCTTCTGGTCCAGCCCGGACAGGTCGTGCCCAAGGTTCTCCACCGCCCGCCGCGCCCGCTCGTAGGCCCGCACCTTGAAGGACTGAGGGGAACCCTCGTCGAGGGTGGTGAGCTCGACCAACTCGTCGAGCATCGCCATGACCTGTCGGTTGGAGATCATGGAGGGAAACGTAACAGACCGGCTATGCCCAGATGTTCATCGGATAGCCGTCAGGGTCCCTCTCGCTGCCCCCCAGCCGCTTCGCCCTCCCTTGGATCAGCCGACGGGCGGTCCATGCCGCCGCCACCGCGTCGAGCACGTCATCCAGCCCGGGAGTTAGTGTCTCACCAAGCCCCGCAGCGTCACGGCCGGTTATCCGGGTCCGCAGAGCCACGTCGGCAAGGTTTGGGAAGTCGCACTCGAGCAGTGCCAGACGCTCGGCGACGCCGGCTTGAAACCTCTTGTGAAAGCACATCGGCTGGCAGGCCATGGCCTGGAAACTCACTTCAGGATGTACTTCAGCAACCCTGGGGCGGGACCTGGGATCAAAGGCATCCGGTTGGACAGCGCATCGCACATCCCTGATTTTCGGGAAAAGGGCGTAGGTCTGTCTGCTGATGCCCTTACCGGTGGAGCGCCGCGCCAGTTTTTGGGCATCCTCGTATGTGGAAGCATTGATGGAGCTAAGGGGAGGAGTGGGAAACACAGAGGAGGAGCGACTGGGCGGACCCTTTAGACAGTGACGCGCATCTCTGTCGGCGGTGCGGCCTTCAGTGGCCGGCAGCCCGATGGGAATGTCGACCGTTACAGCCAGGAGACCCGCCTTACAGGCATGGGCCCACAGATCCGCGAACGAACCCTTCACAACAACCTCCTCCACCCGAGATCCGGGAACCACGCCGGCCACCACCATGACCCAGCCGCCTGACATCTTGCCCCTGGCGGAACGGCCCCTTCCCGGCACGCCGTCCACGCCACCCACGAGGGCCCATGAATGACCGCTGGTTGAGCCGTTCACCAATCCCCGACTGTCCCCCTTCGGGAAACTCAGGCTGTCGTAAGCAAAGCGCCGCAGAAACTGAGCACCATGCTGAAGATCACGATCACCCCTATTACCACGACCCACCGGTGGGTCTTCCTGACATACCTGGCTATTTCCTCCAGGCGATCCTTGTCGTACATCCTCTTTCCTTCCCAACTCTTTCACCATGGCGACAGGTGCTGTTGGCCAAGGATGCTATACCAAGGAGCCGCCTCGCACCCTATCCCGTGGATATAGAAGCAGTTCGCGCCTCCAGGAACCTCACCAACTCGGCCGGATCGATCTCGATCTGAAGGCCCCGTTTGCCCGCACTCACCCAAATGGATCGATGGTCCAGCGCCGATTCATCAACCAGCACCGGCATTCTCCGGCGCTGCCCGAAGGGGCTGATGCCGCCGGGGACGTAGCCGGTGAGCCGACGGGCCTCCTGGGGCGACGCCAGCCGCACCCTCCGGACGCCCATCACCCTGGCCAGGCTCTTGACGCTCAGCCGGGCGTCCGCCGGGACCAGTCCCACCAAGGGTCGATCGTCCGCGAAGGCCACCAGGGTCTTGAAGAGCCGCGCCGGTTCGACTCCCAGCGCCTCGGCCACCGCCTTTCCGTAGTCGGCGACGGCCTGGTAGTCCACCCGGTAGGACCACAGTCGAAACGGGACTGCCGCCCGCTCGAGGGCGACGGTCGCCCTGGTGCCTCCCGCCCGCTTGGCGCTCATTCACTCCCAGAGTAGGGGACGAACTCGGCCCGGGACCGGGCGAACACCGTCACCTCCTCCCACAGCCACAGGCGAGCCACTACGGCGGTCTCCACCGTCACCGTTCTCACCTTCGGACGGCGATCCACCCGGCACCTGCACCAGACCAGCCGGGCGCCGTTGGCTTCCGCCATCCGGGTAGCCGCCTCCTCGGGAGAAGAGACGAGTGTGAAGGTAGCCGGCGCGGCCGCCAGGGCCGCGGCGTCCGCCGCGGTTTGAGCGCTGGTACGGGCCGAGACCACCGCTGCGATGTCCAGAACGGCTACACCGATCATCAGGAGAACACCCATCACGGCGACTCCCAGCACCGCCACCGCTCCACGCTCGTCCCTTCCCTCCACCCCGGCTTCAGCCCTCCCTCTGCATCACCGCACGGCTCTGGAGCCGGACCACCCATCGATCGAGGAAGGGAGTGACCGGACGGTATCTCAGGGAGACCACCACGGTGACGGGATGGCCCACCACGTGGGCGCCGGTCACCTCCACCCTGACCTTTTCCGCCACCCCGGTCGGCAGGGAGGACTTCACCGCCGCCGCGGCCCGGGCGGGGTCGGGACGGGTGGCCGCCGCCCGAGCACCCTCCCGGGCGGCAGCCTCCATCTCCAGACGGGTAGTGGCGATCATGAACAACTCGGCCACCGCCACCATCAACACCAAGATGATGGGGATCACCAACGCCGCCTCCACCGCCAAAGACCCCGTCTCCGACCTCATCGGTCCTAGAACCCGAACCCGATCTTGCCCTTCACGAATTCGAGGGCCTTCCGGAAGATGGATTCCAAGAGGTTGTCCCCGGATCCCTTCCGGACCCACTGCACCAACACTGTGGCGACGGCCACCACTGCCAGAACCACCAGGATGTACTCCACGGTGCCCTGACCCCGCTCATCGCGGTCGAACCAAATCATCATCCTGGTCCACAGAGCCAACATTTTCGACCTCCTTTGGTCGTCTCGTTCCCGGCGTCCGGCCGGGGCGGGGGAAGGGGGATTCATGTGCCGATCAGCCCGCTCAGCATCTCGGCCACCCGGGAGACCACCGACGGCCCCACCAGCACCAGCAGGAAGCCGGGGACGATCAGCAGAGTGAGTGGGACGGCAAGGGTGACAGGTAGGGAGCGAATGCGAGACAGCGACTCCGTCCGGACCTGGGAATGAAGGTTCTCAACGTGGGTGAGGACCGCCCTTACCGGAGAAGTCCCCGAAGAATGAGCGCCGGCCATCCTTCTGAGGAGTTCGCCCAGGAGGCCGCCACTCCCGGCCAGGGCGGCGGCCATGCCTTCCTGCCGGCTGCGACGAAGCAATCGGGCCACCTCGGCCCGCAGTTGGGGGTGGGCCTCCTGGGAGGCCATCGTCAGTGCGTTGGCGAGGGACATACCTCCGGTGAGCGGCACCACCAGCAGCCGGCCGAACGCAATCACGTCCTCGGGCCGCGGCGGCTGCCTGCGATGACGAAAGCGCCCGAGAGACCAGCACGCCAAGCCCAATCCGACCGCCACCCACCACCACCCAAAGGGGAGGGCGGCCACCATCAAGAGCACCCACGGCCAGTAGGAACCGGCACCCGATTCGGCGAGACGAAAGCGTGCCCGTGTCATGGGGAGGCTCTCCTGATCAGGACCAGCATCACCGCCACACCCAAAGCCAGCAGGGTGATCCCCGCAATGGTCAGGAGGGTTGAGAGGGGGTTGGCGGAGAGGCTCCTCGACAGGCCCCCGCTGAGGATCCGATGGATCACCACCAGCACCGGTATCCCGACTACCACCACCGCCGAGGTCCTGGCCTGGGCGGTCGCCGCTCTCCGTTCCTGGCGAAGTTCGTCCTCCTCCATGGCCAGGGCGGCCGCGGAATCGAAGACCTCCGCCACCCGGCCGCCCGTGCGGTCCGCCACCCGGAGAGCCGCGGAGGCCAGGGAGCCATGGACGGGCATTGCCTCCGTGACGGCCTGTGATATGCGCTCCAGAGGGGCGCCCGAGGCCACCAACCGGCGGACGGGACGGAAATCGAGCCGGGACGACCGTTGGCCCGCCGCCGCCATTGCGGAGCGAACCCCCAGACCGGCCCGGAGTTCCCCGGCCACGCCCAACAGCACCTGCGCCTCCTCCGAGCACCCGCTTGCCTGCCTTCTCACCCGGCGGGACTCAACCAGGACCAGCATCACCAACAGCCCCACCACCAGCCAGGGTTGCAGAATCGCCACCGCCACCAGGGTCACCAGCCGCCAGTCCATGCCGCTCGCCAGAGCCCATCCCACCACCAGAGGCGCCATTGCGGTCACGGCCGTTCCCTCCGGTGTTCGATGGCCGCCACCCGCCGCCGGCCTCCCTCTCTCTCCACTTGGATGACGACATCGATGGCCGAGTGGATCTGGGAGCGGATCGACGCCGCTGACAGGTTCCCCGCCCCCGACAGCGCCAGGGACTCGAGCCGCCAGATCGCCTCGGCCGGACTGTTGGCATGCAGTGTGGACATGGACCCGGAGTGGCCGGTGTTGAGGGCATTGACCAGGTCGAGAGCCTCGGGACCCCGGACCTCTCCCACCACGATCCGGTCAGGGCGGAGGCGGAGGGCGGAGCGGATCAGTTGGCGGAGAGTTATGGCCCCCGCACCCTCGGAGTTGGGGGGCCTGCCCTCCAGGCGCACCACGTGACCCCGGAGCCGGAGTTCGGATGCATCCTCGACCACCACCACCCGTTCTCCGTCATCCACCAGGCCGGAGAGGACGTTCAGGAGGGTGGTCTTCCCCGAACCGGTGCCGCCCGACACCACCAGGTTCTTTCTCTCCCTGACCACCGAGGACAGCTCGTCGGCCTGGTCGGGAGTGACAGAACCCATCTCCACCAGGGCGCCCAGGTCCTCAGCCTGGGGGATGAACCGTCGCACCGCAACTATGGGATGATCGACCGCTGCGGGCGGGATGATGGCATGGAGGCGACTGCCGTCGGCCAACCGGGCGTCGACCATAGGCGAGGCCCGGTCGATACGGAGGCCCAAGGGTGCGATCACCCTTTCCACTGAGGCGATAACCGCCTCGTCGTCGCCGAATGAGACACCGGTGCGCTCCAGGTGGCCTCCTCGCTCCACCCACACATCCGAAGGAGAGTTGACCAGCACGTCGGTGACGTCCGGTTCCCGAAGGAGTTCTTCCAGCGGACCCAGACCTATCAGGGAGTCCACCACTCTTTCGACAACCCGGGCGTCGGCCAGCGGCGCTTCGGTAGCAAGCACCTTTTTGACGTGCCGGTTGAGAGCAGCCCGATCGGTTGGGAAGTCCGAGAGGAGAATGGTGTCCACCAGCCGGTCGATCAGCGCCATGACACCTCCCACACCCTTTCCCAAGCCCTCACCCAGCGCCGGGGAGGAAACCCCCTGCCCGTGAGCATCCCCTGGATGTGGGACCTACCCAGAGGAGGTAGTACGACTCCCCTGAGCCTGGGAGGTGGACCCGAGAACAACGACTGGTAGACGGCAGCGCCTGTCAGCGGGGGATGGAGGAAGCCGGGCAGGAGAGGAGCCACCGGCACGACCGGGACTTGGAGAAGGACGGGAGGAAGACTCTGACCGGTCCCGTACCGCAGCACCACCGCAGGCCATCCCGCCACCAGGGCTTCTATTACTTCGGCGGCCTCCCCGGGACGGACAGAGCCGTTGGGTAGCATCGCCACTCCGGGTCGATGTGGACGGAGGTGGGAAAGCCTCGGCTGGGAGACAACCAGTTTGGCGAGGGAGGTCGAACCCGGATAGGCAGGCGCTTCATCATCGAGATCCACCACCAGGGCGGTCCCCCGGGCGGCCGCCAGACCCAGCGGAGCCAAGGCATGCAGGACCGGATCGACCGCGCATCGGATGCCCAGAACCCGATAGCGCCATTCTCCGCCCGGCTTGCGACTCCAAACCATGCCATACACTGTTCTCCATCACCTGACCACAGGTCAAGTCCTGGGCGCCTGTATTTTTCGCGTACCCTCCTATCAGCTTTTTTAGTGTTTGTTTTGCCAGCTTGGTGATATTGGGTGGTGTTTTGTCACACCCCCTGGGCATACTGATGTCATGGAGAAGACAGCTATTGACCGTCGGGTCGCCGATCAGGTTCGGGTGGTGTTGCCTACCCGGCCGGTGGGCGAAGCAACCTTGGAACAGCTCCAAGGCTGGTTGAAGTCGACCTTCCGGGTGGAGAACCAGTTGGCCGGGTTCCGTACGGGGGTCTTGGCGGAGTTGACCCGGAGGGAAGGTGTCCACCTGGTGGAGAACGATCTGCGGGAAAAGGGTCTGCGACCCCGCCGCCGGGCCCGCTCGGAAGTAGAAACCGCAGTCGAGTTAGAAGA